>NZ_JAPFDR010000002.1 GCF_026168755.1 Clostridium sp. | reverse complement strand
GTATAACGACCCTTTTAAGGGTAGCAAGTAAAATAAAATGCGGCTGCTGGACCAATTTATGCGTCTTAAGACGCAAGCTAGTAATTTGCCCTTATAGGGCTCATGAAAAACCACCAGCTTAGCTGGTGGATATTTATTTTATGCTAAGAAGTGTTGGAGTGAATATATTAAATTTAACAAACAAAAAGCTTGGAGATTTAATATTGCTCTTCATATGAAGAAATTAGTAGATGATATAGACCTTAATAATTTATAATATAAAAAACCTTACTTACCACTGATACGGAGAAGCGTATCATAAATAAAATTAATACTTTACAGTAGTTTATAATATAAATTATGAAATATATTATGATTTCATTAAAAAGATACTAGATAATTTCAGTAAGTTGTTAAATAGTAAAGAGCCAAGATAGTAGAAGAAGTTATTACATATGATAATTTCTAAGATAACAATCAAATTAGTTAAGAGAAGTTTATTAAATAAACTGAACTATAAATGGTTATTTTGTAGATTATGTAAGTAAGGAAGAGGGAAGGAGTATCTATAAAGGGTGCTACTTCTTCTTTTATGTTAAGAAATATTGAAATGAGTGTATTAAATTTAGATATTACAGTATATATTAAATATAGTGTAAGTTTATGGTGAAATATAAATAATATACAAAAATATTGTATAATTTTAGTATACAATTAAGAAGTAGTTTTTAAAATATAGTATAATATAATTAGACAGATTAAAATATTATGGAAATTAATATATAGAATTAGTATAACTTTGTATTTCGATAATTTTCAAGAGTAAATATTTTATAAATGAATGTATAGGGGGAATAGGGAGGTATTAATTAGGAATGATAAAGATAAATTTAGTCTCACCATATGAGTCTAAAATTGATGCAAAGGTTAATGAGTATGTAAATAAAAACTTAAAGGTAATGATAGAAGTCTATAGAGACTATTTAAATGAGAATGATGGATGGAGTATTAAAGAAAAACTATTAGATGCATTTCCTCGTGCATTCATAGTACAAAATGATCATATAGAAGAACTAATTGAGGAGTTATATGAAATAATTTATTCACATACAATTAGAGATTACATAAAACCTAAATATGAAGCAACTCTTTATTATATTATTAAATGGTGGATAGACATTACAAAAGATCAAGAAGATAATATTCCAATAAAATTAGATGATAAATTATTAGAAGAAATTATTGAAAATGAAGAATATCAGTTTGAAGATGAAGGTAATATTGTATTAGAACAGTTAAACAATATTGAAAATTATTTAATATTTTGCTTTGAAGATCATGATTTTATTACAAGTTCTCTTGGAGACTATATTAAAGGGTATTTGGAGAATCCATTAATATTTCAAGAGATATTAAATATTAATTTAGATGAGTATTTGGATTTAATGCCAGTTGATATGAAAGAACTATATTTAGAGAAAAAAAGAGTAGTTGAAGCAGCAACTGAGATAGTAAAACGAGAAAAGGAACTTGAGGAAAAAATAATAAAGGAAATATATTTTTGTTGTGATATGATTAGTTCTCAAGTTATAGAGCACAGGGATAAGAGTGAAATAGAGTTAAGTAATGAGATATTTGGAAGGTTAAAAAGATTATTTAAAAATTCATTTAATATTGAAATAGAGAGAGAGGCGGAAATAGGCCATTCAAAGAAAAAACTTGGAGAAAATGATTTTTATTTATATCAAAATGATGAGGAGTTCAGTAATATTGCAATAGGAGAAAATAAAGTTTTAGAAAAGTTTAAGGAGGCATATGGACAGCTACTAGGATATTTAAATCCAAGTTTTAAGTTTGGATTTACAGTATCAATAAGTAGAGATAAGACAATTAGAGAAGCTTATGATTATATAATTAATCAGTTAGAGAAAAAAACTTACGAAAAGTATGAGATAATTGAAATATGTGAGAAACCGTTTGGTAATGATTATATGTATCTAATAAAAAGTACTCATATAATTCCAGAGGACATTCAAAGATGTATGGGGATATACCATATAATTTTAGATTTGAATGATAAGTATAGACAAGATGTTGCAATAGAAGCACGGGAAGGGAAATAGTGGCGTTAATGATTTGAAAATTTAAGAAATTAATGAGTTGTTTTATTAACTCAATAATTAGGTTATAATTAAACTATATTAATTACAATAGGAGAAGATAGTGTGGGTATATATTTAAATTCATATAAACCATTAACAAACTATAAAAACTTATATAGGAGCAAATACTTTGTTGATAAGTCTTTAATAATAGAAAAAATAAATGAAGTAATAGAGACTTCCGATAAATATATATGTGTTACAAGACCTAGAAGATTTGGAAAGTCATCAGTTGCGGATATGTTAGGAGCATATTATTCAAAGGCTGTAGACTCAAAAGATATATTTGATAATCTTAAAATAAGAGAAGCTAAAAGTTATGAAGAAAATTTAAATAAATATAATGTAATAAATATAAGCTTTAATACAATACCAGATAAAAATAAAACTTATGATGAATATATGAGTATAATACAAAATGCTCTAATAGATGATATAAAAGGTATGTATCCAGACTTAGAAATAAAAGATTACTATACTATTAGTCATATGTTAAATGCAACTAGAGATAAGTTTGTTTTTATATTTGATGAATGGGATTATATTTTTAGCAATAACCTTTTTGAAGAAAATCAAAATGACTTTTTAGAATTTATAAGACAACTTTTAAAGGATCAGCCTTATGTTGCATTAGCATATATGACAGGGGTACTACCTATTAAAAAGTATTCAAGTGGCTCAGCCTTAAATATGTTTGATGAATATACTTTCTTAAAGGATAGAATTTATGATGAATTTTTTGGATTTACAAATAATGAAGTTTTAAATTTATGCAAAAGAACTAATGAAATTGAATTTAAAGAGTTAGAAAACTGGTATAATGGTTATTTAACAAGTAAGGGAAATAAAATATATAATCCAAGGTCTGTAGTAAAAGCACTTCAAAATGGATATTGTGAAAGTTACTGGACAAATACAGGAGCTATGGATGAGGTAGCAAAGTATTTAAAATATAACATTTTAGAAATTAGAGATGATGTTATAGAAATGGTATCAGGTGAAGAGATAGATATATTTATTGACGAAGAGTTTAGAGCTGGCCAAAGAGAACCAAGAACTAAAGAAGAGATTTATTCAGCAATGATAGTATTAGGATTTTTATCTTATCATGATGGATATTTAAAAATTCCAAATAAAGAGTTAATGAAAGAATTTGAAAAGGCTTTAAGAGATGAATCTTTTGGATATGTTTCTGAAATTATAGATAATTCAAGGAAGATGTTAAAAGCTACAGTTAATAAGGATAGTAAAACAGTAGAAAGAATACTACATGAAATTCACAATTCAGAAATACCAATCCTTCAATATAATGATGAAAATAGTTTATCATGCGTTTTAACATTAGCATATTTAAGTGCAAGAGATACTTATAGAGTTGAAAGAGAAGAAAAGACGGGGAAAGGATATGCTGACTTTACTTTTCATCCAAGAAGAAAAGCAGATAAAGCATTTATTGTTGAGTTAAAAAAAGATGAAAATGTTGATGTAGCATTAAAGCAAATTAGGGAAAAAGAATATGTTCAAAAGTTTAAGAAGGAAAATAATGAAGTTTTAGCTGTTGCTATATGTTATGATTCCAAGCTTAAAGAGCATAGGTGTAAGATAGAGAGTATATAAATGTAATTTATGAAAGCTATTAGGATAAATCAAATAAAATCCTAGTAGTTTTTTCTTTAAAAAGTTTATTTTTTTATATTAGATGAAAAGAGAACTTGTTATGATTCATTTTATCCATTTAAGATTCTCTCTAAAAATCAATTTGAAAGAATAGATTTTAATACAATTACCATTTTATATGGAGGAAATGGCTCTGGAAAATCAACAGCATTAAATATAATAGCTGAAAAAACAAATGTAAATAGAGATTCAATATACAATAAGTCTAACTTTTACAATGATTATGTTAATATGTGTGAGATTAATATTGAATATGAAATTCCTAAAAAAAGTATAATTATAACAAGTGATGATGTATTTGATTATATGTTAAATGTTCGAAATATTAATGAAGGAATAGATAATAAAAGAGAAAAAATTTTTCAAGGTATTTAAATTGTAAATTTATAATAGAAACTCATTCTCCATTTATGCTTTCTATAAGAGGGGCTAAAATATACGATTTAGATGAAAATCCAGTTGATATAAAGAGATGGACTGAATTAGAGAATGTACGTGAATATTATGTTTTCTTTAAGGAACATGAAAATGAATTTAAATATATAGCAGTATTAGGTGATAATAAATCTAATACTGCTATTTTAAGTGTTAGCAGTATGGGCAGTAGTTTGGCTGTGAAAGTTACTTTTAGGGTTAGTTGTTGGAATCAGTAGCTGAGGATAAGGGTACTGATTAGGCAAATACTATATTTTATGTTTAGTCTTTTTTGTTTGAGGATAATAATTTCTAGGATATAATATAGGTAAATGCAAGATAATAATAGAAATTTTTAGTGTAAAGATATTATAATAAATAGTGTGAGAAAGTATATAATTAAACAACATAAATTGATAATAAAAATAAGGAGATATAATTTTGAATAATCATTTTATTACTCAAATAGAAATAGAGAAAATAAAACATTTAAATAATATAAAAATAAAGTTAGATGAAAATAAACCAAAGCATTTATTATTAACAGGGAAAAATGGTTCGGGTAAAACTACTACTTTAAAAGCAATAAAAAGCAATTTAAGAAGTATACAGATGGGAAATTATATAGAGGTAATTGAAGTATGGAAAAAAAATGTGTTAGAGGCAAAAGAAAAATTAAATAATGAAATTAATGAAAATATTAGGCTAAGGCTTAAAAATGATATAGAAAATAATATTAATAATATAAATAGTTGTGGTATTTATGGATTAAATATTAAGTATAATTGTGATGGTAAATTATTAAATCCATTATATAAAGAAGGGAAATTTATTCTAGCTTATTATGGAGCTAATAGAGCAACAGAAGTTGAAATTCCAAAAGGAGTAGAAAAAATTACTTTAAAAGATGTTTATAACTTTGACGAAAATCCAAGTGGAATTTTTTTGAAATATCTAGTAGATTTAAAAACACAGCAATCATTTGCAAGAAATGAAGAGGATATGGAGACTGTTAATAATATAGATATTTGGTTTAAAAATTTTGAAGGAGCAATGAGAACTATATTAGATGATAATAGTATAAAATTAAAGTTTGATTATAGAAATTATGATTTTAAAATAATACAAGATAATCGAGAGCCATATAGTTTTAATGAACTATCTGATGGATATTCATCTATATTAAATATAGTTTCTGATTTAATATTAAGAATTGATAAAAATAGAGCGGGATTAAGTAGTGGATATATTTTTGATACAGAAGGTATAGTTTTAATTGATGAATTAGAAACACATCTTCATATAGAATTACAAAAAAGTATATTGCCATTTCTTACTCAATTTTTTCCTAATATACAGTTTATAGTAACAACTCACTCACCTTTTGTATTAAATTCAATTAATAATACTATAATATATGACTTAGAAAAAAATATTAGATTAGAAGGATTATCAGATTATTCTTATGAAGGAATAGTAGAAGGATATTTTGAGGTAGACAATTATTCTAATGAATTAAAAGAAAAGATTAATAAATATAAAGAATTAGCTTTTAAAACAGACTTAAATGATGAAGATAAAGCTTTAAGGGCTGAATTGAGAATAGAGATTAAAAATTCAGCAAATGATTTAGCTAAAGAGTTAAAGGTAGAGTTTGATGAGATTGAGAGAAAAAGGAAGACAATGAAGTGATAAAAGTTGAGAGGAATATAAAATCAGAAAAAATACAGAAAGCTAAAGAGATTTTAGAAAAAGAAAAAAGCAAGAAGTCTGGAGAATATAATAAAGCAGAAGTTTTGGATGCATTAAAGTATGTATTTAATAATAAATGTTATATTTGTGAAAATAAAAAGGTTACATCATATAATATAGAGCATCATAAACCACATAGAGATTCAAGTATAGATTTGAAGTTTCAATGGGAAAATTTATTTTTATCTTGTGCACATTGCAATAATATTAAATCAGATAAATACGAAAACATATTAGATTGTACTAAGGTAGAAGTTGATGAATTAATTTCATTTAGAAAGAAAGGAAGCTTTGCATGGGATGAAAAAATTGAAATAGAAGCATTAAATAGTTTAGATGAGGTAAAGGAAACTGTAGATTTACTTAAAAAAGTTTATGATGGAACAACCCCAATGAAGAAATTAGAGGCTTTGAATATAAGAAAAGAGCTTAGAAGAGAATTGCAAAAGTTTATTAATGCCATAAATGAATATAATGAAACTGATGGAGCAGATAAAGAAGATGCAGAGATGTTAATAATTAGAGAATTAAAATCAAATTCTCCTTTTGCAGCTTTTAAAAGATGGATAATAAGAGATAATAAAGAAAAATTATCAAAATTTCTACAAGAGAATGGAATCAAATGTGTAACAAAATAATGTAATTTATAAAAGCTATTAGGATAGGGTAAAGATATTCCTAATAGCTTTTGTTCAAAAGTTTGAGATAAAGAAGTATAAAACTATAAATGAAAAATAAGGGATAATAGGAAAAGCGTATGCAAGTAAATAGATTATTTGAAATTATATATATTCTCTTAGAAAATAAAGTTGTAACAGCAAAGAATTTAGCAGAAAGATTTGAGGTATCACAAAGGACTATTTACAGGGATATTGAAACACTTTCTACAGCTGGAATTCCAGTATATATGTCTAAAGGGAAAGGTGGAGGCATCTCCATATTACCAGAGTTTGTATTAAATAAAGCTGTATTAACTGAAGAGGAAAAGTCAGAAATATTATCATCAATAAAGGCAGTTAATGCTGTAAGTTTTGATGATTCAGATATAGAAAAAGTACTTAAAAAGCTAAGTAATATATTAGGTGAAAATGATACAGATTGGATAGAAGTTGATTTTTCAAATTGGGGTAATGCAGAAAGGGAAAAAGAAATTTTTAATAGCCTTAAAGCTGCAATATTAAGTAAACGAATAGTTAGCTTTGATTATATGAGTGGTAAGGGTGAAAATATTAACAGGGAAGTATATCCATTAAAATTATATTTTAAAGGTCAAAGCTGGTATATGTATGGATATTGTAAAATAAGAGATGATTATAGATTCTTTAAATTAAGAAGAATAAAAGATTTATGCATTTCTAAAGAAACTTTCAATATTAAATCGCATGAAACTATAATTAGAGAAGATAATATTTATGAAGGTAAATTTATAACTTTAAAGATGAGGCTTTCTTCTAAAATGGCATATAGGGTATATGATGAATTTGAGAACTTTCAACAATTACATGATGGAAGTTTTATTGCAGAAATTAAGTATCCAAAAGGTGAATGGATTTTTAGTTATATATATTCATTTGGAGAAGAGTGTGAAGTTTTAGAACCAGAGGAAATAAGAAAAGAAGTAAAAGATAAAATTAAAAAAATGCTTTTAAATTATTCTTAATATGACATGTTGTTGTCATATTAAGCTAAGTATAATAACCTTATCAAATGTTTGGAGGTTATTAACATGAATTATGAAATTGTAAATTTAGAAGAAAAAATAGTAGTAGGTGTTAGTGCTATTACAAGTAATGATGATCCTAAGATGGGGGAAGTCATTGGGAGCCTTTGGGAAAAGTTATATCAAGGTGGAATTAATGAAATAATAAAAAATAAAGCAAATGAATATGCTATAGGACTTTATTCTGATTATGAAGACAATAAATATTGTGTTACAGTAGGCAATGAAGTATCTAGCATAGAAAATGAAGAGCTTATAGTAAAAAAGATTCCAGCTGGAAAATATGCTAAATTTTTTATAGAAGGGCATATGCAAAAAGCAGTTGCAGAGGCCTGGAATGAGATTTGGCAAATGGATTTAGATAGAAGTTATAAAGCTGATTTTGAAGAGTATTTAAATGCAGATTATGATAATGCTAAAATTAATATTTATATATCGGTAAGATAATATAAGAACACGAGAGGAGAAATGTGAACCACGAATGTAGAAAGCAGGTGAAAGGATTATAGAAGGGAGTTGCAGGTATATGCATGAGGTTATAGCAAATGGTATATTATCTAATAATAATGGAATGAATATTTATAGAGGATGTACTCATGGATGTATATATTGTGATGCACGAAGTCTTTGTTATGGAATGAATCATATCTTTGAAAATATAGAAGTTAAGAGTAATGCACCTCAGTTATTAGAGGATACACTTAAGAAAAAAAGAAAAAAGTGTATTATTGGAACAGGGGCAATGAGTGATCCATACATTCAATTAGAAGAGAAACTTCAAAATACAAGAAAGTGTTTAGAGATAATTGAAAAACATGGATTTGGATTAGCAATACAAACTAAGTCAAATAGAATATTAAGAGATTTAGATTTGTTAAAAAGTATAAATAAAAAAGCAAAGTGTGTTGTACAAATGACACTAACAACTTATGATGAAGAGTTATGCAAAATAATTGAGCCTAATGTTTCCACTACTAAAGAACGTTTTGAAGTGCTAAAGATAATGAGGGATAATGGTATTCCTACAGTAGTTTGGTTATCTCCTATTTTACCTTATATAAATGACACAGAAGATAATATAAGAGGAATATTAAATTATTGTATAGAAGCTAAAGTTAAAGGAATTATAGTATTCGGTATTGGATTAACATTAAGGGATGGAAATAGAGAGTATTATTATAAAAACTTAGATAAGCATTTTAAAGGACTAAAAGAAAAATATATAAAGAAGTATGGAAATAGTTATGAAGTATTAAGTGAAAATCATGAAAAATTGATGAAAATTATTAAAGAAACTTGTACCAAGAATAATATTATTTGTGGAATAGAAGAGGTTTTTAAATATATGAGAACCTTTGAAGAAAAAAATAATGAAATTCAATTAACTTTTGATATATAGTTTTAGCCATAAGATAAACTACATTTATTAGATTATAAAAAGCTATTAGGTAAATTAATCCTAATAGCTTTTTTGGGAGTGGCTTAATTATAAGAATCAGTAAGATTACCAATATCAAAGTTACTATTATTAGAAAGACCTCCAAGAAGGCCAGCGAGGCCAGTATTGGAAAGATTGGCATTAGAAAGATTATTACCAACAAAGTTGCTGTTACCAAAGTTACCATTACTAAAGATGCCGTTGTTAAATTTATTAAATCCAATATTATCACACCAAGCATTATTAAATCCGCTACAACGAAAGATTTTGCTATAGTCACTCCAAAAGCTACCTGGGCCAAAGCCACTACCACCAAATAATAAAAATATTGCTATCATATAAAACCAATAGCTACCAAAGTTCGATGAACCATTGCCATAACCATTACAAGGGTTACAGCAGTTATTATTACAGCAAAATGATTCATTATTACAACAATTTCTTGACATGTATCTCATCTCCTATCATTAGATTTTATACTATATAATATTTAAAAAAGATGAGTTTGTTTAAAGTTTCTTTTCATAAATATATATCCAAAAAGCTTGTAGAAATAATATAAAACTACAAACCCACACAGATTTAATACTTAAAGTAAGAGATATTAAAGTTCCGGGAATAGTACCAACTGCAAAAGAAAAAGTAAGTATTGTAAAAGTAATTAGTTTTTTTAAGGAGTCATTACTTTCCTTATCCAATGCACCAAATAAGAATAATCCAACAGTTCTAATATTTCCAGTACATATAGTTGTATTAAAAGGAATACCAAGACAATTTCTAAATAAACATAATTGATATCCCATTAAAAAAGAAACTAAATTAGTAACAATAATATCAGGAAAAGAACTAGGAATTAATCCTATTAAAAATAATGCAATTCCTTCTAAAACAAGAGCAAACTTTCGCCAATCTCCTTTAAAATTAAAATTTATAAGTATAGTTTCAATTAATTTACTAAAAGCAGCACCTAATATACAGGTTATAATTGGAATGAAGTAGTGTAGTGCCTCTAACCATTCTCCAAGCGCAATATTAATTCCTAATTTAGACATATTAGCAGTATGCATATTAGCTAATATATTGTTTCTTGTAATATAAGTGTATCCATTCATATACCCACCAACAAAGGTTATTATCATTATAAATAAAGGCTTTTCAAATGGAGGTAACTTTTGTATTTTATTATTGTTATTCTTCATATAAATCCACCTTAAAGATATAAATATTAATGAAATGACCTATATATTATGCCCTAAATTAGAAAAATATCTTTCTTTAGTTATAATGAATTACTGGAAAATATACCTAGAAACAATAAGGTATTTATAGAACAATATTATCGTTCATAAAATAAATACTTATTAGTAGTAAATTAAAGATAATTACTAATAACTTTTTTGTTTATTAAAATAATTGTATGGTATATAATATATAAAAAGGAATAATTAGGTGGAGCGATGGATAATCATAATAAAATACTAAGAATATCAATTATAGTTATGGTGTTAACGCTAATAATATCTATAATATCAATTAGCAAATTAAGAATAGACAATCAAGTGTTTTTAAAAAATTATTACGAAATAGCTGTTAGTGAATATGAAGGCACATATTCATTAGAAGAAGGCTCTTTAATTTTACAGTATATTTCAAATGTGGATGATAATAAATATGTTACAGGAATAACATTTAAGGAATTACCAGATACATATTTTTTTGCAACAGAACAAAATCAAGATTATGGAATGAGGTTTTATGAGGGGAAAAACCTAAATGTAAATGAATTTGGAAGGTATGGACTTCATACAGTATATGTAACATGTCCAGAACTTAAATATGATGATAGCAAAAAAGAAATTATATTAACTAATGCAACAGTAGAATTTAATGATGGATCAAATATGGATATAGATTTAGGGAAGATAGTATTATATAAAGGTAGGAAAAGACCAGTAGCATTAGAGGGGATTAGCTATGCTAGTTCTAGTGAGGGAACATCATCAACCACATTTAGGGTAAAAGAAAATGTGAAAATAGAAAGTATAGAATCATCTTTATTTGAAGAAGCTTCGGAAATATTTGATTTTAATATTACTTATACAGAGTTTAATGGTGTTAATGAAATAAATTATGAAAAAGGACAAACTATAAAAGAAAATTCAATAATAACAATAACATCAAAATATAATGGAAGTGATGATATTTTAAAAAATTATACGCTGTATAACATAAGTCCTAACATACACTTTATAAATGAGTATAATGATGAATATACTTATAGGTATAACAATATGGAAAGCTTTAATGTTAGAAATTATGATTCGTTTTATAATTCCTATGGAATATATAAATATTTAAAGGCAAGAGGGGAGTTATAGAAATGAGTTCAGGATATAATAAAATATTTTGGGGATTTATATTTTTAATATTTCATATAAATTTGGGGAGTATTAAGCTTCTACCGGATTTTATTAGCTATATGGTTATATATTTCGGAATAAAAGAGTTGCTAGATGAGTATAAATTAGAGTCATTAAAACAATCAGCTAATTGTGCTTCTATATTAATATTTATGGCTTTTATAAGATTAGTTATAAATTTTTCAATAGGTTCAGAAATGATAAATAATATATATTTTAATATTATATGGATGAACGTATTTAATATAGTAGAAATAATTATGATATATAAACTATTAGTTAGTAATAATGAAATATTAAAGATAAAAAATGATAATTTATATGAAAACTACAATAATAAAATAAGTATGTATATAATAATAGCTTCTATAATTACAGTTGTAAATACTATAAATATGATATTTTATTCAGAAGTAATAGGGGGATGTATAGTAGTTTTAGCATTAGCTTTAAGATTGTTGATTATAATGTTAGTTAGAAAAATGCATAATTTATTAAAAGAAGCTTAGTAAACTATTAAAAGCTATTGATTAGAAAATCAATAGCTTTTAATAGTTTACTCTAAATTTTTACCTGTAAATGCTAATGGTAAAAGTTCATCTAATGTATATTCTAAATATTCTTCAGTACTTTTAGCGATTATTACTTTAAAAGTTTTTAAATCACAAAACTCAGCCATTACTTGTCTGCATACAGCGCAAGGAGCGCAAAAATCTCCATCACCAGGCTTTATTCCAGATTTATTTCCTACGATTGCAATAGCAGTGAAGTTCTTTTGACCTTCAGAAATTGCCTTAAAGAAAGCTGTTCTTTCAGCGCAGTTTGTTGGTGTATATGCGGCATTTTCTATATTACATCCTTGATAAATTTCACCGTTTTCACAAAGTAAAGCTGCACCTACATTAAAGTTTGAGTATGGTGTATAACAATATTTTTGAGCATCGAATGCTTTTTCTATTAATAATTTCTTATCTATCATTATTTGCCTCCTGAATTATTATTAAAAATATGTACTAAGTTATTATTACTATTAGAGGAGAAATTTATATCAACAAGTTTATTTATATCTTTTACCTTAATAGAACCTTTATTATATATCATATTTTATATAATTAGAAAAAGTATTAAAAAAATAAGGTAAGTTGTTCATTGCAAGTCTCCTTATTAGTTAAGTAAAGTAATTATAACATATTAATTATTTTAAGAAAGAGGTAGGAGAAAAAATTAAGGACAAATGTCCAAAAGATTTAGAATGATAATAAGTGAAGGTATTAAAATATAATTATTAATTAGTATGAAAATGAGCTGTATTCTAAAAATATGGAGAATACAGCTAAATATAGTTTTATTATTGATTCTCAACTTTAATGATTCATTCTTTAATTTATAAAAACGGTAGTTCCATATGAAATATTATCATAAATCCATTTAGCATTTACTTTAGCAAGTCTAACACAGCCATTACTAATTTTATATCCAAGGCGACCATCTCTAACTGTATTATCTAGGTTATATATAATTGAATGGAAAAGATAATTCCCTTTAAATTGTGTATAATAATAACAAATATACCCATGGTTTTCACCAAATGAAAATCCTTTAGCGCCAACTTTAAATGTCCCTAATGGCGTAGGTGTAGAGGGTTTTCCAATAGAGCAAATATAGTTTTTTACTAATTTCCATTTATTTTTAGATCCAGAAAAAATATTTACTTGAAAATTATTAGTATCTACCCAAATAAGATATTTAGTAGTGCTAGATAAATTATTATTATTTACAAATTCTGTGGAGGTATTATTATAGTTTGAAGGAATTCTAAATTTATGAGATAGTACAGATTTTGAAAAAATAATATTGCGATATATATTTTTTAGGATATTATTAAATTGCATAAATAATTTCTCTCTTTTCCCATTATTAAATATATTAGTTTATGAAATAATATATTTAAGTGTTCATTAAATAAAATTAGGGATATAAGGTGTTTTTTATCTATTTATATTACATATAATAAATTATAAAAATATAGTTTTTTTATTGGGTTTTTGGAGGGGAATATTTTATGATACGTGAGTTTATTAATAGTGAAACATTTAAAGTATCAACAGTTATTATATTTAAGATAATTGTATGTGTAATTCTTGTAGGAGCAATAGGATATAATAGAGAGAAAAAAGGAATGGTAGTAGGAATAAGAACTCATGTTATGGTGGGGCTTGTAGGATTGTTAATTCAAATAACATCTTTAGAATATTATCGTATTAATGGTGGAGATAATGATGTCTTCAGATTAGCTGGACAATATATTTCGGGTATAGGTTTTTTAGGGGCAGGAACAATATTAAAAGATAAAAGAAGTGTAAAAGGTTTAACTACAGCAGCATCTATATGTTTAGTAGCCATAATAGGTCTAGCCGTAGGAGCGGGTATATATCTTGCTTCGATACTTGTTACTCTTGTTGCATATGCATTTTTAAATGATATATTTAGAATAAAAAATTTAATTACTATATCTAGAAATTCACATGCCCATATAGAGGTTAGAATAAGTGAGAATATATCAGTAACAGTTGAAGCTATAAAAGACATGATAAGAAATGCTGGAGGAGATATTGTATCTATTGAAATGCAAAAGAGGTCTAATGGTGAAGGTGTTAGACTTAGATTTAAAATAAATCTTGATGATGAACTTGATATTAGCGATATATTAACAGATATAATGTGTATAAATGAAGTTGAAAAGGTAGATTTAATAGAACATTAAATATATTAAAATGGTATATGTCATAATTTTTGATACATACCATTTTAATTATTAGATACTATTAAACTAAGCTATCAATTCCATTTACAGTAGTTTGTTCATTTTCATCAATAGGAATAACAAGATATTTTTTACCATCAATTATTTGAGATTTAATTTGAGGTACCTTTTCAGGTTTTACTTTTAGTACAATATCATAATCTTCATTTGTACTAGTAGAATCATCTATATTTTCACCTGAATTTTCAGACACTTCTTTATTAGTATCTAAATTATCTTGAGATATAGAATTACTAACATCTTCTGAGGTAATATTAGAAGAATCTACTTCTATAGCAGCTTCATTTTCTAATTCTAATGAAGTTTTTTCATTTTCTGAATTTGGTGAAGAGGCTTGAGATACTCTTTCAAGTTTACTTTCAAGTATTTTTACTTGTCTTTCAAGCATTTCTTCTTTTTTCTTTTGAGCTTTTGCGGCAAGTGCTTTGTTATCTATTAATATTTCTGCTACAGGAGGGGTATCGCCAAAGTTTTCTGTATATGATTTTTCTATTTTAGTAGTAATTTCTTCAGGAACCCCACTTAAAGATAATATTTCTTGAACGACATCATTAGTTAAAACTATTGGTACATCAGATTCTTCATAAATACTATTATGTTCCTCAATTTTATTGTTTAGGCTTTCTTGAATTTCCATAAAGAAATGATCAGATTTCTTTTCATCAGGACCAAGAGCACCACGAATAATATCATTAAATGCTTCTTTTTGTTCTGTATGAGTTTGTTTTGTTGGACATCCTAAAGCATTTTCCATTAGCTCAGGATGTGTATCTTTTGCATTTTTTGTATAATACATAATAGAATTAACATCTGAACTACGATTTATAAAGGCAGGAAATACAAATCCATTACTTGGTGCCTCAACAACCCAATCTCTTGTACGTGATTTAATTGAATTTTCTTCCTCAAAGTATCTAAGTCCAGCTTTAGATAGTTCAACAGGACATATTGCACAAAGAATATATTCATATACTTCTTCAGATTCATCTAATTTTGCATTATCTTTAGTCTTAGTAATAACATCGTAAGCATCGTGGAATATAAGTATTAGGAAATTACCAGTATAATCATAATTTTCTATAATTGAATTGTAGAATTCATCAAGTAAAGTGTCATCTTTTAATCCACTATTTTTTAGTTTCATAAAAGAAAGTTGTTTTTCATTTATATGCTCTTCGTTAAGTTCAAAGTTAAGCTCTAAGATGTTGTTACCAATAGTTCCAGATAAAACCTTTTTAGCAATTTCTAAGTATTTAAAATAATCATCCTCTTCCAAATTTAAAAATGTTTCTCTGAATTTTAATAAAATATTTTTTTCGCCATTAACGTAACAACCACACATTTTTGTAAAGGTACAGTGGTCTTTTTTAAAACGTTTTTTTAGCTCTAATATATCCTTTTTTCTCATATATAATCCTTTCATCAATAAATTGTATTTATTAGTATATAGCAAAATATGTTACTAATTATAAGTATAATGTTCTATAGAGACCTCTGCAAGAATGAAATAGATAGTAATTAATAAATTATAAAATTCTTAATTTAAGATATCAAAGAAAATAAAAATATTATTTTGAAAGATTTTATATTGACTATAACGTTACGTTATAGATTATAGTTAGATGTGTAGTAAGGAAAACAAGTCATAGTTATAACAAGTAAATTAAAGGTACCAATTAATTTATAAGAAAAAGGATGGATTGAAAAATGAAAATAAGTCAAGTAGCGAAGTTAAGTGGGGTTACAGTAAGAACGCTTCATTATTATGATGAAATTGGACTTTTAAAGCCAAGTGATACTACTGAAGCTGGATATAGAGTATATTCCAATAAAGATTTAGAAACCTTGCAGCAAATATTATTTTTTAGAGAATTAGATTTCCCGTTAAATGAAATAAAAGAAATAATGACAAATCCTAACTATAATAAAAATGAAGCATTAAATAAGCATAAAGAATTGCTTATGGAAAAAAGGAAGAGAATTGATGGGTTAATTGACCTAATAAGTAAAACAATAAAAGGAGATAATGATATGAGTTTTAAAGAGTTTGATAATAGTAAAATAGAAGAAAATAAAAGAAAGTACTCAGAGGAAGTTAAAAATCGTTGGGGCAATACTGATGCATATAAAGAGTATGAGAAAAAGACAAGTAATTATAATAAAAATTCATGGAATGCAATTAATGAAGAAATGGTAGAAATATTAAAAGAGTTTGCTGATAATAGGAATGAAGATCCAAATAGTCATATTGCACAAAGATTAGTTGAAAAATGGAGAGCATATATAACCTCAAATTTCTATAATTGTACAACTGAAATTTTAAGTTCCTTAGGTTTAATGTATATAGGAGATGAAAGATTTAAAGAAAATATAGATAAATATGGAAGAGGAACTGCAGAGTTCATGGCAAAAGCAATTGAATTCTATTGTTCGTCACGTGAAGCCGAAAAATTAATGATATAACCTCCAGGAATTGTGTAATTTGCGTTAAGAATTTATATCTTTCTTTCCGTAAAAACTGCTAAAGCTTCGAAAGTCATTTCATTCCCTCCGCTTCTTAACGCAGTTTTTACTCCAAGAAAGATTAAATTTTAAGGTGATTACACAGAAAATTGTATCTTTCAGCTTTAAAGCCAGTGATAGAGAAAAAATTGATTATATAATCTTCCTTCCGATAATATAATCAATTTTTTCGGCATCACGGCATTCAAGCTCTAACGAACAATTTAGATAAAGGTGGATTATAAAGGGTTTGGCTGATATAATATTTTTTAGAATATTTACAAACGAGGAGTAATTACATGAAATATTATTTAGCACCAATGGAAGGAATTACAGGGCACATATACAGAAATGCTTATGAAAAATACTTTCATAATATAGATAAATACTTTACGCCCTTTATTGTTCCTAATCAAAGTTTAAGTCTTAAAACTAAAGAGTTAAGAGATCTATTACCAGAAAATAATGAAGGTTTAAATATAGTTCCACAAATATTAACTAATGATGCAGAGGGATTTATATTAACTGCAAATAAATTAAAACAATTAGGATATGATGAAATTAATTTAAATTTAGGATGTCCAGCAGGAACTGTTGTTTCAAAAAAAAGAGGTTCAGGATTTCTTGCATATCCAGAGGAATTAGATAAGTTTTTAGATGAAATATATAAAATTAAAGATATGAAAATATCAATAAAAACTAGATTAGGAAAAGAAATGCCAGAGGAATTCTATAATCTTATTGAAATTTATAATAAGTATCCTCTTGAAGAATTAATAATTCATCCTAGAACTAGGGTGGATTTTTATGGGAATACACCAAATCTAAAAATCTTCAAAGAAGCCTTATCTTTAAGTAAGAACTCTATATGCTATAATGGAGATATTTTTACTACTGAAAATTATAATGAGATAGTAAAAGAGTTTCCAGAAATAGACAAAGTAATGCTTGGTAGAGGAGTATTAGCCAATCCAGGATTAATTGGTGAAATTAGAGAAAATAATTTTATTAGCAAAGAAGTTTTAAAAGAATTTCATGATGAAATTTTTGAAAATTATACAATTCTTTTAAATGAAGATAAAAATGCAATGTATAGAATGAAAGAACTTTGGGGATATATGTCGCATATATTTACGGATAATAAAAAATATTATAAAAAAATTAAGAAAGCACAAAAAGCTAAAGATTATAGAGAGGCTGTTTCAAGATTATTTGAAGAGCAAGAAATTATAAGGGGTGCTGGATTATTTACTAATGAATAATAAATAATATTAAGCATAAATAAATGAGGATTCAAAATTTAATTTTTTGAGTCCTCATTTTAAATTTTAAATATTATGTAATATAAAATAGTTTAATTATTTTATATGGATAATAATTTATAATATTGTAATATATGATAAAATAAAAATAAACTTAAGGTTAAGACTATTTTTAAAGGAGAATATTTATGTTAAATTTAACAAAAGGAACATTGCTTGACTTATCTAAAAAAGATCCAGATTTAAGATTATTACAAGTAGGATTAGGCTGGGATACTAAAATGGATTTAGATTCTCATGCCTATTTACTTGATAGTAATAATAAGTTAATAGAGCATGTTAGTTTTAGTAATTTAAAGGGAACTGGAGTTAGATTAAATGGTGATAACATGACAGGAAAAGGTGATGGGGATGATGAAATAATCTTTGTGAATTTTTCTGAATTAAAGGATAATGTAGAGAAAATATCTTTTTATGTTAACATATTTTCATTTAATCCCTTTTCTAAGAAGGATTTTTCACAAGTAAGAGGGGCCTATGTGAGATTGGTTAATTCAGAAACTAATATTGATTTATGTAAATATAATATTACTGATAGTGGAAAAGGGGTTAGAGTCTTTCACTTTGCAGATTTAGTTAAACTAAATGGAAAATGGTCCTTTGAAGCTATAGGAAATCCTTGTGAAGGAAAGCTATCACGAATAGAACAAGGTTTTAATAAATAAAAATAATTTCTTTAAACTAGTAGAATATAAAATAAAAGTTGATAAAAAATATCAACTTTTATTTTATATATTTATTTATAAAGTTATTTACAGTTGTCCAATAAGTTTCAGGTTCTACTTCAGAAGCTTTAGCATGTTCAGCACCTTTTATTGTTAACATTTCTTTTTCAGAGTTTGTTGCATTATAAAGTTCTTCCATCATGTAGTAAGGAACAAAGTCATCTTGATCTCCATGGATATATAAAATTGGAGTCTTAGATTTTTTTACTTGTTCTATAGATGAAGCTTCTCCTAAGAAATAACCAGCTCTTATTTTTGCAACTATAGATGAAACATTAAGTATTGGAAATTCAGGTAATGAAAATAGATCATCTAATTGATAAGCAAATTCATCCCAAACCGATGTATAACCACAATCTGCAATTATTGCTTTTACATTAGAAGGTATTTCTTCACCAGAAGTCATTAATACAGTTGCAGCTCCCATAGAAATTCCATGAAGTACTATTTCAGCATTAGGATCTTCATTTAATATATAATTTATCCATGAGATAATATCTAATCTATCATCCCAGCCCATTCCTATATAATGACCTTCACTTAATCCATGAGATCTTAAGTCAGGAATAAGTACATTATAGCCATTATCATAATATTTTTTAGCATATGAACTCATATTTATTCCTTCACTTGTATAACCATGTACAGTTATTACCCATTTGTTAGATGAAGTTTGATTTTTTACCTGGTAACTGTGAAGTTTTAAGTTATCTTGAGATGTTATATATTCATCAGTGTAATTTGAGTCATTTAATAACCAAGAAATATCTTCATCTAAAACTTGTCCGCTTGTTGCTGCTGCTTCTTCAGGTGTTCCAAATACGATATCCTTTGGGGTATTAGGATTTAAAGCTAAGTTATAAAAATAATTTCCTATAAATCCTAGAGAGATTAGTATAATAACTGCAATAACTCCTAGGAATATTCCAAAAAGTTTTTTTTTCTTCATTGTTAGTCTCCTTTGATAAATATAATAAAAACAAATAGTTTGAAAATCAAAATTATTTTTAAATCATTGTATCACACTTTTTAAAAAAGTAACAAGTAAATAAAAGGTAATTATAAAAATTAATATATGGATATTAGATTTTTTGGTAAAAAATAATTTTGACTATGACGAAAAAACATATATAATAGAATAAGTGATTTTTTTGTAGAATATAATATGGGGTGACATAAATTAAATGGAAGATAAAAATAAACTTCAAGAAGAAATAATGAAGGCTGATAATAAAAATGTAGAAAAAATGTGGAAAGATATAGATGAAAATTGTACTTTAAAAGCTTTCTTAGAAAAGATGACTAAAGATGAATTAGTTAAAATAGCTAGGAAGTATTCAGTGAGAGGTATTACAACATTAAAGAAGGCAGATGCTGTTGAAAGGGTAATGAATGTAATATTAGAAAATACTAAAGTTGCTTTAGAGTTAATGGAAGAAAGTATTTTAAGATACATAGAAGAATTACTTAAAGAGAGCGGATTAAAGAAATACCAATGCAATGAAATGATTTATATAAATTATTTAAGAAATAGAGGTTTAGCTTTTTCTGGGATAAAAAATGATGAAGCATTTGTAGTTATACCAGAGGAATTAAAGAGTGTAATTGGCGTTCAGTTAAATAAAGAATTAAAAGATAAATCTAGATTAAATGAAGAAGTAATAAAGGCTATTTCAGGAATGGTTTATTATTATGGTATCTGTAAAATTGATTTTATTAAATCTAATATAAACAATATATTTGGAACAAGCTTTGATGAAGCATATATAAATTCATTAATAGCAAATGGAGAAGAGCTTGGATATGATTATGTTATTGATGGAGATATGCTTTGTAACATAGATGTAGAAGATACAGAAAAGATATTAAAGCTTCAAGAAGAATGTAAAAATGATTACTATAAATTTGATAAAAAATCATTAATAAAAGCAGGTAAATTTGATTTCGTTGAAGAAAATAAGCAAGGAACTAAATTAGAAAAGGTACTTGGTGAATTATTTGTTATTGATAAAAATATATTAAAAGAAGAAATGGATGGTTTTATAGTTGCTATAAAAAATGAAGTTGAAATGTCAGAGGCTATTGATATATTTTTACAAGCATATGAAATACAATCAGAAGAAGAAAGAAATATCTTTATATATGAATTAGAGCTTTTTGCAAAAAGTATTAGAAGATGGTCTCTAAAGGGATATACTGAAGATGAAATACAAAAGGCAAATAATAGAGTTGTTAATGAAGTTAAAATAGGAAGAAATGATCCATGTATATGTGGAAGTGGTAAAAAGTACAAAAAGTGTTGTGGATAAATCAATCATAGTAAAAGGGATGTTTAATTACATTCCTTTTTTCATGAATAACAAGTTATTAATAATCCTAAAATTTTAGAGAAATTTTTTTAAAATAATCATTTGATAATTAAAAAGTGCTTTAAGTTTAAAAAAAGTAATTAAATTGAATTAACAATGAAATTATTACATCTAATAATTAATAGCAGTACGAAATAGTAAAATATTTTGTAAAGGTAAACATCGATATTTTAGTGTCATAAAATATATTGAAGATAAAAATTACATTAAAAAATTAAAAGAATATATTTTGTGGGGTGAATTGAAATGTTTAGTGCAATAATGTTACTAGGTGCTTCTATACTCATGATGATTTCTGTAAAATTATTTATCAATCAAATGAATTTAATTAATAATGGTATAAAGAAAAAGGCAAGAGTTATTGAGTTACAATCTTTCAGTTATATAACTTATGGAACTGAAAGAAATAAAATATATAATGTAGATATAAATCCAGTATTAGAAATTGATTTGGATAATAAAAAATTAAGAATTGATTATCACGACTATGAGGAAATGGCAGATTTAAATGAGGGAGATGAAGTAGAGCTTATTTACCCAGAAGGAAATATAAAAAAGATAACAAGATATTCAAAATATGAATTATTTAAAAAGTCAGTTTGTTTTGGAATAATTGCATTTATCATTATAGTAATATCTATTGGTTTAATATTAATTTAGAGTTTAAAATAAGAGGAGAAAATCGTATATCTCCTCTTAATTAATTATAGATAGGTGTAAATGATAAATAATTTCAAATAACACTAGATAAAAGGTGTCAATATATTTTATAATAATAATATATTTATATTTTTTTTTGGGAGAGTGAAACAAATGATACGTAAAGAGTCTGAGGACGTTTTAAATATGTTATTAGTAAAATTATTCAATGATATTTTAAAGATTGAAGCAGCTGCCATAAGGCAAGGTGAATTTAGTGATTTATCTGTAACTGAAAACCACATTATAGAAGCTATTGGTAAGGATAGAGAGATGACTATGACAGAGGTAGCAAAAGATTTAGAGATTACAGTGGGAACATTAACTACTGCCATAAATAGATTAATAAAAAAAGAGTATGTTGAGAGAAGAAGAATAGAAGAAGATAGAAGAGTTGTATTAATAAGATTAACTCATAAAGGGGAAAAGGCATTTGATAGTCATGCACAATTCCATACTGATATGATAAAAAGTATTATTCAAGAGCTTCCGGATACAGAAGAAACTGTACTTATAACAGCATTAAAGAGAATGACTAACTTTTTTGAAGAAAAATATAATCTTCTTGGTTAGTTTAATTTACTAAGCAACTTTATCTTAAAAATAGATTTAAATAATTAATTTAAAGGGGTATAAAAATAACAATATGGGAACAACTTATAGTTCAAGTATGGAGGTTGCTAAAATAGCTACACAAATGGCAATATCCACAAGAGAAGAAGAAGAAACATTAAAAATTTTATATAAAAAGTTAGAAGTGTTGGCTACAGCAGTTAATATAGGTGGAAATATTAATGAATCCACATCTAAGATATTAGAACGTGCTTTAGTAGCAGCTAAAAGAAGTAATGTTATAAGAGATGAGCATTTACATGAAGGTGGAGTTATTGGAGCAACTAGAGATGCATTAATGCAGGTTAGAGAAAGAGCTAGTGGGCAAAATGTTGGTGGGAAAATTGGAATAGCTAGAAAAGGACAACATATGAGTGTTTGTATATTTTTAAGCGTAGGTCTTTTACATTTAGACGAAGTTGTAATTGGAATTGGACATAGGGCTATACCTGAGTAATAAAGTAGATTAGTATAGAGAGGTTTATACTAATCTACTTTTTTTATGGACTGAATAAAAAGATATCTATTAACCAATAATAATATGGAAATAAATTATAATATCAATACTTTGTTATTAATATAACGAAAAAGATGAAGAAAAATAAAAAGATTAAGTTACTATTATTAAAATATAAATAAAAAAATAAATGAGAGGACAATGGAAAAATGTCAAAAAAAAATAAAAGGCGTTGAAAATGTTATCATGCTTGAAAAATGTGGGGTTAAATACAAATTAAAACTAGTATTAAAAAATATAATAAAAAAAATTCAAAAAAAAGTTTGACAAAAAATAAACAAGCTAGTACAATAAGGGTGTGGACAAGTTAAAGAATTAACAATCAAAACAAAATCTTAACAAGGTCCCTAAAAATAAGATATCAATGAAAATTATTATAAATATTGATTATTTAGGAGGATGTAATAAATGAAAGTTACAAACGCTCAAGAATTAACAGCAAGAATTAAACAATTAAGAGAAGCACAAAAGAAATTTGCTACTTATACTCAAGAACAAGTAGACGAAATCTTCAGACAAGCAGCTTTAGCAGCTAACCACAATAGAATTAAGTTAGCTAAGATGGCTGTAGAAGAAACTGGAATGGGAATAGTTGAAGATAAAGTTGTAAAGAACAACTTTGCTGCTGAATATATATACAACCAATATAAGAACATGAAAACTTGTGGAGTTTTAGAAGAAGATAAAACAAGTGGAATAACTAAGGTAGCAGAACCAATCGGTGTTATATCTGCTATAGTTCCAACAACAAACCCAACATCAACAGCAATATTCAAGTGTTTAATAGCTTTAAAAACTAGAAATGCTATCATAATCTCTCCACATCCAAGAGCTAAGAATTCTACAATAGAAGCTGCTAAAATAGTTTTAGAAGCTGCAGTTAAAGCAGGAGCTCCAGAGGGAATAATCGGATGGATAGATCAACCATCAGTTGAATTATCACAAAACGTTATGAGAGAATCAGATATAATATTAGCTACAGGTGGTCCAGCAATGGTTAAGGCTGCTTACTCATCAGGAAGACCAGCTTTAGGGGTTGGAGCAGGTAATACTCCAGCAATCATTGATGAATCAGCTCACATTAAAATGGCTGTAAACTCAATATTACTTTCTAAGACATTCGATAATGGTGTTATCTGTGCATCAGAACAATCAATCATTGTTTTAGAAGAAGTTTATGATGAAGTTAAGAGAGAATTAGCTGAAAGAGGAGCATATATCCTTAAAGGTGAAGAAATAGATAAAGTTAGAAAAATAATATTAAATGAAAAAGGCGGATTAAATGCTGATATGGTTGGTCAATCTGCTTGTAAGATTGCTAAGATGGCAGGAGTTAACGTTCCAGAAACAGCTAAAGTTTTAGTTGGGGAAGTTACTTCAGTTGAATTAGAAGAACCATTCTCACATGAAAAGTTATCTCCAGTATTAGCTATGTACAAAGCTAAGTCATTTGAAGAAGCTTTAGATAAAGCAGATAGATTAATTGAATTAGGTGGTATGGGTCATACATCAGTTCTATACACAGATCAATTAAAGAATAGAGATAGAGTATTAACATTCGGAGAAAGAATGAAGACTGCTAGAACATTAATTAACATGCCAGCAGCACAAGGAGCTATCGGAGACTTATTCAACTTCAAGTTAGCACCATCATTAACATTAGGATGTGGATCATGGGGAGGAAACTCAGTTTCAGAAAACGTTGGTCCTAAGCACTTAATTAACGTTAAGAGCATTGCTGAAAGGAGAGAAAATATGCTTTGGTTTAGAGTTCCAGAAAAAACTTACTTTAAATATGGATGTTTACCAGTAGCTTTAGCTGAATTAGGTGAAATGGGTAAAAAGAAAGCATTCATCGTAACAGATAAGGTATTATTCGAAATGGGATATACAAACAAAGTTACAGAAGTTTTAGAAGCAAACGGAATCCAATATAAAATATTCTCAGATGTTGAACCAGACCCAACATTAAGATGTGCTAGAGCTGGTGCTGCTGAAATGGCTAACTTCCAACCTGATGTTGTAATTTCACTTGGTGGTGGATCAGCTATGGATGCTGCTAAAATTATGTGGGTTATGTACGAACATCCAGAAGTTAACTTCCACGATTTAGCAATGACATTTATGGATATAAGAAAGAGAATATACAAATTCCCAACAATGGGTCAAAAAGCTATGATGGTTGCTATAGCAACTTCAGCTGGTACTGGATCAGAAGTTACTCCATTCGCAGTTATAACTGATGAAGAAACAGGAGTTAAATATCCATTAGCTGACTACGAACTAACTCCAGATATGGCTATAGTTGATGCTGAATTAATGATGACTTCTCCTAAGGGATTAACAGCTTGTGCTGGTATCGACGTATTAGTTCATGCAGTTGAAGCATACGTATCAGTAATGGCTTCAGAATACACTAACGGATTAGCTTTAGAAGCAATTAGATTAGTATTCAAGTATTTACCAGATGCTTACAATGAAGGTACAACTAACATTAAGGCAAGAGAAAAAATGGCTCATGCATCTTGTATGGCGGGTATGGCATTCAGTAATGCATTCTTAGGAATTAATCACTCAATGGCTCATAAGCTAGGTGCATTCCATCACTTACCACACGGTATGGCTAACTCTTTAGTTATGAAAGAAGTTATTAAGTTTAACTCAGATTCAGCTCCAACTAAGCAAGCAGCATTTGCTCAATACAAATATCCAAATGCAGCATGGAGATATGCTAGAATAGCAGATCACCTAGGATTAGGTGGAAACACTGAAGCTGAAAAAGTTGAATTATTATTAAATGCTATAACTGAATTACAAAACAAAGTTAACATGCCACAAACAATTCAAGCAGCTGGTGTAAGCGAAGTTAAATTCTTCGAAACATTAGATGAAATGGTTGAGCAAGCATTCGATGATCAATGCACAGGAGCTAACCCAAGATATCCATTAATGTCTGAATTAAAAGAAATGTATATCACTAGCTACTATGGAAAAGATGCTAAAAACGAAGCAAAAGCTGAAGCAGCTACAACTAAAAAAGAAAAGAAAAATAAATAATTAATAGTATATATTTTGAAAAAGTCCTAGCGGAAGCTAGGGCTTTTTTGCGTTTAAATGAATTTATACTATATAGATAATAGGTTAAAAAATAAAATTATAAACATACAAAAATGTAAAAAAGTGTTTACAAAATATGTGTATCGGTGTATTATATTATTAATACACCGATACTCGGAAGGAGGCAAATAATGGAGTTTAAAATTAACTCTAAAGAACCGATATATACTCAAATAATGCGATATTTAAAAAAGAGCATAGTAAAGGGAGAATTAAAAGGTGGTGAAAGAATTTTGTCTGTAAGAGAATGTGCAAGCGAGTTGAAAGTAAATCCAAATACAATTCAAAGAGCATATACACAGCTTGAGAATGAAGGATTAATATATACACAAAGAGGTGTTGGGAAATTTGTAGTTGAAGATAAGACAAAAATTAATGAAGTAAGAATAGAAATGTTAGATGAAGTTATTGTTAACTTTATTAATGAAAGTAAAGAGTTAGGTGTTGAAAAGGAAGACTTAATTAAGATAATAAATCAGAGGTTTTAGGAGGTATTTATGGAGAGGGTTTTTATGGTCAATAATTTATGCAAGAATATTGGCAATAAGAAAATTATTAAAAGTTTAAATTTAAGTTTGAATAAAGGAAAAGTATTAGGGATTCTTGGACCTAATGGTAAAGGAAAAACTACACTTTTAAATATAATTTCAGGAATAATAAAGGCAACATCAGGAGAGGTGTTGATTGATGGAATAAAAGTAAGTTGTGAAACAAAAAAGGTAGTATCATTTCTTCAGGAAAAAAATACATTATCCAGTTGGATGACAATTAAAGATGCTATTAATTTTTATAAAGATTTTTTTGAGGATTTTGATGATAAAAAAGTTAAAGAATTATTAAAGTTTATGAATTTAGATGAAAAATTAAAGATAAAAACTCTATCTAAGGGAATGTTGGAAAAATTAAATTTAAGTTTAACATTAAGTAGAAAAGCAAAATTATATATTTTAGATGAGCCAATTTCAGGTGTAGATATAGTTTCTAGAGAAAAAATAATATCAGCTATTATAGATAATATTGGGGAAGATAGTTCAATGATAATAACCACACATTATGTTGGAGAATTAGAAGGTGTGTTTGATGAGGTTGCATTTTTAGATGATGGTAAAATTGTTGAAATTAATGATGCTGAAGTATTAAGGGAAAAGTATGGTAAATCAATAGAAGAGATATATAAATATATTTTTGCGGAATAGAGGTATATTTTATGAAGAATATTATAAATCTAATTAAATTCGATATAAAAGCTCAAAAAGTACAACTAATAATAGAAATTTCTATTATTGTATTTCTTACTATTCAACTTTCAATATTTTGGAGTAAACTTCCATCAGAGTTGATATTTATTCCAGTAGTATCAATGATTTTAATAGTAAATTCTATAATGCTAATAGTTAAATTTTTAAAAAGTATATCAATAGATGAGGGAAGATTATTATTTATTGCACCAATAAAAGGGTGGGAATTAGTATTTTCAAAATACTTGGAGTTTATTTGTTTAGGGCTAATATTATTTGTTTTTACAATTATAGGAACACTGGTTACTGGAGGAAATATTAATTTACTGATTACGACATATATGTCTATTTTATGGGGATTTTTTATTTTATTTATTTTAATAACATCATTAAGCGTAATTTTCAAAAGTTATTTTTCTAATACATGCATATGTATAGTTTTAACAGTTATATCTATGGCTATTATAAGTGGAGTAATTTCTATATTAAAACTTGTAACTTATTTCATATTTCCAAGTGTATATATAGTTATTGGAGAATTTTTTGAATTGAATTTATTTAATATATTTGTTAATGTAATTACTTTTGGATTATTGATATTCAGCAGTATATATCATATTGATAAAAAGTTAGATATAGTATAAGGGGTGTAAAAATGAAAAAAATAATTAGTTTAGTTTGGGCAATAATAATGATATTTACTTTGACAGCTTGTTCAGTAAGGTTTGAGGTTAGAAATAAAAGAAGTAATAGTAGTTTAAGTAGCGAAAATATAGATATAAATAAAAGTGTAGTATTTGAAGGGGAAAGGCAGATAGATATAGAGATTGAGTATGGTAAAGTAACTTTAATAGGATATGAAGGTAATGAAGTAATTGTTTCTGGTACAACTAATATATCTGATGATAAGCTAACAGTATCTAAGAAAGGGGATACTATTAAAATTGAAGATGAAAGTGAACATTTAATAGATTTATCTAGAGATAATAATTACAGATTAGATTTAGAAATAAAAATTCCATATTCTTTTAATGGAGATTTGAACTATGAGTATGGTGCTGGAGAAAGTGAAATAAAGGATATTATATGTAATAACTTAAATATTGATGGTGGAACTGGAGAGTTGACAGTAGATGACATTGTATTTAATAAGCTAGATTTTAGTGCTGGTGTAGGAGAAAGCGATATAAATTTAATTAGAAAATGTGGGGATATAAATATTGAGGGAGGTGTAGGAGAAGTTAACGTTTCATTAGCTGAAGTTGGAGGAAATATGTTTTTTGAAGGTGGAGTAGGAAGCGCGACAATAAAGATTCCAGAAAATGCACCAGTATATTTTAATACTACCTCTGGAATTGGAAATACTGATATAAATGCAAGAGTTTCTTCAGAAAAAACTTATGAATTTAAATTAAGTGTGGGAATTGGAGAAATAAAGGTGTTTAATTAATAAAGTGGTATAAAAGAGCAGTATCTTATTGTGGGATATGCTCTTTTTATTCTAATACTTATATATACTAGGATTAAATTATTTATTATAACTATAAATTAATGATTATATATCTATAATATTTATAAAATGAAATGATATATTTTTAGATAATTGTGCTATAATATTCACAATAAAAACACTAGGAGATAATATTTTGGAAAAGAATGATTTAAAATTAAGAGGACTTTCGTTGTTTTCACAAGTAAATAAGAATACAATTTTTAAATTAAATGAAATTTGTATTGTTAAAGAACTAGAAAAAGGTGAGCATCTTTTTAGAGATAAAGAAGTAATAAATAGTATATATATTGTTAGAAGTGGGAAAGTTGCTTTATATAAACAAAGTGAATCATCTCAAAAGAAAGTAATATTTATTTTAGGAAAAGATACTATAGTAAATGAGGTAATAATTGATGATTTACCTGCATCTATTAATTGTGAAGCCTTTGAAAAAGCAGAAGTTTTATGTTTTGATAAAATGAAGTTTTTAGATATCATGAAAGATGATTTTGAACTTTCAAAAATAATTATTAACTCATTAGCAATGAAAGTTAGAAGATTATATAGACAGGGAAAAAATTCGATTCCAATAAAAGTTGAAAAAAGAGTTGCAGCGAAGTTGTGGAAACTGTCAAGAGATTATGGAATAGAAATTGAAGAAGGTATATTAATTGATTTAAATATAACAATTACATATTTAGCAGATATGTTTGGAGCTCCTAGAGAAACAATATCAAGAGCTTTAAAGATTTTAAATAATGAAGGTTTAATTATTAATAAAAACAAAAAAATAATAGTTCCAGATAGAGATAAGTTAGTGAGATTTTTTAAAGAAAATTAAAAAAACTGTTGTTAAAAAATGTAATAATAGAAATTTAAAAAGATGTGATGAATGTCACATCTTTTTTTTATTAAAAAAAATATAATGATGATAGTATCTTGTTAACTAATTAACAAGAAAAGAGAAAAAATAAGCTAAGAGGTGTTTTAGATGGGATATAAACTTAACTTAGAAAATATGAATTTAGCTTTAAATGAGTTAAAGAAAGCATATAAAATCTATGCTCCAAAAGTTTTTGTTGGTGCAGGAACTTTTTCTGATACTGATAGAGTTAGATATGGAGAGATTGAAAGCTTTGAAGAAATAGAATTTGATAAAAAATCAAGTTTTTCATATAAAGAAACTATTTTACCTACAAGACAAACTTTGTTCTTCTTTACAGAAGATGAGTGTAAAGAAGCTGAAGTTGATGAAAGACCGGCTTTAATATTCTTAAGAAGTTGTGAAATACACTCTTTAAAGAGAATAGATGATATTTATTTAAGAAATGGATTTGAAGATATATATTATAAGAAAATGAGAGAGAGAGCAAAGTTTGTTTTAATTGGTTGTGAAAATAGCTTTGAAAATTGTTTCTGTGTAAGCATGGGATCAAATAAAACTGATGAATATAATGCATACATTAAAGTTGATGGACAAGATGTATATTTAGATATTAAGGATGAAGAAATTGAAAATATAATAGCTTCTATAGAAAAAGAAGAAAAGGAAGTTAAACCAGATTTTGTTACAGAAAATCCAGTTAAGGTTAATATTCCAGAAAATTTAAGTTTAGAAGTTATGAAATCTACAATGTGGAATGAATACAATGAAAGATGTATAACTTGTGGTAGATGTAATTTTGTCTGTCCAACATGTACATGCTTTACTATGCAAGATATTACATATAAAGATAATAAAAATGCAGGCGAAAGAAGAAGAGTTTGGGCTTCTTGTCATGTAGATGGATATACAGATATGGCTGGTGGACATAGCTTTAGAAAAGAAAAGGGTCAAAAAATGAGGTTTAAGACTCTTCATAAAGTATATGATTATAAGAAAAAATGGGGATATCACATGTGTGTTGGATGTGGTAGATGTGATGATATTTGTCCAGAATATATCAGTTTTTCAACAATTATAAACAAGTTAGAAGATGCTATGAACGAGGTGAAAAACAATGACTAAGAATGAATACATACCATTTAGATCAGAAATTTTAGAAGTAATTGAACATACTCCAATTGAGTATACTTTTAGAATGGCTTATAAAGGTGATGTTAAACCTGGTCAATTCTTTGAAGTATCATTACCTAAGTACGGAGAAGCTCCAATATCAGTAAGTGGAATTGGAGAAGGATTTGTTGACTTAACAATAAGAAGAGTTGGTAAAGTTACTAATGAAATATTTAATAACTATGTTGGAGATAAATTATTCTTAAGAGGACCTTATGGAAATGGCTTTGATATAGAAAATTATAAAAATAAAGAAGTAATTGTAGTTGCCGGGGGAACAGGACTTTCACCAGTAAGAGGAATAGTAGAATACTTCTCAAAGAATAGTAATGATTGTAAGAGTATGACTCTTATTACAGGATTCAAGTCACCAGAAGATGTTTTATTTAAAGATGACATGAAAGTTTGGGAAAAGACTATGAGCCTTATATTAACAGTTGATACTGCAAAAGAAGGTTATGAAGGTAAAGTAGGATTAGTTACTAAATATATTCCTGAATTAGAAATCAAAGATATGGATAATGTACAAGTAGTTGTTGTTGGTCCTCCAATGATGATGAAGTTTACAGTTTTAGAATTCTTAAAGCTTGGAATAAAAGAAGAGAATATCTGGATTTCTCAAGAAAGAAAAATGTGCTGTGGAATAGGTAAGTGTGGACACTGTAAGATAGATGATACTTATATTTGTTTAGACGGTCCAGTATTTAATTATACAGTAGGAAAATCTTTAATTGATTAGGAGGAAGTAATTAATGGATATCAATACTAAAAAGCTTAAAAAGAATGCTTTTAGAGTTACAAAGCATAGAGGAATTACAGCTTCAAGAATAAGAGTACCTGGTGGACATTTAAATGCTAAATACTTAGGTCTTATTCAAGAAATTGCTGAAAAATACGGTAATGGAACAGTTCATTTAACTACAAGACAAGGTTTTGAAGTTCCAGGAATAGATATGAAGGATATGGACAAGGTTAATGAATTACTTCAACCAATTATTGAAGGATTAGAAATTAATCAAGAAATTCCAGGTAAAGGATATACATCAGCAGGTACGAGAAATATAAGTGCTTGTATAGGTAACAATGTCTGTCCATTTGCAAATTATAATACAACTAATTTTGCAAAAAAAATAGAAAAAGCAATATTCCCACATGACTTACACTTTAAAGTTGCATTAACAGGATGTCCTAATGACTGTATGAAAGTTAGAATGCACGACTTTGGTATCATAGGAATGACTGAGCCACAATTAGATGAAAGTAAATGTATATCTTGTGGAGCTTGTGTTAGAGCATGTACTAAAAAGTCTACAGCTGCTTTACATGCTGAAAATTACACACCAGTAAGAGATCATAGTAAATGTATTGGATGTGGTGAATGTGTAATTAACTGTCCTACAGGAGCATGGACTAGAAGTAAAGAAAAGTATTATAGATTAGCTATAATGGGTAGAACAGGTAAGAAAAATCCAAGATTAGCAGAAGACTTTATAATTTGGGTAGATGAAGATAGCATAATTAAAGTAATTCAAAATACTTATAAGTATGTTACTGAATATATAGATAAAAATGCACCAGGTGGTAAAGAACACATTGGTTATATAGTAGATAGAACAGGATTTGAAGAGTTTAAGAAGTGGGCATTAGATGGAGTTACTCTTTCAGATAAGGCTATATTAAAGAATAATATATATTGGAGCGGAATTAAGTATCCAAATACTTAACAAGAAAAAGCAGTAATGTATCATTAAGATACATTACTGCTTTTTTATATTAGTATAATTGATTACTTAAGTAAAGTCAGATTTAGAGCTTAATTTAAATTTAATTATATAAGATTCATATAATTAAATAACGTTACATAAGAATAGTATAGAAATTAATAAATGAAGGGTAGAGAATAAGATATGAGAAAATTTATTTCAAATATAATTGTAATAGTGATGGTTATGTTTAACTTAACAATGGTTATGTGTAGTAGTAACATTTCACAAAAAGATATAGATGAGATGAAAGAGGTTGTTGATAAGGTATTATCATATGATGGAGATTATGATGATGAGGTTAGTGAGTATGTAGATAGTCAAACTTTTAATGAAGCTAATTATGTAGTATTTTATAGTTATTATATAGGTACTGTGGTTTTAAATAAATATGAAAGTGAGGTTATGGGGGTTACTAAGGAAAATGGTAAATACAATTTGTGCTTATTAATAGATATGGAGGCTCAAGCAACAACTTTAGAAAGTGATGGGGTAGAGCAAGGTTATGATACAGCAGAAGGAAATGATGTTCCAGTAGAAGTTATACTGACAAAAAAAGAAGGTAAATTTTACATTGAAAGTGTAAAAGAATATGATAGCTTAAAAATTGCACAAAATGAAAACAAAAATTTTATAAAAAATGATTAAAAATATCTAGTAATATATAACATGGTGCATATTTCTAAGATGCTATAAAGTAAGAAAATATGCGGAAATTTAATTATAATATTAGTGGACAAAAAGGAAATAAAATCTTAACAATAAAAGATAAGGTATGTAAGGAGATAATCTACTATAATAAAAACAGACAAGCTATGATATAACTGTAACTGGCAGTGTTAGTGAAAGTAAAAAGTACTTTGAACTAATAAGATATTGGGCAGAATTAAACTGTTCGAAAAAATAAAAAGGAGTGGTACAGATGAAAAATAAACTAATTGCCAGCATAGTTACATTAACTGTAGTAGGGGGAGCCGTTACACCAACCTTTGCAGCTACTAAGGAAGCTTCACTAGAGAAAGTAAATAGATGTAGTATATCAGGAAGCTTAATTCAAGGAGTAACTTTTAAAAAAATATGGTGGGGTAATTGTTCAGGCGGAATAATAATTATTGGAGGCACAGTGGACAAGCCTAATCATAATGGAAATAACAATAATAATAGTAACAATAATGATAATAATAGTGTTGTTCCGCCAACAGGAGATACGGAAACACCAAATGTTCCTAATAATCCAAGTATAGATGAAACGCCAGGAGATACAGTTGTTCCACCAACAGGAGATACAGAAACTCCTAGCACACCAGACACACCAACAGTAGATGAAACACCAAGTGTTCCAGAGGAGATACCAAGTGTTCCAGAGGAGAAACCAAGTATTCCAGATACACCAGTAGTTGATGAAACACCGGATAATTCAACAGAGGATAACGCAACTAATGCAGATACTAACTTTATGTCAGCTGTAGAAACAGCTATATTTAATAAAGTAAATGAAGAGAGAGCTAAAGCAGGAGTTCCAACATTAACATATAATACTGTAATGCAAAAGTATGCTAGAATTAAATCTCAAGATATGGGAGATAATAATTATTTTAGTCATGAAGATTTAAATGGAAATCTTATAACAACTCAAATGAAAAATGATGGAGTATCATATAAGGCATGGGGAGAAAATATAGCTTATATTGGTGGTAATGTAAGTGCAGATGCCCTAGCAGAACAATTTATGACTAATTGGATGAATTCATCAGGTCATAGAGCAAATATTTTATCTACTAATTTCTCAAGTATAGGAGTTGGAGTATATAAAATAGGAAATAAAGTATATGCTACTCAAGAATTCTATAGATAAAAATAAAATAATAATATAAAGTAGAAATATAGTAAAAAGCTTGTTCATTTCAAAAATGAACAAGCTTTTTTGTTATAAATAAAATTTATAACTTTTTTAATGTTATGTTATACTTTAGATAATAAAAGTACTTTGAGGTGAAAAAATGAAACCATTAGCAGATTTAATTAGGCCTACACGATTAAGTGAAGTTTGTGGTCAACAACATATATTAGGAGAAAATAAAATTTTAGATAGAATAGTAAAGAGTGGTAGAATTTCAAATATGATATTTTATGGACCACCAGGGGTAGGAAAAACTACAGTAGCAAATATTATTGCTGAAAAGGCTGGTAAAAGATTCTATAAACTTAATGCAACTAATGCTTCATTAAAAGATATTCAAGAAATAACAAAGGAATTAGATACCTTTTTAGGTGTTAATGGTGTAGTGCTTTATTTAGACGAAATTCAGAATTTTAATAAAAAGCAACAACAATCACTTTTAGAATATATAGAAGACGGTAGAATAACATTAATTGCATCTACTACAGAAAATCCATATTTTTATATTTTTAAGGCTTTGCTTTCAAGATCAACTATATTTGAATTTAAGCCTGTAGAAGAAAAGGATATAAAAAAAGCTCTTAATAGAGCTATAGATATTAAGGGGAAGGAATATAATGAAATAAAACTAGAGGTTAAGAAAGAAGCTGTAGATTACTTGGCTTCTTATTGTAATGGAGATGTGAGAAAGGCTATTAATGGCTTAGAAATTGCATTAAATTCAACTAAACCTAATAGTGATAAATTTGTAGTAATTGATTTAAATGTTGCTAAGGATTCAACTCAAAGTAAGGTAATAGCTTACGATAACGATGGTGATGCACATTATGATATACTTAGCGCATTTCAGAAATCAATTCGAGGTAGTGATGCAGATGCTGCAATTCATTATTTAGCTAGACTTGTTAAAGCTGGTGATTTAATATCTATTTGTAGAAGGCTTCAAGTAATTGCTGCAGAAGATATTGGATTAGCATATCCACAAGCAAGTTTAATAGTTAAATCATTAGTAGATTCTGCTAGAGAATTAGGATTCCCAGAAGCTAGAATTCCCCTTGCAGAAGCTACAATACTTTTAGCAACAAGTCCAAAATCAAATTCAGCATATTTAGCAATAGAGTCTGCATTGAATGATTTAGAAAATATGACTATAGGTGATATTCCTAACAATTTAAAAGATGCACATTATAGTGGTGCTTGTAAAATGGGAAGAGGGATTGAATATAAGTATCCACATAGTTATCCTAATCATTACATACAACAACAATATCTACCTGATAATATAAAAGATAGAACCTATTATGAATATGGGGACAATAAGTTTGAAAAGGCTACAAAAGATTATTGGGACAGGATTAAGAAATAGAAAAATAATTTAATAACATAGGTGATGAAATAATGAAAAAAGGTAAGTATAATGATTATTTGCAAATTTTAAATCAATAATTAGTTCCTGCAATGGGATGTACTGAACCTATTGCGATTGTGTATGCATCAGCTAAGATTACTACAAGTGTTGATGAAAGTATGATGTGGCATTATCTTGCTATGGAAGATCAGGGTTATAGCCCTAGAACTGGTATTTTAAAAGAAAGCATTGAAGAAACAATAACTGCAGTAGGTAGATTAGGGAAAGATGGAATGAAAGAAACTGATAAGGAAATCTTAGATATAATGCTTGAAGAATAAATTTATACTAAAGGATTTATTTTAATAAAAATTAACTAAAAAAGTTGACATAAAAAAGTTTTTCTTATTAAATTAGAAGTACAATAAATCATTGTTGACAAAAGCAGAGTAATTTAATATGATATAAATATAAAGCAGAGCAAAAAGGTCTGAATAAGGGGTGAGAAAATGAAATTATCAACTAAAGGAAGATATGGAGTAAAGGCCATGGTTGAGCTTGCAATACATTATGGAGATTCTCCCCTATCAATAAAAACTATTTCACAAAGACAAGGGATATCTGAATATTATTTAGAGCAGCTATTTTCCCCGCTTAGGAAGGCAAAGCTTATAAATAGTATAAGAGGTGCTCAGGGTGGATATATACTAGGAAGAGAGCCAAAAGAGATTAAGATTTCAGATATAATGTATGTACTTGAAGGTCCTATAGAGATTGCTGATTGTATTGAAGGGGTTGCTTGTAATAATATAGATTGTTGTGCAACTAGGCTTTTATGGACGAAAATAAAAAATAGTATAGACAAAGTTATGGAAGGCATAACGTTACAAGATATAGTAGATGATTATAATAAAATTAAGGAAAAAAATGAAGCACTAACATTACAGAGGAGTGAATAATATATGAAAACAGTATATATGGATTATGCGGCTACTACTTATGTGAAGCCAGAAGTTTTAGAAGAAATGTTACCATATTTCACACAAAAATTTGGTAATCCATCATCTTTTTATGGAATATCAAGAGAAACAAAAATGGCAATAGATAAAGCAAGAGGTCAAGTCGCGAATGCTTTAAATTGTGATATGAGCGAGGTTTACTTCACAGGAGGTGGATCTGAAGCAGATAACTGGGCAATTAAAGGTATTGCGTCAGCTCATAGAAAAAAAGGGAATCATATAATAACTACTAAAATAGAACACCATGCAGTTCTTCATACTTGTGAATATTTAGAAAAAAACGGTTTTGAAGTAACTTACTTAGATGTTAATGAAGAAGGATTTATTGATTTAGAAGAATTAAAAAATGCAATAACAGATAAGACTATTTTAGTGTCAATTATGTTTGCAAATAATGAAATAGGAACTATTCAACCTGTAAAAGAAATAGGTGCAATTTGTAGAGAAAGAAAAGTTTTATTCCATACAGATGCAGTTCAAGCAGTAGGAAATGTTCCAGTAGATGTAAAAGAAATGAATATAGACCTTTTATCTTTAGCAGGTCATAAAATATATGGGCCTAAAGGAATAGGAGTTTTATACATAAGAAAGGGTGTAAGAATAGACAACTTAATCCACGGTGGTGGGCAAGAGAGAGCTAGAAGAGCAGGAACTGAAAATATTGCAGCAGTTGTTGGATTAGGTAAAGCTATAGAGTTAGCTACAAAAGACTTAGAAGCTCATATGGAAAGAATTTCAGCTCTTAGAGATAAGCTTATAGATGGAATATTAGAAAAGGTTCCATACTCATATTTAAACGGACCAAGAGGTGATAAGAGATTACCTGGTAATGCAAATGTAAGATTTACTTATATAGAAGGTGAATCAATTTTATTATCATTAGACTTCGAAGGAATATGTGCATCAAGCGGAAGTGCATGTACATCAGGATCATTAGACCCATCACATGTACTTTTAGCAATAGGTTTACCACATGAATTAGCTCATGGATCATTAAGATTAACATTAGGTGATGGCTCAAGTGAAGAAGATGTTGATTATGTTTTAGAGGTATTACCTGGAATTATACAAAGAATAAGAAATATGTCACCATTATGGAGTGATTTTGTTAAGAAGGGAGAAAAATAATTATGATATATACAGATAAGGTTATGGACCATTTTAGAAATCCAAGAAATGTAGGAGAAATTGAAGACGCAAATGGTGTTGGAGAAGTTGGAAATGCTAAGTGCGGAGATATAATGAGAGTTTATTTAAAAGTAGAAGATAACATTATTAAAGATGTTAAATTCCAAACTTTTGGCTGTGGATCAGCTATAGCTTCATCTTCAATGGCTACAGAAATGATTAAAGGAAAGACTTTAGAAGAAGCTTGGGAGTTATCAAATAAAGCTGTTGCTGAAGCTTTAGATGGACTTCCACCAGTAAAAATGCACTGTTCAGTATTAGCTGAAGAAGCTATACACAAAGCAATAAATGACTACAGAAAAAATGCTGGATTAAGCACTGAAGGATGGGAATTCGAAGAAACAGATCATGATGAATTACATGATGCAGTACATGGACACGAATAAAAAACTTAAGGTGTGATTTGATGGAAAAGAAAAAGAAAGTAGTTATAGGTATGAGCGGCGGAGTTGATAGCTCCGTTGCTGCTTATCTTTTAAAAGAACAAGGATATGATGTTATTGGTGTTACAATGCAAATATGGCAAGAAGATAAAGATTATACAGAAAGGGAAGGTGGATGTTGTTCACTTTCAGCTGTAGACGATGCTAGAAGAGTTGCTAATAAAATTGGCATTCCTTTTTATGTAATGAACTTTAGGGATAGCTTTAAAGAAAAAGTTATTGATTATTTTGTTCAAGAATATATAGATGGAAAAACACCAAATCCATGTATAGCATGTAATAAGCATTTAAAATTTGATGAGTTATTAAGAAAAGCTCAAGGAATAGGTGCTGATTATGTTGCAACAGGTCACTATGCTAAAATTGAGCAAGATGAAAATGGAAGATATCTATTAATTCGTTCAGATGATGATAGAAAAGACCAAACATATGCATTATATAACTTTACTCAAGAGCAATTAGCACATACTCTTATGCCTTGTGGAGAATACACTAAGGATAGAATAAGAGAAATTGCTAAGGAAATTGGATTATCAGTATATAATAAAAAAGATAGTGAAGAAATTTGCTTTATACCAGATAATAATCATGGTAGATACATAAGTAAAGCTAGACCATTAGAGGTTGTTCCAGGAAATTTTGTTGATAAAAACGGAAATGTATTAGGAGAACATAAAGGAATAGTTTACTATACTATAGGTCAAAGAAAGGGGTTAGGAATAGCACTTGGAAGACCTGTATTTGTAACTGATATAAATCCTAGAACTAATGAAGTTGTATTAGGTCCAGAAGAGGATATATTTAAGACTGACTTAGTTGCTAAGGATGTTAACTTTATTCCATTTGATAAGCTTGAAGAGCCAATAACAGTTGAAGCAAAGGTTAGATATTCAGGAAAACCAGCAGAGGCAGTTATTTCACCTTTAAGAGATGGAAAAGTTAAAGTTAGCTTTAAAGAAAAACAAAGAGCAATAACAAAAGGCCAATCTGTTGTTTTCTATCAAGGAAACAAAGTTGTTGGTGGAGGAATTATTGCTGGTATAATATAAGTAAAAAATCATAGCTAGAAATAGCTATGATTTTTTTAGACTGCTGACACTTTGTCAGCAGTCTGATAATAATTATTGTGGTTTGTAGTATTAAAAATTTATATAAATTTTATAATAGTTCAATATTTGCAGCTTCACATTGTTTATGAGTATATTCATCCCAAATAGAAGCTTGCACTTCACCTATGTGAGCTTTTCTTAAAAAGAACATACAGATTCTTGATTGACCAATTCCACCACCCATAGTTAAAGGAAGTTTATCTTCTAATAATGCTTTATGGAATGGAAGGTCACGTCTGTCTTCACATCCGGATTTCTGTAATTGATATTCTAATGCTGCCTTATCAACTCTAATACCCATAGAAGAAAGTTCTATAGCAGAATCGAATAATGGATCGTAAAATAAAATATCTCCATTAAGTTTCCAGTCATCATAGTCAGGACTTCTTCCATCATGCTTTTCACCAGATTTTAATTCATCTCCAATACCTAATATAAATACAGCTTTATGCTTTTTAGTAATAGCATTTTCTCTTTCTTTAGATGTTAGAGAAGGATACATATCTTCTAATTCTTGTGATGTAATAAAGGTAATATCCTCAGGTAAAATCTTTTCAATAGATGGATATTCACTAGAAACAAAATCTTCTGTTGCTTTGAATACAGAAAAGATTTTTCTAACTGTATCCTTTAAAGTATATAAATTTCTATCTTCTTTAGTAATTACCTTTTCCCAATCCCATTGGTCAACATAAATAGAGTGTATATTATCTAACTCTTCATCTCTTCTAATTGCATTCATATCTGTATATAAACCAGAGCCAGCCTCAAATTTATATCTATGAAGAGCGAATCTTTTCCATTTTGCTAATGAGTGAACAATTTCTATATTACTATCTTCAATTGCTAACATGTCAAAGCTTACAGGTCTTTCTACTCCATTTAAATTATCATTTAAGCCTGAGCTATTTTCAAGGAATAATGGAGCAGAAACTCTTGTTAAGTTTAAAGTTTCAGCAAGTTTAGTTTCAAAGAAGTCTTTAACTTTTTTAATTGCTATTTCTGTTTCTATTAATGATAAGTTTGATTTGTAGTTTTCAGGTATGAAAACTTTAGATTTTAATTCTTTTGTCATAAAGCAACCCCCTAAATAATATAAAAAAACCTTTCGTCCTAAAATATAGGACGAAAGGTAAATTCCGCGGTACCACCTAATTTGCATAAAAGCCTCTTTATCAGTGCTAAATTTAAATATAAATTTAAGACTGTCCCATTTTAACGGTAGGGTCCCGTCTAAGTCTACTAAGTGAGGAAAATCCAAACTGTTCGGTTAGAAGCTCAGGAGTGTTTTTCATTAAAACTAATCTTATAAGGCTTACACCATCCCTTACTCGCTTAAAGATATCGTTAAAATTACTCTCTCCATCAATGCTTGTTAATATTTATGTTATTAATAATATAATAAAATATTGGAGATGTAAATATATATATTAAAAAAATAAAGAAATATATAAAAATATAGATAAATTTCACATAGTATTTTACTTTTACTCATATTTATTATAGAATTATAATTTGAACTAATACAAATTAATATTTATAAATTTTAAATAAAGGAGTGAAAGCATGTGAGGAAAAATAAAATTAATTGGCAGAAAATTTTAAGTTATTTTGTGCTAATAACATTAGTTTCTACAATTGTATTTTTAGTTTTTGCAATTAATAAAGCACCAACAGTTGCAGATCCTAACGAACCATTTGTTCGTATAAAAAGTGATTATGCTTTAATGCTGTGTCAATGTATTTTAGGTGTAGTTGCAATGTTGTTACCAGGAATGTTAGAGCATAGATTAAAAATTGAAATACCATCAAATATGTTAATTTTATATACTATATTCTTATATTTTGCAATATATTTAGGTGAAGTAAAGAGTTTTTATTATAATGTTTCAAATTGGGATAATATTTTACATACATTTAGTGGGGCAATGATAGGTGCATTAGGTTTTTCAATTGTGACTTTATTAAATAATACCGAAGAAGTTCCTATGAATTTAAGTCCTTTGTTTGTAGCCTTATTTTCATTTTGTTTTGCAGTGACTTTAGGAGTAGTTTGGGAATTTTATGAATTTACTTTTGATGGTTTGCTAGGTCTTAATATGCAAAAGTTTGCTTTGGAAGATGGTACACAATTAATAGGAAGAGCTGCTTTAACGGATACTATGATAGATTTATTTGTAGATGCAGTTGGAGCATTAATTATAAGTATAATAGGTTATATTTCATTAAAGTATAATAAAGGATGGATAGAAAAGCTTCAGGTCAAAGTTAGAAAATAGAAATTTAATAAAAGTGAAATAAATTGTGAATTTTGCAATTTATTTCACTTTTTTTTATATGTTTGTTGGAATTATTTTCAACAACAGTATATAATTATAATAAGAATTTGTAAAAATAAGAGGAGGATTATAATGAGTTTGAATTGGAGCTTGAAAGAATTATATCCATCATTTGAAAGTGAAGAATTTAAAATTGATATGGATAAACTTACAATTAAAATTAATGAAGTTAATGAATGGGCTAATGATATTGTAAAAGATAATAATGATATATTAGTAAAGTTAGAAGAGTACATAAAGAAGTATTCAAAGTTAACTGAATTAATTAGTAAAATAGGTGCATTTATACAATTAAGCATTAGTGTTAATACAAAAGATACAGAAGCATTAAGATATTCTGATATATTTGAAAAAAAGTTAACTTATATGGTTGAAGCTTCAACTAAGATAGAAAGATATATAAGTAATATTGATAATATTGAGTGTATAATTGAAAAATCAGAGTTACTTAAGGCACATGAATATGTATTAAAAAGCATTATAGAACAAAGTAAGTATTTATTAAGTGATAAAGAGGAAAGTATTATTGCAAATATGAAAAATACAGGTTCTAATGCCTGGAGTAAGCTTAAGGATAATTTAATATCATCATTAATGGTTGAAATTAAAGAAAATGATGAAGTGAAAGAATATCCATTAACAGTAGTGTTAAATATGGCAGAAGATAAATCAGGGGAAGTAAGAAAAAGAGCCTATGAGGCGGAAATAGCATCTTATAAGAAGGTAGAAGAAGGAGTGGCAGCTGCTCTTAATGGAATAAAGGGAGAAGTATTAACAGTTTGTGATTTTAGAGGATATAAGTCGCCTTTAGAAAAAACTTTATTAGATTCAAGAATGGATGAAGAATCATTAAATGCAATGTTAGATGCTATGAAAGAAAGCTTACCTGTTTTTAGAAAGTATTTAAGGAGAAAAGCAGAAATGTTAGGACATAAAAATGGATTACCGTTTTATGACTTATATGCTCCAATATCAAATGCTGATATGAAATTTACATATGACGAAGGGGCAAAGTTTGTAGTTAAAAACTTTAGAACATTTAGTGACAATTTAGGTAACTTTGCGCAAAAGGCAATAGATAATAATTGGATAGATGTAGAACCTAGAGAAGGAAAAGTTGGAGGAGCATTTTGTGCTGGACTTCATTTTATAGGAGAAAGTAGGATATTGCTAAATTATGGCGGTAGCTTTGGTGATGTAGTAACTATGGCTCATGAACTTGGACATGGATTCCATGGAGAATGCTTAAAAAATGAAGCAATACTTAATTCAGAGTATCCAATGCCTATAGCTGAGACAGCATCTACATTCTGTGAAACTATAATAAAAAAAGCTGCAATTAAAGAGGCTGATAAGGATGAGGCACTAGCTATATTAGAAGCTGAAATCTGTGATTGTACACAGGTAATAGTAGATATTTATTCAAGATTTTTATTTGAAAAGTCAGTTTTTGAAGCAAGAAAAGAAAGTGCATTAACAGTTGACCAAATTAAAGAATTAATGTTAAAAGCACAAAGAGAAGCTTATGGTAATGGTTTAGATCCAGAATATTTACATCCTTATATGTGGGCATGGAAGCCGCATTATTATGATGCAGATTATAATTATTATAATTTCCCATATGCATTTGGTTTATTATTTGCAAAGGGATTATATGCTGAATATTTAAAGAAGGGTAAAAGTTTTACAAGTGAATATGAAAGGCTTTTATCCATTACAGGAAAAAATAAAATTGCAGATATAACAAAAGAAGTTGGCATAGATATTCATAATAAAGAATTTTGGAGAAATTCATTAAAAACTATAGAAGAAGATATAGAGAAATTTATTGAACTTAGTAAATAATATTAAGGTGTGGAGGAGAATTATGGATATAAAATTAGATGAAAAGGAAGTAATTGTTATTTTAGATGCATTAGTAGAAGCATTAGCTTTTGATAATAATGCAGATGATATAAAGGTTGTTTACAATAAGATTGTAAAACAAACTAATATGGATAAATATGAAATGTTAGGATAGTTTAACTATAAAATAAAAGTAACTAATTCAGATATCTTTAATGATAAAAAGTTAGTTACTTTTTTATGTACTTTATAATGTAATTATTTTAAAAAATATATAAGATATAAAAGTTATATAGATATAATATATAGCTAGAAATATAGTAAAAAATAATATAGTAATTTTACTATGATTAAGAAAACTTTGAAGTCTTGAAATAACTATATCAAAGGTCCAAAGTTTATTTTCTAATAAATTTTCTTTTATTAATAATGGTGAGTAATTAACATCTTTATTTATTTTATTTTTTATATAATAAGGTAAATCCTTAGCAGTTACAATTGGAGTGTCTAATGAATAGTCTTCTTTTACCACACAATTTTCTTGTGGAATAGCAATAATGTTAGTTATTGGGATTTCACAAGATAATATGTCTTGCAAGATATTATAGCATTTTAAACATTCTTCAGATATAGAATTTATCAAGCTAATATCTATTATTTTATCATCTTTAGATTTAATATTATTTAAGGATAGTATCTTAGTGACATTAAATTCATTATAATCATTATAAGGATAATTTAATGTTTTAATAGAAAAAATACCACCATTAGTAATTACTAGCTCATCGATAGAACAACAATCATCATTGTTACTTTCTAAATATATGTTATTTAATATAATACCATCATTTTTTAATGATTTTAAACAACTTGAAACTTTATAAGAATTACGTATTTTGTTATAAATATAATTTAAATAAGTATAAATTTTATTATAAATATTAAATCTTATTGCAAATAAATGCATTAAATAAATAAAATATATAGTGGCTAGTATATTAAACTTAATATGAAGTAAGCAACCAATGCTAATAATTAAAAATGTAAATCTTAAAAATGGTTTTTTAAAAATAAAAACAAATGTTTTAAGGGTTGCTTTAATTAAAAAATATAGCATATAAAATATTAATTTTATAAGTATCCAAATAATATTTACTAAAACAAGCAACATTGAGATAGCCTCCTTTAGTATTAGGTTACCTAATTATTTGGAAAATTATTCATCATTTAAAATAAATTGTTTAGTTTTACCCATAAAATATGCTAATCTAATCATTTCAACTTCTTCTTTAGACATTTTACGATTATAAATCTTTTCAAATTCTTTTATTAAAGCGTGAGAGTCAAGTTTTTCTTTTTTTACTTTAGGTCTTTTTTCGGGACTTTTAATAAAGGTACTTGGAGAAAGTTTCTTTGTATAAATAGATTTAAAAACTTCAGCAGTATAGTGGGCATCGAAAAATGCATCATGAAAGTCACCTTCAACAGGAATATTAAGAGCTTCTACAGCATTTTTTAAACTTACTTTTTGTCCTTTAGGTAGATTAAATAATTTGCTAGCATAACTTTGAATATCTATATATTTATTTGAAATTTTAGAGGAATCAAGATTATAAAATTCTATATTTTTAATTAACTCTTTTATATCAGAACTACCCCATATAACAAGAATATTTTCTTCTTTGCCAATAAAATTAATAAAGTCAGTATAAACAGATTTAAAGTTTGGGGATTTATTTAAATCATCCATATTAATTTTAGTTAAGTTTTCTACATAAGGATGAAGTTTTAAGTGTATATTAGGTTTAACTAAAGAATTAAATACAGAAATTGCTTTTAAGTCATTAGTTAATTTTATTGCTCCAATTTGAATTATCTCAAATAATAATGGAGGTTTAGGTTCTGATGGATTAATATCATCAGGATGCTGCTGATTGTATTCTAAATCAAAAATTATATAGTTCATTTTTCACCTACAAATTAAATTTTTTTATTATTTTTAGTAATTTACATAACTCTTATTACATATATTAAAACATAAATTAATAAAAAAGTCTTAAAAAGAGGTGTTAAATAAATGAGTATTTATGTTTTAAAAGCTTATGTAGAGGAATGTTTTAAATTAGGAGTTAATCCAACTTTTCAAGGATTAAGAAATTATTATAAAGAAAAGGCTTTATAAAGTTTGTATATAAAAATAAATAGAATATATTTTTAGGAACTCATTATTGAGTTCCTAATTAAATTTAATTGTAGGTTTTATAAAAGGCTTAGACAGTTTACATCAAGTTGATAAGTAACATCCTTTCTTTCAACAATAATATTAATTTTCTTTTTTAATTCCTCATCATCCATAATTTTTGTTATAAGCTCTCTTGTTGGATTCATAGCATAAGGTATTCCAACAGACTTGAACATTGTAAAATCACCAGCAGTATCGCCATAAGCATAGCTTTTACTTAAGTCAATATCATACTTCTCACATAATTCTTTAATAGCTTTCTTTTTGCTATCAGAATCCCACATAGGAGTAATATATCCATTATATTTATTATCTTTATCTAGCTCATATATTGTTCCTCTATAATCATCCATATGATATTTTAGAGACATCTCCCTAACTAGCTCTATAGGAGAACCTGAAATAGCAATAACAATATCTCCATTTTCTTTATGCCATTTAATTCTTTCTCTTGAAAATGTATAAACTCTATCACCTTTTTGTTCAATAACTTTTTTGGCTATATAATCTATATGATATTTATCTAATCCCTTAATAGCTTCTATATATACGTCAACCATTTTTAAAAGATAAGTATCATAATCACCTTGTCTTTTATCCCAATTAATATAAGCAGGCTTTACTTCTTTAAACCACTTATTCTCATCAACTAAATCATATTTAATTATCTTTTTAAATACTTCAGTAATAAGTCCTTCTCTATATATTGTTCCATCTATATCAAAAAATGCTGCTGTTCTTGACATTAAAAAAACCTCCTTATTTTTTATTAGTATGTGTAGATATTAATATATATAATAATAAATAACTTAATAAAGTGCAAATATAATTAGTGAAATAAATGATAAAATTTTAGAAAATATTGACAAAGTATTGGAAAGTAATATAATTAAGGTGTAATAATTAAATAAAACGCTAGGGGTGCCATAAGGCTGAGAAATAAATTATTATTAACCCTTGTACCTGATCTGGATAATACCAGCGTAGGAAAGCTTATTAATGTATATTTAAAGTAAAGTTACAAATTTTAATGTAAAATTTTGTTATAAAACTAATGTTTTATATTAATATATTGTAAAAATATTTATATATTATTTGTAATCATGCAGTTATATTCCAGTGGGATATAGCTGTTTTTTTATTTATATATTTAAATTTAAGATTTCAAAGGAGAAGAGGAATGAGAAATTATAAAATACCAACATTAACAATAGCAGGCTCAGATTCATCAGGAGGAGCAGGTGTACAAGCTGATTTAAAAACATTTAGTGCAATTGGTACTTATGGGATGAGTGTAATAACTGCAATAACAGCTCAAAACACACAAGGAGTATTTCTTGTAGAAGATTTAAGTAAAGAAATAATTAAAAAGCAAATAGAAGTTGTATTTGAGGATATAGAGCCTGCAGCAGTAAAAATAGGAATGGTATCTAGCCCAGAAATTATTTATGCAATTGTAAATCAATTAAAGAAATATAAACCTAAATATTTAGTAGTTGATCCAGTTATGATATCTAAAAGTGGATATTCACTATTAAAACCAGAAGCAAAGAAAAGTTTAATTGAAGAGCTTATACCTATGGCGTATATAATAACTCCAAATACGCCAGAAGCGGAAGAAATTACAGGGATAGAAATAAATAGTGTAGATGATATGAGAGAGGCAGGAAAAAGAATTTTAGAGTTAGGACCTAAGTATGTTCTAATGAAAGGTGGACATCTTGCAGGTGATGCAGTGGATGTATTAATAGGAAATGATACATTTGAAATTTATAAACAAGAAAGATTATATAGAAAAAATACTCATGGAACAGGATGTACTTTATCATCAGCAATAACATCACATTTAGCATTGGGGTATGACATAGTGCAAGCTGTTAAGTTAAGTAAAGAATATATAACAGAAGCAATAAGACATAGCTTTGATATAGGTAAGGGTGTCGGACCTGTAAATCATTTTTATAAATTTGAAGACTAAGGCATAGATAAGGAGAAGAAGTAATGTTTGAATTAATAAATAAAGTTAAAGAAATAAATCCTTTAGTATTACATTATACAAATGAAGTAACAATAAATGATTGTGCAAATATAACATTAGCCTTAGGGGCAAGTCCTTTAATGAGTTATTCTGATGAAGAGGTTGAAGAAGTAGTTAGTGTTGCTAGTTCAGTAGTAATTAATATTGGAACTATGAATTCAAGTAGATTAAATTTATTTGTTAAAGCTGGAAAGGCAGCTAATAAATTTAATAAGCCCGTTATATTAGATCCAGTAGGTGTTTTTGCAACAAAAACAAGAACAAACTTTACAAATAAGTTATTAAATGAAATTAAATTTGATGTTGTTAAAGGGAATATAGCTGAAATAAAGTTTATAGGTGGATTGGATGTAAGAGGAAAAGGTGTTGACTCCTTTGATGATGGAGAAGATATATCTGAAGTAGTAAAGAAGGTAGCCATAAAGCTTGGATGTATAGTAGTTGCTACTGGAAAAGTTGATTTTATTAGTGATGGTAAGAAAGTTATAAAGATATTCAATGGAACTGCAAAATTAAAAAGTGTAACAGGTACAGGTTGTATGACTGGAAGTTTGATAGGTAGTTATTTAGGGGCATATAACAATCTAGAAGAGAGAGAAAGAGATAGTTTTAAAAAGGTAGAAGCAGTTGCTATGGGAGTTCTTACTATGGCAGTAAGTGGAGAGTTAGCAGATAAAGATAATATATCAATAGGAACTTTTAAAGAGCAACTTATGAATAATGTTTATGAAATGAACATGAATAAACTAAAAGAGTATGGAAGGATTGAATAGTATGAAATTTTCAGAAGAGTTATTTGATGAAGTTAAAGAGATTTGGGATGAATATTTAAAACATCCTTTTGTAAAAGGAATAGGAGAAGGAACTTTAGATAAAGGGAAGTTCAAGAATTATTTGATTCAAGATTATTTATATTTAAAAGATTATGCTAAAGTTTTTGCAATGGGATTAGTTAAGGCTAGAACTATGAAAGAAATGAAGTTTTATCATGAATCTATAAAAGGTGTATTAGATGATGAAACAGCAGTTCATGTTAATTATTTAAAAGGCTTCGGTTTAAGCACAGAGGAGGTAGAAAAGTATAAAGTTGAGTTAACAACTGCAAGTTACACAAATTATATGCTTGGAATTGCATTAATAGGTGATTCAAAAGATATTGCAATGACTATAATGCCTTGTACCTGGAGCTATTACTATATCGGAAAACATCTATATGAAACATATAAAGATAGATTAGAAGAAAATTTTTATTCTCCATGGATAAAGGAATATGCTTCAGAAGAGTTTAGAGAATGTACTGAAGAATGGATTGATTATATTGATGAAATATGTGAAAACTTATCTGAAGTAGAAAAAGAAAGGTTAAAAGATATTTTTATAAAATCTAGTCTTTATGAGCTGGAGTTTTGGAATATGGCAAATAAATAAACTAAAGTTTTAGCTTTAATTCCATTAGATAGATTTAAAAAAAGTAGATAGCATTAAGGATATTGCAGCATAAATATTAGAAAAAGGTGATAAAAATGAAAGAATTAAAACTTTATTTAGTAACAGATTCAGATATTTTAAAAGGAAGAGATTTTTATAATTGTATTGAAGAAGCATTAAAAGGTGGAGTAACAATGCTTCAATTAAGAGAAAAGAATGCTACAGGTAGGGAATTTTTAGAAAAGGCAATGAAGCTTAGGGATTTAACTAAAAAATATAATGTGAAATTTATTATTAATGATAGAGTTGATATTGCAATGCTTTGTGATGCTGATGGTGTTCATGTTGGACAAAGTGATATACCAGCAGATAAGGTTAGAAAACTTATTGGAAAAAATAAAATTATTGGTGTATCTGCAAGAACAGTGGAAGAAGCTATGAAAGCTAAAGAAAATGGAGCAGATTATCTTGGTGTTGGAGCTATATTTACAACTACAACAAAATTAGATGCAAAAAGTGTAACAATTGATAAGTTAAGTGAAATTAAGAAGGAAGTGAATTTACCAATTGTAGCAATTGGAGGTATAACTTTAGATAATATTAATAAATTGAAGCAGTGCAATATTGATGGACATGCTGTTGTTTCAGCAATATTAAAAGCTGATGATATAAGATTAGAATGTGAAAAGTGGGTAAGTAAAATTAATGAATAATGCTATTAACAAAAATGGATTGGGGGAATTAAATGTGGAACTAATTAAAAGTAAATATACAACGAAAAAATTGGTTATAAGTGGAGTATTAGTGGCTTTAGCAACTATATTAGGAGCATTCTCTATTCCTGTATTAGGGGCAAAGGCAGCACCAATACAACATTTAATAAATGTAATTGCAGCAGTTACATTAGGACCTTTATATGGAGTTTCTTGTGCTTTTGTATCATCATTATTAAGAAATATATTGGGGACAGGAAGTATATTAGCTTTTCCAGGAAGTATGGTTGGAGTATTTTTAGCAGCTATATTATATAAAAAGTTTAAAAAAGTAGAAATAGCTGTAATTGGAGAAGTGATTGGAACTGGAATAATAGGTGCATTATTGGCTTATCCATTAGCAGCCTTTATTTTAGGAAAGGAAGTGGCTTTATTTGTTTACATCATTCCATTTTCATTAAGTTCTATAGTTGGGAGCGTTATTGCATATATAATATTAAAATTAAATACATTAAGAAATTTTTTGTTAGATTAATAAAATAATTATTCTAATTTTTCTGTAAAATGCATAATTGTAAAAGAATAAGAATAAAATTATTCAAAAATTAGAAAATTAAAACTTAGATGGTTATATAAGTAAATAGGTGTATAATGTATTTGTAATAAATAAATATTCGAGGTGACGAACTATGATATTTTGTAAGGATAAAAGCTATATTTTTAGTAAGGATGTATACCTATCTAGTGATGAGAGAGTAGAAAAGTTAAGTGATAATCAAATAGATCAATATGAGGGTTTAGAAGTGAAAGTTGGGCATAGCTATTTAGGATATATAGATAATTCAAGAATATCTTCTAGCTGGTGTAAAGAAGTTAAATAGATTAAGTAAAAAAGATGATGCAGAAATGTATCATCTTTTTTGTTATAATTAAATAATATGAATAATTAGTAATGAGTTAATTATTAGAGGAGGTTATGTTTTGAGAATATTACATACTGGAGATTGGCACTTAGGAAAAAATTTAGAAGGCCAAAGTAGAATGGATGAGCAAGAGTTATTTTTAAAAGATTTTATAGATATAGTTGAAGATAATAAAATAGATTTAGTTATTATTGCTGGAGATGTTTATGATAGTAGTAATCCACCAGCAAGAGCAGAAAAGATGTTTTATGATACATTAAAAAAACTTTCTAAAAATGGAGAAAGATTAACTTTAATTATTGCTGGTAATCATGACAATCCTGAAAGGTTGGTTGCAGCAGGACCACTTGCTATGGAGCATGGAATAATAATGATTGGTACGCCTAAAACTGTTGTGCAATGTGGAGAATATGGAGAGCATAAGGTTGTTAATTCTGGTGAAGGATTTATTGAAATAGAAATTAATAATGAAAAGGCAGTAATAATAACTGTGCCATATCCAAGTGAAAAAAGATTAAATGAAGTTCTTTATGGAGAAATGGACAGTGATGAAGATAGATTAAAGACTTATGGAGAAAGAATAAAATCATTATTTGATTCATTAAAGAAAAATTATAGAGAAGATACTATAAATTTAGCAGTTTCACATTTATTTGCTATGGGGAGTGAAGAGGGTGGTTCAGAAAGAAATATTCAGCTTGGAGGAAGTTATATTGTTAATGGATCATGTTTGCCAGAAGAAGCACAGTATATAGCTTTAGGGCATGTACATAAGCCACAAGTTGTACCAGGAACTAATAAAAAGGCAAGATATTCAGGTTCACCACTTCATTATAATAAAAAAGAAATAAATATTACAAAGAAGTGTTTTATTGTAGATATAAAAGTAAAAGAAGAATGTAAAATAAATGAAGTAGAGTTTAAAGTGTATAAGCCTATTGAAGTATGGAAATGTGAAAGTATTGATGATGCAATTGAGAGATGTGAAGAAAATAAAGATAGGGATTGCTGGGTTTATTTAGAGATTAAATGCGATAGATATATAAGAGAAGATGAAATAAAGAAAATGAAAGAAATTAAAAATGATATTTTGGAAATAATACCAAAACTTCAAAGCGAAGATGATGATGAAAGTGTTATTAATATTCAAGAAAAATCATTTGAAGAAATATTTAGGGAGTTTTACAAGAAAGAAAGAAATGTAGAAGCTGATGAAGAAGTTGTAAGCTTACTATTAAAGTTAATAAATGAAGAGGGGGATGAAAATGAGACCAATTAGGCTTAAAATAAAAGGTTTAAACAGCTTTATAGAAGAGCAAACTATAGATTTTGAAAAGCTAACTGATCGTGGTTTGTTTGGAATATTTGGGCCCACAGGAAGTGGAAAGTCTACAATTTTAGATGGTATAACATTAGCTTTATATGGAGATGTTTCTAGAAAAAGTTCTAATTATATAAATACAAATTGTGACAGATTAAATGTTAGTTTTGAGTTTCAAATATCAGGAGCAGAAACTAAAAGATATTTAGTGAATAGAGAGTTTAAAAGAGATAAAAAATCAGGTAATCCTGTGTCTGGTAAGTGTAAAATAGTTGATATAACGAATGGAGAAGAGGTTTTAGCTGATAAAGTTAAAACCGTTACTGATAAATGTAAAGAAGTAATTGGTTTGAGTTTAGAGGATTTTACAAGAACTGTTGTATTGCCACAAGGAAAGTTTTCAGAGTTCTTAAAGCTTGAAGGAAAGCCAAGAAGAGAAATGTTAGAAAGACTTTTCAACTTAGGAGAATATGGTGATAAGCTTTCTACTAAATTATCTAAAGAAATTACAAAAGAAAGAACTGAAAATAATGTTCTTTTAGGTCAACTTATGGGATATGAAGATATAAGTGAAGACAAGAAAAAAGAGAAAGAAGAAGAGTTAAATATAAGTATTGAAAATTTAGAAAAAGCTAATAAAGAGCTTGAGGAAATTGAAAAAGGTTTTAAAGAAAATTCAGAACTATGGAAAATGCAACTTGAAGTTAAAGACTATAAAGAAAGAGAAAATGAGCTTATTGAAAAATCAGATGAAATAAATTTATTTAAAGAGAGAGTAAAAAATGCTGAAGCTGCAAGTAAGGTTAATCCATTTGTAATTGCCTATGAAGAAACATTAAAAAATATTAAAATTACAGAAAAGGAGTTAAGTGAAATTAAATGGCAATGTGAAGAGCTTAAAGAAAAAAGAGATAAATATGAAGATGGCTGGAATAAGGCTAGAATAAATAAGGATAATGAGTTGCCTAAATATAAAATACAAGAAGAGAAAATAAAAGAGGCAATAGAAGATAAAAAAGCTTTAGTAGCTTTAGAAAGTGAAATAAAAGAAATTAATAAAGTTGTAGAGGAGTTACTTAAAAAGAAAAAAGAAAATGAAAACAAACTAATAGATTCCGAAAATAGATTAAAGAAAGGAAATAATCTATTAAAAGAAAAGGAAGTATATAGAGATACTTTAAATATTGATAGAGGATTAAAAGAAAATGTTCAAAAAGGAGTAGTTGTTACTAGAGATTATAATAATTTCTTTAAGAAAGTTGAAGATTATAAAGTAAAATTAGAATCTAATAATGAAGTGATAAAAAAATCTGTAGAAGAAAAAAATATTTTAAAACTTGAGTTAGATAAAACCAATAATTTATTAATAGAGAATGAAAGTATTTTAGAAAACTTAGTAAAGAATTGCCCAGGAAATCAAAATGATTTATTTGATATGCAAGAAAAATATTCTGATCTTAAGGGCAAATTAGATATATTTAAAAGAGCAAAAGAAGAGATATTAAAAAATAAAAATGTAATTGAAGAATTAACTAAAGAGTTAAAGCCTAAAAAAGAAGAGTGTATTAATTTAGATAATGAAATTAAGAAGTTAAGAATAGATATTCTTGAAATAGAAAGAGAAAATTTAGCTTATAAACTGAGAGAAGAGTTAAAATTAGGAGATGTTTGTCCAGTTTGTGGTTCTATGGAACATCATAAAGAAAATATTAGACATATAGAAATTAGGGATATTAATAGTCTTGAAAATAGCATGGCTTTAAAAGAAAAATCTTTTGATGAATTATCTAATAATATAAGGGATATAGAAGCTAAGTTAATTTTTTTTAAAGAAAATGTAGAGAAGAATGAAGATTTAATTAAAAATTTAGGTGATGATTTTAATGCAGAAGAGGTATCTAAGCTTCAATTAAAGATAAGTGATTTAAGAGTTAAACTAAATGAGTATAATGTTAAAAAAGAAGAATATGAAAATATAAATAAGACTTTAAAAGAGAAATGTAATAATTTAAAACTTAAATATACACAATTAGAAACTAAAATTAATAGTGGTGAAAATACAATAAAAGAACTATTAGAAGATAAGAAAAAGGAAGAAGAAAAGTTACAAGATATTGAAAGACAATTGAGTTATCTTAAGGAAAAGACTAAGGTTGAAGATTTTATAGCTAAGAATGATGAAATAAATAAAATTGAGAATGAAAGAGAAGAGGTTGAAAAAACCATTAAGAGCTATAGAAATAGATTAGAGGAATTAAGTAAAAATAGAGAAGATGCAATAAAAGATTTAAATGATACTAATCAAGAATTAGCAAAGATTAATACAACATTAAAGGAAAAAATAAAAATTAAAGACGAAAGCTTAATTAAGATAAAAAATAAAGTTAAAGATATATATAATATTGAAGAAATATTAAAAAATATTCAAAGAGAAATAAAGACAATTGAAGATAATTATATACTTGCAGAAAAAGCAAAAGAAGAAGCTGATAAAAATTATGAAGAATGTAATTCTAAGCTAATTAGTATTGCTTCAAAAGGTAGAGAGCTGTATAAAAGAAAAGATGAAGAAAAGCAAAAGCTTGATGTAGCTTTAAGGGAAGAAAACTTTTTAAGTATAGAAGAAGTTAAGAATAATGTTTTAGAAAAAAGTGAAATAGAAGTTTTAAAAGTTAAAATTGATAATTATAATGATAGTTTAGCAAAGATTAGAGGAGCAATTGAAAGTACTTCTGAGAAAATTGGAAATAGAGAATTAAGTGAGGAGCAATGGATTGCTATACAAGAGGAAAAAGAAGAAAAAGAAGTTAAAGTTAAAGAATTTAATGAAATAAAAATTAAGCTTCAAGAAGAACTTAAGGTAATAGAAGAAAAGATGATAGAGCTAAAAGGTTTATTGAAACAAAAGGAAGAGTTAGACCATAAGCTTGCACTATTAAATGATTTAGATAAATTATTTAAGGGTAAAAAGTTTGTTGAATTTGTTGCAGCTACTAGACTTAAGTATGTTTCACTTGAAGCTAGTAAAAAGTTAAAGGAAATAACTAATGGAAATTATGGATTAGAAGTTGATGAAGATGGAAGATTTATAATTAGAGATTATAAAAATGGTGGGGCTGAAAGAGATGCTTCTACACTTTCAGGAGGGGAAACCTTCTTAGCATCACTTTCATTAGCACTTGCATTATCAGCAGAAATTCAACTTAAGGGAACTGCACCACTTGAATTATTCTTCTTAGATGAAGGTTTCGGTACTTTAGATGATAATCTTTTAGAAGTTGTTATGAGTTCACTTGAAAGAATTCATAATGATAAATTAAAGGTTGGAATAATAAGTCATGTTGAGTCTATTAAAAATAGAGTTCCTGTTAAGCTTTTAATTACTCCAGCAGAGGCAGGAATAGGTGGAAGTAAGGTTAAAATTGAAAGAAGCTAAAATTAGAATAATGTTATAATATATAGCTCATAATATCATAAAGGAGTTGATATTATGGGCTATGTTAATTTTAAGGAAGAAATATATAAAGCAACAAATCAACTTAAAAAGAGGAGAGAAAATAATAAAAAATTATTTGATGAATTAGTAAAATCAAGAGATCTTCCTAATACATATAATCCAGATAAGGAATATAGTTATAAAACATTTGAAGAAAAGCATTTTGGAGGAGGAAGAATTTTAGGCGAGGAAGAGTTCAGTGTAATTTCTAATAAAGATATTATTTGTGCAGTATTTAATAAATGTACATTTGGAAATATAAAATTTGATGCATGTAGTTTCATAGGGTGTATGTTTAATGAGTGTAATTTTGAAAATGGTGGGGTAATATTTGAAAATTGTACTTTTTTTAAAGAGGAAAGTGAGAAGAAGCCATCATTAAATAGGTATGATAATTTTTCTTGTGAGTTTAATAATTGTAGTATATATGCTAAATTTTATGGATGTACATTAAGTTATTTAATATTTGATAATTCTTTAATTCATAATACATATTTTATATTAAGTGATATGAATAGCATAATTATCAATAATTGTGAAATAAATAGAGTAAGAATAGAAGATTGTGATTTATCAGGTGCTAAGATTATGAGTAGCTATATTATAGATTTAGATTTTACTGATAAAATGAAAACAAAGCTAGATGAAAAAACATTTTTTGATAAGATAGAATTTAGAAAAAAAGATAGGAATGAATATGAAGGAATTTATATGACTTATGAAACCATTGCAGATAAGTTTAAGGAAAATTCATTAAATAATAATTTTGGAGAATATTATTATTTGTGTAAGAGGGTAGAAAGAAATGTTTTGAAGTTTACTCAAAGGTTAGAATCAGATTTATACTTGGCTACATGTGGATATGGAGAAAGACCTATTAATGCTTTACTGTTCTCCTTTGTTGTCATGATTATATTTGGAGTTTTATATTCAATTTTTGGAATTAAAGTAGATGATACTATAACTACTATATTTAACAGTAGTGTATTTGAATGTTTAAGGCAAGGAATCATATTAAGTATAAACTTGTTTAGTGGAGTTGGAGCAAATGAAAGTATTCCTGTAAATATGTCAGAGATTCTTGCTAGCGTTGAGATATTATTTGGAGTTATTATGATGGGAATAGGGACAGGAGTAGTAGTAAGAAAATTAGTAAGATAATAGGTAAATTAGATACTTTTAGATTTTAAATAATTTAAAAGTATCTTTAGTTTTGAAAATGTATACAAAAACTTTTTAAAGGTTATTGAAAAAGTATAAAAATGGTATTATAATAACTTATGAAAAGACATTTAAAAAGTTATTTAATAATAGTTTTTAAATGTTTATTGAAAAAATAATTTTAAAATAAGTCGGGGGATTTTATGAGATATTTATTAGGATTAGATATAGGTACATCTGGTACAAAGACAGCATTGTTTGATGAATTAGGGAATACAATAGAAACTGCAAACTATGGCTATGATTTATTTCAACCAAAAGCAGGATGGGCAGAACAAAATCCAGAGGATTGGTGGGAAGCATGTCTTAATGGAATTAAAGATGTAGTAAAAAACAGTAAAGTTAATGCAAAGGATATAAAAGGTATAGGATTAAGTGGACAAATGCATGGTCTTGTACTAGTGGACAAGAGTCATAATGTTATAAGAAATTCAATTATTTGGTGTGATCAAAGAACTGAAAAGCAATGCCAATATGTGACTGAAGTTTTAGGTAAGGAAAAATTAATTGAAATAACAGGTAATCCAGCATTAACAGGTTTTACACTTTCTAAACTATTATGGGTTAGAGATAATGAACCAGAAAATTATAATAATATATATAAAATTCTTCTGCCAAAAGATTATATAAGATTTAAATTAACAGGTATATTTGCAACTGAAGTTTCAGATGCAAGTGGTATGCAAATGTTAGATATTAATACAAGAAACTGGAGTGATGAGTTACTTCAAAAATTAGATATAGATAAGAATATATTAGCAGATGTTTATGAGTCAGTAGTAGTAAGTGGGCATGTTACAGAAGAAGTAGCAAGACAGACAGGATTAGAAGCTGGTACTGCTGTGGTTGGAGGAGCTGGAGATCAAGCAGCAGGAGCAGTAGGAAGTGGAATAGTAAGTGAAGGAATAATTTCAACAGTTATTGGTTCATCAGGTGTTGTTTTTGCTTCAACAGATACTCCAAGATTTGATAAAGGAGGTAGAGTTCATACTTTATGTCATGCAGTTCCTAATAAGTGGCATGTAATGGGGGTAACTCAAGGTGCAGGACTTTCTTTAAAATGGTTTAAAGAAAACTTCTGTAGAAAAGAAATTGATGAAGCAAAAGCAAAGAATATAAATATATATGATTATTTATCAGAAGAAGCAGCAACTTCAAAACCAGGAGCAAATGGAGTAATTTATATGCCATATCTCATGGGAGAAAGAACACCACACATAGATCCCAATGTAAAAGGAGGATTTGTTGGAGTATCTTTAATAAATAATCATGGGGATTTTGTTAGAAGTATATTAGAAGGTGTTAGCTTCAGCTTAAAGAATTGTTTAGATATTATAGAGGATATGAAAGTTGAAATAACTGATGTTAGAGTAAGTGGTGGAGGAGCAGAAAGTGAAGTTTGGAGACAAATTTTAGCCGATATATTTAATTATCCATTAAGAACTATAAAAGCATCAGAAGGTCCAGCATTAGGTGTTGCTATTTTAGCAGGTGTAGGTGTTGGTATATATGAATCTGTAGAAGATGCATGTGAGAAAATTATAAAAGGTAAGGATTTAGTAAATCCAAATTGTGATAATACTGCCATTTATGATAAGATATATGAAGTATATAATTCACTTTATCCAAGATTAAAAGATATATAAAAAGTTTGGATAATTGAAACTGAGAGGGGAAGGCATAATTTGATAGAAGTAAATCATAGTAAAATTAAAGAAACAAATAGAAAAAAAATAATTAAGTTATTATTAGAAAAAAATGAAATAACTAAATTAGATATTTCAAGAAGCTTAGATATAAGTATTACAACAGTTTCAACTAATATTACAGAACTAAAAAATGAAGGAATTGTTAGTGATGTTAGATCTTTAGAATCTACTGGTGGAAGAAAGGCAATGGCTTTAAAAATTAATGAAAATTGTAGATTTGCTTTAGGAATAGCGTTGACTCCTCGTCATGTGAAATTATCTATAATAAATCTAAAAAAAGAAGTTATAGAAGATATTAGGATAAGACATAATAATGAAGGCTTTGAAAATATAGTAGCTATTACTAAAGATAATATTAGAGAAATATTAAGTCGAAATGACATTTCTATTGATAAATTATTAGGAATTGGTATTTCAATACCTGGTACAGTAGATTCTGAAGAAGGGATAATAAAAAAATGTTATCTATTGAGAGCTGAAAATTATAATTTAAAGAAAAGTTTTGAAGAATTTAATACTAATATATATATAGATAATGAAGCTAATCTTTCGGCTTATTATGAATTTTTAAATAAAAAGGATATATTAAGTAATCTTTTATATGTTTCAATTACTGATGGATTAGGATTAGGAATAATAATAGATGGAAAGATCTATAGAGGAAGCAATAATGACGCTGGTGAAATGGGACATATTAAAATAACTATTGGTGGTAAAGGTTGCAAATGTGGTTCTCAAGGTTGTTTAGAAGCATATACATCAAAGAATGCATTATTAGAAGACTTCAATGAAATAAGTAATGAAAAATTGGATGATATAGAAGAATTTATATCTTTATTTGAAAAGGGAAACAAGACTACAAAGGAAATTTTAGAAAGATATTTTAATATTCTTGGTGTAGGAATTGCTAATTTAACAATGATATTAGATCCAAGTAGTGTAGTCTTAGGTGGAGATATAAATATTTTATTAAAAGAAAATATAGATATTTTAAGAAGTATTGTATATAAGGATAATTTATTTACAAGTGAGAAAAATTGTAAGATGGATGTTACAGAATTTAAAGAATCATATCTTTTAGGGGCAGCAATGGTTCCATTAGAGGAATTTTTAAATTAATTAATGTTGTAGATATCAAACTTACAATTAAAAAGGCAGAAAATAATGGCTGCCTTTTTATAAAGAAACTTTTAAAAATAGTTTTAAAAAGTTATTAAATAACATTTATAATATAAAGGGGATTTTTAATATGAAGTTATTTTTAGACACTGCAAATGTAGAACATATTAGATAGTGAAGGAATTAAAACAAATGTTACTTTAATATTTTCTGCTAACCAAGCGTTATTAGCAGCAAATGCAGGGGCAACTTATGTTAGCCCATTCTTAGGAAGAGTAGATGATATATCTATGGATGGAATGGAGCTTGTTAGAACAATTGCAGAAATTTTTGACGTTCACAGGATAACAACAGAAATAATTGCTGCAAGCGTAAGACATCCAATTCATGTTACAGAAGCTGCAAGATCAGGTGCACATATTGCAACAGTACCATATGCTTTAGTAATGCAAATGATTAAACATCCACTAACAGATGCAGGTCTAGAAAAGTTTAAGGCAGACTGGGCTTCAGCTTTTGGAAAATAGCATAAAAATAGAATAAGATAAATTTTCAATTTACTGAACTAATAGAACAGCAAATTTAAAAAGCATTAAAAGTGAAAAAAAGGGGTTAAAGATGAGTAGAGAAGTAGATAAATTATGTATAAATTCAATAAGAATTTTATCAGCAGATGCAATAGAAAAGTCAAAATCAGGGCATCCAGGACTACCACTTGGTGCAGCAACAATGGCATATACATTATGGAGTAAAATGAATCATAATGGTAAAAATCCAAATTGGGATAATAGAGATAGATTTATATTATCAGCAGGTCATGGATCAATGCTTGAATATTCTTTATTACATTTATTTGGATATGGAATAACTATTGAAGATATTAAGAGTTTTAGACAAGTTGGTAGTTTAACACCGGGACATCCTGAATATGGACATACTCCAGGTGTTGAAATAACAACAGGTCCTTTAGGACAAGGTATATGTAATGCTGTTGGTATGGCAATTGCAGAAGCTCATTTAGCAGAAAAGTTCAATAGAACAGGATATGAAGTGGTTAATCATAATACTTATGCAATCGTTGGTGACGGATGTTTAATGGAAGGAATTTCAGGAGAAGCTTCATCGCTTGCTGGAACTTTAGGATTAGGAAAGCTTATTGTTTTATATGATTCAAACAATATTTCTATTGAGGGTGATACAGATATAGCATTTAGAGAAGATGTAGCAAAGAGATATGAAGCATATAATTGGCAAGTAATTAAAGTTAATGATGGAAATGATATTGAATCTATTGAAAATGCTATTGAAGAAGCAAAAAGAGAAACTACAAAACCATCAATGATAATAGTTAAAAATCAAATTGGATTTGGATGTCCTGCAAAACAAGGAAAAGCATCTGCCCATGGAGAACCTTTAGGAGCTGAAAATATAAAATCCATGAAAGAAAATCTAGGATGGAAGCAAGAGGATTTCTATATTCCATCAGAAGTATATTCTAATATGGAGAATTATATTAATGCAGGAGTTGAAAAAGAGAAATATTGGAATAGTTTATTTGAAGCTTACAAAAATGAATATCCAGAATTAGCAGAAGAGTATTATAAGTGGATGTTAGAAGAAATGGATAGTGAGGCTTTATTAAATAATGAAGAATTTTGGAGCTTTGATAAAGATATGGCTACAAGAGAATCTTCAGGAATTATTATAAATAGATTAGCAAATTTAATACCTAATTTAGTTGGAGGATCAGCTGATTTAGCACCATCTAATAAAACTTATATGAGTGGAAAAGGTGATTTCTCAGCTGAAGATAGAAGTGGAAGAAATCTTCACTTTGGAGTAAGAGAACATGCAATGGCTGCAATAGCAAATGGTATGTATGCTCATTGTGGATTAAAGGTATTTTGTGCAACATTCTTTGTATTTAGTGATTATATGAAGGGTGCAATGAGATTATCTTCATTAATGAATTTACCAGTAGCTTATGTATTAACACATGATAGTATTGGTGTAGGAGAAGATGGTCCAACTCATCAACCAATTGAGCAATTAGCAGCACTAAGAAGTATGCCAAATATGACTGTATTTAGACCAGCAGATTCAAAGGAAACTGCTGCAGCTTGGTATTATGCAGTAACTAATGCTACTACTCCAACTTCATTAGTGTTAACTAGACAAAAGTTACCTCTATATGATGGATGTGCAAAGAGAGCATTAAATGGAGGATATATTATTAAAGACTCTAAGAAAGAAACTCCTGATGTAATTTTAATGGCTTCAGGTTCTGAAGTTGAACTTATCTACAAGGCAGCAGATGAATTAGAAGCAAAAGGAATAGATGCAAGAGTTGTAAGTATTCCATCATTTGAAGTATTTAATGCTCAAGATGAAGAATATAAAGAAAGTGTACTTCCAAACAACGTTAGAAAAAGAGTTGCAGTTGAGGCCTTAACTTCATTTGGATGGCATCAATATGTAGGTTTAGATGGAAGAATTATTTCATTAGACACATTTGGTGCATCAGGAAATGCAGTAGCACTATTTAAACAATTCGGATTCACAGTTGAAAATGTTGTTAATGAAACAATGAAATTATTTAACTAATTATTGAGAAGTTTGTACTTATATATAAGGAGATGGATTGAGTGGTTATAAAAAGTGTTAATGATATAGAATTTAAAAAGTATGGTAGAGTAATTAAGAATTATGATGTTAAAGAGCTTTTGAATAAGATGGAAGAAACTCCATTACCTGAAGGAGTTATATATGAACCTTCTATAAAAGAATTAGAAGATTTGGAAGTAGCTAAAGAATTTAAAAATAGGGAATTTGGAGGTCTTGATATTCAAATAGGTTATTGTAATGGAAACAACTATATGTTAAATGCAGTTGAATATCATAGAACAAGTGAAATTAATATAGCTGTTACTGATTTAATTTTATTATTAGGTCTAGAGCAAGATATTGAAGAGGATTACTCTTATGATACTTCAAAAATTGAGGCTATTTTTGTACCAGCAGGAACTGCTATAGAAGTTTATGGAACCACATTACATTATGCACCATGCAATGCTAATGAAAATGGATTTAAATGTGTAGTTATACTACATAAAAATACAAATACAGCATTAGAAAGTAATATAGAAAAACAAGATGAAGATACATTGTTATTTGCAAAAAATAAATGGCTTATTGGACACCCAGAAACAGATCTTGGAGAGCAAGGAGCATTTATTGGTTTAAAAGGTAAAAACATTTGTTTAAAATAAGTTAAAAGTTAAGATGCCTTTGGCATAGATTAAGAAGTTAATTAATTAAAATTTAAAATAAATTATTAGAAAAGTAAAAGGGTGGAGGAATTAATTATGAATTTTAAAAATATACCAGATGTAAAATTAGGAATTGTTGCAGTTAGCAGAGATTGTTTCCCAATGGAGTTATCTGCAGGACGTAGACAAGCTGTAGTTAAAGCTTACAAAGAAACTTACGGGGATATTTATGAATGTCCGACAACTGTTGAAAGCGAAGTTCATATGAGAAAAGCTTTAGCAGAAGTTAAAGAAGCAGGAGTAAATGCTTTAGTTGTATATCTAGGAAACTTTGGACCAGAAACAGCTGAGACATTATTAGCAAAAGAGTTTGGTGGACCAGTTATGTTTGTTGCTGCTGCTGAAGAAACAGGAAATAATCTAATTGGTGGAAGAGGAGATGCTTACTGTGGTATGTTAAATGCTAGCTATAACTTAGCATTAAGAAATATTAAAGCATATATTCCAGAATATCCAGTGGGAACTTATGAAGAAGTTGCAGAAATGATTAAAGAGTTTGAGCCAGTGGCTACTACACTTTTAGGATTACAAAATTTAAAAATTATATCTTTTGGACCAAGACCTCAAGATTTCTTAGCATGTAATGCACCAATTAAACAATTATATAATTTAGGTGTTGAAATTGAAGAAAATTCAGAGTTAGATTTATTTGCAGCATTTAATGAACATGAAAATGATCCAAGAATTCCAGAAGTTATAGCTGATATGGAAAAGGAACTTGGAGAAGGGAATAAAATGCCAGGTATTTTACCTAAGTTAGCTCAATATGAATTAACATTATTAGACTGGATGGAAGCTCATAAAGGATCTAGAGAATATGTTGTATTTGCTAATAAATGTTGGCCATCATTCCAAACTCAATTTGGATTTGTGCCATGTTATGTAAACAGTAGATTAGTTTCGAGAGGAATTCCAGTATCATGTGAAGTTGATATTTACGGAGCATTAAGTGAGTATATTGGAACTTGTGTAAGTAAAGATGCTGTAACATTATTAGATATTAATAATAGTGTACCAAGAGATATGTATGAAGAAGAGATTAAAGATAAATTCAACTATACATTAAAGGATACTTTTATGGGGTTTCACTGTGGAAATACTCCAGCATGCAAATTATCATTTAAAAATATGAAAAATCAAATGATTATGGCTAGAGCTTTAGAACCAAATCAAGAGCCAAACATTACTAGAGGTACTTTAGAAGGTGATATTGTTCCAGGTGAAATTACATTCTTTAGATTACAAAGTAATGCAGATGCTGAATTAACAGCATATGTTGCAGAAGGTGAAGTATTACCAGTAGCAACAAGATCATTTGGATCAATTGGTATATTTGCTATTCCTGAAATGGGAAGATTCTATAGACATGTATTAATAGAAGGAAGATATCCACATCATGGAGCAGTTGCATTTGGACATTTTGGTAAGGCTATAGCAAATGTATTTAATTATTTAGGAGTTAAAGAGGTTGGATTTAATCAACCAAAGGGAATGCTTTATAAAACTGAAAATCCATTTAAATAATATTTAATTTAAAGAGAAATAAGCATCTATTAAGAACAATTAATCTTAATAGATGCTTTATTTTTATAATATTGTGAACTTATAGAGAATAAATATTTGTTAGCTTATACAAAGTGATGTTATAATAATTAAAGTTATAAACACAGGAGGAGTTATATGATAATAAAAGCTATAAAATATTTTTTCTATATGATATATACTAGAATTAAGGGATTCAAATATGAACATATAAAACGTAAGGAAGGTATACATAAAGCAACAGAATATGCGGTAAAGTCTATGTATTTATGGTCAAAGTTCACTATAAATATTATAGGAATGAATTTAGTTATTAAAGGTAAAGAAAATATACCTAATGAACCATGCGTTTTTATTGGGAATCATACAAGTATATTAGATATTCCAGTTATATTATATTCAACAGAAAGACAGGTAGGATTTGTTTCAAAGAAAGAGGTATTAAAAACACCTATTTTAAGTTACTGGCTACCAAAAGGAAAGTGTATTGCTTTAGATAGACAAAATCCTAGAGATGCAGTAAGAATGATTAATGAAGGAGTAAAGAATTTAAATGATGGATATTCAATGATGATCTTTCCAGAAGGAACAAGAAGTTTAGATGGGAAGCCACTTCCATTTAAAAAAGGAAGTTTAAAGTTAGCAATTAAAGCTAAGGTGCCAATAGTACCTGTAACAATAGATGCAGCATTTACATCATTTGAAAAAAATAAAAAATTTAAGCCATCTACTGTTAATGTAATTTTTGATAAGCCAATAGAAACCGAAAGTTTAACAAAAGATGAAGAAAAAACTTTAGCAGAAGATATTAGAAAAATAATAATCTGTAATTTAAGAGAAGAATTTAGGGTAGAATAATATTTAAAGGTGTTTTATTGGAGGAGTTTATGGATAGTAAATATGATAATAATGCAAAAATATTTAAAGCATTAAGTGATTCGAATAGATTACAAATAATTTATATATTATCATTAGGTGAGAGATGTGCTTGTAGATTATTAGAACATTTTAAATTTACTCAACCAACATTATCTCATCATATGAAAGTATTAATTGACTGTGGTTTAGTTATATCAAGAAAAGAGGGAACTTGGAATTATTATAGTTTAAATGAGGATAATACAAAACAATTATTACTGTTCTTAAATGAATTAATGTTAAATAATAAAAAAACAATGCTTGAAGAAGATGGCAATTGTGATTGTTAAATTTATAAAGGGTTTATCATAATAAATTTAAGTATTGTGATAAACCTTGTGTTTTGATTTATAATATAAAAGTTTCTGGTGTAAGTTAGTACTATTATTGTTGACAATTAAAAAATAAAAAACTATATTAAACATAGATAAATATCTATGTTTAAGTAATAAGTATTATTTTTGATGATTAAATAAAAAATAATTTTAAGGAGAATAAATGAAGAAAATTGATTTAACACAAGGAAAAGTTATTAATGTACTTACAGCCTTAGCATTACCTATTATGGGAAGTTCATTATTACAATTTACTTATAACTTAATAGATATGTTATGGGTAGGTGGATTAGGAAGTAATGCTGTAGCAAGTATAGGATCATCAAGCTTTTTTATTGGATTAGGGTATTCTATTAACTCATTAGTTGTTATAGGAACAGGGATAAAAGTTTCCCATGCTATTGGAGAGAAAAATAATAAAGAGGTAAAACAATATATTAATTCAGGGCTAGCAATAAATTTTGTGATATCAATAATATATGCATTAATTTTAATAATTTTAGGGAAAAGTTTTATTTCATTTTTAAGCCTTAATAATGATGTTGTAGAAAGAAATTCATATTATTATTTGGCTATGAATGCACCAATTTTATTTTTCTCATTTTTTAATTTTCTATATGCAAGAATATTTAGTAGTTTTGGAAATAATGGAGATTCCTTAAAGATAAGTGCTGTAGGAATGATAATAAATATAATTTTAGATCCAATATTTATTTATATATTTAAATTAGGGGTATTAGGAGCAGCAGTAGCAACACTAATAGCTAATATAGTAATGTTTATTCTATATAGGATAAAATCAAATGGAGTTTTACATTATGATAAATCTATAGGTATTGATAAAGAAAAAGTAATAGAAATTATAAGATTAGGTTTTCCAATGGCATTTCAAAGAATATTATTTACAATAGTTAATATAACTTTAGCTAAGATAATTGCCATATTTGGAACAAATTCAATTGCAGCACAAAAGATTGGATTGCAAATTGAGTCAATAACATACATGGTTATAGGTGGACTAAATGGTGCTATAGCTAGTTTTACAGGTCAAAATTTTGGAGCTAGTAAGTTTAAAAGAATAAAGCAAGGATATTATACTGCATTAATATTGGGTATTATTTATTCAATGATTATGTCGATAATTTTTATTATTTTTAAGGAGCCAATTATAAGGCTGTTTATTAGGGATAAAGGTACTATTTTAATTACTAGTGGTTACTTACAGGCAGTTGCATTTTCTCAAAGCTTTAGTACAATAGAAATGGTATCAAATGGATTATTTACAGGGTTAGGAATGCCTAAGATACCAGCCATAATTAGTATTGTTTTTACAGTTTTAAGAATTCCAATGGCATTAACCTTGATGCAAACACTTGGAATTGATGGAGTATGGTGGAGTATAGCAATTTCTAGTATATTAAAAGGAGTAGCAGCATATTCAATATATCTAATAAAGATAAGGAGAAATTATAAAGATGTTAAATAAAATAAAAAAATTATTTTCTAGTAAAGAAATTTTAAATGGAAATTTTGGTATTGAAAGAGAAACTTTAAGGGTAGATGAAAATGGGTACTTAGTTAAGACTGATCATCCGGAAGAGTTTGGAGATAAAGCACATAATCCATATATAACTACAGATTTTTCAGAAAGTCAAATAGAAGTTATAACACCTGCATTATCAGATATTAAGGAAACTTATAATTTTACAAGAGCATTATATGATATAGTTGCCATGGAAATAGGAAATGAGTATCTATGGCCTGAATCAATGCCATGTATAATACCTGATGATAAGGATATTCCAGTAGCTAAGTTTGCTAATCATAGTAAAGAAGCTCAAGAGTATAGAGAAAAATTATTGCTTAAGTATGGTGGAAAAAAGCAACTTATATCTGGAATTCATTATAATTTTTCTTTTGATGAAAATATAATTGAAAGATTATATGAAGATAGTGAGACGAACCTGTGTTATAAAGAATTTAAAAATAGTATTTATTTGAAGATTGCCAGGAATTACTTAAGATATAGATGGCTTATAGTATATCTTCTTGGAGCATCACCAATTGTACATGAAAGTTTTATTGATAGTTGCAAATGTCCGTTAAAGAAAGTTAAGCATAGTGAGTATAGTAGTTTAGGGGCAATATCACATAGAAATGGAAAGTGCGGATATAAAAATAAGGTGGATTTATTCCCAAGCTATAATAGTGTTGATGGGCATTTAGAAAGTGTAAATCAATATATTAAAGATGAATTAATAGAAAGTCATAAGGAATTATATAGTCAAATAAGATTAAAGCCAAGTGATACAAAGAATTTTAAAGAATCATTACTTAATGATGGAATAAAATATTTAGAATATAGAACAATTGATATTAATCCATTTGAAAAAGGTGGAATAAGTTTAGAGGATTTAAGATTTTTACAAATATTTAATGTTTATTTATTAACGAAGGAAGAAAGTGATTTCAAAAACTGGCAAGAAGAAGCTTTGGAAAATCAACAATTAATTGCAGTACATGGAATTGATGATATAGAGTTAAAACAAGATGGAAAAGTCATCAATAGAATAGATTTTGGATTAGAAATACTTAATGAAGTTATGAGTGTTAATAATGAGTTAAATTTAGGTCTTGAAGATATAATTAATAACATGATAGATAAAGTTAAAGATAGCAAATTAACTTACTCATATAAAATAACTGAAAAAATAAAAGAAGAAGGATATATTGATGCATTTTTAAATTTAGCTAGAATGTATAAGGAATCTGCATACAAAAATAGATTTAAGTTAGAAGGATATGAGGATTTAGAGTTATCAACTCAAATTTTAATGAAGGAATCTATTAAAAGAGGAATTACTGTAAATATAGTTGATAGAAGTGAAAATTTTATATCTCTTAAAAATAACGAAAAAATAGAATATGTAAAGCAAGCAACTAAGACTTCTAAGGACACATATGTATCTGTATTGATTATGGAAAATAAAACTGTAACTAAAAAGGTTTTAGCAGAAAAGGGAGTAAAGGTGCCAAAAGGTGAGGAGTTTAATAGTATAGAAGATGCAAAAATAAAGGCACATAACTATATTAATAAACCTATTGTGATAAAACCAAAGAGTACTAACTTTGGGATAGGAATTAATATTTTCCCAGATGGTGCAAGTTTAGAAGATATAATTCATGCTTTTGAAATAGCTTTTAAAAATGATAATACAGTTCTTATAGAAGAATTTATTAAAGGAAAAGAATATAGATTTTTAGTTATAAATGATGAAGTAGTAGGAATCCTACATAGAGTTCCAGCTAATGTTATTGGTGATGGAGAAAAAACTATAACAGAATTAGTAGAAGTTAAAAATCAAGATCCACTACGTGGTAAGGGATATGTAACACCACTTGAAAAAATAAGATTAGAAGAAAATGCAGAGTTATTCTTAAAACAACAAGGTAAAAATTTTGACTATATTCCTAAAAAGGATGAAATAATATACCTAAGAGAAAACTCAAATATTAGTACTGGTGGAGATAGTGTAGATTATACAGATGATATTCCGCAAAAGTTTAAAGAAATAGCGATAAATGCAGCAAAAGCTGCAGGAGCTAAGATTTGTGGAGTGGATATGATGCTTGAAGACTATAGGGATGAAAATACTAATTATGCAATAATAGAATTAAACTTCAATCCAGCAATTCACATACATTCATATCCATACAAAGGAAAAGAAAGAAAAATTGCAACTCATGTTTTAAAGTTGTTAGAACTGATATAAGTGAGGCCCATATTACAATATGTAGCAGAAGTAGTTAACTATAATATGAAAGGTTACAACTAGTTACGTGAAAAAAGAAAAAATGAAATATTTATTTTCTTTTAAGGGGATTGCTTGGGTAAATTATATCTTTTAACTTAAAAGCCAGTGATAAAGAAAAATTAATGATATTTCTGGAGGTAATATCATTAATTTTCGTCATCACGGAATTCAAGCTCCAACTAACAATTTGGGGATAGAGTTGAAAAAATGTGGGGAATTGTTTATAATTACTTAGAAATATAAAAAAAGTTAAATGAATATAAGTAATAATTTTTAAATGTATTTATTTAAGTTGTTTTATATTAGTATATAAAAATTATATTTAAATAAACTTAGCACCATTAGGCAATAGATAAAATTAACATAATCAGATGTTAAATATTGTAAATGCAATGTTAAGTAAATAACTTTATAAGAGATGTCAGTTTAGTTATAAGAATTGAACGTATTTAATTATAAAATAATATTTAATTATAAATGAGTTGATTTAAAACAACTTTTTGTTTTTATGCAAAAAATAGAGAAAAATATATTGAAATAAATAATTTGGAGGATTTTAATGGAAAGCAAAAAAAAGATAAAAGTTATACCGTTAGGTGGATTAGGAGAAGTAGGAAAAAATATAACAGTAATAGAATATGGTGAGGAAATCATAGTTGTAGATTGTGGAATGACTTTCCCAGACTCAGAAATGTATGGAATAGATGTTGTAATTCCAGATGTAACATATTTAGTTAATAATAAAGAAAGAGTAAAAGGATTTTTTATAACTCATGGACATGAGGATCATATAGGGGCGATACCATATATATTAAAGCAAGTTAATGCTCCAATTTATGCTACTAATTTAACAGTAGGATTAATTCAAAATAAGCTAGAAGAACATAAAATGCTTGATATAGTAGATTTAAATGTAGTTAAGCCAGGAGATACTATAGCTTTAGAAAAATTAAAGGTAGAGTTTATAAGAACAAATCATAGTATTGCAGATAGTTGTGCATTAGCAATTCATACTCCATTAGGTATAGTAGTCCATACTGGAGATATTAAAGTAGATTTTACACCTGTTGATGGTAATGTAATAGATTTACAAAGATTAGCTAAGATAAGTAAACAAGGGGTTCTATTACTTATGGCTGATAGTACTAATGCATGTCATCCAGGGTATACAATGTCAGAAAAGACAGTAGGTGAAACATTAGATAATTTATTTAGTAAAGGAACTGGAAGAATAATTGTAGCAACATTTGCATCAAATATTCATAGGTTACAACAAATAATAAATTCATCTATTAAATATGGAAGAAAAATTGCTTTTAGCGGAAGAAGTATGGAAAAAATATCAGAGGTTGCAATAAAACTTGGATATTTAGATATGCCAGAAGGGTTATTAATTGACTTAAAAGATTTAAAGTTATATAACAGCAATCAAATAACAATTGTAACTACAGGAAGCCAAGGAGAACCTATGTCAGCGCTTACAAGAATGGCATGTTCTAATCATAAAAATATTCAAATAGAAAAAGATGATATGATAATTATATCTGCAAATCCTATTCCAGGAAATGAAAAAGCTATATCAAAGGTTATAAATGAATTAACACAAAAAGGTGCTAATGTTATTTATAAATCAATAGAAGAAATTCACGTATCAGGTCATGCTTGTGAGCAGGAATTAAAATTATTACAATCAATTTTAAAGCCTAAATATTTTATGCCAGTACATGGTGAATATAAACATTTAAGAAAGCATATATTAATAGCAGAGGAAGTAGGGTTAGAAAAAGGTAAATCATTTATTTTAGAAAATGGTGATGTGTTAAGTTTAAATAGGAAGTCAGCTTGCATAAGCGGTAAAGTTCAAGCTGGAAATATTTTAGTTGATGGTATTGGTATCGGAGATGTTGGTAATATAGTTTTAAGGGATAGAAAGAACTTATCAAAAGATGGTATCATAAATATTATTGTGGCAATAGAAAAAGAAAGTCGTTCCATTGTTTCAGGTCCGGATATTGTGACAAGAGGATTTATATACGTAAGAGAATCAGAAGAACTAGTAAAGCAAATAAAAGAAATATCTTATGATAGTATACAAAGTTCAGTAGATAAAAATATATTCAAATGGTCAGAGATAAAAAATAATATTAGAAATGATGTTGGTTCATTTATATATGGTAAAACTAAGAGAAAACCTATAATTGTACCGATAATTATGGAAGTATAAAATAAGGTTTTAATAGAAAAGTTATCAGAGTATAATAAAGAAATTTTAAAATTGAAATAGGATATCGTAGTATATATGCGATATTCTATTTTTTTAATAAAAAAATAGAAGTTATATTAAACTTCTATTTTTATTTTAGCATTATTTTTGCTTAATTTATAAGTAAAAATATTACCAATAATTTTAATTGGTTTGCAGACAGATGATGTAGCAACACATAATAAATCTTTAAAGTCATCAACAATGAGGTTTTCTTTTTGAGCTTTAAGTTCTAAATTTTTTTGAAATAGTTGTTTTGTAATAAAGCACCCATCTTCATATATTATTTCAGCAGTTTTTTTATAAGTAAAACTACTTTCTTGGTAGGTTATAACATCACCTTCAAATATTTCACGACCTAAAGAGTCACAAATTCCAGTAGGCATTAAAAGGACTGAATCATCAAAAGAAACTATATCTTCATCATTTTTATCTCTATCAAAGTAATAAACAACCTCATCCATATAATCTATTCTAGTTACTTTAAAGCATTTATTTAAAACCTTATTGTATATTTTGAATTTTAAATTTTTTTCCACTAAAAACACTCCAATCTTTAACATAGAAATAATTATTTACATAACATATAGTATATTATAACAAAATGGAAAATATTTGAAAATATATTTATTTAAAATTATATAATATTTCTTACAGAATCATAAAATTTATTTTAAGTATTAAATAATAATTATTATTGTTTAAATATTAAATAAAAGAATTTTATGATATAATTATACTAAAAAAGTTAATAAATAAAATTGGAGGAATACATATGTCATTTGATAAGTTAGATATAAAAGATAATACTGCTAGAGAGGGGAGAACTTGCATATTACTTTGTAACTTAGGAGGAAAGGATTTACAAAAAGTTAAAAACTGTGCCATGATTTTAGGGATTAGAGATCAAATAATTTTAAATAGTAAAAATGGTAATACAGTTATTAAAGATGTATTATATAACAATATAAACTCAGAATGTGAAGATGGAAGAAAAGAGAGAGCTATAATATTTAATGCAATACCACCAGCAAAGATGAATATCTTTATTGAAAATCTAAAAAAAGTAAGAGTGAATAATGTTTTAAAGGCTGTAGTTACAGAAACTTCAATAGATTGGACTGTAAATGAAGTGATTTCTAACCTAGTTGCAGAGCGCATTGCAATAAGCAAAGGAGACTTCACAGATCAACATAGCAAATAATATTGCGAACCAAAGCGTTAATGCAGTGATGCCGAAAATTAATGATATAACCTCCATTAAGTCATATAATTTCGCTAAGAATTTATATTATTATTTCCATAAAATCAGCTAAAGCTTCGAAGTTCGCTATCGCTTACCTCAGCTTCTTAACGCTAGTTTTATTACAATAATAATTAAATTCTAAAGCTTATTATATAATACTTTCTTCCGGTTATATCATTAATTTTTCTCTATCACTAGCTTTAAAGCCTAGGTCTGCAATTTAAAAGAGAAATACCTATAAAGTTAATGTTTTGTGCTATAAACTATTTTGATAAAATAATTAACTTTTAATTTAATGAGTCTTATTTTATTCAGGTTAAAATACTTTTAGTTAACGACTTGTCATATAACATGTAGCAAAAGACATTAACTGTAAGGTGTTATGTTATAGGTAGTTACGTGAAAAAAGAAAAAATGAAATATTAATTTGGAAGGGTCATTGAAATTAAGCCGTAGAATTTAATAATTGATGGAGTAAAGTTGCGTAAAGAAGTTTTTACTGTTTGAGCGAATAGCGAGTTTAAAAACTTTAGCAAGCTTTACGGAATCAATTATATAAATTCTAGGTGAAAATTTCACGGTTACTGGAAAATAAATATTTCATTTTTTCGCTTCCACGTAACGAACAATTTAGCAGTTTTAGTGTAAAAGTAGCAGATATGTTTTATTGTTTGTAAAAAAAAACTTATGTATAATTTCATTATCGGAATATAACTTAGTAAAAGAAGGGGAAGAATATATGTATAAGTATGGAAGAGGAATGTGGAAAACGATAGAAGATGGTAATGAATTATCATGGGTAGTTGGGAATGGAATTGGTGGATATGCTAACCATACTGTTGCTGGGGGAGCTTCACAGGCTTTTCATGGATATTTAATAGCTTCATTAAATGCGCCTGTAAATAGAAAGCTTATACTTACAAGAGTGCAAGAGCAAATTATTATTAAAGATAGAGAATATGATTTAACATCTCAGCAATATATAGGAACTTCAAAAAATGGACAAGAGTATTTAGAGCAGTTTATTTTGGATACGATTCCAGAGTATAGATATAGGGTTGAAGATATTTCCATAAATAAAAGTATAGCTATGGAGTATGGACATAATACTGTCGCTGTATGCTATGAAATTGAAAATGGTAGTGAGGAAGCTAAGTTAAATTTAGTTCCGTTATTTAATTATAGAGAAGCTGGAGAAACAAGTGAAAGATCAGAATTAAAATTTGATGTTAATGTAGATGAAAAAACTTTAATATTAATACCAGATAGTAATAAGGATATAAAAATAGAGTTTTATACATCAGAAGGTAATTATTATGATAGAAGTTTAATTCCTACAAGTATGGCAACACCAAATTATTTAATAGAAGAAAATCATTTTTATATGATTGATCATAGAACTGGATTTTTAGGTGTAGATAATCACTACACACCATATGAAGTTCATATTGAATTAAAACCATTTGAAAAGAAAAAGTTTTATATTAAGTGTACAATAGAAGGATTAAATGAAAAATCAGGATTTGATATTGTAAGAGAATATAAAGCAAGAGCAGAAGAGTTAGTTAAAAATGCAGATTTAAAAGATGAGTTTGCTAACAACTTAGTTAAAGCAGGAGATCATTTTATTGTAAATAGACAAAGTACAGGATTAAAAACTGTGTTAGCAGGACTACCTTGGTTTACAGATTGGGGTAGAGATACAATGATTGCATTTGAAGGTCTGACTTTAGTAACAAAAAGATTTAGCGATGCCAGAGAAATATTAGAATCATTTGCTAAATATATAAAAAATGGATTAGTTCCTAATGTATTTCCAGATGCTAATACTGAGCCAGGATATAATACTGTAGATGCTTCTTTATGGTATTTCCAAGCTGTTTATAAATACTTGAAGTATACTGGTGATTTAAGTGATTACAGATTCATAGGGGAAAAAATATATCCAAAATTAAAAGAAATATACAAAGCTTATGCAAGCAAGACTGATTATTCAATCGGAATGGATAGTGATGGATTAGTATTTGCTGGGGGAGGGCTTGATCAAGTTACTTGGATGGATGTTAGAGTTGGTGATTATGTTGTAACACCAAGACATGGAAAGCCAGTTGAAATAAATGCATTATGGTATAATGCGCTAAAAATAATGGAGGATTTAGCTGGGAAGTTTGGTGATGATAATAGTGAATATATAAATCTTTCTGAAAGAGTTAAAAAATCATTTAATGATAGATTCTGGAATGAGGAAAAGAGTTGTCTGTATGATGTTGTAGATGAAAATGATGATAAAATAAGACCAAACCAAATTTGGGCAGTATCATTACCATTTTCTATTTTAGATAGAGAAAAAGAAAAAATGATAGTAAATACTGTGTATAAGCATTTATATGCTACTTATGGATTACGTTCACTTTCATTTATGGATAAAGATTATAAGAGAAAATATATAGGAAAGCTATTTGATAGAGATTGTGCTTATCATATGGGAACAACATGGGGATTCTTAATAGGAAGTTTTATAACAGCTTACTGTAAAGTAAATGACTATTCTAAGGAAGTTATAGATAAGGCAAATTATATGTGTAAAGTTTTTGAGGATACTATGAGAGATGGATGTATAAATGGGATAGCTGAAATTTTTGATGGAGATTTTGCTTCTACTGGAAGAGGATGCTATTCTCAAGCATGGAGTGTTGCGGAAGTATTAAGAGCATATACTCAAGATGTAATGCCATATTTAAATAAAAAATAATATAACTTATAAACCCTATTGAATATTTAAAGTAGTGATATTTGATAGGGTTTTAATTTGTATAAATATTATTAAATAATTATAAGTAAATAATATTATTAAAATATTAAACATATAACTAAGGTATATGTTTAAAGAAAGTAAATTATATTGGAGGTAAGGTTAAATGAATAAAAATGAAAAAATTTTATTTGGAGCGGCATGTTTTTTGGCTGGAACAGTAGCATGTTTTTTAATAGCACCTATTAAAAAAGGTATCTATTGCGGCAATAATAGTGGAAACAATTATGGTGATAATGATGTAGAGGATAATACTGCTGATAAAGATGAACTAGATAAAGTTTTAGGTGAAGTTTTAGATGAAGTTAATGAGGCAATAAATAATGCAACAAAAGAAAAGAATGAAGAGGTAGTAGATTAAGAAGATATATAAATAGACAACTTACAATATATATAAATTCATGTATATTGTAAGTTTAAAAAACAATCAATTGAAAATATTAACCAAATATATAAATTTTAAGTAGATAATTAAATCATAAGATAAATATCGTGATAAAATATAAAGGATAAGTAAAAATGTTATTATGAAAAAGTAGGAAGAAGCTAGAGAAATGGGGAAAGGGAAATGAGAAAATTTGATTTAAGTTATTTAGAAAATTCAGAGGTTTATGAAATTAATAGACTAGAAGCTAAATCAGATCATAAATTTTATAGTAATTTAGAGGAGTTAAAAGAAGCTAAATCTTCTTTTAAAAAAATTTTAAATGGAGCGTGGAAATTTCATTATAGTAAAAACTTGGATGGGATAATTAATAATTTTTATGAAGAGGATTATAATGCTGAGAGTTGGGACAATATAATGGTTCCAGGACACATTCAACTTCAAGGGTATGATAAACCACATTATGTAAATACAATGTATTCTTGGGATGGGCATGATAATATTGTACCTCCATTGATTCCGAAAAGATATAATCCAGTTGGATGTTATGTAAAGGAATTTGATATATCTTCAGAATTTTTGGGGAAACCATTATATATTTCTTTTGGAGGAGTTGAAAGTGCTTTCTTTTTATGGTTAAATGGTAAATTTGTTGGATATAGTGAGGATAGTTTTACTTCATCTGATTTTGATTTAAGCAATTTATATAAACAAGGAAAAAATAAATTAGCTGTTATGGTAGTTAAGTTTTGTAGTGGAAGTTGGTTAGAAGATCAAGATTTTTGGAGATTCTCAGGAATATTTAGAGATGTGTACTTATATACAAAGCCAGAAACTCATATAAATGATATTTTTATTCATACAAATCTTAAAGAGAACTATAAAAAATGTGAATTAGATATTGATTTAAAAATTGAAGGAAACTTAGATTCATTTATTAAATTTGCTTTAATAGATAATAGTAATAATAAAATTTTAGATAAAACTCAAAGTATTGAAAGTAATAAATTAATTATAAAAGAAGAGATAACGGATATAAAGTTATGGAGTGCAGAAGAGCCAAATCTTTATACTTTGCTAATAGAGGTTTTGGATAAAAATAATAATATAATTGAAGTTATACAACAAAAGGTTGGGTTTAGATCTTTTGAAATGATTAATAATATAATGCATATTAATGGTAAAAGAATTGTTTTTAAAGGTGTAAATAGGCATGAGTTTAGTTGTTATACAGGAAGATATGTTAGTAAGGAGGAAATGCTTTGGGATGTTAAAACAATGAAGAGGAATAACATTAATGCAGTTAGAACTTCTCATTATCCAAATCAAAGCTATTTCTATGAATTATGTGATGAGTATGGAATTTATGTTATTGATGAAACTAACTTAGAAAGTCATGGTACATGGCAAAAGATGGGTAAAATAGATTCAAAATGTGTTGTTCCAGATTCAAAGAAAGAGTGGAGAGAGTGCGTTTTAGATAGAGCAAAATCTATGCTAGAAAGAGACAAGAATCATCCATCTATAATTATTTGGTCTTGTGGGAATGAAGCATTTGGTGGAGAAAATATTTATTTAATGTCTGAATACTTTAGAAATACTGATAGTAGCAGATTAGTACATTATGAAGGAGTATTTAATGATAGAAGATACAATAATACTTCTGATATGGAAAGTAGAATGTATGCAAAAGTAAAAGATATTGAAGAATATTTAAATAACAATCCAGAAAAACCATTTATGTTATGTGAATATACTCATGCTATGGGAAATTCTAATGGTGCAATGCATAAATATATAGAGCTTGAAGACAAGTATCAAATGTATCAAGGGGGATTTATTTGGGATTTTATTGATCAAGGATTAATGACTAAAGATATTTATGGAAAAGACTATTTAGCATTTGGTGGTGATTTTGGAGATAGACCTACAGATTATAACTTCTGTATGAATGGTATTATTTATGCTGATAGAAAAGAATCACCAAAGATGCAAGAAGTAAAGTTTAACTACCAAAATATAAAGATAGATGTTAATTTCAATTCTGTAAGAATAAAAAATGATAACTTATTTATAAATTTAAATCAATATGATATTATTTGGGAGTATTTAAGAGAAGGAAATGTTATAGAATATGGAAAGTTAAATATATCCCTTGAAGCTGGTAGTGAAATAAAGATAAATCTACCAATATCTAAAAAGAGTAATTCAGGTAATTATACAATAGATGTAAAAGCTGTATTGAAGGAGGATACTTTATGGGCAAAAAAAGGTTATGAAGTAGCTTTTGGACAAGATTACTATGAAGTTTTAGATAATAATAAAGAATGTAATGAAGAAATAATTGTAAATGATTGTGATGTTAACTTTGGAGTAAGAGGAAGAAATTTTGAAGTAATTTATTCAAAGAATTATGGCGGATTAATATCTTATAAGTTTAATGGAAGAGAATATATTAATGAAATTCCTAAGCCAAACTTCTGGCATGCACCAACTGATAATGACAGAGGAAATTCAATGGCATTTAAATGTGCAACATGGAAAGTTGCGAGTCTTTATGCTAAAGCTATAGATATAAAAATGTCTTATGATGAATATAAAGCAAGTATAACTTACACATATGCATTACCAACAACTCCAGAAAGTAAATGTGATGTAACATATACTACATTAGGAGATGGAAGTATAAAGGTAAAAATGGATTATAAGGCAGTAGAAGGATTACCTAATATGTTGGATTTCGGGATGATGATTAAAATTCCTTGTGCCTATAATAACTTGACTTGGTTTGGTAGAGGTATTGAAGAAAATTATTCTGATAGAAACAAGGGTGCAAGATTAGGTGTTCATGAGAATAAGGTAATTGATAATGTATCAAAATATGTTATTCCACAAGAATGTGGTAACAAAACTGATTTAAAATGGGCTAAGGTTACTGATAATACAGGCAATGGAGTGATAATAACTGGCAATAATTTTGAATTTAGTGCACTTCCATATACTCCACATGAGTTAGAAAATGCATATCATCACTATGAGTTACCACCAGTTTACCATACTGTTATAAGAGCATCATTAAAAAATATAGGTGTTGGAGGAGATGATAGCTGGGGGGCTATGCCGCATGATGAATATTTAATACCTTCAAATAAGAATATGAGTTTTGAGTTTATTATTAAAGGTGTATAAAAGTATTTAGATTATATCTATACAAGGAATATAAGCTAATGGTATAGAAGATATTTTATATAGAATAGGTATAAAAAAGAGGGTATATTAAATATAATAGATCCTAATAAGAAAGTTACTTTGACTACTGAAAGCCCTCACTCTAATGTAGATTATACATCTTATGAAGGATTTAGACTTAAAGGATATCCTATATTTACAATATTAAGGGGAAAGATAATTTCTAGGGATGGAGAGTTTGTAGGAGAAAAAGGATATGGAAAGTACTTGAAAAGAAAAAATTGACATATAAATAATATAATAGTATAATATATTGGTCCTGTGAGGGAGTAGTTAGCATGTAAATGTGGTTAGGTCAACATAATGGTTTTGAATAAAACCTGGCTTAATCTTAAATAACGAGACTCATGGATGCTTTTTTTGCATCCATGAATCTCGTTATTTTTTTGCATATAAGTAAAAATTTAAGAGAAAATAATAGTGAGGAGAATGATTATGAACATTATTACAATTGTACTTACAGCATTTGCTTTAGCAATGGATGCATTTGCTGTATCTGTTACTAAAGGAATGACTTTGAAAAATTTAACTAAGGGAATGGCTATAAAAATAGCTTTATTCTTTGGATGTTTTCAAGCGGTAATGCCATTAATTGGATGGATGTTAGGAATAAGCTTTCAAGGATATATAAAAGCTATAGATCATTGGATTGCTTTAATATTACTATCAATTTTAGGGGGTAAGATGATTTATGAGTTTTATGAGAATAGTAAAGAAGCAAGTACTGAAAAAGAAGAAGCTGCAAATGAAGCAAGTACTACTTTAGAAGAGGAAGAAGAAAGTAAAAGTGAGTTATCAAATAAGGAATTAACTACTCTTGCCATTGCTACAAGTATAGATGCTTTAGCTATTGGAGTAGGTTTTGCATTTTTAAGTGTTAACATAGTTTATTCATCATTAATTATTGGAGTAATAACATTTGTAGTCTGTTTTATTGGGGTTATTGCAGGCAAGAAAATTGGTGGAATATTTAAGGATTATGCTGAACTTATAGGTGGAATTATTCTTATTCTTATAGGTATAAATATTTTTAATGATCATACCGGAATTATAATGAATTTAATACACAGTATATTTTAGCAAAGTAAGCTGTCTCCTAATGAGGTAGCTTACATTTTTTGTTAGAGTTACATTAATAGTTACAGTTACATTAAAGTTTATAAAAAATAATGTTGAAACTCTAGTTATATACAAAGTAAAATTTTTATTAGGTAGAAGAAAAGTTTGGAGGTATAGATTTGAATAATATGTTAAAATTAAAAAGAAAAGATGGAGTAGAAGTTCAAGCTGAGTTAAAAGAGCTAAGTATATCTTATTTAGATAAAATTATGCAATTACAAAAAATAATAATAGATGGACTTGAAAATAAAGAGCTATATGCTGATACAGAAAGAGAAGAGTTTGAAGAGTATATAAAGAAAAATGGAAATATAATTGGATGTGTTACAGAAGATGACGAGCTTATTGCAATGGGGGTTTATGCCAAAAAAGGTTATGATAAATCTAACTATGGCTATGACATAGGATTAGATAATGAAGAATTATTAAAGGTAGGACAAATAGAATCTACTGTAGTCAAGGAAGAGTACAGAGGAAATAGGCTTCAAAAAATAATATGTGAAGAATTGGAGAAAATTGCTGTAAAAGAAGATACTAAGATATTATGTGCTACAGCATCACCATATAATGAGTTTAGTGTAAACACATTTAAGAGTTTAGGTTATGAAATTAAACAAGATAAGTTAAAATATGGTGGATTAAGAAGATATGTTTTAGCAAAGAGAGTTTAATTTGTTTAAAATAATAAAAAATAAGAAGAATATGCTAAAAAATATGGCAAATTAAAGTGAAAAAATATATAATTTATTATGTCAAAATATATATTTAAGTAAGCGGGGGATGTGGAAAAATATGCAGAAAAGAAAGATAAAAAAGATAATTGCTATTTCTGGTGTTGTTGGAACTATTTTAGCCGTTAAAACTGTACCAGCGAGTGCTACAGAAATAAATAGTGGAATAGAAGTAGCTTCTATAAGCAAAGGACAAGTTATCAATGTAACTTCAACTTTAAGAATTAGAGAGTCGGCAAGTACAAGCTCATCAGTATTAGGAACTATGAGAAATGGTAGTACATTTGACATCATTTCTAAAAGTGGAAGTTGGTATCAAATTAAGTACAACGGAATAACTGGTTATGTTCATGGAGATTATGTAAAAGAAATCTCAGCATCTTCAGCAATATCAACAAAAGGTAAGGTCTATAATGTATCTACTAATTTAAGAGTAAGAAGTGGGGCTTCTACAAGTTCATCAATATTAGGATATCTTACTAACAATACTGAAGTAAATATAGTTGGATCAGAAGGAGAATGGTATAAAATACAATATAACAGTGGATACGGTTATGTAAGTAAAGAATATATCACAACTAATGGAGATTCAATCAATAATACAGAAAGTAATAATACAGGAAATACTGATTCTTCAGAGGCTGAAATTAACAAGACTGGGTACGTTTATAATGTAAGTAGTGGAGGACTTAGAGTTCGTAAAGAAGCATCTACTAGTTCAACAGTTTTAGGAACTTTATATTCAGGTAATTCTGTAAATATAGTAGGTGAAACTGGAAGTTGGTATAAAATTAAATATAATTCATCATATGCGTATGTTCATAAGGATTATATAACTGAAAACAAACCATCTTCAGAATCAAATTCAAATAATGGGGATAGTAATTCAACAGCAGATAGTAATAATTCTTCTCAAACAATGAATTCTGTAGGGGTTGTTACAAATGTTACTTCTAATCTAAGAGTAAGAAAGCAGGCTTCTTCAAGTGCAGTAGTATTAGGATATTTACTTAATAATGAAACTGTTAATATAACTGGAAAAGAAGGAAATTGGTATAAAATTAATTTTAAGGGTTCAGTAGGATATGTAAGTGCAGATTATATAAAAATATCTACTGGAAGTGATAATAGTATTGGAAACAATAGTAATACTTCTGTTTCTAATGCATATAACATTGTATTAGAAGAATTAAAATCTCATATTGGCTCTCCATATGCTTATGGTGGTTCAGGAGAATTAGTTACTAGCGCATCAATACAAACATTAAAGAGTAGGTTCCCAGATTATGCTTCTGCAGGTAAGTATGATACTTTATATCAATACGTTGATAGTGGAGTAAGAATGTTCGATTGTTCAGGATTTATGCAATGGGGATTTAGTAAAGCTAATATAAGTATTGGAAGAACAACTTATGACCAAATAAAAAGCGGAGTAGAAGTATCATTAGATAATGTACAACCAGGTGATTTATTGTTCTATAGCGATTTAGGACATGTTGGTATGTATATAGGAAATGGACAATGGATAGAATCTCCGAATTCTGGTAAAACAATAAGAATAACTGATGTTCCGTGGAGTTCAATTGGTAGAGCTAGAAGAGTTTTATAAAATTTATTTAGTTATTTAAAAAAGTATTATCTTATGATGGATATAATAAACTTAATTTAATAAAAAACTGTATCAAATTGTGATACAGTTTTTTATTAATTTTATTTATCATTAATTCTATCTATATATTGCTTCATTAAATTAGCTGATGATACAAACTTTTCTTGTTCAGTAGGTGATAATTGAATATTTAAAACTTTTTCTATACCATTTCTTCCAAGAATAGTAGGAACGCTTAAATAAGCATCATTAACACCATAATAGTCATTTAATAAAGTTGAAACAGTTAAAATAGATTTTTCATCTCTAATAATAGCTTCAACTATTCTTTCAAGAGCTATTGCAACAGCAAAAGCAGTGGCACCTTTTCTTTTAATAACTTCATAAGCACAGTTTTTAACATCTTCAGCTATAACAGTTTCAGTTTCCTTATCCCAAGCTATAGAATTTTGCTCAGAAAAGCTTTTTACAGGTATGCTACCAATCATTAATGATGACCAAGTTACAAATTCGCTATCACCATGTTCACCTAGAACATAACCTTCTACATTTCTTCCATCAATTCCAAAATACTTTCCAAGTAAGCTTCTAAGTCTTGCTGTATCTAATACAGTACCAGAACCTATTACTCTTTCTTTAGGGAAACCGGAAAGTTTATATGTCATATATGAAAGAACATCTACAGGATTAGATACAACTAATAATATTGAATTTGGACTTAGTTGTGCAAGTTTTGGAATAAAACTTTTAAATATTGCGTAGTTTTTATCTACTAAATCTAATCTAGTTTCACCAGGTTTTTGTGGAGAACCAGCAGTTATTATAATTATATCTGAATCCTTAGTATCTTCTAAAGTACCTAAAGTAACATTACAAGGCCTACACAAAGAACTACCATGCATTAAGTCTAGTACTTCTCCTAGAGCTTTTTCTTGATTTATATCATTAATTACAATTTCTCGTGCTATTCCTTTTTGTAATAAGGCAAATGCTGTTGTAGCACCAATTGCACCTGCGCCGATTATTGATATTTTACTCATAACTTCACCTCGTTTATTTAATATATATAGTATTTTCTATTTTGGAAAATATATTATATATATAAGGAATAATTATTATTATTTAATATATATTATAGGCATTTAAAAAACAAAAATCAACCTTAATATAGATTATATAACAAAAAAAAGAATAAATGTAATAAAATATTTAAAAGTGTAAAATGCAAGTAGTAGATAATTGTTTTTTATTTAAAGTTCTTAGTTATATGTACTATTTGAGGGTTTATAATAAAATTGATATAATTAGTAATGTATATAAATAGGCAAGTTCAAATATTTGAAGAAAAAGTAAGTTCTTTATTTAAAAAATAAAAAAATCTTGTATTTTAAAATTTACATAGGGGGATACTTTTATCCCTCTTTTGTTATATAATTAAAGAGTAAATATATAGTAAAAAATTAATACTATTTATAGAGGAGTACATATGAATTTTAGAAAGACAACTATAGAAGATATAAATAATGTAATGAAGATAATAAATGAGGCAAAGGAATATTTTAAGAAAAATATAATAAATCAATGGCAAGATGGTTATCCAAATAGTGACACTATATATACTGATATCAAAAATAATAGTAGTTATGTATTAGAAAGTGAAAATAAGATATTAGCAACAGCAATGGTTTCATTTGAAGAGGATGAAACATATAAAAATATATATAATGGACAATGGTTAAATAATGGGGATTATGCTGTTATACATAGAATTGCTGTTAGTGAAAAAGCTAAAGGTAAAGGAATTGCATCAGCTATAATTAAAGAAGTAGAAGGTTTATGTAAAGAAAATGGAGTAACTAGTATAAAAATAGATACACATAAAGATAATATTTCAATGCAAAAGTTACTTGAGAAAAACACTTTTAAATATTGTGGAATAATATATTTAGAAGATGGAAGTGAAAGAATAGCTTTTGAAAAATTAATATAAGAGGTTAAATGATAAGAAGATAAGCTGGGTGTAACTATTTTGTAACTTTAAATAGTATAGTTTAGTGGTATAATGTATTTATAAATATATTAATCTAAAAGAAGATAGTAGGATAAAGTATGGAGAGAGAAAAGTTTAAATTAGATGAAAAAGTAATGAATAAAAGAGAGTTATTAAAAGTAATTGAAGAAAAAGAAATTCAAATAGAAAATCAAAAACTAAAATTAAAATTGGCTAATGAAGAAATAGAAAAAATAAAAATAGAACTAAGAGAATTGAAAAAAGATATTAATGATTCTATTATAGATATAGTTGATAATGTATTAGAAGAAAAAAAGAATAAAAGTTTTATAAGAAGCGATGAAAAGGAGAATAATATTGCTATAGATATTGTTGAGATAGATGAAGATAAATACATAGATAAGAATAAGGCTATAGATGATGGTAAATCTATAGAAGAATCTATAAATAAAATTATGAATGAAGTAACGAATTATGAAGAAAAACAGAATATTAATGAAATAGCAACTGAAGAATTAGTAGTAAATACTATTGAAGAGGAAGAAGAGACTAAAGATAAGTTAATATTAATAGAAAATTTAAAATCAGTATTTATAGAAAATAAAAATTATCAGTCTATAGAAATTTTAAATGAAATATTAGGTAAAATAGAGTTTATAGAAGCTAATATAACAAATGAAGAAAAAATATTGTTGTTGTACTTAGGATATTTTTATAATAAATTAGAAGAATTACTTGAGAAAAGTAACGTAATAAATGAGTTTTATTATTCTGATGTTAATGAAGTAAAGTTATTAATGATGTTAATACAAGAAAAAGAATATCCTATATATCAGCAGGCAAAAGAAACAGTTTCAATGAAAATAATAGATAATAAAAATTTGTTCAATGGATTAGATACAATTTTAAGAGGTAAAATAATAGATAAAATTAAGAGTATTTCATATAAAGTTTTTGATGGAGTATATTCTATTAAAGATATAAAACAAGGAGAAGGGAGTTTAACTTTAAAAGGGTGGGTTAAAGAAAGAGATAAGGAAAGTTATAAGCTAGTTGAAGGTTTATATTGCAATACTACAGAAAAACTATATATGTTAGAAAGTTCTATATATGTATTAGGTCTGAATATTAAGTTGTCAAAGGATAATGAGTTTAAAATTCAAAATATAGAAAAAGAAAATATTTTTGATAATAAACAAGAACAAAGCTATGAATTTAACAATTCAAAAGAGGAATATAAAGAAAGAGATCAATATTATATAGATGAAGAAGATGATGATGATTATGATTCAAATATATGGACAAGATTAAAAGATAAGTTTGGATTAAAGTTTAAAAAATAAAAGTGTGTTAGAACTCTATTTTCAAATTAATATTGTTAATTAGGAAATAGAGTTCTACTTGAAAGATTAAGTAAACATTTACAACGGGTGATTTATACAGTATAATAAAAAGGGGAAAAGTTTATTATGTTAATAAAAAAGTTAATAATATTTAAGAATAAATTAAGAAGATTGTAACCCAATTGACAAATTGATTAATTAAAATATTTATAGAGGTGATTTAATATGGGAAAAAACTTACAGTTTGTAGATTCATATCATGAAAAAAATTATGTTGAAATAGTTCAAAACTTTATGGGAAAATTAAATAAAGATTTATATATAGTATTAAAATTATTAAGTATTAACGAAGTTTATACAGTTGCTAAGGAATATATAGTAGGAACAAATATAATGTTTAAAGAATTATTAAATGATTCAAGAATAGTAAGTACATCAAGATTTTTAGCTGAATTAGCATATAGTTTTTTTACAAAACAATTTTCAGTTAAAGAGATTTCAAGCACAAAAAAATTAAATTTTGATACAAGAAATTTTATAATAAATATAATAAACTATTATTCAGAAGTAGATAAAAAAACAAATTCTTGTGCATAATAATTAACATTTAAAGGTAACTCTTGGCAATTAATTAGAGTTACCTTATTTTTTTAGTTATTACTTTTAAATTAATCTTCAGATTGTATAAATAAAAGTAAGAAATTAATATTATAGAGTGACTTAGGCTACCAATATACTAGTAATGATTTAAAAGAAATATGAAATGAATTTAATTATATTTTATATTTGGAGATATTTGTTTATAATTAAAATGATTATGTTATAAAAGGAGAAGGACAAATGAAAAAATATTTATTAGATACTAATATAATAATTAAGCTTTGGGATAAGGATAATCAAAGTTTAGATAAACTACTAAAAGAAAATAAGGTGCTTATATTAAAAGAAATATTAAATGAATTAGCTATAAAAGAAACAAAAGAGTATAGAAGAAAAGAAGTTTTAAGTGAGAGATTTTGTGATTTATTACCATATAGTATAGATGTTGAAAAGGAAAATATAAGTGGGTTTTATATGATATTTGATTATAAGGCTAAGGATAAATTTAATAGTAATAACTTATCTCAAAATGATTTATTACAGTTATATGCTTGTTATATTAATGATGATATAAATTTAGTTACAGAGGATAAAGAGTTATTTAATATTGCAAAATATATTTTAGGTGCTGATAGAGTATTAGACATAAAGGAATTAATAAATCTACAATAAAAAAATAAAAATATAGAAGTATATCCATTATAGATATTGAATTACTATAATGGATATATTATAATTTACGAGTATTTCGTTGAGAAATTTGGGAGATGCTGTTTAAGTACAGAGCCGAAGGGGAAAGTGCGGCAAACTCTCAGGCAAAAGGACCAAATTTTGAGAAAACTCTGGAAAGCCCATATAAGGCACCGACGAAGCAATCTTAAATGTAGTAAGAGAATCTTTCAGGTAAAAAGACAGAGGCGCAATTATTTTAATAATTAGTCTTTATATATTAATGAATAGGGGGATTTTTTTGGACTACATTACAGTTTTAGAGTATATTGGGGTTTTAGCTTTTGCCGTATCAGGAGCAATAGTTGCTATTGAAGAAGAATTTGATGTTTTTGGTATATATATAATAGCTATAATTACAGCTATGGGTGGAGGAGTGCTTAGGGATATTGTTACTAATGTAGGTATACCAGTATTCTTTACAAGTTATATGACAATTCCATTTATTATTGCAGGAACTTTATTAGCTATATTTTTAAAGGGACAGTTAAAGTATAAAAATTTATTTGCGTTCATCGATGCAATTGGACTAGCTGCCTTTTTCGTATCAGCAGCTGTTAAAGCAATTAATAGTAATTATAATTTTATGTTATTCATATTTGCAGCTAGTATTACTGGAGTTGGTGGTGGAGTTCTAAGAGATATAATAACTAATAGAAAACCACAAATTTTTAAGCATGATATTTATTGTGTTGCTGGGATTATAGGAGTAACTTTACTTTGGTTCATATATCCTATAATTGGAATAGAATCAGCACAATTCATAACGTTAGTAATTATAGTACTTATTAGAATGATAAGTTATTATAAGACAATAAATTTACCAGTAGTATGTAAGGAAAAAGTATAAAAATAAGACTAATATTAAAATAATAAAATGATAATACAAAGGAGCATATTTACAGTTCCTTTGTATTAAAAAATTAGTAATATAAAATTTTAAAAAGTGTAGACATTTTAAGAGGAATTGTATATAATGAAAATATACGGCGCTATAGCCAAGTGGTAAGGCAGAGGTCTGCAAAACCTTTATTCCCCAGTTCAAATCTGGGTGGCGCCTCCAAGAATGTTATTCACAAAAAAGGAATTCAAATTTGAATTCCTTTTTTCATTTAGATATAAATAAACCTTAAATAGAAAATATTAAAAAGCTTAATAATACTTAAAAATCGTTACAAATAGTATAGTTTGTAGCGTTTTTTTATTATTAGAGTTTTTAGGTTTAATTATAAAAATAGTCTTTTAAGGAATTTGTAAGAAATTATTAAGGTAAAATATAAGAAATTTGAAAATAAATAGGATAAAATATGATAGTATAGTGAATAGGGAAAATAATGTAAAATAGGGGGAAGATTAATGAAGAAAACAATAAGTAAAAGAATATTTACTACAATTTTAAGTATTTTTATTTTGAGTTTACTAATTCCAAATTTAAAAGTAAGTGCAAGTAAAAATAATTCTAAGTATGACTTAAATATAAGTTATGGTATAGATGGCAGATATAAAGCTCTAAAATATATGCCAGTTACTGTACAAATAAATAATTTAGATGAAGATTTTAATGGAGAAGTAGAGGTAAGGGTTACAAGTGACTCTAGTGGTGGTTATAATGCTTATTCCAAAGAAGTAAGTGCAAGTAAAGGGGAAAGCATAAGTGTAACAATACCAGTAAAATTTTTAGAGGGAAATAGTAATGGGACTGTTTGTATAATAGAAAACGGAAAGGTATTATATGAAAAAAAATTACTAATTTCATCAGGAAGAATTAATGAAGGAAATGCTTTTACTGGTTTATTAACAGATGATCCTACAGCATTAGGATATCTAGGAAATGTAACATACTTTGATTCTAATTATTCAAATACAGGAAAAATGAATTGTGTTAACCTAACTGAAGATATGTTAGATGAAAATGGATTAAATATAGATGGATTAGATGTAATAATAATTAATAATTATAATATGGCTAATTTAAATGAAAAACAGTATAAGTCATTAAATAATTGGGTTAATTCAGGTGGAACATTACTAATAGGTGCAGGTGCTAATGAAAGCAAAACAATTAATAATATAAATAAAAGTTTTTTAAATATAGCTTCAAATGGAACTAGCCAGCAAAATGTTAAAACTGCTTCAGAAAGCTTAAATTTAATATTATCAGAAATTACTTTAGAGGATTCAACATCTATAGTTAATAGCAATGAAAATGAATTAGTATATTCTTTAGATAGAGGAGCAGGGAAAATTTTAATAACTGCCTTTGATTTAGGGTTAGAACCATTTATTTCATCTAGTGATGCAGCTATTATATTACAAGATATGTTAATAGAAACTTTTGATAAAATATATGAAGAAAATTATCAAGGTGGATATTATTCAGGAGCCTATGAAATAAGTAATTTATTAGGTAATATTCCGGTAGAGAATGCAGTAGGGACATTAACTTTAGGAATAGTACTTGGAGTTTATGCGATTTTAGTTGGAATAGTTGTATATCTTATATTAAAGAAAATGAAAAAAAGAGATTTAACATGGGTGCTTATACCTGTAACATCAATTGTATTTACAGTAATGATTTATTTATTAGGCAGCAAAATGAAAATAAAGGATGTCATAGTAAATAGTACAAATATTATATCTGTTGATGAAGAGGGAAGAGGTCAAATAAACAGCTATATAGGTATAGCAAGTAAAAATAAAGAAAATATAAAAATAGAAAACGAAGAAGATTTAAAAATGCAATATATGTCTGATGATTACTACTATTATGGTGATATAGATTACAATGCTAAAACTTTAAGAGTTAAAACAACATATACAAATGATAACTCTTACTTTACAGTTACTAATAATAATGTGGCAAATGTAAATAAATTTGAAGTATCAGGAAAAGAAATTGTAATGCCTAAATTAGAAAATACTTTAAAGATTAAGAATGGAAATTTAGGAGGAACTGTTAAAAATAATCTAGATGCAGACATTCAAAGGCTTGTAATAGTTTCTGGAAAATCAGTTTGGGATTTAGGGCAAGTAGCTAAAGGTGAAGAAATTTCGGTTACTGATTTAGTAAGCAAGGGTTCTTTTGGAATTCAAGGTTATGCAAATTCTTTAAGTGATGAATATTATCAATCAAGATGGGATGATGAAATAGATTCAAAAGATCCTAAATTTAAAAATGTAAAAAGATATGCATCGTTACTTACTTTATTAGGAGATACAGGATATTTAGGAACTACAACAAAAATTATTGCAATTACAGATTTGCCGGTAGATTATAGTTTGAGCTTAGAAAGTAAATCAATTTCAAATTATAATTTAACAGCAGTGATACAAGAAGCAAATATAGATTTTAAAGATGAAAGTGGAAATATTAGTTTCCCAGAAGGATATTTTGACTATACAGTAAGTGAAGTAGACGATAGAGTAAACTACGATTATTATAGCGATTATATTTATGGTGAAGGTGAAATTGTATTAGATTATAAAATTAATGATAATGTAGATGTAAGAGAAATAACTATTAATACCTTTACAGATGGGATGGGATATCAATATGGACTTACTGGAGAGTACTATATTTACAATTATAATACTAACCAATATGAAGAGTTTAAATTAACATCAGGAAGTTATGAGTTAATAAATGATGGAAGATATAGTTTAGATAACATAATAAAAATAAAAGTTGTAGCTAGCGAAAATACAGAGAGTGCAGCTCCAAAATTAGGAATAAAAGGGGTGGAGAAATAGTGTTAGTTATAAAGAATCTTGAAAAATCATATGGAAATTTTAAAGCAGTAAAGGGTTTAAATTTAGAAATAAAAAAAGGTGAAATATTTGGTTTTATAGGACCAAATGGTGCTGGAAAAAGTACAACAATGAAAATTATCTCTGGACTTTTATCACCAGATAGTGGAGAAGTTTATGTAGATGGAGTAGATGCTATAAAAAATAATAAGGCATTAAAAGATAAAATTGGCTATATGCCAGACTTTTTTGGAGTTTATGATAACTTAAAAGCAATTGAATATTTAGAATTTTATGCTTCAATATATGGAATTGTAGGAAAAGAAGCTAGAGAGTTATCTATGGATTTACTTAGATTAGTTAATTTAGAAGATAAATATGATGCATATGTTGATGGGTTATCAAGGGGAATGAAACAAAGACTATGTTTAGCAAGGTGTCTTGTTCATAATCCAGATCTTTTAATTTTAGATGAGCCAGCTTCAGGAATGGACCCTAGAGCTAGGTATGAAATGAAGGGAATATTAAGAAATTTAAAGGAAATGGGAAAAACAATTATAGTTTCTTCACATATACTACCTGAACTTGGAGAAGTATGTACTAATATAGGTATTATTAAAAATGGAGTAATTGTATGCCAAGGAACTGTAGATGAAATCATGACAAGAGCTGCAGGGGCATCACCTATAGTATTTACAGTATTATCAAAGGAAGAAGAAGCAATTAAATTGCTAAAAGAGTTACCATATGTAGATAATATAAAAATTGATGGAAATAAAATTACAGCTAATGTTATAGGTAATGATGGGGATGTAGCAAATCTTTTAAAATATTTAGTATTAAAAGATATTCCAGTATTAAATTACAGTAGAGCTGTTGGAAACTTAGAAGATGTATTTATTCAAATTACAGCAGATAGTGATGAAGATGGGGTGTAAAAATGAGAGTGAATCCAGTTTTAAGAAATGAAAGCAAGATAGCGGTTAGAAGTATTAAATTTACTTTAATGATATTTGCTTATATAGCAGTTTTATCAATAGCAGTAATGATTTACTATAATTCAGTAAATGAAGCAATCTTTTCAAATGGATTATATTTAGAGTCATCAAAACTATTCTATGTTGTAATGGCATTAGGACAAGCGATATTATTGCTTTTCATAGTTCCGGCATTAAGTTCAACAGCAATATGCTCAGAAAGAGAAAAGCAAACTTTAGATATATTATTATCATCAAAATTAACGCCACTTCAAATAATTATAGGAAAAGTTTCAGCTTCATCACTTAGAGTGATTATACTTATAATTTCAACAATGCCTCTTTATGCAATTGGAGCTATAATTGGTGTGGTTAAGATAAGTAATATTTTAGCGCTTATAATATTTTTCATAGTTAACACAATATTTGTAAGCTCTATAGGTGTTTTTGTATCAACATATATTAAAACTTCAAAAGTATCAACTGCACTTTCTTATGCATTAGTACTATTTATTTATATAGGAATAATTGTTATTACCTGGGCAATACTTATGATAACTGTTTATAAAATGAATATGAGTGGCAATCCTGTAACAATAGTGCCTAAGGCATCTCCTATAGTTTATTTAAGTCCAGTAGTAGGGTTTGTAAGTTTATTATTAAATCAAGTTGGATTAGGATTAGAGTTTAATAGTATGTTTTCAGAATTTGGAATAAGTATGCATTCTGAATACATTTCAACAGTATTACAATTAGTACTTTCAGTATTATTTATATACTTAGCTTCAGTTAAACTTAATCCATTAAATAAGAAAAGTAGGTTTAAATCTAAAAAGGTAAAGGAGTAGGGAGATGAATTCTTTAGATAAAGCTATATTAGAGTTTATAAATAAAGCTTCTAAAAGAATTAAGGCAAACTTCTTATTAAATTTAAGCATAGTAGGATTAAAGCTTCTACTATGCTTAATCTTTAGTTTGCTATTAATATCACTTTTTATAACAATTCCTTATATTGAGGAAATTTGTATAGGAATATTAGTAATAGGATTAATAATTATTTTAGTTTATGGTTTTATAAAAGCTCCTAAAAAAGATAAAGTTGCTCTTATGGTAGATTCTAAAGGTTTAGATGAAAGACTTATTACATCATTAGAACTTATAGGATGTGATGATAATATATCAATAGCTCAAAAGAAAGATACAGTAGAGAGTATTAAAAAGTTTGATATTAAAAAAATAAAAATTAGTGTAGATAAGAAGCAAGTTTTATTATCTTTAGGTTTAATAATAATGTGTATTTTAATAATGTTTGTACCTAGTACAGCAAGAAAAGAAGCACAAAAAATAAGAGACTTTAATAAATATCAAAAATCAGTAATAGAAAAGGTTGAAAAAGAAAAGAAGGAAATAGAAAAGTCAGAAGATTTATCAGATGAGGAAAAGGAAGAAGTTAAAAAACTTTTAGAAGATGCAGTAAAAGAATTAAAGGAAAGTGAAAAAAAGTCTGAGATAAATAAGACTTTAGAACGTTTAGAGAAAAAGCTAGAAGATAAAAAGGAAAAGTTGTCATCAGAGAAATCTAAAGAAGCATTAGAAAAGTCTAAAAATAAATTATTAGATGACTTTAATAAGGAAAAAGAAGCTGCTGCTAAAAAGGATATAAATAAGTTAGTAAATGAGTTAATGAAAAAAGAACAAAGCAAACCTCTAGCAGAAGCTATGTTAAATGGAGATGAAGATGCTATAAATAAAGAGTTATCAGGGATTCAAAATAAGTTAGGAAATATGAGTAGCTCGGAATTAAGTGAGCTATCAGAAGTTTTAAAGAATGCTGCCTTAGAAATGAGTGATGAAGAATTAGCAGAAGCCTTGAAAAATGCATCAAATTCAGTATTAGATAAAAAGCTTGATGAAGAAAGCTTATCAAATGCTATTTCAAAATCAGTAAATAATAGTAATGGACAAAATACTAGTAGTTCAAGTCAACAATCATCAGGCTCTGGGCAAAATCAAAGTCAGGGACAAGGCAATGGACAAGGTCAAGGTTCAGGAAGCGGACAGGGTTCTGGAAGTGGTCAAGGACAAGGTGGCTCAGGTGGAAATGGATCAGGATCAGGTTCAGGAACAGGATGGAATACTGGTAGTACTGTAGGTAAAGAAAATGATTTAGAAAATTCTACAGGAGAGCAAATATATATTCCAGGAAGAAATGAAGGTAGTGATGAAAATCTTACTGGCAATAAAAATGATAATGGAAATTCACAAGAAATAGAAAGTGAAAATGGATTTAATATAGGTGGAGAAAAGGTAGATTATGATAAGGTAATTGGAGATTATAGCAATAGTGCATTAGAAGGTGCTAATAATAGCAATTTACCACAAAGCTTAAAAGATCTTATAAAAAACTATTTCGAAGGATTAAATTAAAAAAGTATTGAAGAAATTACTGAAAAAATTATGAGGTGACAAAGATGGAAATTAATGAACAATCAATTATAGAAGTTTCAAAAAAGATAAAAAGATGTGAAAAGGAAATAGGGAAAGGAATAATTGGTCAAAAAGATACAATTAGAAATGTTTTAATAGCTATTTTTGCAGAAGGAAATGTGCTTTTAGAAGGTATGCCAGGTATGGGTAAAACTCAATTAGTTAAAACAATAGGAAAGGTATTAGATTTAAACTTTTCTAGAATTCAATTTACGCCTGATTTAATGCCTGCAGATGTTGTAGGAACTAATATTGTAGTAAAGGAAAATGATAATACAGTATTTAAGTTTGAAAAAGGACCTGTATTTACAAATCTTTTACTAGCAGATGAAATTAATAGAGCTACTCCAAAAACTCAATCTGCACTTTTAGAAGCAATGGGAGAAAAAACAGTAACTGTAGGTAAAACAACATATCAAATGCCAAAGCCATTTATGGTATTAGCCACTCAAAATCCTATAGAGCAAGAAGGTACTTATCCTCTTCCAGAAGCTCAACTTGATAGATTTTTATTTAAACTTAATGTAGAATTTCCTACTTTAGATGAATTAAAAGAAATCATGGATTTAACATTAACTAATAAAAGCCTTGAGCTTACTAATGTTTTAGAGGGAAATGAAATAGTAGAACTTAGAAATATTATTAAGGAAATTAAAATTGCAGAACCAGTAAAAGAATATGCTTTAAAGTTAATACTTGCAACACATCCAGAACTAGAAAGTGGAGCTGATATAGCTAAAAAATATGTAGAAGCAGGAGCAGGTCCAAGAGCTGCACAAGGTATTATTGCTGGGGCAAAGGTAAGAGCAGTTATGGAAGGAAGATTAAATGTATCTTTTGAAGATATAAAAGAGCTTGCATACCCAGTATTAAGACACAGAATTATATTAAACTTTGATGCTATAACTGAAGGATTAAATGAAGAAGCTATAATTTCTAAAATTTTAGAAGACTTAAAGGTAGTGTAAAAAATGAGTGAAAAGATGTTTAATGAGGATTTCTTTAAAAAGCTAAATAAAATTAATATGTATATAAATTTTAAGCTTAGTGGAGGTACTCAAGGAGGAAGAAAATCAAAAGCAAAAGGTGTATCAGTAGAGTTCTCAGATTATAGGGAATATGCACCAGGTGATGATTTTAGAAGAATAGATTGGAATGCCTATGGAAGATTCGATAAATTTTTCATAAAAGTATTTATGGAAGAAAGAGAAGGTGTATTTAACTTTTTTATTGATAAAAGCAAATCTATGGATTATGGAAAAGATAATAAAAAAGATACAGCTTTAAAAATAGTAGCAGCTTTAAGTTATATTGCCTTAAGTAATTTAGATAGAGTAAATATAAGTACAATGAATAATGGAGTAATAGAAAGTTTAAAGACTGGTACTGGTAATAGAGGTTTTCAAAAAATATTAAGAGATTTAGAAAATATAACTTTTGATGGAACAACTGATTTAAGTGAAAGTATAAAGAAAAGACCTTTAAATTTAAGAGGAATATCTATTGTAGTATCAGATTTTTTAAATAATTCAGGATTAGAAAGCCTAGAGGCTGGCTTAAAATATTTAGCTTATAAAAAACAAGAAATAATTTTAGTGCAAGTACTATGTGAAGAAGAAATAAACCCAGAGTTTAATAATGAAATAACTTTAATTGATAGTGAAACTGGAGAAAATATAAAGCTTAGTGTTACACCATCATTAATAAAGGATTATAAAGAAACATTAAAAAAATATAATGACAGTATTGAAGCTTTAGCAAGAAAGTATGGTGGAAAGCTTATAACTGTTAATTCATCTATGAATATAGAAGAAATAATATTAAATGAATTTAGTAAACGAAAAGTATTGTATTAGGGGGAAAGAATATGGGCTTTACTAATTTATGGCCATTATTTTTATTATTAACTATTCCTCCAGTAATAATGCTTTATATATTAAAGCGTAAATATAAAGAAGAGGTTATATCTTCATCTTTATTATGGAAGGAAGTATATAAAAATACTAGAGCCAATACACCATGGGAAAAGTTTAAAAAGAATATAATGCTGTTACTACAGATTATAATTATTTTAAGTGTTATTTTAGCTCTTATGAGCCCTTTTATTAGTATAGGAGGAAAGAGCTATAAAAATGTAATAATGGTAATAGATAATACTGCTAGTATGAATACCATATATGATGATAGCAATAGTAGATTAGAGCAAGGGAAAACACTTGCTAAGGAGTATTTAAATAGTACTAAGGAAGGTACAAATACTTATATTATTTCTTATGATGGGACTTCAAATTTACTTTTAAATGGAGAGTTTAATAAGGCTAATGCATCTTCTATTATTGATAAAATAAGTAAAACTTATGGCAGTGGTGATATAAGTGATGTAGTGTCATTTGTTAAAGCTATAGGTGATGGAATTGGAGAAGAATATGAAGCATTAATTTTTACAGATAAACAAGTGGCTATTTCAGATATAAATGGGAGAATAGTTTATTTAGGTAATAGTGGATTAAATGCTTCTGTAGATAATGTTTCTCATAAATTTGTAGATGATAAAGTTAAAGTTATAGCTAATGTAACTAATAATGGAGATAGCTTATATGAAGGAGATTTCTCTTTGTATAATTGTGAAGAATTAGCAGCAGTAGAAGGAGTAACTTTACAAGTTGGAGAAAGTAAAACTTTATCTTTTGAGTTAGATTCTTTAAATTCTGATTATTTAAAAGGTGAATTATCAAGAAAAGATATATTAATGGAAGATAATACTTATTATCATGTTGTTAACGAAAATAAAGTGAAGAAAATATTATTAGTTACAGATGAAAATATATTTTTAGAAAAGGCTTTTGGAAGTATTGAAAATACAGAAGTTTATAAAACTAATGATGTATCTAATATAACAGATAATGATGAGTATGATCTTTATGTATTTGATAATAAAATGCCAGAAGTTATGCCAAGAAAGGGTAGTATATTATTTATAAATCCTAATTCAAATGAATTTTTTAATGTATTAGAAGGCGGAGAAATGGGTCAGGCTACAGCTGTTAAGGGATCAGTTTCTAGTTATTTAGAAGATACACAATTTACATTGTCAGAATATAAAATAATAGAAACACCATACTATGGTACTAATATACTTACTATAGATGATAATTCTATTGGATTTAAAGGTGAAATAAATGATAGAAAAATAGCGGCATTATCTTTTGATTTACATTCAACTGATTTTGCTCTTAAAAAGGAATTCCCGATTCTTATATATGAACTTGGAGAAGAATTAATTTCTACTGGAATGGTATATAGTAATAACTTTAAAGCTGGAGAAAAAATAGTAGTTAAATCTTCAGACTTTGAAAATGAAATAAATGTAACTTATCCTAATGGAGATATTAAAGATTTAAAATCAGGTGAAGAAGTAAATGGGGAATTAGCTTTAGGTATATATAAAATAAATCAAAATAATAATAATGAAAGTTTTGCGGTAAACTTCCCAACTTCAAGTGAAAGTAATACTTCAGTAGAAACAATTGGAGAAAATGATAATATAGTTCATGGTAAAAGCAATTTAAAAAGCGGATTTAATTTAACACCAATATTTATATTATTAGCTATGTTAGTAGTTGCTTTTGAATGGATATTATACAAGAAAGGTAATTAGGAGGAGATAATAAATGAAATTAGATATAGGAAACTTATACTTTTTAATATTGATTCCAATACTTATCTTCTTTGTTTACTATAGTGTGAAAAAGTTTAGGAGTAGCAGCAAAAACGATACTTTAATATTAATAAGTAGAATAGTAATTTTCACCTTATTATTACTATCATTTGCAAATATAACAATAAGTATTAAGGGGAAAAATATTTCAACAGTATTTTTATTAGATGTATCAGAAAGTATTAGTTCTTTTAAAGATAGTGGGGAAAGTTTTATAAATAATGCATTAGAAATAATGCCTAAAGGAAATAAAGCTGGAGTAATATTATTTGGTGATAATGCAAAAGTAGATAAGATTATAGATAACAAAGCTTCCTATAAGAGCTTAAATTCAAGTCTAGTTTCTACAGCAACTAATATTCAAAGTGCAGTAGAAACAGCAATAACATTATTTGAGGATGGTACATCTAAAAGGATAGTTCTTATAACTGATGGAGAAGAAAATAAAGGTGATATATTAAAATCAATTCCATTAATTAATGCAGAAAATATAGATTTAAAAGTATATAAGGTTAGTGGAGAAAGTGGTAATGAAATTTATGTGGATAATGTAACTATTCCAGATAATATTGCCATTGGAGAAGAATTTTCTGTACAAATAGATTTACAATCTAATTATTCTACATCAGCAAAGCTTACTCTTTTTAGTGGAAGAGAAAAGGTTGGAGAGCAAGTTGTTGAAGTAAAAAAAGGTAGTAATTCCTTTATATTTAGAGATGTTCAAAATAGTGGAGGCTTTAAAAGCTATAGAGTTACAGTAGAAGCAGAAGGGGATACTAATAAAGTAAATAACGAATATAGTGCTTATACTAATGTAGTTGATAAACCTAATATTTTAATAATAAATGGAGTAAAAGGTGATGCAACAGCTCTAGAGGAAATATTAAAAAATGGTGGAGCTAATATAAAAACTATTTCTCCAAATTCATCACTAAGCACATTAAATGAACTTTTAGAATATAAAGCAATAGTTTTAAATAATGTTTATAAAGATGATTTAACTAATGGATTTATGGACAACATAGAAAGTTATGTTAAAGACTATGGTGGTGGAGTTGTAACCTTTGGAGGAGAAGATTCTTATGCTCTTGGAGGATATAAAGATACAGCATTAGAAACTATACTTCCTGTAAATATGGATAAGAAGGGCAAAAATGAAGTGCCTTCTATAAGTATTAATTTAATTATAGATAAGTCTGGAAGTATGAGTGCAGAAGGAGGAGGGGTTAGTAAATTAACTCTTGCAAAGGAAGCTGCAATGAAGGCTATAGATAATTTAAGAGAAATAGATTATATATCTGTAATAGCTTTTGATGATACTTTTGATGTTGTAGTTCCAACTCAAAAGGTTACTGATAAGGATTATATAAAGGAGCTTATATCAGGAATACAAATAAGAGGTGGAACATCAATATATCCAGCACTTGAAAAAGGATATAATCTTCAGTTAGAAAGTGATGCAAAAATAAAGCATACTATATTATTAACTGATGGACAGGATTCAATTCCTTACTCAACTTATGAAGAGCTTTTAAGTAAATTTAATAATGAAAATATAACATTATCAACAGTTGCTGTAGGAAGTGATTCTAATTCAAATCTTTTAAGTGATTTAGCAACAGCAGGAAATGGTAGAAGTTATTATACTGATATTTATACAGATATTCCAAGAATATTTGCTCAAGAAGTGTTAATGTCTGTAGGAACTTATATAATAAATGAAGAATTTACTCCAAGTATATTAAGTAATCATGAAGTATTAGCAGGAGTACAAACTTCAGAAGGTATTCCATCATTACTTGGATATATAGGTGCATCTTTAAAGGATGATGCAATTGAAATATTAAGTTCTAATAGAGATGAGCCAATACTTGCAGTAAGACAATATGGAATAGGGAAAACTGTAAGCTTTACAAGTGATATTGATGGAAGTTGGAGTAAAAATTATTTAACTTGGGAATATGGCCCTCAATTAATTAAAAATATAGTTTATTATTCAATACCATCTTATGGTGAAGAGGGTCATTTATCTATAACTCAGGATGGAAATGAAGCTAAGGTTGAGTATTATAATGATAATGTTGACTCTAACACTAAAGTAACAGGTGTTTATAATGGAGAGGATGGTACACAAGGTGAGTTTACATTAACTCAAAGTGAACCAGGGAAATTTGAAGCTAATGTTCCATTAAGTGAGTTAGGATTTTATAATTTTAATATAAGGCAACAAGAGGGAGAAAATATAACTAGTACCTATAAAGGGGCCTTTGCACTTAAATATTCTGATGAATATAAGTTTAATACTAATTCAGTTAAGTTAGATTCTCTTGTAAGTGAAACTGATGGATCTTTTATAAATAAACCTGAAGAAGTTTTTGAAGGAAAACTTGAAAAGGAATATAAGAAAATTAATTTGACTAATTTACTTCTTATATTAGCATTAATGTTATTCTTATTTGATATAGCTTATAGAAGATTGAATTTAGATTTTTCTAAGTATATTAAGATAAACATTAGAAATAAGAAAAAGAAAGTTAATGAAAATAATTTTCTTAAAGAAGAGATGTCAATAGAAAAAGAAAGAAATAATATAAAGACTGATGATATAGCTAGCGATGATAGTATAAAAGAGAAGGTTAAGAAAAAAGATAAAAATCCTAAGGCAAAAAAGAAGAAGAAAGAAGAAACTCCTAAGCCTAAAACTCTTGATACTAGTGCATTGCTTAAAAAGAAAAATGATAGAAATGGTATATAATTAATACCACAGGAGGAAGGGAAAATTCCTTTCTTTTAGGAGAAAAACTGCTGCAAAGTATATGATTTTGTAGCAGTTTTTTTATTTTTTTATAGTGTATACTAACGTTTTATTTTGCTTTTTTTAATGTATTAATATTTATGTTTATTTAAAATATTAGAAAATCAAATTTTACTAAAGTTAAAAAAGAACTTATTTAAAAAAATTTATATATAGAAAACTTGTAAATGTTTACTCAAAAATATATAATTACATTATATGGTAAAATGCTTGTTTATGAATTAACTTTAAAATCATTATATGAAAATAATAGGGGGAAAAATGAGAAGAGAGATGTTAAAAAGGTTGCTAGCAACAACAATGGTTAGTATATTTATTATCAATGGTTTAACTATAACTAAGGTTGATGCATTTACTGATAAAAATAATCAAGTTAGTATATCATTGCCTAAATTAAATCCAGCTCCTAAAAATATAGAAGTTAATGAAGAAATATTAACAATTACATCAACAGTTAATCTACAAGGAAAAGACTTGGCAGATGAAGATGCAATAAGAGTTTTAAAAGAGTTTTTAAGCGAAAATAATATTGTAATTAATGAATCATATGATGAATCATCAACTACGTTAATAATTGGTGAGGTAGAGGATGATATAAAAGAAATGGATGAAGCTAAGGAAAGAATTGGAGTTTCAGGTACTGAAGGCTTAAAAGATGAGGGGTATGTACTTGCTGTTGATTCTAATGATGGTAGAAATGGAACTATTTTAATTGAAGGTAAAGATGAAGATGGTACTTTTTATGGTGTTAAAACATTGACTCAGATGATTACCAATACAGGAAGTAAGGTATATTCTAATGATGTTGTTATAACTGATGAGCCAAATATGAAAACAAGAGGTATAGTTGAAGGATTTTATGGAACACCTTGGACACATGAAGATAGATTAGATCAAATAAGATTTTATGGTGAAAATAAAATGAATACTTATATTTATGCACCAAAGGATGATCCATATCATAGAGAGAACTGGAGAGATGAATACCCTGAAAGTGAAATGAAAAGAATGAATGAACTTATTAAAACTTCAAATGAAAACAAGGTTGATTTTGTTTTTGCAATTTCTCCGGGTATAGATATTAGATTTGATGGGGAAGAAGGTGAAGAGGATTTTCAAGCTTTAGTAAGTAAATGTGAATCATTATATGATATGGGAGTTAGAAGCTTTGCTATATTATTTGACGATATAAATAATAAAGATGGTGTTAAACAAGCAGAGTTATTAAATAGATTTAATGAGGAATTTATTAAAGCAAAAGGTGATGTTAAACCTCTTATAACTGTTCCAACAGAATATGATACCCATGTTATGGGAGGGTCAATTGATGAATTAAAGCAATATACAAAGGATTTCTCATCTACATTAAGTAGTGACATAATGGTTATGTGGACAGGTTCTGTAGTTGTACCGGAAGGAATAGATAAAGAAAATGTAGACTTCGTAAAGGCTATATATGGAGATAGAATGGGAATATGGTGGAATTATCCTGTTACTGATTATATGAAAGAAAAATTAGCTTTAGGTCCAGTATATAATGTAGATACGTCATTAGGGGAAGAAATAGATTTCTTTGTAATGAACCCAATGGAACATGCAGAACTTTCAAAGATAGCATTATCAACAGGTGCAGACTATGCTTGGAATACATCTGAATATGATTATCAAGAATCTTGGAAAAAATCAATAGAAATGATGTATGGAGATTTAGCACCATATATGATAACTTTTGCAGATCACTCATCAAGAATGGAAGCAAGCTGGGCTTCTACTGGTAGAGGAGATGCACCAGAGGTAAGACAAACTATGGATGAGTTACTTAGAAAAATAGTTAAAGGACAAGATGTTACTACTGAAATTGAAATATTGAATAAAGAGTTTAAGGATATGATTGAAGCTGCTGATGTATTAAAGAAAAAGTTACCTGATAATATTTTATCTCATTGTAGAGAAAACTTAGATAAATTAAAACTTTTAGGGGAGAATGATAAATTAGCTTTAGATTATTTAATAGCTAAGAGAGATAAAAATACCTTAGAAGTAGAAAGATTAGAAGACTTATTAAATGATAATTTATCAAGTTTAAATAGTGGTAAGAAGCTTTCAGAAAAAACTGCATTAGAATTTATAACTGAAGCCTTAAATATCGATTTTAATGCAAAAGCAAATTTTGATGTTTCAAGTACTTTTGTGGTACCAGGGCAAGAAGTTAAATTTACAAATTTAAGTTCAATGGCGTCATCAGAATTTGAATGGACATTTAAAGGAGTTAATATTGAAACTAGTACTGAGGAAAATCCAACAGTAGTTTATGAAAAGGAAGGAATATATTCAGTAACATTAAAGGCTAAAAATATATTAGGTAATGATGTCATTGTTAAAGAAGGGTTAATTACAGTTTCAAACTCTGCAAATACTGAAAAAACTAATCTTGCTTTAGGGAAGTCAGTAACTGCATCAAGTTCAGTAGCCGGATCAGAAGCACCAGAAATGGCTGTTGATGGAAAATCAAATACTAAGTGGTGTGCTAATAAGGGAAATACTCATACATTAACTATAGATTTAGGAAAGATAGATACAATAACAGATGTAGTTATAAAACATTCAGAAGCGGGTGGAGAATCAGCTTCCATGAATACAAAGGCTTATAGAATTCTAACTAGTTTAGATGGGGAGAATTATAATGAAGTGGTAAATGTTACTAATAATACAGCTGGCGTAACTACTGATAAAATTCCTGTGACTAAAGCTAAGTATGTTAAATTAATAGTAGATGAACCTACTCAAGGTAGTGATAATGCCGCAAGAATTTATGAAGTAGAAGTAATGGGAGTAGAGGGTGATATTGAATTACCACCTATATATGTAGTTCCAGGCGAAGAAAAAGAACCTATAGTTTATCCAGTACCTCAAGAAACTATTTATTTATCTGAGGAAGGTATGGAGTTAGTAGGAGATGTTAATGTTGTAATTCATGGGGAGCAAGAAGAAGCAACATTAGGAAAGTTAGAAGAAATATTAAAAGAAAATAATATAAGTTACAATATTTCAGAAGAGGTTGCAAATGATAAGGCAAATATAGTATTAACATCAGATAAAAATCATTGCGATAATTGCGTAGATACTGAGTTATTAGAAGATGAAGCTTTAAAAAATAAAGAAGGCTATGTAATAAAAACTAGTAATGATGAAAATGATAAAGGTAATATATCTATAGTTGCTGCAGATAGTGAAGGAGCATATTATGGGGTATTAAGCTTAGGACAAATTTTAGAGAAAGCATCAAATAATAAAATTGTAGAAGTTGTTATTAGTGATTATCCAGAAATCGAATTTAGAGGATTTATTGAAGGATTCTACGGAACACCATGGAGTCATGAAGATAGAATAAGTCTTATGAAAGATACTAGTGAATATAAGATGAACACTTATATTTATGCACCAAAGGATGATCCTTATCATAGAAGTAACTGGAAAGATTTATATCCAAAAGAAGAAGCTAAGCAAATACAAGAGCTTGCTAAAGTAGGAACAGAAAATAATATTAATTTCTGTTGGACAATCCATCCAGGAGCAACATTACAATTTACTGAAGATGATTTTGATGCTCTTATAGCAAAATATGAACAATTATACGATTTAGGAGTAAGACAATTTGGTGTTTTATTTGACGATACAGATGATTGGGTTAATGGGCAAAAGCAAGCTGAATGGATAAATAGAATTGATACTGAGTTTGTAAAAGCTAAGGGTGACGTTGCACCGATGATAGTTATTTCAGCAAGATATAATTCTGCATGGGGTCCAAATATGGATAGATACTTTAAGCCATTTATGGAAACTTTACATTCAGATATTCAAGTAATGTGGACAGGACATGCAACAATGTCTAATATATCTAAGGATGTAATGGAATGGCCAAAAACACAAACTGGAGTTGATAAGGATTTAGCAGTTTGGTGGAATTATCCAGTTAATGATTATTGTGATTCTAGAATTCTTATGGCACCATTACACAATTTAAGTACAGACTTAAATAATGTTAGTGGATTCTTCTCAAATCCTATGAACCAAGCAGAAGCTTCTAAGGTCGCTTTATATAGTATAGCTGATTATACTTGGAATACTGATGAGTTTGATTATATGAAGAGTTGGGAAAATTCAATAGAAAAGCTTGTTCCAGAAATAAAAGAAGAATTTATGAGATTTGCAAGTAATATATGCTATTTAAAAGATGATGGTGGAGCAAGTGGTGCCTTTGAATATGATGAGTCTTGGTATTTGGCTGAAAAGATAGATGCATTAAAGAGTGCAATTTATAATAATGAGCAATTAGTTGATAAAGCAAATGATTTATTAACTGAGTTTAATATTATTGTATCAGATTATGATGTTATTAAAGAGAATATAAATAATGATAATTTATTTTCAGAAATTGAACCGTTTTTAAATTCATATAAAGCTTTAGGTGAAGCGGGTGTAGCAGCAATGCAAGCATTAATTGTTGCAGAAGAAGGGAAGATAGAAAAATGGCTTGATAATAGCAATTTAGCTAATGAAAAGTTAGATTTAATGGACACATTCACTGTTGATAGATTAGAAGATGGTACTATAACACCTTATACAGTAGCTGTAGGAGAAAAGAGACTTAAACCACTTATTAATGAAGTTATAACTGTTTCAAGAGATATAATTTCTAAAACTATATTTAAAGAAATAACTCCAAAAGTTATATCATCAATAAAAGATTTAAATATTGATGTAAAGTTTGAAAATGGAGAATATACTATAGGTGGAATCACAGCTTTAGAGCTTAATAAGGATGAATATGTTGGAATAGCACTTCCTAAGGCAAATAAATTATCAAAAGTTATAATTAATGCAAGTGATTATGAAGGATTAGTGCTTGAATACTCATTAAATGGAATAGAATGGTCTGAAGCTGAAACAAATATTACTGATGGAGTAATGAGTAGTAATAATAGCATAGTTGCAACATTTGTTAGAATAGTAAATAAAGGTGATAATAAGAAGACCATAGATGTTAATAAAATAGTTCCTGATGCAGATGATAATTATGTAGAACTAGTAACAGGTGATTTGGAAGGTAGAGTAGATTACTTATACGATGGTGATTTATCTACAGCATTTGAAGCTGAAATTAATAAAACTACTCAATCATTAGTTTATAAGATGACAAGGATAACAAATGTAGGAAATATATTATTCTTGCAAGATAAGGATAATATAAGCCAAGCTACTGTAAGTGTAAAAAATACAAATGGTGTTTGGAAAAAGGTTGGAATATTAGGAAAACAATTAAGTGATATAGAAGTTAATGATGACATTTTAGAAGTTAAGATAGAATTTGATATTAATAATCCATCACCAAAAATTTATGAAATAGTAGTAAATGAAAATACTGAAGTTGATGAAGAAGTATTTAAAGATCATTTACAAATAGCTGTTGATATGGCAAATGAAATTACTGATGAAGATTTAGAAAAGATTGTTCCTATAGTTGCAGAAGAATTTAAGGAATCACTAGCTAAAGCCATAGAAGTTTTAAATAATTCTAATGCGACTCAAGAAGAAGTTAATGCTGCTTTTGATAGATTAGCTGCTGCAATGCAAAAATTATCATTCTATAAGGGAGACAAGGAAAAATTAATTAATCTAATAGATAAGATTAGTAAATTAAATAAAGATGAGTTTATACCATCAACTTGGAACAACTTAGAAATAGTTCTATCAGATGTGAATAAAATTATTGATGATGTAAATGCTTTAGAAAATGAAGTAAAAGAAGGATACAATAAATTAGTGAAAGCTTATCTTGAATTAAGATTAAAACCAAATAAGGATAAATTACAAGATTTAATTAATAAAGCAGAAGCATTGGATTCAAGCAAGTATACAGAAGAGAGTTTTAGTAATGTAGTTAATGCGTTAGAAATGGCAAAGTTAGTACTTGCTAACGAAGATGCAACTGAAGAAGAAGTTAATAATACTAAGAGTGCTTTAGAGTTATCATTAGGAAGGTTAGTTGAAAAAAGTACAGATAAGCCAGGTGATAATAATTCAAACAATGATGATAATAGTTCAAATAATGTCACTAATGGAAGTAACAGTAGTGGAAATAGTAATAATAGTACTAATACTAATAAAAACTATTTACCTAAAACAGGTGGAAGTTCAGCAGGGGTAATTGGAGTTTTGGGTGTAATGATATCTGCCATAGGAGCAAGTTTGTTTAAAAAGAAAAAATAGAAACTAGAAAATAGATACTCCCTTAGATTTAAGGAAATAAACCCTTTTATCTAAGGGAGTATTTATCTATTTTTTTATTAGAGTGAAAAATACTAAATTGAATAGTTAAAAATAAGTAGAATAGAAATGTAAAGAATCATAGGATAATATAAAATAATTATGGAGGAAAAGTTATTGAAGAAAAAAAGAAGGAAGAAATGCAAAAATAATTGTAATTGTGATCCATTAGAAAATTTTGAACTACCTCCATGTGCTAAATTTTTAGGAAGTCCTAATCCTTTAGTAAAGGATGGTGAAATTTTATATAGAAATATTAATAGATTATATTTATTTTTAACATATAATTATTCAAAGTTTAGTAATCAAAGTTACAATCCAATAAATCCAGCTACCTTTAATGTAAATACAAATGCAAATTTACAAATAGATTTATATTGTTTTACTATAGGTTTATATATTAATGAAGTAGAAAAAGAAAATATAAAGTTTGATAGTAGTGTAAAGATTCATGATGATGAAAATGCAGATGAATTTATAAAAAAAGTTATGGGTAATAATTATGATTTAGATAGATCATTTATTCCAGCTTTAACATATGTAGTTTCAAATTCTAATGCAGTAATTCCATTTTTTTCAGGAGTTATAGATATAAGTATTACTAATTTTTATATTATTCTCATGCTGAGCAGATTTTATACTGATTACGGATTGTTATTTTCTGATAATGCTTATGTCACAAATGATTTTATTAATAGAACACTTGCTAATATTTATGTTGAATTTAATAAATGTAGACAATAAATAGTAGATTTAGTTAATAAATATATGAATTTAGAAGCTTGATAGTATAATTAATAAATATTAAAATGAAATCTGAAAGATATTTAGGTTTAATAACGTAAGATGTGAGGTTAGAAAATGAAAATAAGAGTACCAGAATATTTTAAAGATTTTAAATGTATAGCATCAGAATGTGAAGATACATGTTGTGCAGGTTGGGGAATAGTAATTGATGATGAAACTTATTCAAAGTATCAAAAGGTAGATGGAGCATTTGGTGATAGATTAAAAAATGAAATAGTACATGATGCTGGAGAAAATATATTTATATTAAAAGGAAATGACTGTCCATTTTTAAATGAAAATAAGCTATGTGATATATACAATGAACTTGGAGAAGATGGACTTTGTTATACATGTAGACAATATCCAAGATATTTAGAGGAGTTTGGAAGCTTACGTGAAATAGGAATTTCTTTATCATGTCCAGAGGCTGCTAGAATAATATTAAGAGATTCTAAGCAGGCCATATTTGAATTAAGTGAAAATGATGAAGAAGTTAGTGGATATAATGATATTAATGCAAGACTTTATATAGAACTTATGCAATGTAGAAAGATAGTTTTTGATATTCTTCAAGATAGAAATCTTGAATTAAATACTAGGGCAGCAATAGTTCTTTCTTTTGCTAAAGAAATTCAAGACAAGATAGATGAAAATAAAATAGGTGATATTAAAGCTATTAGAGAAAAATATAGCAACGAAGGCTTTATAAAGGAACTTTTATGTAATTTAGAACAATATAAAAATAAAGAAGATGATAAATATAATTATATGCATGAATACTTTAATGTATTTAAAAATTTAAAACATATAAATCCAAATGATCCCTTAGGTTTAGATGATGCTATAAGATATTTTTGGCAAAATGAAGAGGATAAAGAAATATACTTACTTAAGAATAAAGACTTTGATAAATACTATGAAAAATCAAAGTATAAGTTTGAGAATATCTTAGTTTATTTTATATTTAGATACTTTATGAAGGCTGTTTTTGATTATGATGTATCAGCAAAAGTAAAAACAGCTATAGTGAGTTATTTGATGATTAAAGAGCTATCAGTAGTAAGATTTACTGAAGAAGATGATTTTACAGATGTTGATATAGTTGATATAGCTCATACTTATTCAAAGGATATTGAGCATTTAGAAGAGAATATAGAATCTTTAGCTGAGTTATTTGAAACTAATGAAGTTTTTTCTGTAGAAGAAATGATAGTAACTTTAATGAATTAAAAAATTTAATATTTTAAAAGAGTTCAATATTTTTTATGTAATAATTTTTGAATCATTGAAGGGTAGCAATAAAGTTTATTGATGCTAATTACAGAATAGTGCAGATTCATCAACTAATATAATACCTCCATTAATGTTTTATGTAGGTATTATATTAGTATTTATGAAAAAGTATAAGCTATAATATGATAAGACTAATCAGTTTTTAGTTTGTTTAATATATTAGATTTTTCAAGTACAGTAGCTAAAACAACAGCCAATGCTATTCCAACTATAGATTGAATAATATTAGCTGGAACTGAAGCAAGTGCTCCTGCAAACCCATATAGTATAGTTTCAACTAAACAATATCCACCTACTTGAAAAGTACAACCTATAATAGCTCCAAGAATCCAAGCAAATTTAGTTTTATTAATTAAATTTTCAGCAATTGTAGCAATAATCAATACCATAATAGCCTTAATTAAAAATGTAGGAATAATATATTGCATATATCCGCTTAATAAATCACATAATGCAGCTCCTAAGCCGGCAGCTAAAGCGCCTTTTTTCTTTCCTAAAATTAAAGCAGATATAATAACCATGGAATCACCTATATGGGTATATCCATTTAAGGAAGGAATTTTAATTAAAAAAGTTGATATAAAAACTAATGCAGCCATAATTGCAATGTTAGTTATATCTTTAGTACTAATATGTTTTTTCATTATAGTAGCCTCCAATAAAATTTAATAATTATAAAATACCCTAACAATGTAGAAATTGCTAGTGTATGGGTACAATGAAATTAATGAAATAAAAATTATTGCGATAAAATAAGAAAGTAATGTATAATATAGAAAATTAAATTAAAGAATAAGGAGCAATGATGTATGAGTGAAAATAATAATGTAAGATTAGGTCTTATTGAGTTATACAAGAACAAAGTAAGATACATAGGATTTACACAAAAAGATTTAGATGAAAAATATAATAGCAAATTCTTATCACAAGAAGAGTATGATATACTAAGTGATTTTTATAAGGAATATATAAAAAATAATAACTAGTAAGTAGTGAAAAGACATTTATTTATATGTAAGTGTCTTTTTTTATGGTAACTAATCGAAAAATAGGCTATAAAGTAATTACTCTATGTTTATATTATAAAAATAAAAAAAGAAGTTTGAAAATAGTTTATTGACATAAAATATAATTGAGTGTAGAATTGAAATCTTTAGTATGTTAAAATAAGGAAGCTGAAAAATTATATTTACAAGAGGAGGTATAATAAGTGAAATTAATATTAAAGTACTTAAAAAATTATAAAGATCTTATTTCATTAAACTTATTAGGGGTATTTGGTTTTGCATTAGTAGAACTTGGAATACCAACAATAATGGCCCATGTAATAGACAAGGGTATAGCTTATAATGATATAAGTTATGTAAAAAGAATGGGAATTGTAATTGTAGCAATTTCAATATTGGGAGCCATGGGAACTATACTTTTAGGATATACATCAGCAAATATCTCAACAAAAATTATAAGAGATATAAGAAATGATATATTTAAAAAAGCACAGAGTTTTTCTCATAGTGAATATGATAAATTTGGTATATCTTCAATGATAACAAGAACAACAAACGATGCTTTTCAAGTAATGCAATTTACAAATACAATATTAAGAATGGCAATGATATGTCCAGTAATGTTTGTTATAAGCTTGTTTATGATATTAAAAACAAGTGCTAAGTTATCAATAATATTAGTAGTTACATTACCACTTATAGTATTTGGTGTATTTTTAATAGCAAAAACATCACATCCATGGTCACAAACTCAACAAAAAAACTTAGATAAATTAAATAGAATATCAAGAGAAAATTTAACTGGAATAAGAGTTATTAGAGCTTTTGGTAATGACGATTATGAAGGCAAGAGATTTAATGAAGCAAATAACCAATATGCAGGTATTTCAAAGAAATTATTCAAATTAATGTCAGTAGCACAGCCATCATTTTTCTTACTACTTAACTTAGCAATAATAGTATTGTTTTGGATAGCAAGTAAAATGATTAATGTAGGAACATTACAAGTTGGACAATTAGTTGCATTTATAGAATATTTATTCCATGCAATGTTTTCATTAATGTTATTTTCTAATGTATTTGTTATGTATCCAAAAGCTCAGGTTTCAGCAGAAAGAATTGAAGAACTATTATCTTCAGAATCATTAATTAAGGATCCAGAAAAAGGAGTTACAGAAACAAATAATGAAGGTACATTAGAATTTAATGATGTTACATTTATATATCCTGATGGAGAAGAAGCTGTAATAAAGAATGTTTCATTTAAAGCTAAAAAAGGAGAAACTATAGCGTTTATAGGAAGTACTGGTAGTGGTAAATCTACACTTATAAATCTTATACCAAGATTTTATGATGTTACTAGTGGTTCTATAAAAATAGATGGAGTAGATGTAAGAGATTTTCAATTAAAATCATTACGTAAAAAAATAGGATTTATAAGACAAAAGAATTTATTATTTACAGGAAGTATAAAAAGTAATATTAAATTTGGTAAACATGAAGCAAGCGATGATGAAATAGTACATAGCGCAAAAGTTGCACAAGCCTATGACTTTATAAGTAAGAAGGAAAAAGGATTTGATGAACCAATAGGTGAAGGTGGAGCAAATGTTTCTGGAGGACAAAAACAAAGATTGTCTATAGCAAGAGCTTTAGTTAGAAAACCAGAAATTTATATTTTTGATGATAGTTTTTCAGCATTAGATTTTAAAACAGATGCTATTTTAAGAGCTGAGTTAAAGAAAGAAACTACAGATGCAATAGTTTTAATAGTAGCACAAAGAATAGGTTCAATTATGGATGCAGATAAAATAATAGTTTTAGATGAAGGTGAAGTAGTTGGAATTGGAAAGCACAAGGAACTATTAAAGACATGCTCTATATATAAAGAAATAGCATTATCACAACTTACAGAGGAGGAATTAGCATAATGACAAATATTAAAGATTCAATAAAAAAAATTACTCCTTTTGTTAAACCATATAGAATAGGATTTTTGACTGCTATTTTACTTATAATAGTAGCAGCTGTATTTACGGCACTTGCACCTATAACTGAAGGATTAGTTATAACTCAACTTACTAATGATTCTTTTGATTTAATAAAAGGTGTAGAAGGAGCAAGTGTAAACTTTAAATATATTACAGGTGTTTTAGTATTATTACTTGTAGTGTATTTAGGAAATGTACTAGCAACTTATGGAGCAAGTTTTTTACTTACAAATGCTATTCAAAATAGTATGAGAGATTTAAGAGGAGCAGTTCAAGATAAAATAAGAAGATTACCTGTTAGTTATTTTGATAAAAATAGCTATGGTGATGTATTAAGTAGAATTACAAATGATATAGATACTATTTCAAATGCACTTCAACAAAGTTTCAGCCAAGTTGTAAATTCAGTATTATCAGTAACGTTAGCTCTTATTATGATGTACTCTATAAATTTTAAATTGGCATTAATAGGAACACTTATAATTCCACTTAGCTATATAGTTTCAAGGGTAGTAGTAGGCAAGTCACAAGGATATTTTAAAACTCAACAAGATGCTTTAGGTAAATTAAATGGTACAGTTCAAGAAATGTATACAGGATTTAATGAAATAAAGCTATATGGTAAGGAAGAGGATGCAATAGAGGAGTTTACTGCTATAAATGGTGAACTTCAAGTGGCAGGTTTTAAGGCGCAGTTTATCTCAAGTACTATGGGACCTTTAGTTTCATTAATCTGTTATTTAGGAATAGCTGCAATAGGTATATTTGGAGCTATTATATCAATTGCAGGAGGAATTACAGTTGGTAATCTTCAAGCATTTATAAGATATGTATGGCAAATAAATCAACCATTATCTCAAGTGACTCAATTATCATCAGCAATTCAATCAGCTTTTGCTGCAGTTGATAGAGTAGTTGAATTTTTAAATGAAGAAGATCAACTTGAAGATAAGGAAAATTCTATAAAGTTAGATGAACCAAAAGGAAATGTTTCATTTGAGCATGTAAGATTTGGGTATAGCGATGATAAGATTTTAATTGAAGATTTAAATGTAGAAGTTAAATCAGGACAAATGGTAGCAATAGTAGGTCCTACAGGTGCTGGTAAAACTACATTAATCAATTTACTTATGAGATTTTATGAGCTTAAAGGTGGAGCAATTAAAATTGATGGAGTAGATACTAGGGATATGAAACGTGAAGATTTACGTAGTATGTTTGGTATGGTTCTTCAAGATACATGGTTATTTAATGGTACTATAGAAGATAATATAAAATATGGTAGATTTGATGCTACAAAAGATGATGTTATACGTGCAACTAAGATAGCAAATGTACATCATTTTATTAAAACTCTTCCTGATGGATATAATATGTTTTTAAATGAAGAGGCATCAAATATATCTCAAGGTGAAAAACAATTATTAACTATAGCAAGAGCAATAATTTCTGATCCTAAGATTCTTATATTAGATGAAGCAACAAGTTCAGTTGATACTAGAGTAGAGCTTATGCTTCAACAGGCTATGCAAAATGTAATGAAGGGAAGAACAAGCTTTGTTATAGCTCATAGATTATCAACTATAAAAAGTGCTGATTTAATATTAGTTATTAAAGATGGAAATATAATTGAGCAAGGAAATCATGAAGAGCTTATGGCTAAGGGTGGTTTCTATGAGGAATTATATAATAGCCAATTTGCAAAGAATTAAATAGTAATTTAAAAATAAAAACTACGGCAAAAAATAATGCCGTAGTTTTTTGATATATTTCTAGGGGATGTAAAAAAGCTAGATTAAGTTGATATGAATCATTTTTCATAAACTTAACTTATCCCTAAGGTATATATAGCTTATTTCCAGTTTATATTAACTTTTTTTCTTGGAACAGTTCTATGATATTTAACATCAGGATATCCAATTACTAAACAAGAAATTATTTGTTTACCATCTTTTATTTCAAGTAAATCTAAAATTTCTTTATTATCTTGTGAAGCAACTAATAAGAAGCCACTAAAGAAAGTACCAAGACCTAAAGCATCTGTCATAAGTTCCATATTAGAGGAAGCCAATCCACCATTAATTTGAGAAGGAGAAGTAACAAAAATTACTGTTGGAGCATTAAAAAATAATCTATCATTTTTTATAGGATCTTTTTTAAACTCAGAATAACTATGTAGCCACATATTAGCATATCTTTTTAGATGTTCTGTTTCAGGAGTTAAGTTTGCTAATATATATTCACCTTTTTTCTTTAAGCTAGAATAAGCTAATTCTTTTAATTTATCTAATTTATCAGTAACTACTGTATAAGAAACATCTTGACTGTTAGTTGAAGTTTGAGTAAATCTACCAGCTTCAATAATTTGTTCAAGTTTTTCTTTTTCTACAGATTTATTTTTAAAACGTCTAACACTTCTTCTAAATTTAATGAAGTTTAAAAGATTCTCAGCTTCTATTGAAAAAGATTCTTTATTATAAGGTTTTACTTCATTCATATTATAATCATCGCTTGAAACAGCATCTACAGGACAGACTGCGACACAATGAGCACACTTAATGCAACCTTCATTATTAATATCAGCTTTTCCATCCTTTAGTGAAATAACACGAGTAGGACAATCTTGAATACATTGTGTACAAGCAATACATTTTTCTCTATTTACTTTAAACATTTATATACACTCCTTAGTTTTTAATATGAATTATTTTTAAGTTTATTTATCAATCCAAGATATAATGTAAGTAAAATCTGAATTTTTTATATTTTTTAAAGAATCTATTGAAGTAAAATTACCACTTAACCCATTTTCAATAGATGTTAAATGGAAATGACAAAGTGCAATTCCTAAATCAATTTTAGTTAATCCTTTAGCACTAACTAAATAAAAGTGTAAGTTATTATTATCTTTTAACACTCTCCAAGGCTGTTTATTAAGTGCAGATGGGGCAAGTCTCAGCATTTCAAGTGATTGATTGTATTTATAAAAATGACTATTATCAAGGGGAGTATTGAAATTTTCATTAAAGAATATTTCAGAGTAATTTTTACGTTTATCAGTATTACTACCAAATAAAGTAGCTATAAGTGATTTTTTACCTCCTTCATATCCTACAGGAGCAACTATGGGTAATATTTCTTTTTCATCAAGATTTATAGCTTTAGCAAAGCCACTTTTATTAAATGTACCACCTAACCATACAGTACCTAAGCCTAAAGAGGTACAATATAAAATAACTTTTTCTAAAGTATATCCTAAAGCTATTAAACTTAAATCATCATTTTCACAGGCAGCTGTTAAAAAGTAGTTTGCACCTTTTATAACACCATAAGTTCCAAGTTTTGATTCATTATTAGATTGACTTTTCTCTATTAAATTAATTCTTAGGAGATTAAAATATGAATTTACAACAATTAGAATATTTTAAAGTTATAGCAGAAACAAAAAACTTTACTACAGCATCAAATATTTTACCATTTTTAATAAGTAGTTTTTTAAATAGTCATATTCAAACAAAATTTAACTTTAATAATGAAAGTACAGATGAAATATTAAAGGATTTAAAGTATGGAAAAATAGATTTAGGTTTTTTTGATGATATTAAAAGGTTTAATGATTATCCTGAAATAGAGGTTTCATTAGTAAAAAAAGAAAAATATGTATTAATAGTTCCTAAAAATCATTATTTATCTAATAAAGAAGAGGTATATTTAAAAGAATTAAAAGAAGAAAATTTTATAGTTTATAATACAAGAGATAATGAAAAGAAAATATCTTATGCTGAACTTATAGGTTATACACCTAAAATATCGGTGGAACCTACTGAAGCTAGTATGCTTGCAAGCTTAGTTTCTGCAGGGGCTGGTATTTCAGTAGTTGTAAATACACCTATGATTAATACAAATAAAATTTCTAAAATAAGAATAAAAGATGACATTGGATATAAGAAAATTTATATGGGATGGAACAAGGAAACTTATATATCAAAAATTGCAGAAGAGTTTAAGGAGCATGTTATAAAAAAATATAAATCAATGGTAATTTTTTGAAAATAATTATATTATAAGTATAAAATATTGACTAAATATAGATAATAATCTATATTTAAGGTGTTTAATAGTATATATTTATAGGGAGAGATTGATTATGAATAAACCAAAGGTAGCATTTATATGTGTACATAATTCTTGTAGATCACAAATGGCAGAAGCATTAGGAAAAAAATACGGTATAGATGTTTTTGAAAGTTATTCAGCTGGAACAGAAACAAAACCACAAATTAATCAAGATGCAGTAAGGATAATTAAGAATCTATATGATATTGATATGAATGAAACTCAAAGGTCAAAACTGTTGGGTGACATACCGAAGGTTGATATTGTTATAAAAATGGGATGTAATGTTGTATGTCCATATTTACCAGCAAAACATGTAGAAGATTGGGGATTGGAAGATCCTACTGGTAACGAACAAAAAATAATAAGTTGTGCATTAGAAATAGAAAAAAAGGTTAAGGATTTAGCTAAAAGGATAAACAATAAAGAAATATAATTATATATGACCATGATTAGTGAAATTTCAATTTCACATTACATTCATGGTCTATTTTAATTTCCTTTATAAAACTTCTCCAAAAAGCTCGTTTATCTTCTCTATCTAAGTTCATATAAGTTTCTTTAAAATCAATATTAAGCATTTCTTTATAATATTCTATATTGAACTCATCTTGTGGACATTCATCTTCAATTATTTTAGATTTATAAAATTCATGTTTTTCTTTATATTCTTCTAATGATATAAAATCATTTATATATAAATCATTAAGTTTTTTTATTTTATTTTCGATTTCAGTTTTATTGCTTTTTTTAGGTTTATTTTTCTTTTTAACTTCATAATCTACTATATACTCATGTAGTTGTATTTTGAATTGCTCTATAATTTTCTTTTCAATTTTTTTCTCACTAATACAACGGTTATTATCACAGAGTTTTCTATAAAAATTATAGTTGCATCTATAATTAAAGAAAAATTTTTCATTATGTTTTGTATTAAAGCCGCCAAGATTATGATTGCAATGGCTACATACAAGTAAGCTTGAAAATAAATAAATGCGATTGGAAGTATTAGTAGATATATTCCTTTTTAAAATGGTTTGTATTTTATCAAATCTTTTTTTATCTATTATTGCAGGGCAATAATTAACTATTCCCCTATATTCACCTTTGTATAAAGAATTACTTAGTATATTTGAAATGGTTTTATACGATAAATTGACACCAAGTTCATCTCTTATAAAATTCATAGTAGATCTTTTAGATTGATGAATTTCAAAATGAGAAAATATAGATTCAACTATATTTATAGTTTCTTTATCAATAACCAATTTTTTATTTTCTATTTTATAGCCTTTCGGAACTTTACCAGTTATAACTTCTTTATTCTTTATTTTATTTTTAAATACAACTTTAATTCTTTCACTAGTAACAGCTGCTTCATTTTCAGCGACAGAAAGCATTATATTTATATGAAGTTGACCAGCAGCAGTAGAGGTATCATAGTTTTCAAAAATTGTTTTCCAATTAACTTTATGATTATCAAGTACATCCTGTATTTTATAATAATTTCTAACCCCTCTAGACCATCTATCTATTTTAGTAAAGATTATTAAATCTATTTTGTTTTCTTGCACATCTTTAAGTAATCTTTGCAAGCTAGGTCGTTTTAATGAGGTAGCGGTAAAGCCATCATCAATGTAGTAATCAACTATTTTGTGTTGATTCCTTTGTACATATTCTATAAGTGCTTGTTTTTGTGCTTCTATAGAGTCACCATGTAGGGCTTGTTCTTCGGTGCTTACTCTAATATATAAGGCTACTCTTAACATGTAATTTACTCCTTTATTATAAAAATAATTATTTATTTAATTCTTTTTCTTTAATTTCAATCAAATTTTTTTCAATTACTTTCAAATCTTCAATTGTTATTAATTTATCTTCAAAGATTGTGAATTTACAATTGTAAGTAAGGCAAATATTTTTATATAGCATTTCTGCTTCATAATTATAAAATTTCATTAACTCACTCCTTATACTTTTTAGAAATTTAAAATAAACAGCTACAGAAGTAGCTATTTATTTTTATAATTAAATAGTCCACCTAAGTCTTTAATAATACCTAGGTTAGGTTCAAGTTGTAAGTAGTAGTTGCCAACTAAAACACCTATTCCATATCGCTTTTTATAATCTTCAATAAGCTCTTCAAAAAAATCTTCACTTATATTAAGATAATCAGCTATTTCATATCTATTATTACAACCTTTTTTGATTGCATGAATAATATCATCAGGTTCTATTAATAGGTTGTAACCGTATCTTCTAGCTTTTAATTCTTGCTTTTTATTATTTATATCCTTTTGATTAGTAATATCACCAACAGTAAGATAGTAGTGACCTATTTCTTCAGCTAATATACAAGCCTTTTCCTTTGTAGTTATTCTATTGTTAATATAAATTGTATTACCAATACATTTTCCGCAAGGAGCGTCAGTACCTAAATCTATTTCTACTACTAAAAAACCTTGTTTATTTGCATTTATTAACAAATCATCATATTCTCTCATTCGTAAAATTATCCTCAATATATTATTGTTGTTTCTTTATATATTCATTTATTCTTTCATTCATGATATTTTTTTCTTCATCAGTTAGATTATCATCATGACAAGCAATAGGCATTAAGTGTTCTTTACCTGGTTCTTCCCATATTTGTTTTTCTATTTTAGGAAGTTCGACAACTTTGTTATCTTTTTCTTTAGTTGCAGTTATTTCATTAATTGTATTATCTTTATAATTTTTAGAGACATAATCTGAATGACTTAAAATCATTTTCTTACCTTCATCATTTGATTTATTGTAGTTTTCTAATAATGTTGTTTCTTCTTGAGAGAGATTATTGTTTGGTGGAATAATTTCTAATGGCTCGAATGTTTTTATATCAATGTTTAGAACATCACAGATTTTAATGATTCTATCAACCGCCATTCCTCCAATACCTTTGTCTAATGCGCTTGTTAAGGTTGTACTTGGAATTTCTACTATTTTAGAGAATTCACGAATACTGTTATATTTACTTAAAATAATATGTTTAAGCTTTTCCGTTTTATCCATACTTATTTATCTCCTTTCGTTATATATATAATAACATTTAATGCACGAAATTTCAATAAATATAAACGAAATATCGTAAAAAAATAAAAAAACTTAAGAAAATAAAAAAAATATAGTTGACTTTAAACGAAATATAGTTTAACATAAATTCAACGAACGAAATAACGTTCAATGCAAAAGGAGGAAAAGATATGTATAACAATTTAGAAGCTGAAATTGTCAGAAAGAGAATAAAGAAGCAAGATATCGCTAAAGAAATTGGACGTACTTACAATACTTTAAATCTAAAAATTGCAGGTAAATATCAATTTACTTATGATGAAGCGCTAGCAATTCAAGAAAAGTTCTTTCCAGAATATGATTTTAAAAAATTGTTTGAGAAGTTTGTTTCTAAAAAAGAGAGCTAAGGAGGGAGAAAAGTGAATAATCAAATTGTAAAAATTAATAATTCTGATTTATTAATAAAAGAATTTAGTGGACAAAGGGTAGTAACTTTTAAAGATATTGATATGCTACATCAAAGAGTAGAAGGAACTGCAAAAAGTAATTTTTATGAGAATAAGAAACATTTTATAGAAAATGAGGATTACTTCATAATTAAAAAATCTTTAAAGTACGAAATTCCTACTTTAGAGATTCCAAACAGAGGAATAACAGTTTTAACAGAAAGTGGTTATTTAATGTTAGTAAAATCACTTCAAGATGATTTAGCTTGGAAAGTTCAAAGAGAATTAGTTAATAACTATTTCAGAATAAAGGAAGTAGTTAATAGCAAGAAATTATTCAATGAATTTAAAGGTCAATTAACAACATTGGTAAATGATATATTTGAGGACAAGCTATCAGAGGTAAAAGAATATTACAAAATTAAAAGTAAATCCAAGACTGATATATCAAATTACATTAAGAAAAGATTAGGGATATTAAGGGCTGATGATGAATACGAGCAAGTTAAAGCGAGAGTATTTTTAATTTTAGGAATAACTAAGTGGGAAGATTTAGACATAGATAATTATAAATCAGTTTTACCAGTTATTGATGAAAGTATAAGAATTGTTAAATTAGATAGACCACAACAAATTGGCATGTGGGATTAGAAATATGAGTTAAAGTGAGGGGGAGTATATTATGGAAGTTAAAGTTCATGGTTTTGAAAACTTAACAATACAACATATACAAAAAGCTTTTGATGTTTTAGGTAAATTACAAAGCGATAAATATGGTGTTGAAATTAGCTATACAGTTAAAAAATTAATTAAGTAAGGTAACTTATTAAAAAATTAAGGAGGAAAATAAATGGAAGTAAAACACAAGCATAAAGAAGGAGTTCAATTATTTGTTAATAAAGAATTAGAACTTGAAGTAAGAGCGATTAAAAATGATGATGGAAGTATTTCTTTAAATGCAGAAGATTCAGCGAAAGGGCTTGGGTGGACTACCGTTGCCACAAGTGGCAACACAGTTGTTAGATGGAATAGGGTTAATAAATATATTTCTGAATTTGGTTCATACCCACAAGTGGGTACGAATGATTTTATACCAGAGAGTTTATTTTATTTATTAGCAATGAAAGCAAATAATGAATTAGCTAAAAAGTTTCAAATGTGGTTAGCAACAGAAGTATTACCAAGTATGAGAAAACATGGAATGTATGCAACAGATGAATTATTAGATAATCCAGATTTACTTATAGCAGCAGCAACTAAATTAAAAGAGGAAAGAGCTGCAAGGTTAGAAGCTGAAAAGAAAGTTGAAAATCTAACTTTAATAAATGCTCAACAAAACCAAAGGATAGGAGAGTTACAACCAAAAGCTACTTACTATGATTTAATACTTCAAAATAATTCATTATTAGCAATATCAGCAATAGCTAAAGATTATGGAATGAGTGGTACAAGCTTAAATAAAAAATTACATGAATTAGGAGTTCAATATAAATTAGGAGAGCAATGGCTATTGTATGCTAAGTATCACGATAAGGGATATACATTCTCAAAAACACAAAATTATAGCAGAACTGATGGAAGTCAAGGAAGTAAGTTGCATACTTATTGGACACAAAAAGGCAGATTATTTATATATGACCTATTGAAGCAAAATGATATTTTACCATTAATTGAAAGAGGAGAAAGTGAGGTAATTTAATATGTTAAATAAAGAAGTTATTGAACAATTGGAAAGCTTAAAAGCACATTGTGAAAGCATGAAAGAGTCTGGAGAAGAATGGGAGAAAGATGTACAAGCTTTAAATTATGCAATTAAAGAGTTAGAAAGAACTGCTCAAGAAGTACCAGTTCAAGAGATTATAGAAAATCAAATTGAAAAATTAATAGATATACAAGAGGGAAATAAAAATTTTCGTCATAATAACTGTGTTGCTACTTGTTTAGCTGTATCAACTCAAATAAATGAATTATTAAAAATTTATTTAGAAATTAAAAAAACTACTACAACTAAATAGAAGTAGTTATAGTAGTTAAAAAGATTATTTTTCTGAACTTGAATCTAATTCATCAAATATAGTTTTGAAAAAAACACATACAGCTTCAGCAGTTTCCTTTTCATCACTATAATTAGAAATTAAGTTGTTTTCAATAGCTATTTCAGTTAGTTTTTTAGCAATGTTGAGTTTATCGATATTATCTAACTTAAGCATAAAAACACCCCCTTTAAAGAATATTTTACCATAAATATATTGTCTATAAAAGGAGAAAAATGTATGAAAAGTTTAGGAGTAGTCAGGAAAGTAGATAAGCTACGAAGAGTAGCAATACCAGTAGAAGTAAGAAAATTATTAAATCTTAAAGAAGGAGATTCATTAGAATTTTTCAAAGATGATGAAGGAGTAATAATAAGAAAGCATACTCCGAGTTTAAAGGAGTGAATCTATGGAAGGCTTAAATATATGGGGCATATGTACCTTTGTAATGCCCCTAGTGTTAATAATAATAATTGGGTTAATTCTAATAATTGCATCAATTTTAGATGGAATAGATAAGTTAATAAAGAGAATTAGGAGGTAAGTATGAAGGATTTAAGAGAAAAGCTTTATAAAGCTATTGATGAATACGGCATGACAGATGAAAGAACTGTTGCTATTAGCCAAGAATTGGACAAGATAGTTTGTAAAGAACAAAAGAAGTTAATTAAACCAAAGAAAGATTTAATTTGGATGGCTTGTAGCAATGATAAATATCAACTGCCAATTTTTATTGGAAGTTCTGCAGATGAATTAGGAAAAAGTTTAGGAGTTTCTAAACAAGCTATATATAATGCGGTTACTAGAGATGGAGGAAGTGGAGGATATAAAATTGTGCGAGTTGATGTTTCAAGTGAGGTAGTTGGATAAATGAAACAAGATGATTATATAGAAGAAGTTGCTAGATTAGCACATGAAATGATAGCAGATAAAGGATTAGATTATGACATTGCTATAGAAAGAGCAGAAAAGCTACTATCTGGTAGAGTTGGCGCTCATGAGCCAGTTAATAGCCTTATAAAAACATTCAAGGACAGTATAACAGAAAATTAAAAGAATTTAAACTAGGAGGAATTAAAAAATGAATATGTTATTACAAAATGATTTACAAGAAATTAAGGAGTTAAGAGAGGAATTTAAAGTAACTGACTTGCAAAGTGCTACATGGGTATTAAGAAAGTTAAGAGCAGTAAATGAAAAGATGAATGAAATTAATAATGTAGCAGCTGAACAAATAGCTAGTATTAATGAATGGGCAGAAAAGGAAGTTAAGTCATTAAATGATGATAAAGAATATTTTGAAAGTCTATTAAGTGCTTACTATATAGAGGAGAGAGCAAAAGATAAAAAGTTTAAATTATCAACTCCATATGGAAAAGTAACATCAAGAAAAACATCTAAATATATCTATGAAGATGAACAAGCAATAATGGATTACTGCTACGCGAATGAAATAGATGCAATTAGGGTTAAGACAGAACTGGATAAGACTGCATTAAAGAAGCTTTGTAAAGATGGTGTAAATCAAGCCACTGGTGAAATTGTTCCAGGAGTAAGAGTAGAAACTGTAGAGAACATAAGTATTAAAGCTGAATAGGAGAATTATATATGGGGATATATGATAAGTTGTTTAATATTCAACAGGAACTTAATGCTCCTAAGAACCAACGTAATAATTTTGGGAATTACAACTACAGAAGTTGTGAGGATATATTAGAAGCAGTAAAGCCTTTATTAAAGGAAAATAGATGTACTTTAAAGTTGAGTGATGAAATTGTTTATACAGAAGGTAGATATCATATAAAAGCTACAGCAACTTTAACAGATGTAGAAACAGGTGAAAAGGAATGGAGTACTGGTTTAGCTAGAGAAGAAGAAAGTAAAAAAGGCATGGACGGAAGTCAGATTACTGGAGCATCTTCTTCATATGCTAGAAAGTATGCATTAAATGGATTGTTCTGTATTGATGATAACAAGGATAGTGATTCAACCAACACTCATGGGAAAGAGGGTAAGTCAAGTACTACAAATTTATCTGCAGCACAAATTAGAAGGTTATATACATTAGCTAATAACGCTGGATATGATAAAGCAAAGATTGAACAAATGGTATTAACAAAATACAAAAAGGATATAAAATCACTTACCAAAGCAGAATATGACCATGTTTGTAACGGATTGGAGGGTAAGAAGTGATCTTAGAAAGAGTTGTTAATTTAAATTGGAGAAACCAAGAAGTTAAATATATAGATGGAGCATATGTGCAATTTATTACAGAGGATAAAACAGAAGGTGTTGTATTCGAAAATGAGCAGTTTGAGAATTTAGTGGATGATTATAGGCGCAGTATTGGGGAAAAGACTTTTAGTGAGTTAGAAGATGAAAATCTAGAATTAAAGATAGCGTTAGAAGAAGCTTATGAAATCATAGAAGCGAAGGAAAGACTAGAGGATGTTAACAGAGAAAGACATTTTAGTCCTTCTTACTAGAGGTAGTTAGTATGGCAGAGAGAAGAATGTTTTCCAAAACAATTATAGATAGTGATGCTTTTTTAGATATGCCACTTAGTACACAGGCTCTATACTTCCATTTAAGCATGAGAGCAGATGATGATGGATTTATAAATAATCCTAAAAAAATACAAAGAATGGTTGGGTGTAACCAAGATGATATTACGTTACTTATAGCTAAAAGATTTGTGATTCCTTTTGAAAGTGGTGTATGTGTAATAAAGCATTGGAGAATACACAATTATATAAGAAGTGATAGATATAAAGAGACTCCATACCAAGAAGAAAAAAGCCAATTAATATTAAAAGATAATAACTCTTATACCTTATCAAATGATGTGACTACCGTTGGTATACCAGACGGTGTACAAAATGGTTACCAATGTGAAACCCAGGTTAGGTTAGGTAAGGATAGGTTAGGTAAGGATAATAATACTATATCTAAAGATATAGTTAGTAGTACTAAAGTACAACCTATTATTGATTCTTGGAACTCAATAGGATTACAAAAGTTAGTAGCAATAAATCCTAACACAAATAGATATAGATTATTAAATGCAAGAATTAAAGAATATGGATTAGATACAGTATTAGAAGCAATAGAAAATATAAGATATTCAAGCTTCCTAAAAGGGCAGAATAATAAAAATTGGACAATTACATTTGATTGGCTGATTAAACCTAATAATTTTACAAAAGTATTAGAGGGGAATTATAGAGATAAAGGAGATAGCAATAATGGAGGTATTGAACAGAATATTAAATCAAGTGAAGATAAACAGCAATATAACTTCGGCTGCTTCGAATAATTACAAGTGTAATAAGTGTAAAGATACAACCTGGTTATTTAATGACGAGGGAAAAATAAAAGCTAGATGTGAATGTTATGAGTTGGATCTTATAAATAGAATGTGGGAAAGTTTCGGGGTAGCACCTAAAGATATAAAGCTGCTAAAAGAATATAAGCCTTATAACGATATAACTAACAAAGCTAGAGAAAAGGCAGTTGAATATATAAAAAGCTTTGATGAAATAAAAGATATTAGGGAAAATGGTTTTTGTTTAATGGGACAACCAGGAGCAGGGAAAACACATATAGTTACTGCAATAGGTAAGGCTTTATTAGATAAAAAAATACCAGTAGTGTATATGCCTTATATAGAGGTTATGAGGGAATTAAAGGCTTGTGCTATGGATGAGGAATATTATAACAAAACAATAGAGAAATATAAGAGAGCTAAAGTATTGATTATAGATGACTTATTTAAGGATAAGGTTAAGAAAGGTAAGTTAATAGGTGAACTTAAAGAACCAGATATTAAGCATATATATCCAATAATTAATTATAGATATTACAACTATCTACCTACTTTAATTTCTACAGAATGTACTCCAATAATGCTTTTAGATTTAGATGAAGCTTTAGGCGGTAGGATATTGGAGTGTTGTGGCAAGAGGTTTGGAACTGTATTTAAGAGTGATTGTAATTATAGGTTAAAAAAATATGTGGAATAGGTGTTAACTATGAGCTTTGAAGATGAATATAAAGAAGAAGCTTTACAGTATATCAATATTGTTAAGAGATTTGGTTCATTACAAGAGAATGATATAAGAGAAGCTTATAGATTAATGATTGATTCATTACAGGCTTATAATCGCTGGAGCAAGATTAAGTTAGATATAAAGAAAGACCTTAAAAGAGGAGAAAAGTCAGCATTAAAGGGTAGGCTAGAAGAAATATGTAAGTATCTAAAAGAAGTTCATACAACTTCAAGAATGATATGGAGTAAGGCAAAAGATGATTTAAAGGTTAATAGAGAAGAGTAGAAAAGTGAGTTAATTTTAGCAATAGCTATAACTATATATTTTCAATTAATAATCAATTAATAATAAGAGAAAGAAGGAAAAACATTATGAATAACATGATTAATTTAGAAACATTTGCAGATGGAGCATTAGCAGAAAAGGTAAATATGGCATTAAGAGAGGTGTTACAAAACATTACTGACCCAAACACAGATTATAAGGTTAAGAGAAAGCTAACAGTTGATATGACATTAACTACTGGAGAAGATAGAGAGCTTACAGAGGTTAACATAGTAGCAAAAACAAAGTTAGCACCAAGCAAGGCATTATCAGCAAAAATTGTTATTGGTTCAGATGGAAAAGGTGGAGTATTAGCAAGTGAATATAAAAAACAAGTTCCAGGACAAAGTGTAATGAGAGTAGATGAAGAAACTGGCGAAGTAGTAACAACAGCAGAAGAAAATGCAGAAAATATTGATTTAGAAGGAATCAGATTAGTTAAATAATTAAATTTATATATAGCCATGGCAAGGGGCTTAAACCTTGCACATTAATAAATAAAGTAAAGGTGGAAAAGAAAATGGAAAGAAGAGAAGCATTAGAATATTTAGTAGGTTTAGGTATGGAAAAGGAGCCAATAGTTGAGTTACCACAAGGAACATATACAAGAGAGTCTTTAAAAAGAGTTACAGCTCCAGTAGCAGAAGTTTTAAATGTAGCTACATTAACAGGTTTAGTTGATTATATAAAAACAAATGTAGATGAATTAGAAGGTGAGTTGTTAATACATGTTAAATCTCATAATGAAGTTAGATTATACAGCGCATTAAACTGTGATAGAGAAAGAGAGTTATATATAAAGGCAGATGCAATATTACCTAATAACATTAGATACAATGATTTTCTAGATACAGAAAGATTTAATATCATGTTACAAAGTTCATTTGTAGATGCAGGAGATAAAGCAGTCTTATTAAAGTATACAGGATTAGTTCAAGATGAAGCGGTAAAGTCAACTGGTGATGATGGAGTAAGCCAACAAGTAACAGTTAAAACAGGTGTAGCAAGTGTAGGACAAGCAATAGTACCTAATCCAGTATCATTAGCACCATATAGAACATTCCCAGAAGTAGAACAACCAACAAGTAAATTTATATTTAGGATGCAAAGCGGACCAAGAGCAGCATTATTTGAAGCTGATGGAGGAGCATGGAGAAATCAAGCAATTATTAATATAAAGAAATATTTAGAAAAAGAGTTAGAAGAAATTAAGAATATATCAATAATAGCTTAAGAATAAGGGGAGGGGAATCTCCCTAATTAATAAGGAGAAATATTATGAGTTGGATAACTGAAAGAGAATTACAAGAGTTTAAAGATTTTTGTAAAAAACAAAAAATAAAAGATTCATTTGAGAATTATATAGTTTGGAAGGATAAGTATAAAATATGATATTAGCAATAGATCCAGGAAATATAGAAAGTGGATATGTATATTTATGTGAAGATTTAAGCATTGTAGAGTGTGGAAAAATTTTAAATGAAGAATTATTAAAAAGAATATGTAACAATGATTTTTATCCTAAAGGAGAGGAGTGTTTTGCTATTGAAATGATAGCGTCACAAGGAATGGCTGTAGGGCAAAGTGTCTTTGAAACTTGTGTATGGATAGGAATATTTACAGAAGCCATTAGAAGAGCTTATTGTACAAAACCTAAATATATCTATAGAAAAGATGAAAAGATGAATTTATGCAATAGTATGAGGGCTAAAGATAGTAATATAGTACAAGCTTTAGTAGATAGATTTGCTCCTAACACACCTAATAAGGGGAAAGGCACTAAGAAAGAACCAGGATGGTTTTACGGATTTAAAAAAGATATATGGCAAGCTTATGCAGTTGCAGTAACTTATCATGATATGTATTTGAAGGGGGATGATATTAATGGATAAAGAGGAATGGAAATCTATAAAGGGGTATGAGGGGCTGTATGAGATTAGCAATTTTGGCAGAGTTAAAAGTTTATTAGGTTGGAATGGGCGCAAATATATACAAAGAGAAAGAATATTAGCTCCATATAAACAACAAAGCAATAAATACTATAGCAGAAGCGTAGTGAAATTAACCAAAGATAATAAAACTAAAGATTTTAAAGTTCATAGATTGGTAGCAGAAGCATTTATCCCTAATCCAAACAATTATAAAGTAGTAAATCATATAGATGGAAATCCTTTAAATAATAATGTTGAAAATTTAGAGTGGTGTACTCAGAAAATGAATATAAAACATGCTATCAATAATGAATTAACAATAACTAGAATCAAAACTATAGATAGAGAAACTATGGTTGAGCTTTTAAATAATAATTTTAATTATGATGAAATAGCAGAAATGCTTGGAGTGGCAAAAGGAACGGTATTTAACTATATAAGAAAATTTAAAATAAGAAAGATATATGAATAGGAGTGGTTATTATTAATAAAGTAGTTTTATTAGGAAGACTTACTAAGGATCCAGAGCTAAGATATGCAGCAGGAAGCGGAACAGCAGTTTGTAGATTTACTTTAGCAGTAAATAGACAGTTTAAAAAAGATGAAACAGATTTTATAAACTGTATAGCATTTAATAAACAAGGAGAAGCAATTGCACAATATGTTACTAAAGGTAGGCAGTTAGCAGTTACAGGGAGTATAAGAACTGGTAGTTATGATGGACAAGATGGAGTTAAGAGATATACAACAGATGTTATTGTAGAAAGTTTTGAGTTTATAGGTAGTTCTAATAACAGCTCTAGAAATAATAGCTGGGATCCACCAGTAGATGATGGAATGGGATTTGGACAAGAAGTGCCAATTGATGATGGGGAGATGCCATTCTGATGGAGGGCAAAGAAATGATTATTGATAAATTAATAAAAGATTTTAGAGATAAGAATATAGTTGTTAATAAGAAACGAAAAGATATTTTGGAGCAGGACTGTAAAGAAAAGTATCTTTCAAGGAGCAGGAAGAAAAAGAAATAAGAATAGTTTGAAACTATTGCGAAGAAAGGATTTGAGGGAGAATGAAAATACATGAGCTGAAGATATTACCACAATATTTTAATGATGTTAAATGTGAAAAGAAACCTTTTGAATTAAGAAAAAATGATAGAGATTTTAAAGTAGGAGATATTTTAATACTTAAAGAGTTTAATCCAAATAAAGAATATGAAACTATAGAAGATGGTGTTTATAGTAACTTTAGTGGCAAAAAAGTATTAAGACAAGTGATCTATATCTTAAAAGATATAGAAGGATTAAATAATGACTATGCAATACTAGGAATTAAGCCAATAGATTCAGACATAGAACTTGAATGGAAATCAAATATGAATGAGTGGGGAACGATATATTGTCCATTTTTAAATAAAGAAGTTATGACGTATTATCCAGTAGGAATGAGAGCTTACGATACAATAACAAACCCATTTATGAATGAAGATGGTGAAATTTATTACTATAAATATGACCATGATGAAGGTGGATGGATAGATGGTTCTTTCAGTATGTGTGATGCAGAAGAATATATAAATTTAGATGAAGTATTATGGTACTAATTCGCACTTCAAAAATATTATTCGTTGAAGGGAGGAATTAGTATGGATTTAAAAATAGTGAAATCTACAGGCAATGAATGGTATAGCGAGTGTATAGGGGAAAGATTTACTATCCATTCTGAAAGTAAAAAAGGCGGCAGAGGGAAATATGTAGTGAGAATACCAAAGCAATTAAGAGAATTGATGAATGGACATATGTATGGATGGGTGGATAAAAAAGATTGTGCATTATTAAAAGAATTACCAACAGAATATAGATTAACTACCATTGATGGAAAATCAGCTTTTATTGCAATAGATTATGTGGAGGAGTAATTTATTTATGAGCAGAGATAGATTTAAAAAGACAGAAGATAAGTTATATAACTATTTTAATAAAGAGAAAAAAATAGCTACATTAAATTATCGAATAGAAGTATTAAAGAAGCAGATAGATAAAATTAATCAAGAGCTTAGAGGGTGTGATGTTAACATCAAGATAGAAAGTAGTAGTCCAGGATTTGAAGAAAGGGTACAAACATCAAGCGATGGAACAAGTTATGCAGAAAGAGAAGTAATAAGGATAACTGATTTAAAGTTAAAAAGAAAGTTATCTAAGGAGATAGAGATAGAAGGGTTAAAAGAAGAGATAGAAAATATAGAGTTAGATAATTCTATACTAGAATATAACTTACAATACATTAATGAAGAATGGTACAAGCTATTAGAGTTAAAATATAAATTTAAAAAGAATGAAGTACAAATATCATTAGAGATGAATATAAGTCAATCTCAAGTAAATAAGATAAAGCAAAAAGCTATTGCTAACATTCAAAGATGGGAAGAGTGGCGAAAGGTGGAATAAAAAAGGAATAAAAGAAGAATAATTATATAGACAAGATATGAGATAATGAGTATGTAGAGATTATACATTACATTGATTGTTCTCCTATATTATTATGTGAGAAAAGCATCTAGTGTAAAAGCTAGGTGCAACATGGGGATATAGTTTATTAGTGGTAAAACAATAGAATTTTAATCTATAGAAGTAGGTTCGATTCCTACTATCTCCTACGGTTATTGACCATATAACCTCTCATAAATTCTCAATACCTTTTTTCAAGAAGCACTTAGCAGAAATGTTAGGTGCTTTTATTATTATTAAAAATTAGGTTTATATAGCGTTGAATAACATCAGAGTTTTATAGGAGATGGAGTATGTTAAAGAGTTGTAAGTATTGCGGAAGAATACATAAAAAAGATTTTGTATGTCCAATGAAGCCTAAGAGCAATAAGTATAAAACAAGTGAAGCAGATAAGTTTAGATGGACAAAGGCATGGCAAAGGAAGAGAGAAGAGGTAAAGAGAAGGGATAAATTTCTATGTCAGATATGTATAAGGAAGTTATATAACACAATAAAGAAGTATAACTATAATGACTTAGAAGTGCATCACATAGTACCAATTAAAGAGGATTATGAACTAAGGTTAGAAGATAGCAACTTAATAACTGTATGTGAATATCATCATGAATTAGCAGAGCAGGGAACTATACCAAGAGATGAGTTATTGACCATTGTACAAGCACAAGAAGAGGGTAAAAATAGTTAAATATACCCCCGGGTATTTTGACACTTTCAGAGGGGGTCTTAGGACACCACGTGTCCACCTCGGAACATAAAATATTCCCACATCAGATTTTCAAAAGATAATTTTTAAGAAAGGAGGTTTATTATGCCTACACCACCAAAACCTTTTACAGTTTTAAAAAATGAAAAAAAATCACATAGAACAAAGAAAGAACTTGAATTAAGAGAAAAAGGAGAAGCAGCATTAGTTACTGGTGTAGCTATAAGAGAACGACCCGAAGTTAAAAATAATCCAGTAGCACATAAGGAGTTTTTAAGGATAAACAAGTTACTTAAAAATATAGAAAAGAACGATTCGATTTATGAAGCAGTTATAAATAGGTATTGTTTATTACAAGCTGAATGTGCTGATTTTGAAAAGAAAAGAGAAGAGATTTATAATCTAATTCAAATGTTAAAAGAAACATTTTATTCATTAGTTGATGAATTAGAGGGAAAGGAAAAAGCAATAGAGCTAAGAAGTTTTAGTGACAATATGGCTTCTTTATCTAGCACCATTATTAGTATAGATAAGCAACTACAAAGTAAGCGTAAAATGTTACTTGACATAGAAAAAGAAAATATAATGACAATAGCTTCAGCCCTTAGAAGTATACCTAAGAAAGTAGATACTGAATCTAATAAGGAAAAATTGTTAAGGGCGATAAATGGAAATTAAAGAAAGTAAAGCTTATAAATATGCAAAATGGTGTGTGCCAGATGTCAATCAAAAAGTACCTATATATGTTAAGAAACAAGCACAAGATTGGTTAAATAAAGCTGATGGAATAGATAAAGAAGCTTATGTTGATGAAAATGAATTAAATAAAATAAATAGAATATTAGGTTTAATGGTTCATCCGGATTTAATGTGTCCTATGAATGAGGGATTAGAGGATTATGCATGGTTCTTAATAGTTGCAACATTATGCACAAAAATAAGAAATGATGAAAATAAAGATATAAGATATTATATAACAGCTGTACTAGAAATAAGTCGTAAAAATTTTAAGACTTTTAATAGTGCAGTTATTTTTATACTTTTATTAATAACTGATAAGCCATTTTCACGTTTTTTTTCAGTTGCACCAGATTTAAAATTATCTTCTGAATTAAAAATAGCAATAAGAAAAATAATAAAAGTTAGTCCTTTGTTAGCAGAAGAGGATGTATTTAAAGTTCTTAGAAGTGAGATAAGATGTTTATTAACTGATAGCGAATATATTCCATTGGCTTATAGTGAAGATAAAATGGATGGTAAACTTGCAAATGCTTTCTTAGCAGATGAAGCAGGAGCTATGGACAGTTATCCAATAGAAGCTATGAGATCTTCTCAAATAACTTTATTTAATAAGCTTGGAATTATTATTAGTACCCAATATCCAAATGATAATAATGCTATGATAGATGAAATTGATATATCTAAAAAGGTATTAGATGGATTAATAGTCAATAAAAGAAGATTTTCTTTATTATATGAACCGGATAGCAAATTTTTAGTTGAGGATCTATGGCAAACAGAAGATTTAGTTATATATCAAAGCAATCCGGTAGCAGTAAATAATAATTATATATTTGAAGCTATAAAAGAAATGAGAGAAATGGCTATATTGTATGAAAATAAAAGAGAAAATTATCTTTGTAAACATAATAATATAAAGTATAAAGGCCTAGGAGTAGAAGGATATATAGAAGTTACTAAAGTTAGGGAGTGCAAAACAATAGAAAATCTTAAGTTTTGGAAAGGGAAAAAAGTATATCTAGGTGTAGATTTATCACAATCAGATGATAATACTGCAGTTGCTATGGTAACCCAATATGAAAATAAACTTTATGCTAAGATATGGGAATTTCTACCTAATGATAAAATAAAAATTAAGAGTAAAAAGGAAAATGTAGATTATAAAAGGCTAATTAAGGATGGCGTATGCTTTAGTTGTGGCGATGAAGTAATAGATTATGGTTTTATTGAAAAGAAAATACTTGAGTTAGAATCAGTTTATGGAGTAGAAATAGTACAGATAGGATATGACAGATATAATGCTCTAAGTACAGTTCAAAAGTTAGAAAATGAGGGTTATGAGTGCGTTGAGATTAAACAACATAGTTCAGTATTACATATGCCAACTAAGTTATTAAAAGAATGTATATTAAGTAAAAGCTTTAGCTATGATGAAAATTTAATGTTAGAGATTAATTTTCAAAATGCTAGATGTACTGAAGATACAAATTTAAATAAATATGTGAATAAGAAAAAATCAACTGGAAAAGTTGATATGGTTGTAGCACTAATAAATGCTATATATCTATTACAACAAGAGCAGTTAAGTGGAAGTGATTTTACTATCCAAGTTATATAGAAAGGAAGGTGAAATATGAATTTAAAGTTTTGGAAAAGAAGAAAAGAAAAACGATCAATTTTAGAGCAAGATGAACCTGGATTAAAGGATTTATTGTTAGCTGCGGGATTGATTGAAGATAGCATAACTAGAATAGAAGCTTTAAATATTCCTACTTTAGCAGGGTGCGTTGAGTTAATATCATCATTAGTTGCAAGTATTCCTATTAAACTTTACAAAGAGGAAGATGAAGAAGTAACAGAAATAAAAGATGATATAAGACTTAAACTTTTAAATGAAGAAACTGGAGATACACTTACTTCGTTTGAAATGAAAAAGGCCTTAGTTATAGATTATTTGTTAATGGGAAATGGATATATCTATATAAATAAAGAAAGAGGAAAGATTGAAAGTTTACATTACGTTAAAGAAGGTGATGTAAGCATAAATAGAAATGTAGATCCAATATTTAAAAATTATGATGTATTAGTAAATGGGCATATATATAAGCCTTATAATTTTATTAAACTATTAAGGCATACAGATAATGGGTTCGATGGTTATGGAATAATAGAAGAAAATATTATATTACTTTCAGTTATTTATAATTCTCTTAAGTATGAAAATATATTAAGTAAAACTGGAGGTAATAAAAAAGGTTTTATAGAATCAGAGGGCAAATTGAACTTTGAAGCTATGCTAAATTTAAAAGAACAATGGAGAAATATGTATTCCAATAATACTGAAAATTGTATTGTGCTGAATAAAGGATTGAACTTTAAAGAAAGTCAAGCTACTCCAACAGAGCTTCAACTTAATGAAAATAAAATAACCAATGGTTCAGAGATTTGTAAAATATTTAATATTCCACCTAGCATAATAAGTGGTGATGGAAAGGCTAATGAAGGCGATTTTGATAAAATGTTTAAGATGGCAATATTACCAATACTTAATAGTTTAATAGCAAGTATTAATAGAGACTTACTTCTAGAAAAAGAGAAGAAGTCTTTTTATTTTGGATATGATGCTAATGAGTTATTAAAGGGCGATATAGAGAAGAGGTTCAAAGCCTATGAAATAGCCATTAAAAACAAAATAATGGGAGTAAATGAAGTTAGATATAAAGAAGATTTAGAGCCTATTGATTTATTTGAAGATACTATTTTGTTAGGTTTAAATGATGTATTGTATAACACTAAGAATAAAAGTGTTTATACACCAAATACAGATAAAACATCAAACTTGAAAGGGGGTGAAAATAATGAGAATAGAGATTCGTAATGATAGCGTAATCCTTGATGGTTATGTAAATGCTGTTGATAGAGAAAGTAAGCCTATTCCTTCAGTGAAAGGTAGGTTTATAGAAAAAATAAAGCCAGGGGCATTCCAAAGGAGCTTAGAAAGAAGAGCTAATGTTGATTTATTATTAAATCATGATAAAAATAGAAAGCTTGGTTCTACTTCCGAGGGAAATCTTGAATTATTTGAAGATAATATAGGCTTAAGAGCAATATGTACTGTAACTGATACAGATGTAATTGAAAAAGCTAAAAATAAACAATTGAGAGGATGGAGCTTTGGATTTTATGCAGAAAAAGATAGCTGGGAAGCAACAGAAAATGGTTGTGAGAAAAGAACTGTAGAGGAATTAGATTTATTTGAAGTAACTATAGTTGATGATACAAGAAATCCAGCATATTCAGCTACTTCTATTGAAATGAGAGATGATAAAGAAGTCTTAACAGAAAATAGAATAACAGATTTTAAAGCTATAACAATAGATGAGTCTAAAAATAAAGAGAAAAGAACAGATAATGTGATAGCTGAAACTAAAAAATTAATAGAAGAACTTAAAAAACCTTTTAAATAAAGGTTTTTTTTATTTTATAAAAATACAGAAAAGGAAGGTAAATAAAATGATAAAAAATAAATTAGCAGAATACAGAACTTTACCAACAAATGAGAAAGGATTAGAAGAACAAAGAACAGATTTAGCTTTAGAGCTTACAAGAATTATTGAATCAGTAGAGGGGGAACAAAGAGCATTTACAGATGAAGAGATAGCGAGAGTTGATGAAATAAAAAAAGAAAAAGAAAAAATAGAAAGAACATTAGCCGCAATAGAAGAAGCAAGAAGTTCTAATAATATTATAAAAGAAAAGAAGAATGAAGAAGAAAAAAAAGGTGATTTAGAGGAAAGAGCATTTGCAAATTACATAAGAGGTGTAGTTGAGACGAGATCCGAAGCTAATTTATCGTTAGCTAGTAATGGAGCAGTTATTCCTAAGACAATTGCTCAAAAAATCATAAAGAAGGTTTATGATATATCACCAATATATCAATTAGCTACTAGATACAATGTAAAAGGAGATTTAACTATTCCATACTATGATGAATCTTCATCAGCTATTACAACAGCATATGCAACAGAATTTACAGATTTAGAATCAAGTTCTGGTAAGTTCAAAAATATAGAGTTAAAAGGGTACTTAGCAGGAGCATTAACAAAGGTATCTAAATCATTATTAAATAATTCTAATTTTGACTTAATATCTTTTGTTATTACAGCTATGGCTGAAAGTATTGCTAGATTTATTGAGAAAGAGTTATTAAAAGGGACACCAAGTAAGATAACAGGGTTAAGTACAGTTAAACAAAAAGTAACTGCAGTAAGTGGTGCTGCTGTAACGGCTGATGAATTAATAGATGTACAAGAAATGATTCCAGATGTTTATCAAGCGGGAGCAATATGGATAATGAATAAGTCTACTAGATCAGCTATAAGAAAATTAAAAGATAATGATGGGAATTACTTATTAAATAGAGATGTGTCATCTAAATGGGGGTACACTTTATTAGGAAAAGATGTTTATACATCAGAAAATATGGATGTAATTACTTCTGAAAAGACTTCTATTTATTATGGTGATATGTCTGGACTAGCTGTTAAGTTGAGTGAAGATATAAATATTGAAGTTTTAAGAGAAAAATATGCTACGCAACACGCTATTGGAGTAGTTGGATGGGTTGAATTAGATTCTAAAATAGAAAATGAACAGAAAATCGCTGCTCTAGTAATGGGTTCTTAATTAGAGGTGATTAAATGAAAGTAAGAGCATTAGTAAGTTTTGCTGGTGCTTTTTCTATGTACAAAGGAGAGGAAAAGGAGTGTAATGATAAAGTTATACTCCAGGATCTTCTTTCTTGTGGTTATGTAGAAGAGGTAAAGGCAAATAAAAAGAAGGTGAAAGCTAATGAAGATTAGTGAAGTAACTATTGATGATTTAAAAGAGTATGCAAATGTTGAGCATGATTATGATGATAATATATTTAACAATATATTATTAGCTGCAAAGAGTTATATAAAAGGTTATACAGGATTAAATGAAGAGCAGATTGATAGTAAAGAGGATTTAACAATAGCTTTAATGGTGTTGTGTAATGAAATGTATGACAATAGAGTATTTTCGGTTGAAAATAATAAAGCTAATACTGTAATTACCAATATATTAGACATGTATGCAGTTAATTTATTGTAGGTGATCTTATGAGTAGATATATAATTAATCCAGGTGAATTTAGACATAGAATTACAATTCAAAAGATGAGTAAAATTGAAAATGATTATGGGGAATTACTAGATACTTGGGTAGATTTTTTAGAGGTAAGAGCAGCTATTTATCCTTTAAGTGGTAAAGACTTTTTTGCAGCAGAAACAACTAATAATGAGATAACTCACAAAATTAATATTAGGTATGTTCCAGGTATAACATCAACAATGAGAATAAAATTTGGTGAAAGATACTTTGAAATTACATCTCCACCAATAAACTTTCAAGAAAAGAATGTTTTATTACAAATAATGTGTAAGGAGAGATGTTATGAAAGTTAAAATAGATGGAATGAAAGAGCTACAAAAGTCTATTAAGAAATTAGGACAAGTACCTCAAAAATGTGTAACTCCAGCAGCTAAAAAGGGTATGAATATAGCTCTTAAAAGTGCTAAGAAAAATGCCCCAGAAGATACTGGAGAATTAAAAGGTGGAATGAAATTAGTAGGTGAGAAGTCTAGAACTAAAGGTAAAAAAGTTTACCAGGTAGTTTTTGATAGAAGTAAAAATGATATATTCCAAAAGAAGAATAAAGAGGGAAAGGTTATAGGTTATTATCCTGCATCACAAGAATATGGATTCTTTGCAAGAAATGGAAGGTATATACCAGGATTTCATTTTATGAAAAGAGCTATGGAAGATAATAGCGGAGCTATAACAAAGAAAATAGTTAATGAAATGAGTAAAAATATAGATAAGGCATTAGGTGGAAAATGATAGAGAAAGCTTTAAGATATGAATTAAATAAAATTAGTGAACTGGAAAATAAAATATTTCCTATGAATGCTCCAGAAGGACAAAAGCCGCCTTATTTAGTTTATATAACAAGAAAGAAGCCTTTAAAAGACTTAGATGGAATAACAGAAGATAAGGAGTGTTATTTAATACTTAACATTTTATGTAGCTCATATTCACAAATGAAAGATATAACTAAAAATATTGAAGATATTATTATTAATTTTCCACTGAATAGGATAGGTAAAGAAAATTTATATATTCAAGATATAGATTTTGCGGATATAACAGAAAATTATGAGGATCAATTAAAGTTACACAGAGGTATTATACCTTTTACAGTTTATTATAAGGAGGAATAATTATGGCAACAAGAAGTTTAGGTACTGTTTTAAAAATAGGAGAAACAGCATCGGCTACAAAAGTTGGTGGATTAACGGAAATAGGAGGGATGGAGTTAAGTGCCGACACATTAGATACAACTACATTAGATAGTGATGGGGGATATAGAAAATTTATAGGTGGATTTAAAGATGCAGGAGAAGTTAGTTTAAGTGGATATTTAGAAATAACTGCAACCGATGGGCAAAAAAAGATGTATGATGCATTTGAGTCGGGAGAAGAACAAACCTTTGCTATAGAATTTCCAGAGAGTATAGGAGCCAAATGGGCATTTAAAGGAGTTGTTACTGGATTTTCTACAGGAGCAAGCTTAGAGGATTTAATTAGCTTTGGATCAACAATTAAAGTATCTGGAAAACCAACTCTAACAGTGAAGGGAGCAGAATAAATATGTATGTACCAATAGAATTAGATAAAACAAGAAACTTTAGATATGGTATGAAAGCTATGTCATATATAGAAGAAAAGTTAAAGAAGCCAATAGCTAAAATAGATTTAGATGGATTAACTATGAAAGATACAGCTATAGTTATATGTGCAGGATTAATGCATGAAGATAAAAAATTAAATCCGGATAAGGTTATGGATTTAATAGATGAAAAGGGGAATTTCATGGAGGTAATTGAAACTATGGGAGAAGCCTTTAATCTAGCTTTTGGTGGTAATGAAGTAAATGAAGAAAAAAACGAGTAGAGGGTAACGATGAAGAATTTTCCATAAGGGAAAGTTTGAAAATCGCTACCCTTTGTGGCTTGTCTCCTTTAGAGTTTTGGGAGCTTACACCATACGAATTTAGTCTAGTAGCAAATGCTTATGCAAAGAAAAGGGAAGAAGAAGCAGAAGAAAAGTTAACTCTAGCTTATATTAATGCTGCAAGGACTATTCAATTTTTAGGTAAAAATAAGCCTAAACTTGATGATGTTTTAAAGAAAAATCATAAAAAAGAAATGACAGATGAAGAAATGCTAAATCAAATAAAACTCTTAAATAATATTTTAGGAGGTGAGGTAACTGGCAGTTAAGAATTTGCTTATTAGAGGTGGAGCAGACTTTAGCAATATGCAAACTGGACTTAATAAAGCTCAAAGAAGTCTTTCCAACTTTCAAAGGAATGTAAGCAGTATAATGGGGAAAGTTGCAGGTATTTTAGCAGCTATAAAGATAGGTGAAGTTATAAAAGATGGTGTTAAAGATGCCATGAGTGTTGAAACTTCAATAGAAAATATAAACAGAACCATGCAAGGAAGTGCAAAGGCCTTTGGAGATTGGGTTAAAAGTCAATCTCAAGCATATGGAATGAGTATTCAAGAAGGTTATAAGTACGGTTCTACTTATAGCAACTTAATATCAAGTTTTCAAAGTAATACAAAAGAAATTGCTAATAGTACGCAAGAATTAATGAAAGCTACATCAATAATAGCTAGTAAAAGTGGTAGAACATTTGAAGATACAGCAGAAAGAATTAGATCTGGTATGCTTGGTTCTACTGAAGCTATTGAGGATTTAGGAGTTTATACACAAGTTTCTATGCTTCAGAGTACAGAAGCCTTTAAAGAACTAGCTAATGGGAAGTCGTGGCAACAATTGAATTTTCAAACACAACAGCAAATAAGACTTGCAGCTATACTGGAACAAACATATGCAAGGTATGGGAATACATTAGCCGATACAACTCAAACAAGGCATAATCAGTTTATTGCAAGTTTAAAAAATGTTCAATTAACATTAGGACAAGCTTTTTTGCCTATATATAATGCAATATTACCTCCATTAACTACTTTTATGAATGCATTAAGTAAAGCTATATCAATAATTGCTCAATTTACAACAGCTTTATTTGGAAAACCTAAAGCAGCACAACAGCAAACTGACTCTATAACGAGTCAAACGAGTGCTGTTAGCAGATTAGGAGATAGTTTAGACGATACGGCAGATAGTGCAAAAAAAGCTATTAAATCATTAGCTGGATTTGATGAAATAAATACATTAAATCAATCTAGTGGAAGCTCTGGAAGTTCTGGAGGGAGTTCGGGTGGTGGAATAGATACATCTGGACTAGATTTGGGAGAAAGTGGCTTTTTATCTTCAGTAACAGAAGTTAGTGAAAAGATACAAGCTTTTGCAGATAAAATTAAAAAATGTTTTGGAACTTTGAAAGAGTTTATTATAACGAATAAAGATGTAATAATATCAGCTTTAGCAGGAATAGCAGCTGCTTTTACAACTTATTTTGTAATGTCAAACTGGTCAGCAATAATAGCAGGTATTCAAGGTGCTTTTTCAGCTTTAGGTGCTGCAATAGGAGGTATTAACTTACCGATACTTGGAATATCTGCAATAATAGGATTATTAGTAGGTAATATAGTTTATTTATGGAGAACCAATGAGCAGTTCAGAGATTCTGTAATAGAAGTGTGGAATAACATAAAGGAATTTATTAATACTGTTACGACAGATATAGGCACAATATTAACTAATCTGTGGGATAAGTACGGTAAAACATTAATAAAGAATATAAAAGATTTCTTCGGTACTATACAAAGCTTTATATTAAATGCCTGGGAGAGTGTAATTAAACCTATAATAGAAAATGCATTAGAAATGCTTACATGGTTATGGAATAATCACCTTAAAGGGTTAGTAGAAGAACTTGGAGAATTTATTATGAAATTAACTAATGGAGCTCTTGAGATATGGAATAAATTTATATCTCCTATTGTTGATTTTTTAGTAAAGACATTAGGTCCAATTTTTGTTACTGTATTTAATTATATAGTTGATAGTGTGGGAACTGCTATTGCTTTTATTTCAGATTTAATAAAATCTCTATTACAAGTGTTTAATGGACTAATAGATTTTATTCTTGGAGTATTTACTGGGAATTGGAGTAGAGCTTGGCAAGGTGTAGTAAATATATTTTCAGGAATATTCAATGGAATAGTAGGAGTTGTTAAATGGCCTTTAAATCTGATAATAGACATGGTTAACGCAGCTATTTCCGGAATAAATACTATGATAAAAACTATAAATAAGGTTCCAGGAGTTAATATATCAACTGTACCTAAAATCCCTAAACTAGCAAAAGGGGGTATTATAGATAGTCCAACAATTGCAATGGTAGGAGAAGCAGGAAAAGAAGCTGTAATGCCACTTGAAAACAACACAGGATGGATAACTGATTTAGCTTTTCTAAAGTTGCAGATAGAATACCAAGAGGTGGAGGAAGTAGCGATAATTCATATACTGGAGATTTAATCTTACAAATTGATGGTAGTATTATAGGAAAAGTTGCTTTAAGCCAATTAAGGAAAATGCAAAGACAAGGTGGAATTACATTAATTCCAGTATAAGGAGTGGTAATATGCTTAGTATTAACGGAGTAGCAATTGCTACTCCTAAATCATTTCAATTAGGAATTCAAGATATAGATGGAGAAACTAATAGAAATGCATTAGGTGATATGGTAAGAGATAGAATTACTATTAAAAGAAAAATAGAAAGTGAATGGGGGCCTTTAACACAAAGTGAAATATCAACATTGCTTCAATCTGTAAGTGATGTTTTCTTTACTGTAACTTATCCCGATCCGCAACAAGGAATAGTAACTAAAACAATGTATGTTGGAGATAGAACTGCTCCGGCATATATGTATGATGAAGAAGCTAAAGAAGTTAAATGGCAAGGTCTGAAAATGAATTTTATAGAGAAGTAGAAAGGATGATTAATTATGTTTAATTTATTTAAAAGAAAAAATGAAATTAAGGAATTAAAGTGTAGAGTAGCAGTGCTTGAAGCACAAGTTACAGCTTTAAACTCACAAAAAGAAAAAGGATATACTTTTAAAAATGCTAAATTTCAGTGTGAAAATTGCAATAAAGAATCTAGTACAATTGAAGCTAAAATAAGTGATTTAGTAGCAACTCCAGCTAAAGTAGATGAATTAAAAGTTGATGCAATGGGAATTTGGCCTAATTCAGAGGATGTAGGAGTAATAAATTACGAGTGTGTTTCATCTAAAGCAAATAGAGCAATAATTAAAGTTTCTTCTTCTGAAGGAAATGAATCAATAGTTACATTTGAAAATGGGGAAATTACGTTATCTGTTAATAAACCAGAATTAAAAGCAGAAAGTAAGAGTAATGGAGATTTAGTATTACAAATAGATGGTGCAGTTATAGGAAAGATAGCTTTAGAGCAGTTAAATAAAATGCAAAGACAATCTAAAATAAAAATGATTAATGTATAAGAAGGGATGATTAAATATGTTAGAAACAAATAAGAATATAACTTTAACAGGAATAAGTAAAATTGATGGAGCACAAGTTGCTTATATGAGTGCTAGTATTTCTACGGATGGTGGAGCTGGAGCAAATGTAAATAAAACTATAACTAATCAAGAGCTTTACAATTCTAATAAGGCAGAAGTAAGAGCAGATATAGCAAAATTTGAGGAACAAGTTTATAACTTGGAAGATGAATTATTAAATGCTAGTTCTATAGAAGAAGTAACAAAGACAAGAAAAGGAGATAAATAATTATGAAATTAAATTTAAGCAATGAAAGAATAGTAAACACGATTAATGTATTAGCAGAATTAAATAATGCTAAGTTACCAGTTAAAGTGGCTTATGCAATTACAAAGAATATTAACAAAATAAATAGTGAGCTTAAAGCTTATAATGAGGAAAAGGCTAAGTTAATTGATAAATATTCTGAAAAAGATGAAGAAGGTAAATTAAAAAGTGATGAAATTGGTAATGTAACTTTAAAAGAGGAACACATAGAAGATTGGAACAGAGATATAAAAGAACTGTTATCTATAGAAAATGAAGTAGATATACACATGATTAATTTAGATGATCTATTAAATTCTAATTATAGTATTTCTCCAGCTGAACTTACTGCAATAGATTTTATGATAAATGATTAATAAAAAATAAGGAGGGTTAAAATGCAAAATACAACAGCAGATTATAAAATAGAAATAAATAAACCTTCCAGGTCATTTGAATGTAAAATTACAATAGGAAATAATATTTATACTAATGAGGATTTAGTTAATTTAACTTTAGAGTATACCCAACCACAAGAAGGTTTTAGTATAGGTGGTACGATATCTAAAAGCTTAGATTTAACCTTACTTAATAGAGGGGATATTATTTATAGTACAAGCCAAATAAAGATAGAAATAGGTTTAAAAATAGGTTCTACAATTGAATATATATTAATGGGTATATTTAATATAGATGATATTGAAAAAACTGATTATACAACTAAATTTACAGCCTATGATAATATGATTAAGTTTGAAACAGCTTATTATAGTGAATTAGGTGATAAGCCAACATTAAAGCAAGTAGTTAATGAGTTATCAAAAATAACAGGAGTAGAATTTACAGGAAGCCTTCCAGATTACAATGTAAGTAAGCTGGAGGGATTTCCTTGTAGAGAGGTTTTATCTTATGTAGCTTCTATTTGTTGTGGTAATGCTTTTATAACTAGAGATGGTAAGTTTACTATTAAAACTTTAAGTGAAGTTGAAAAGTCTATAGATGGTAATAATTATTTTAATTACACAAGAGAAGAAGTTAAATATAAAGTAGGTCAAATCTCTTGCCAGGTTGATGAAAATAATATTTTATCTAAAGGCTCTATAGGAACAGATTCTATGGAGTTAGGATTTGAAAACCCATGGGTGACCGAAACTATACTAACTGAAATATATAATAAGTTAAATGGGTTATCTTACTTAGGTTATTCTATGAAATGGCAAGGAGATTTATCTTTAGATCCATACGATATTATAACTGTAACTGATGTTAAAAATGTTGTAAGAAAGATACCTATATTAAGCCAAAAGATTACTTATACTGGTGGATTAACTTCTGAAATAGGAGCTAAAGGAGAAACTAAAAATAAAAATAGTTTTTCTAGTAGTGGAAGTACTACAAATAAAGTTAATAGACTTGTAACAGAACAGGCAGTAATTAAAGAAGCATTAATTGAAAAGGCGAATATTAAAGATTTAGAAGCAGTATCTATTAGGACACAAACATTAGAAGCAAAAACTGCTAAAATCGAGGAAGCTATAATTGATGTTGCTCATATAAAAGATTTAAATGTCATTAATGCAAACATAGAAAAATTAATAGCAGCAGATGCAACTATAAATAATGCATTAATAGGAAAAGCAGATATAACAGAATTAAATGCAGTTAAAGGTACTATAAATTCACTAGATTCTAAAATAGCAAACATTGAAACATTAGTTAATGGAAATTTATCATCTGAAAATATCCAAGCTGGTGGAATAACATCAGATAAGTTAACAATAGCCAATGGGTTTATTACTAATGCTATGATAGCTAGTTTAGATGTATCTAAAATTAATGCTGGTGATATTTCCGCTACTAAATTTAGAATAGTAAGTTATAGTGGGAAAATGCTTATTGCTGATAATACCATTCAAATTCGGGATAATAATAGAGTTAGAGTACAAATAGGTAAAGATGCTAGTAATGACTATAGTATGTATGTTTGGGATAGTGCAGGAAAGTTAATGTTTGATGCAACTGGACTTAAAGCTGATGGTATTAAGAATAAAATTATTAGAAATGATATGATTTCTGATAATGCTAATATTGCTGGTTCTAAGATTAATATTAGTAGTCTTGTAACAGAGATTAATAAGGATACTAATACAACAGTAATAAAATCTAGTAAGGTACAGTTAGATACAGTAGGGCAAACTTTAGAAGTAGCCTTTAATTCTCTTAAGTCTAATGTTGATAGTAAAGAAACTAGAAATTTGTTTATAGAAAAGAATACGGTTGATGGATATTACAGTGATGATGGTTTTATAGAAGCTTCTAGTTTTAGGACTAGTGATTATATAGAAGTAAATGAGGGAGAGATATATACACTATGTAAATTTTCTGCAGATGGATACCATAGGGTTGTCGCATTTGATAAAGATAAAAATAGAATAGGCACTAGATTAGTAAGCAAAGATATAACATTAAAGTATACAATCCCATTAAATATAAAGTATATTAGAATATCTATAGAAAAGACTCACAAGTATAAAGTTGAAAAAGGCGACAATCATAATCCTATATGGATATCTGCACCAGAGGATATTGAGAGTTCTATAGAAGCTGTAAAACAAATTACAGAAAGCAATAGTACTACTATAAATGTAATGCAAGGGCAAATAGCAACTGCAATTAATAATACTCAAATAGTTAAAGATGGACAAACTATATTATTAAAAGATGATTATAATAGAACAGTTGCTAAGGTAGATTCTATTAATAGTACAATTGGAACACATACAACAAAGATAAATGAATTAACAGGAAGTATTACAAGTGTAGACACTAAAGTTAATAGTGTTCAAAGGGATTTGGAGGGAACTAAGAGTACAGTTAGTAGTCATACATCACAGATAAATGGATTAAATTCTACAGTATCTACACAAGGAGCAAGTATATCACAATTGAAAAATCAAATAGCTTTAAAAGTAGAAGCTACAGACATTACCAATGCTATTAATAATATGAATGTTGGTGGAGAGAATCTTTTCTTAAATGCTAATTTTGCAAAAAGGTATACAAATAATTCTATAGGTTGGGATAACTCTAAAAATGGGACAACATTTGCTGATAGTTGGAGCTGTTATAATGGAGGCGTTACAAACCCATCTACTGGATATCACGCCCATTTATATGAGAAAGATGGGGAGTGGGTAGCGAGATATGTTAATGAAAGTGATAAAAGATGGAAGGCTTTTAGCCAAGGTTTAAGTGATTATGCTAAAAAGCAATTAGTTCCTGGAGAAAAATATACTTTTTCAGTAGATATATATTCTGAAAATGTTGGCTGTTATCTTCATGGTGGATTACATTCATACAGAAAAGATGGAGAAACTAGAGGGTTTTATAGTGGTTCTTACGGCCTACAACCAATAATACTTAACAAGTGGGTAAGAATGTCATGGACATTTACACTAGATAGTGATATTGACTTATCAAAAGATATGGCATGGTTTATTTACGGATATCAAGGATCAGTAGGAACAATATATATGAAAAAACCACAGTTGCAAAGAGGAACAAAAGCAACAGACTTTAGTATATCTCAAGAGGATAATGATAAATCTATAGCAAATGTACAAACACAAGTTACTACAACTAGCAATAAAGTGGCAACTATAGAAACTAATCTTAATAGTATTACACAAAGAGTATCTAGTACAGAAAGTACAGTAAGTACACATACAACTCAACTAGGAACTGTTGATAGCAGAATAAACACAGCTAAAAGTTCTGCAATAAGTACTGCTTCTAGCGATGCTACAACAAAAGCAAATAATGCACAAAAAAATGCAATTAATAGTGCAAAAACTTATACAGATGGACAAATAACAACTGTAAATAAAACTATTACAAATAAGGTAGCAGAGATAAAAGCTACAACAGATAGTATTGTATCTAGGGTATCTAGTACAGAAACAAAGATATCTACTCTAGAGGCTACAAGTGAAAAAATATTAATAAATAACTTTTCAAAAAGTGGTAACCTAAAGCTATGGAATGCTCCGAGTACAACTCTTAGAACATCAACAGCAGTAAGTAACTATGTTGATGTTAATACTAGTGGGAATATAACAGTTAATTCTGATTATACGGAGATAGATAGCACAAAAACTTATAAAATATCATTAATGGTTCAGAATCCTAGTGCAAATGGGAGTGGTTCTTGGTATTTTGGAATATATGCTTATGATAAGGATAAAAAGAGCATAGGAGTTTATATTAATACTGGTACATCATTAAATACTAATCCATATTTTCATGCTGAAGCAAAAGCTAGTAAAAATACTAGCTGGAGAACTTTTGAAAGCTATATATACTCTCATAATACTACTGTTGATTCAAATACGCCAAAGGGTAATTGCAATAATTTTATGAAGTTTAGTCCTAATACTAAATATATTATAATTAGATTTTTAAATTATAGAAGTAGTCCTGATTATGGTAATGGTACAAGTGGTTCAATTTATTTTGCACACCCGACAATTTCAGAAGTTGATAATAGAATTGCAAACACAGAAACAAGATTGAGTTCAGCAGAGCAAAAGATAACTCCAACAGCTATTACAACAACTATTTCCGAAACTATAACTGGTGGTAAAGGCAGCATAAGCACTACACAGTTTATTATGGATAAGAAAGGGCTTACTATAAACAATGGTGCTTTGATTATTAAAAACAAGGCTGGTACTACAGTATTTAATTCGGACACTAATGGAAACTTAATTTTTACAGGAACAGCAAAGAGTATATACGGTGAACAGTGGGTAAGCTTAGACGCTGGTGGAGTTACATTCCAAGATCACCACAAGAATGAGCAGATGCTTAGAATTGGATTAAGCTATTTTTCTAATGCTAGAGATATGAATGGAGTTAACTTTGCTTTAGCTAAATATGGAGATTTCATAAGATTTTATCATATTGCAAAAACGGACTTAACAAATGGGTGGACTTCTAGCGATACACAATACAACTTTTTTGATTGTTGGAGCAGTGATCAAACTGTTGATGGTGTGGCTTTTAAAAAAGGTATTAATGTATACGCTCCGATGTATATAAATAACAGAGTTAAATTTAACTATTCCGGAAGTACAACATACACTAATGATATTGTTTCTGCTGGGTGGAACGATATTAGTGGACTATTAGGAATCTATGGTGATAATGGAGCTATATTAGGTTATCAAAACGGAAGTGAGTTACAGGCAAGAATTGTTGTAACGGAAGGTGCTCATCCTGGTACAGATGACAGAATTAAGAGTTGGGGACATTGGAATTGTAGTGGTTATGTAGTGCATAATGCTACATTTAGAGGAGCTTTCCAAAATTCTTATGCTAACACTTTAACTAGAGCTTTTACAGAAACACATTGTATAGAAGCAGAAAACAAGCAAGTTAGGATTAACTTTAAAGATGTGCAGTTAGTAAATAGAAAAGCAATTCTTAATATACCTAACAAATATAATGGTATATGTATAGATTATATAATAGCATCTATAGTTAAGAAGGGGAAAGGAGATGTATGGGTAGCAGAAGAGCAAGAAAATAGATTTGTTATAGAAGGAACAGAAGATATAAAAGTTAATATCGAGATAATTATTAATATCGAAGAGACTTCTTCTTATAGTCTAAAAAGCGAAAATGATGAGCAATTATGCATAGACATGGCAAATAGAAGCTTAGGAAACTAGGCTATTTTATTATAGTTAAAATTTATAAATTTAAAAAATTTTCATTGATATAAAAATAGAAGCTCCCTTATTATAAAGAGGTTAGTGTAAATTTTTCTACACTACTTCTCTTTTTAAATCTTTATATATCAAGGTTTCGCAAGTTTTTTTGTATAAAAAAACAACGACCCCCTAATTTCATGTTAAAATTGAATCTCTTACAAAACAAAAATAACCATG
>NZ_JAPFDR010000032.1 GCF_026168755.1 Clostridium sp. | reverse complement strand
TCATGGTTATTTTTGTTTTGTAAGAGATTCAATTTTAACATGAAATTAGGGGGTCGTTGTTTTTTTATACAAAAAAACTTGCGAAACCTTGATATATAAAGATTTAAAAAGAGAAGTAGTGTAGAAAAATTTACACTAACTTACAAAAAGAGGGGGAGAAATAATGAGAAAAGCAAAAAGTTCGCAAGGCATAATTAAAAAGAGTAGATGGCAAACATTTAAAGAAAATAGGCAATTAGTAGGATTAGCTTTACCAGGAGCAATATGGTTTTTAATATTTGCTTATCTACCAATGATTGGAGTAGTTATAGCATTCAAACAATGGAGAATTGAAGGTGGATTTATAGAAAGTTTAATTAAGAGCCCATGGGTGGGATTAGCTAATTTCAAGTTTCTATTCCAAAGTAGTGATGCTTGGTTAATTACTAGAAATACAATTTTATATAATTTTACATTTATAATTTTAGGAATAATTATTCCTGTTACATTAGCAATATTATTAAGAGAACTTTTTAATAAGAAATTATCAAAGTTTTATCAAACAGCAATGTTTTTACCATACTTTTTATCTTGGGTAGTTGTAAGTTACTGTTTATATACATTTTTAAGTCCAACTCAAGGATTTGTTAATAATATATTAGCTTCAATGGGAAAAGATACAGTATCATGGTATACAGAATCAAAATTCTGGCCTTATATAATTGTCTTTATGAGCCAATGGAAATCAATAGGGTATGGAACCGTTATTTACTTAGCTTCTATATGTGGAATAGATAAATCTTATTATGAAGCAGCAATGATTGATGGTGCTACAAAGTGGCAACAAATCAAGAACATAACTTTACCATTATTAAAACCAGTATTAATAATAATGTTCATTACATCTATCGGTGGAATGTTTAAATCAGATTTTGGATTATTCTATCAATTACCAAAAGATTCAGGAGCATTATATCCAGTAACTAATGTTATTGATACTTATGTTTATAGAGCACTTATGAATCTTGGGAATATAGGTATGAGTACAGCTGCTGGATTATACCAATCATTTGTTGGATTAATACTAGTGTTAATAACTAACGGAATAGTAAGAAAAGTAGATAATGAAAATGCATTTTTCTAAACATAAGGCGGTGAAATAAATGGAACCAATTAAAATTAAATCAGAAAATGTTAATAAAAAAGGAATTTTAGTATCTTTAAAAGAAAAAGTGGATGAAAGAAAAAGATCAAAGGCAGAATCAGAAGAAGAAATAAATAGATTTAATAGGGTATCAAAACCAACAAACGTTATATTAAATATAATATTTGGATTAATTGCAGCAATGTGTATAATACCATTTTTATTTGTAACAATTATCTCGCTTACAAGCGAGGAATATATAAAGGCTAATGGGTATTCATTTTTCCCAAAAGAGTGGAGCTTAGGGGCATATGAATTTATATTTTCATCAGGAAGCACAATATTAAAATCCTATGGAGTAACAATAGTTATAACTATCGTAGGAACTATATTAGGCGTTTTGGTAATGTCTATGTTTGCATATGCAATATCTAGAAGAAGTTTTGCATATAGGGGATTCTTTACAAAATTAATGGTTATACCTATGTTATTCTCAGGAGGGATGGTTGCAAATTATCTTGTTATTACAAGATTTTTAGGATTAAAAAATAACTTATTAGCACTTATATTACCTATATGTGTAAGCTCCTTTAATATAATAATTCTTAGAACATTCTTTAAAACGTCAGTACCAGAGGCAATTTTAGAATCAGCAAAAATTGATGGTGCATCAGAATGGAGAACATTCTTAAGAATAGTAATTCCAATATCTACTCCAGGTATTGCAACAATTGCATTATTTTTAATGTTAGGATATTGGAATGACTGGTTTAATGCAATGTTATATATAGATAAAACAGCTTTAATGCCACTTCAATATATTCTAATAAGAATTGATACATCTATGGAATTCTTAGCAAGTAATGCGGCTGCATTAGGAGCGAATGCAGCATCAGTAGTAGCAAGTATGCCAAAAGAAACAGCTAAAATGGCTATAGTTGTAATATCAACTTTACCAATAATAGTTGCATATCCATTCTTCCAAAGATATTTTGTAAATGGATTAACAATTGGAGCTGTTAAGGAGTAAAAATTAATTAATAGTCAAAAGGGTAGGAAAGAAAAGTTAAAGAGTAAATTCATTTTATGTTGGATTTAGAAAATAGATATTTAAGAAGCTTCTTAAGTAGCTTCAACTGTAACTTTTATTTCTTACCCCTTAACTATTTTAAAATATTATTACAAGGAAGGGATATAGAAATGCATTATTTATTAGAGCGTATAGAGAAGATATGTAGTGAAATTGATAAATATATATACAGAGAAAAATTAGTTATAGATAACTTTAGAATTGTTGAAGGAAAATATGACACAATTGATATTGCAAATGAAATTCCACAAGAGCAATGGAAGGATTTTAGCGAGGGACAGCTATGGGGTGGAATGGATAAGCATGCTTGGTTTAAGTGTTCTGTAATAGTTCCAGAAAGCTTTAAGGGAAAGACAATTGCACTAAATTTTTATACATATAATGAAAACTGGGATAATGTAACTAATCCGCAATTTATCTTATATGTTAATGGAGAAAAGCTTCAAGGTTTAGATGTTAATCACCAAGAATTTATCTTAACTAATGATGCAGTACCAGGAACTATATATAATATAGATCTACATGCATATGCTGGAAGAGTATTTGATAGAAAAGTAACTTTAGGTGGTAAGTTAGTAGTATTAGATAGACAAGCTAGAGAACTTTATTACAATTTAAAAGTGCCAGTTGATGTTTGTAAAGAACTAGATAAAGAAGATAAGAATAGAATTGATATGCTAACTGTATTAAATGATGCAATTAATTTAATTGATTTAAGAATACCAAAGTCAGAGCAATATGATAAAAGTATAATAGAAACTAATGATTATTTAGCAGAGAAGTTTTATGGAGAGCTATGTGGTCATAGTGATGTAATTGCTACATGTGTAGGACATACCCATATAGATGTTGCGTGGTTATGGACAGTAGCTCAAACTAGAGAAAAGGTGGCTAGAAGTTTCTCTACTGTATTAAAGTTAATGGAAGAATATCCAGAGTATATATTTATGTCCTCACAGCCACAACTTTATAAATTTTTAAAAACTGATCACCCAGATTTATATGAAAAGGTTAAAGAAAAAATAAAAGATGGAGTTTGGGAACCAGAAGGTTCAATGTGGCTTGAAGCCGATTGTAATGTTACATCTGGAGAGTCATTAGTAAGACAAATATTACATGGAAAGAGATTTTTCAAGGAAGAATTTAATGTTGATAATGAGATATTATGGTTGCCAGATGTATTTGGATATTCAGCAGCACTTCCACAAATATTAAGGAAGTCTGGAATAAAATATTTTATGACTACTAAAATTGCATGGAATCAGTTTAATAAAATTCCTAATGATACATTTATGTGGGAAGGTATTGATGGAAGTGAAATATTAACTCATTTTATAACAACAACTTTACCAAATCAAAATAAGGAATCATTCTTTACAACTTATAATGGACATATTAGACCAGATGCAATAATGGGAGCGTGGAGAAGATATCAAAATAAAAATATAAACAATGATGTTTTAGTTTCATTTGGATGGGGAGATGGTGGTGGTGGTGCCACTTATGAAATGCTTGAAACAGGAAGAAGATTAGCAAAAGGAATACCTGGAGCACCTAGAGTTCAGATGGGAACTTCATTAGATTACTTTAAAAGATTAGAAAAGAATTTAAGTAATGGTAAAAAGGTACCTAAGTGGGTTGGGGAATTGTATCTTGAGTATCATAGAGGAACATATACTTCAATGGCAAGAAATAAGAGGGATAATAGAAGATGTGAAAATCTTTATGTAGCAGCAGAAAAGATGAATTCTCTAGCTATGATAGAAGGTGGAAATTATCCATATAACAAAATTAGAGATTCTTGGGAAACTATATTATTGAACCAGTTCCATGATATAATACCGGGTTCATCTATTAAGGATGTATATGATGTTACAGAAGTAGAATATAAGGAATTACTTAAAAGTGGAAATGAAATTTTAAATAATGGTTTAGAATATATTTCATCTAATATAAATTTAGAAGATAGAAGTGTAATAGTATTTAACTCTTTAGGCTTTAATAGATCTGATATTGCAAGTTTTGAAATACCAGAAGGGATGAGCAATGTAGCTTTATTAGATGAAGGTGGAAGAGAAATTATATGCCAAAAAGTAAAAGATAATAAAGTAATATTCTTTGCAGAAAATATACCTTCTAATGGATATAAGAGCTTTAAAATAGTTGAGTCAAGAAATAATACTAATAAAATTGTAAGTTTAAATAAAGATTGTGGAGAAAACAAATTTGTTAAATTAACATTTGATGATAAGGGACAAATAGCATCTATCATAGATAAGAAAACTAATAGAGAAGTATTAAGGAAAGGTGAAGTAGGAAATCAAATACAAGCATTTGAGGATAAGCCTATGTTCTTTGATAACTGGGATATTGACATTTATTATAAAGAAAAAATGTGGTTAATAGATGATATATCAAGTATTGAAGTTATAGAAGGGGGGCCTGTAAGAAGTACATTAAGAATAGAAAGAAAATTCTTAAATTCAACTATAGTTCAAAATATTCATTTATATAATGATATTCCAAGAATAGATTTTGACTCTTATATTGATTGGAAGGAATTTGACATAGTTTTAAAAACACTATTCCCATTAGATATAAATGCAAAAGAAGCAACTTATGAAATACAATATGGTAATATAACAAGATCTACTCATGAAAATACATCTTGGGATTTAGCTCAATTTGAATCATGTGGACATAAGTGGGTAGATTTATCAGAAGGTGATTTTGGAGTTTCTATGCTTAATGATTGTAAGTATGGATACGATATTAAGAATGGAAATATGAGATTAACAATGCTTAAGTGTGGAACAGATCCAAATCCAGTTGCGGACCAAGAAGAGCATAGATTTACTTATTCTATATATATTCATGAAGGAACTTGGAAGGAAGCCAAGACTACACAAATGGCATATTCTTTAAACACTGAATTATTTACAAAAGTTGAAAATGCACATACTGGAAGCTTAAATAATGAATTAAGTTTAGTAAATATAGATAAAGATAATGTAATGATTGAAGTTATTAAAAAGGCTGAAGATAGTGACGATATAATTATTAGATTATATGAATATGAAAATAAGAGAAGTAACTGTACATTAGAGTTTAGTAAAGATATTAATTACGTTTATGAAAGTGACATGATGGAAAATAATATGTTAAAAGTAGATAGTGAAGAAAATAGGGTGAGCTTCATAATAAAGCCATATGAAATAAAAACTTTCAAGGTGAAGTTAGGGGAATTAAATTCAATCTAATTAAGGGATGAGATTTATGTATAGAATATTAATTGTAGATGATTCACATAATTTAAAAAAACTTAAATTGAATGCTATACTTAAGAAGCATAATATAAGTGAAGTTGAAGATACCAGTAATTTTAATAGTATAATGAGAGAAATCTTAGTTTTTAATCCGCATGTTATTTTTTTTAATATAGATATAAATAATGGTGAAGGATTAAAAATACTTAAAAAAATTATAAAATTAAATTTAGATATAAAATATATTGCAGTTGGAGCCTCTACAGACTATTTAAAGGTAAGAGAAGTTTTTTTAAGTGGTATCGATGACTATTTATTAAATAATCTAGAACAGTTAGCTGTTGAAGAGTGTTTGCGAATAATTAAAGATAAAATTAATATAGATAGAGAATATAACGATTTAGACCCTATTTTAGGAATAAGATATTCCGATTTATCTAAAGTGGTAAATAAGGTTATAATAATTGTTAAAAGTAAATATAATCATGAAATAACATTAAAGGAAATTGCAGATAATATTAATTTTAATAATGGGTATTTAGGAAGACTATTTTTTAAGGAAACTAAAATGAAATTTACAGAATATCTTATGTTATACAGGCTGTTTATAGCAAAGGAATTAATAGCTATGACAAGTGATACTATATCCCAAATTGCAAGTGATGTTGGATATACAAGCACAAATTATTTTTACACGCATTTTAATAAGGTTTATGGTTTTTCACCTAATGAGATTAGGAAAAATATAGTATGAAGAATGAAAAGTGGAGAGTTGATGAAAATATTGACTTTCCTTTTTTATTTAAGTAAAACTGGATTAATTATGTATTTAGTGGACTTATTATTGAAGAAATATATAAAAGAATACAATTTATACCATAGTGTATATTATTTGTTCTAGAAAGTAAAATGATATTGAAATATAATTTGCATATCGTATGATTACGATTACAAAGAAGGGGGAGAATATTTATGAAAGAGCAAAGAAAAAGGATACAAAAAATAATTGCAGGAGTATGTTTAGTAACAATATTATTACCTACTTTACCTACTAATGCAGGAACTTACAAGCCACCAACGGGGGATTCTAGAAGAGGTGAAAATCAACCATATCAACATGGATATAGAGTTATAGACATTGAGAATTGGAGTCCAGAGACAGATCCATATGCAAATCACTTAAGAGCATATGTTCCACTACAAGAGCGTAATGAGGCATTTGCACCAACACAAGCAAATCCTAAATTAAATTCTGAAACATCACTTACTAATTTAAATGGAGATTATGGCGGATATGTTTTTGATAATAATTCATATACAAATGAATTTAGTCAATATCTTTATAATTTTTGGCAATATACTGATTATTATGGTGGGTGGCATGGAATGGCTACTGCAGAAGTACCATTTTCATTATATGATGAATCATCACCAACAGAATTTGAATTCGAATTTGGTATTTTAAATCTACCTAATCCGGCATATACAAATGCAGCTCATAAAAATGGTGTAAAATCAATTGGATGTTTATTTATTCCAAGAGCAGCACAGCCATATAAAGATTTGTTAAAGAAAGATGAAAATGGAGAATATATTGTCGCTAAAAAGCTAATAGAAATTAAAGAGTATTTTGGATTTGATGGATACTTTATAAATCAAGAAACTAGTGTTGATCCATCACATATTGTTCCATATAAAGAATTTACTAAAACATTAGTTGATGCAGGGGTTTATACGCAGTGGTATGATTGTATAGATGATGTTGAAGGAAAATTAACATATAAACCTTCATTAATTCAATCACATAGCTCATTTGTTAAAGATGAATCTCTTGGTCGTGTAAATGACTCTATATTTATGAATTACAACTGGAACTCACCAGATGGATGGAATAATGGGGATAGCACAAATCAAGAATATATTAATGCAAGCCTTGAAGAAGCAAAACGTTTAGGAATTAATCCTTTAGATTCAGTACTTATGGGTGTTGAAGTTAATATGGGTAAATTTGATGGAAGTCATAACTCAACAAGAAATATGGATGTTATATGTGATGAAGATGGAAATCCAAAGACGGGGATAGCTTTATTTACTCCAGATTATGTTATGTCAGGTTTAGATGAAGACCTTGATATGAAGGATGAATATCCAAGTTTAGAAGATGATTATCAGTGGATGGTTGCAGAGCGTGAAAGAATGTTCTATACAGGTGTAACAATTGATCCATTAGATGTAGGAGAAAAAGAGGGATATTCAAGACCAGATGTAGGAGTTAAAGATGCAAGTCAATGGGGTGGTGTTTCCAAGTATATAAGTGAACGTTCTGTAATTAGAGAAAATACATTCATTACTAACTTCAATACTGGACATGGTATGGATTATTATATAAATGGTGAAATATCTAATAGTGAAGAATGGTCAAATATAAATATTCAAGATATTCTTCCAACATGGCAATGGTGGATTGAAACAGATGGAACAAGACTTCAAGCAGATTTTGATTATGGATCAGATATAGAAAATGGTGAGAAATTCACTTATAAACAAATTGGAGGATATAAGGGTGGTAGTTCACTTGTTGTAAATGGTAAATTAGATTCTAACAATTTATTACGTTTATATAAAACTGATTTAGATTTGAATGAAAACTCAAAAGCATCAATAACATTTAAGAAAGTATCAAATGATAAAACTTCAAAAATGAAGTTAGCATTAATATTTAAAGATGATCCAGAAAATGTTGTTTATTTAGATATAGATAATTCAAATAAAAAATCAAAAGATTGGATTACTAGTGAAATAGATTTGAGTGGATTCAAAGGAAGAAAAATAGCGACAATGGGATTGGGGTTTGAGTCAACTGAAGTAGTTGATGATTATCAAGTGAATATTGGAGAAATAAAAATAACAGATGGTACATCAGTAGTGCCAGAAGCACCAACAGGGTTCAAGGTATCAAAGGCAATGCCTAAGACTAATGAAGCTTATGTAGAATGGGATTTAGAAAGTTATGATACAGTAAAGCAATATAACTTATATGCAATTGATAATAGCGGAAAAGATATATTTTTAGGAGGAATATATGATCAACTTTATTATATAAAGAATATGCCTAAAAATACAGTAAGTTTAAAATTAACTGCAGTAGGTGAAGATGGAAGTGAAAGTGAAGCATCAATAATAAAGTTCAGTTTTGATAAAAAATTAAGTAATATCCAAGTTGAAGAGAATGTTGGATATATAGATGTGAGCTGGAAAAAGCCAAATATCAAATTTGAAAGTATTAGAGTAGATGTTAATCTTGATTATTCGGAGAATGATGAAGTTTATTCAACTAAAGTGAAAAATGGTAAATCATCAGCAAGGATTGAAGTTCCAATTACAGATGGAAGTAGATATACATTAACGATTTCAATGTTGGATTCAAATGGAAATGTAATAGAAAGCATTAATTATATCAGTAGATTATTAGATTTACATTCATCAGCTTATGATGGGACAGCAGTATTATTATCACAAGATAAAGTGAAATTAACAGCACCAACATCAAGTGATTGGTGGCATATGTATATTTATGAAGATGATGAACTTAAGACACATACAGTAAATGGAGAAACTTTAGATTATTACGTAAGAGGTGTTGATGATTTAGAGTCAATTCCAGTTATAGGAACAGGTAAATTAACTGTAATTGTTGAAGATTACAATGGTAATAAATCAGAAGCAGTAGAAGTGCTTTATGGTAATAATATTAATGCATCAGAGCATTCAACTGGGGAAAATTAACATATATGGAAAAAGGTTAATTTACTCATGGATTAAGTTTATACTCATTTTAATAAAAATTATGTTTTTTCATTAAGTTAGTCAGGAATGCGTAGTATAAAAATTTTTAAATTACAAGGGGCTGTATCATAATTGATTGATTAAATTCAATTGTGATACAGCCTCTTTGGTTTTGTACTTTGAAATTTTAAAATGGATAAATTATATATTTACTGAATTTATTATTGAATATATTAAAAAAGAATAAAATTTACACTACTAGTTATAATTTTGCGTGTAGAAAATTAAAAAGACATGAAATATACTTATAACATCAAATGGTTACGATTACAAAAGGGGGAGAATTTATAATGATTAGAAGAAATGAGAATATAAAAAGACTAGTGGCAATTGCTATGGCAGCAACTGTGACTACTGGATTATTAGCTGGTTTTCCACAAGTAGCATATGCAGGAGATACTTTGCCTTATGAGGGGGAAAGTGCAAAGGGGGAAAATCAACCTTATGCTCACGGGTATAGAGTATATGATATAAGGGAATGGTCTCCTGAAACTGATGTATTTGGTCCTTATATGAGAGCTCAAGTTCCACTGCAAGAGCGTAATGAAGCATTTGCTGCAACACAAGCAAATCCAGAATTAGATTCATCAACAGAGTTTTTTTCATTATCAGGAGATTATGGGAATGCATTTTTTGATACTTATCAATCTACTAATGAATTTAGTCAATATTTATTTAACTTTTGGCAATATACAGATTACTATGGTTCATGGCATGGAACACCAACAGCAGAAGTTCCAGAAGAGCTATATGATGCAAGTGCAAGTTGGGAATACAGATATTTTGAATTTGGTATATTAAATTTACCAAACCCAGCCTATACAAATGCAGCTCATAAAAATGGAGCTTTATCATTAGGATGTATATTTTTACCACGTGAAGGGCAATATCATTCACCAATGCTTGAAAAAGATGAAAATGGTAATTTCCCCGTGGCTGATAAATTAGCAGAAATGTGTGAATACTATGGATTTGATGGATACTTTATAAATCAAGAAGAAAGTATAGAGTTAGAAGAGGTAGATCTATATAAAGAATTCATGGTTTATTTAAGAGAAAAAGGCGTATATGTTCAATGGTATGATTCAATTGTTGATTCAACTGGTGATTTAGCTTATGAAAATATGGTAAATGAAGATAATGATTCATTTTTAAAGGATGAAAATTTTGGTAATGCCAAAGATGGATATAAGATAGCAGATTCTATATTCCTAAATTATTGGTGGGATCATGATATGCTTAAGAGTTCTAAGGAAACAGCAGAAGATTTAGGAGTTGATGTTAAGTCAACAGTTTTTGCAGGAATTGAAGGTGGTGGAGAACGTTTTAATCAAAAATATGACTTAAGAGATAACCTTGATGAAGATGGTCAGCCTATGAACTCAATAGCAATGATAGGTGGAGAATTTGTTCATGATGGACTTGATGAAGATTTAGGAGATTGGACACAACTTAGAAGACAAGATGATGATTATCAATGGATGACTGTAGATAGAGAGCGTATGTGGTATTCAGGGGTTAACCAAGATCCAACGGAGGTTGTTCGTGATGAATCTTACTCAAGAGAAGAAATTGGTGTTACAGAAACAACGAAATGGGATGGAGTTTCAGCATATATTACAGAACGTTCAGTTATAAATGGTTCAAATTTTATTACAAACTTTAATACTGGACATGGTTTAGACTACATGATTAATGGTGAAAAGTCTAATGATGAAGAATGGTCAAATATAAATATTCAAGATATACTTCCAACATGGCAATGGTGGATAGATACAGAAGGTAGTAGACTAGGTGTTGAATTTGATTATGGTACAGAATACACTAAGGACACAGAAGATACTTATACGCAAATAGGTGCTTATAATGGTGGTAGTTCTTTAGTTGTAAATGGTAAATTAGATTCTGAAAATTTATTGCATTTATATAAAACAGATTTAGATGTTAATAAAGATTCAAAAGCATCAATAACATTCCAAAAAGTATCAGAAGATACAACTTCAAAAATGAAGTTAGCATTAATATTTAAAGATGATGCAGAAAATGTTGTTTATTTAGATATAGATAATTCAACTAATAAATCAAATGGATGGATTACTAGTGAAGTTGATTTAAGTGGATTTGAAGGAAGAGAAATTGCAACTATAGGATTAGCTTTTGAATCATCAGAAACAGTTGATAATTATCAAATAAATATTGGACAATTATCTGTAACTGATGGTACAGCAGCTAAGCCAGAAGCACCAACAGGATTTAAGATAACAAGTGCAATAAGCGATACTAAGGAATTGTTTGTAGAGTGGGATTTAGATGATTATGATACAGTAAAGCAATATAATCTTTATGCTGTTGATAAAGATGGAAATGATATGTATTTAGGTGGAGCTTACGATAGTGCTTATTATATAAAGAATATACCAACAGATACAGTAACTTTAAAATTAACAGCAGTAGGAGCAGATGGAACTGAAAGTGAAGCAGCAACAACTAATTATGATTTTACTTCAAAGGTATCAAATATAAAAGCAGAAGAAAGTATGGGATATATTGATGTAACTTGGGAAAATCCAGATGCTGATTTTGAAAGAATTAAGCTAGAAGTTAACTTTGCTTATTCAGATAAGACTGAAAGCTTTGAAACTACAGTTAATAAAGGAGAAACATCAGCAAGGATTATAGTACCAGTAGGAGATGGAAGTAGATATACATTATCAATTTCTACAGTAAATGCTGATGGAACTGTTAATGAAAGCGTTGACTATAATAGTAGAGTAGCAGATGGACATTCTATGCCATATGATGGAGAAGCAATATTATTGCCAGAATCTAAGGTTAAATTAACTACTCCAAGCTCAATAGATTGGTGGCACATGTATATTTATGAAGATGGAAAGGCTATAACTCAAACTACAAATGGAACAGAATATGATTATTATATAAGAGGTAAGAATAGTATTAAATCAATTCCAGTTTCAGGCTCAGGAAAATTAACAATAGTTCTTGAAGACTATAGAGGTAATATGTCAGAACCAGTAGAAGTTGTTTATGGTAAAGAGTCAGTAAAAGATGGAGAACTTACATCAGAACATTTTGCTGATGAGATATTATTAAACTTTGTAAAAGAAAATATAGGTTCAACTGTGGAAGATGTTAAGAGTTATAGTGGAAAACTTGATTTATCAAATTTAGATATAACAGATATAAGTGGTTTATCTTTATTTGAAAATGCAAAAGAGATAGATTTAAGTAATACTAAAATAACCAAGATAGAAAAGCAAGCATTTACTGGAGCAGTTGAAAAAATTTCATTAAATGGATGTTCAGAGTTAGTTAGGGTTGAGAAAAATGCATTTACTCATGCTATAAATTTAAAAGAGTTAGATGTTACAGGATGTACAGCATTACAAATATTAAGTGCTAATAATACTACATTAGAAAAGTTAACATATGGAGATGTTGAAAGCTTTGAAAATCTTATATCTTTAGATTTATCAAGTTCAAGATTTGATATGTCAGAGGGAACACTAGAAAGAGCGTTAGCTGATGCTATAGATGCACAAAATGTTGATTCAGAAGATATAGTTGAAAAGGCTAATGAAAAGTCAAACTTAGCGATAGGTAGTGAAATTGTTAGTACAACAAATCCAGATGCTTATAGGTTGGTTGATGGTGTTGAAGATGTTAGTGGATATTGGGTAATAATGAATGATGACGATGAAGTAGTTATAGATTTAGGAAAAGAAGAAGTAATTTATAACTGGGAATTTGTTAATTATAACAGCAAAAGTTATGGTGTTAAAGATTTAGAAATTTTAGTGTCTAATGATGGAGAAAATTTTGAAACTCTTGCAAGAATAAATGAGTCAAATAAGTATCTTAGAGGAGAAGTTGAAAATCCTAGTGCATATAGATATTACAAGTTAATAGCTCATGAATTAGGAACTAGCAATGGACATGCTTATGAATTTAAATTATTTGGATATGGAGATATTGTATATAAAGCAGGTTCAAAATACAATAATCAAAGACCTGTTGCATATCAAAATGAAATACCAAGTAACGTAATTATTGATATGGTTAGAGAAGTTGAGAAATTATCTAATAAGTTAGACATAACTTCATATTTAACTAGCTACTCTACAATCAATGGTACAGATTTCTTATCATTAGTTGGACAAGATTTCATAGATCCAAATTATGATTTATATAAAGAAACAGCTTTATCAGATTCTTTATATATTACTATAACAGATAGAGATGGAAATACTGAAATAACTAATATGATAGATATAAGTAAAGTTAATACTTATACAGCAAATATAGTTGAATTTAATACTCCAGATTATAATGGTAAAACTATAGCAACAATTATAGTTGAGGTAGTTAATCCTGCAGATACAAATCATTTAGAAGTTGCTTTAGAAATGATTAGATCATTAAATGAAGAACACTATACTGTAGCTTCATGGAATAAGTTACAAGAAGCAGTTGCAGTAGCTGAAGGTGTATTAAGTAATGAAATGGCTAATCAAGAAGAAATTGATAGTGCATTTACAGCTTTAATAGAAGCTAAGGATAATTTAGAATATGCTGTAGATAAAACAGCTCTTTCATTAATGATAGAGGTTGCTAAAGAGTTAGACTTAACAGATTTAACACCAAGTAGTGTTGAAGCCTTACAAGTAGCTATAAGTAATGCAGGGAAAGTTTTAGCTAATGAAAATGCAACACAAGAAGAGGTAAATAAAGCTGCTCAAGAATTAGTAGATGCTATAAAGAATTTAGTTGAAATAATTGATAATTCAAGATTAGTTCAATTAGTAGAATCTGCAGAAGGTTTAACAGAAGATAAATATACTGAATCAACTTGGGCAAACCTACAATTAGCATTATCAGAAGCTAAGGAAGTTATTGCTAATAAGGATGCAACAGCAGTGGAAGTTAAAGATGCATTTGATAATTTAGCATATTCAATGGTTAAGCTTACTTTAAAATCAAATAAGGTAGCATTAGCAAGTATAATTTCAATTGGAAATACTATATTAAACAATACAGATAAATATGTTCCATCAACAATTCAAGGATTAGATAAGTTAATAATGGATGCTGAAGCTATATTAAATAATAGTGAAGCAACACAAAATGAGGTTGATGAAATAGTTAAAGAGCTTACAGAAAAGATTGGTAATGTAAGAGAAAAAGCTGATAAGAGTAAGTTATTTACTGTTGTAACAGCTGCGAAAGAATATGATTTATCATTATATACAGAGGAAAGTACTGTACCATTAAAAGAATTATTAGCAAAAGCTGAAACTATATTAAATGATGATGAGGTTGAACAAGCTACTGTTGATGCATTACAAAAAGGTATAGAAAGTGCTTTAATGAATCTTGAAAGAATAGATAATCCAGAAGATATTATTCCAGATGAAGAAGATAAAGAGGATAATGGAGCTGGAAATGGTTCAAATAGTGGTAATGGATCAAGCAATAATAATGGTTCAGGATCATCAAGTGGAAGTAATAGTTCAAATAAAGGACAAAATAATAAGTTACCACAAACAGGTGGAACAGCTATTTATGGATCAATACTTGGAGGATTAATGGCTATACTTGGAGGGTTAAAATTAAGAAAGAAATCAAAATAATAAATAATTAAATAGTATTTAATTATAAAAAAATAAGAACTTTGTTAGATAATAGATAAAAGTAATTATTTAGCAGAGTTCTTTTTATTGGAATCTATAAAAATTAATGTAATGATGATAGAATTTATCTAGTAAATATAGAAATTATACAATATGAAAAAATTTAAAATAAAGGTATAATATTAAATGTAAACAATATCAACAGGAAATTGGTAGGGGGAAGAGATTATGAAATTCAAAAAAATAGTATCTTTAATGAGCTGTGCAGTATTAGCAGCAACCATGATGTTTGGGTGTGGAAAGTCTGAACAAAGTAGTTCATCTAATACAGCAACTGAAAAGCCGACAGAATTAGTATGGTATGCAATAGGTGCAGAACCAAGTGATTTAAATCAAGTATTAGAAAAAGTAAATGAATATTTAAAAGAAAAAATAAATGCAACATTAGACATGAAATTTACAGACTTCGGTGATTACAATCAAAAAATATCAATGGTTATAAACTCAGGGGAAGCTTATGATTTAGCATTTACTTGTTCATGGGCAGGAGACTATCTTGGAAATGCAAGAAAGGGAGCATTCTTAGATTTAACTGAATATCTTGATACAACAGGAAAAGAAATGTATGAAGCAATTGATGAAAGATTCTGGGAAGGTGCTACTATAGATGGGAAAATATATGCAGTACCAACTCAAAAAGAAATATCAAGTGCACCAATGTGGAGATTCTCAAAAGAATTAGTAGATAAATATAACATACCATATGAAGAATTACACACATTACAAGATTTAGAACCATGGTTAAAGGTTATAAAAGAAAATGAACCAGACGTAGTTCCACTATATATATGGAATGGAGTTCGTCCACCACAATTGTTTGATGAAATAGTGGAACCAGTTGGTGTAGCATTTGATGATGAAACATTAACAGTTAAAAACTTATATGAAACAGAATACCTTAAAGAACAAGTTGAGACTTTAAGAAGATATTATGAATTAGGATATATTAATGCAGATGCAGCAACAGCAACTGAAGAACCTACACTTAAGAGTTTTGTAAGTAAAGCTGATGGACAACCTTATGCAGAAAATATTTGGTCTGCACAAGCAGGACGTGAAATAGTAACTTCACCTATAACAGATGCTTATATTACTAACGGTTCTACTACAGGATCAATGATTGCAATTTCAGCTAACTCTAAGAATAAAGAAAAATCAGTTGAGTTCTTAAATCTTTTAAATACAGATGAGTACTTAAAGAACTTAATTGTATATGGTATTGAAGATGTACATTATACTAAAACTTCTGATACTCAAATAGAATTCACTGATAAACACAAAGATTATGAAATTTCAGCATTTGCCTTTGGTAACTTATTTGTTAACTATATAATGTCAGATGAGCCAACAACTAAATGGGATGATTTCCAAAAGTTCAATGATGAATCTATAGCTTCTGTAGCTTTAGGATTTAAGTTTGACCCAACAAATGTTACTAATGAAATAGCAGCAATTACAAATGTTGTAGAAGAGTTCAAACCAGCTTTATTTAGTGGGTCAGTAGATGTTGATGAATATCTAGGAAAAATGAACGCTAAGTTAAAAGAACAAGGTGTAGATAAAGTTATAGAAGAAATGCAAAGACAAATAGATGAATGGAAAGCTAGTAAATAATCTAGATAAAAATAAAAAGTACAAATAAGTAGTAGTTAATAATAACAATATTTAAAATAATAAAGGCTAAAGGAGTTGCTTCAAAATATTTATCAAGTAAATTAATTTTGAAGCAACTCCTTTTTATAGATGTAAATAAATGGGGGCGTATCTGAGGTTAATCCATTTATTGGATTAACCTCAGAGGCCCCCCTATTTTGTAATTATTAAGGGTGTGATAATTATTATGATACAAAAAGACTATAAAAATAAAATACAAGAATTAATAAGTAAGATGACATTAAAGGAGAAGGTTGGACAATTAAATCAAAGGCTTTATGGATGGCAGTTGTATGAAAAAACTGAAAATGGCTATGAATTAACAGAGATATTTAAAAATGAAGTTAAGAGATGGGGAGGAATAGGTGCTATATATGGAATATTTAGAGCAGATCCTTGGTCTCAAGTTAATTTTGAAAATGGAATAGCTAAGGAAGATTGTAAAGCTGTTATTAATATGATTCAAGAGTATATTAAAGAAAATACAAGGGTGAAGATACCAGTATTATTTACTGAAGAGTGTCCTCATGGACATCAAGCTTTAGATGGAGAGATGTTTCCTTGCAACATAGGTATTGGATCAACTTGGAACACTAACTTGGTAAATTTAGTTGCATCACGGATTTCAGATGAACTTTCAAAAAAGGGAGCTAACTTAGCTCTTGTATCAACTCTTGATGTTCTTAGAGATCCAAGATGGGGGAGAGCTGAAGAGTGTTTTAGTGAAGATCCATTTTTATGTAGTAAGTACACGGAAGCTATAGTAGAAGGATATCAAAAAAATAACTTTGAAAATGGAGTTGGAGTTGTTCTTAAGCATCTATGTGCACAAGGGGCTGCAGTAGGTGGACATAACTCAGGGGCTGCTAACATTGGAGAGCGAGAATTAAGAGAAATATTTTTACCACCAGTTGAAGCTGGTGCAAAAAGTGGAGCTATAGGTGTTATGGCTGCTTACAATGAAATAGATGGAATACCATGTCATGCCAATAGAAAGCTTTTAACTAATACCCTAAGAGATGAGTATGGTTTTGATGGAATAGTAATGGCAGATGGATGTGCATTAGATCGATTACTTATAATGACTAGAAATGAGGAAAAGGCTTGCAAATTAGCAATAAATGCTGGAGTAGATTTAAGTTTGTGGGATGAAATTTATCCATATTTAGATAGTGCAGTAAAAAAAGGAATAGTGGATGAAAAAGAGGTTGATTTAGCTTTAGAAAGAATTCTTGAAGTTAAATTTAAACTTGGATTATTTGACAATATGGATAGCTTAGAATCTGAAATTTCCTTGGAAACTGAAAATAATTCAATTAGTGAAGTTTCTTTAAGTGATGAGGTCAATTTAAAGGAAGAGAACATTAACACAAGAGAATTAAATACACAGATTGCAAGGGAAAGCATAATATTACTAAAAAATGAAAGTATATTACCACTTAATATGGAAAAGAAAAAAATAGCGGTTATAGGGCCGAATGCTCATAATGTATATAATCAGCTTGGAGATTATACATCACCACAACGCCCAGGGAATGTAATAACAGTTTTAGATGGACTAAAGAGTATTGTTAATGAAGAGATAGAAATTAACTATGCAAAAGGATGCGGGATAATAAATAGAGATAAAAGTAGATTTGAAGAAGCTATTAATTTAGCTAAAGAATCTAATTATGCAATAGTTGTTATAGGTGGTTCAAGTAGTAGAGAATCTGAAGAAGTAAAGTTTGAAAGTAATGGAGCTGCCATTGTAGAAGAAGGTAAACTTGATGTAAATTGTGGTGAAAATTTAGATAAGGCAAGTTTAGATTTAGATGGTGTACAAGCTGAGTTACTTAAAGAAATTAAAAATACAGGGACTAAAGTTATAGTTGTCTTAATTCAAGGAAGACCACATTCTATAGAAAATATAAAGGATTATGCTGATGCTATATTGTGTGCTTGGTACCCAGGTAAAATGGGAGGAAAAGCTGTTGCAGAAACTATATTTGGATTAAATAATCCTAGTGGGAAGCTAGCAGTATCAATACCAGTATCATCTATGCAGTTACCATGTTATTACAATGGAAAAGATAGTGGTGCAAAGATTGATTACTTAGATATGAGGGGAGTAGCTGCATATCCATTTGGCTTTGGATTAAGTTATTCAAAGTTTAAATATAGTAATTTAAGATTTGATTGTGAATCAATTTCTATTGAAGAGTTGAAGGATGGGAAAGAAGTAACAGTAACTGTTGATATAGAAAATATTAGTGATATAGATGGTTTAGAAGTAGTACAACTTTATACTATTGATATGGAATCTACAGTAACAAGAAGATTTAAAGAATTGAAAGGATTTAATAAAGTATTTATAAAAGCCAAAGATAAAATTGCTGTAGATATTAAAATATCTAAAAAAGAGCTTTCAATATGGGATAGTAGCTTGAAATTTTTAGTTGAAGAGGGTGAGGTCAAGATATTAGTTGGAGGCAATTCAGAAGAATGTTTAGAAAAAACATTAATTATAACTGGATAAAAAGCTTGTTATAATTACATAAAATTTTGTAATGATACAATGACTGGCTATCAAATAAATATATTAGTATATGAGAGAGGGGAGTTTGTTAAAAGAAAAAATTAAAAACTATAGATTATAAAGAGGTATAAATAGGGGGAAGTTTAAATGGCAAAGAGAAGTCTTAGAAAAAGAAGACATGTGCAAAAAGTAGCGGCATGCTTAATTGCAACATCAATAGGAGTATCATTAGTTCCAGCATATGCAACTACAGTAACTGCAGAAATTGCTAGTGAATATGTTACAGTAGAAGGTTATAGTATAAATAATTCTTTACAACCAACAGGAAATGCATATAGCATTTCAACATTATTAGAATGGAGTCCAGAAAGTGATGAAGCTGCTAGATATAACAGAGCAACTATAAAATTACAGGATAGATTTACTGGTGCAGTAGTAAATCCAAATGCAAATCCAGATGCAAAAATAATGAATTGTGCATTAACAAATCCACAAATCGATAATGCACCATCTCAAGGTGGAGATATAGAAAGTTCATATGCATTCTCATACTGGCAATATGTAGACTCTTATGTTTACTGGGGAGGATCAAATAGGGGAATATTTGTACTACCTACAGCAGATATAATTGATGCAGGTCATAAAAATGGTGTGCCTGTATTAGGAACAGTTGGATTCCCATGGGGACCTGGTGAAGGACACGTTGAACAAATAAGAGAGTTTTTAGTTAAAAATGAAGATGGTAGTTTCCCAGTTGCAGATAAAATGATTGAAATGACAAATTTCTATGGATTTGATGGATGGTTTATAAATCAAGAAAGTTATGGCTGTGGTAAAGAAGAAGCTGATCTTATGGTAGAATTCTTTACATATATGCATGAAAAAGATCCAAATATAAGAATTGGATGGTATGATTCAATGACTACTGAAGGACCTGTAAATTATCAAGATTCATTAAATCCACTAAATGTAGGCTTCTTTCAAAACAATGGTAAAACAGTAACAGATGAATTTTTCTTAAATTACAATTGGGATAGAGAGTCAACATCTTTTCCTGAACTAAGTAAGGTAGATATGAGTATAAAAACTGCTAATGAAGTTGGTAGAAGTCAATATGATATATTTGCTGGAGTTGAGGTTCAACAAAATGCATATAACGATAAATTTCCAGTAGAAAATTTACTAGATGAAGATGGTAAATTAAAATTATCATTAGCAATGTATTGTCCAAACTCAACACTTTCAATGGCTAAAGATATGGAAGATTTTTATAAACATGATCAAAAATTCTGGGTTGGAGGCTCAGGAGATCCTTCAAATTCAAATACAGAAGATCAATGGGTAGGACTTGCAAATTATGTTGCAGATAAGTCAGCAATTAATGAATTGCCTTTTGTAACAAACTTCAATTTAGGACATGGACAACAATATTATATTGATGGAGAAGTATCAAGAACAAAAGAATGGAATAATAGATCGCTTCAAGATTATTTGCCAACATGGAGGTGGATAGTAGAATCAAATGGATCTAAATTAACTCCAGATTTTGATAGAACAGATGCTTATAATGGAGGAAGTTCATTAGTTATTGAGGGAAATCTAGAAGCAGATAATCCAAATCATATTAAATTATATAGTACTAAGTTAAATATAGTTGATGGAACAACTGAATTAACAATAACTTATAAAACACCATCAGAAAATAATAATATGCAAGTGGGATTATGCTTTGGGGATAATTACCATGAAGAAAACTTTGAATTCTTAGATGTAGAAAATGGAACTCCAGGAGAATGGAATACAGCTAAAATTTCATTAGGTGATTATGTTGGTAAAACAATATCAGCAATATCATTAAGATTTGATAGTGAAGAGGATATAAATGATTTTAAGATAAATATAGGAAGTTTATCAGTAGAAGAAAGTAGCAAGGATACAGTATTACCTGCAACAAGTAAGATAACTTTAGATGATCAACTTTTCCATAATGCACAAAAAGCAGAAGCAAGGATTTATTGGGAAGATGTAGATGGAGCAAGCTTCTACGAGATATATAGAGTTAAGCCAGATGGAAATAGAGAGTTTATAGGAGCTACTTATAATGATTCTTATTATATATCGCCATTTAATAGATATAATAATGAAGATTCATTTAATTTTGAAGTTGTAGCAGTTGATGGCAACTTCAATAGAGGAGAAGCTCAAACATTAAAATTTAAATGGAATATGTCTGCTGATGATACAGAAGTTCCAAATGAAGAAGTACCAGTGAATTTTGCTTTAAATGCTAAAGTTACGGCAAGTTCAGAAAATGCTGGTGAACCAGCTATTAAAGCTGTAGATGGTACAGTTGAAAATAATAGTAAATGGTGTACAACTACAGGTATATACGGAGGATGGTTAGAGGTAGATTTAGGAGAAGAGAAAACTATTCAAAGATGGGTAACAATGCATGGAGAAGCTGGTGGAGAAGATAAGTTAACTAATACTAAAGCGTTTAGATTACAAGTTTTAAGAGATGGAGAATTTGTAGATGTAGATGTAGTTGAAGATAATGAGGAAGGCATTGTAGATAGAAACTTAACAGAACCAGTAACGGGACAAGTATTTAGAGTGTATATAGATGATCCAGGTCCAACTCCATGGAAGGCAATAAGAATATATGAATTCCAATTATTCGAAGATGTAAATACACCTATGACTGAAAATATTCCAATGCATGCAGTAAAAGCGACTAATAATAATGGAGCAAGTGATGAAGTATTATTTAAAGAAGTTCCAGCTGGATATGAAGTATTATTATATAAAAATATAAGTGATGTAGAACCATTTGCAAAAAAAGTTGCTGAAACAACAGGAGAAGTTAAGTTTACTGATTTAGACTTTGGTACTGAAGAAGGGAGAATATACTTCGCAGTTAAGGAAGAAGGAAAGGAAGCGAGTATAAAATTAAGCGTATCTTATGATAATGAAGCTTGGGATACTACAAAAATACCGGGAGAATTTAAGATTTCAGAATATGAAGTTAAGCCAAGGTCAGTTGTGGATGGAGAATATTATGCAACATTAGAAATAGGAGATTTACAAACTGGTGATATTGTAAGCTACTATGAAAATGATACAGATGAATTCCCAACAAAAGTAAGCGTTCCTGTGGCAGATAATGCTGAATCTACAGTATTAAAGCCATTATTACTTAGTGAAAATGGAGGAGAAATAATACTTCAAGTTAAACGTGAAGGAATGAAAGCTTCACCTAAGTTTAAGGTTGTTTATAAAGAAGATAAATCAGCAGAGTCTAAGGGAACTTTAGCATTAATAGTTAAGGATCAAGATAATAACGCTGTTAATGGAGCAATATATGAAATAATGAAAGATGAAAAGGTAGTTGAGACTATTACAACAGGAGAATTAGGGGAGGTTTCAATTAAATTAGATCCAGGAGTATATGCTGTAAAATATTCAGAAAACTTAACTAGTTATGAAGCAGATAATTTATTAAAAGAAATAACTATTGATGAAGCATTTGATAGGGAAGAATTAAACTTAACATTAAAGAAAAAAGAAAGTACAGATGATGAAAAACCAACAGAGCCAGTTCCACCAACAGATGAAGATGGAAATAACAATGGAAACGGAAATAGTAATGGAAATAATAACGGGAATGGAAATAATAACTCTGTTGAAGTAAAACCGAATAAGCCAAATAAGCCAAGTGGATCATTACCTCAAACAGGAAATTTAGGAGGATTATTTGCAGTAGGTGTTGCAGGAATAATGTCAGCAGTAGGAGCTATGTTTATTAGAAAGAAAAAATAATTAAAATTAAATTATTACTTAGGGGAAGGTGAGTTAATCCCTTTCCCCTAAGGTATATATGGGAGGAGCATTATGTATTTAATACCTAGGCCTAAAGAGTATAGAGAAAAAGAAGGATATTTTAAATTAAAAAGAGAAACAAAAATTAATCTATCATATGCTTGTAATTTTTATGAGTTAGATTGTGCCATAGAGTTACAAAAAGAAATTAAAGACAATTTTGGACTTAAACTAGCTATAAGCAAAAACATAAACAATACTGCCTTAAAAAATTCCATAAACATAATTAAGATTGATGGAATGGAAAATGAAGAATATAAATTAATTATAAATAATGATTCAATTGAAATAATAGCGACCTTTGATTCAGGAATATTTTATGCAATTCAAACATTGAAACAAGTATTAAAACAAAGTAGTAATTCAATTAGAAGCTTAGAAATAGAAGATAAACCATATTTTAAAAACCGTGGATTTTTCCATGATACAACTAGAGGTAAGGTACCAACACTAGAAACACTAAAACAATTAGTAGATAAAGCATCTTTTTATAAAATAAATCAAATTCAGTTGTATATTGAGCATACCTTTGCATTTAAAGGAATGAGTGAGGTATGGATAGACAAGGATCCATTAACTTCAGAAGAAATATTAATATTAGATATGTACTGTAAAAAGAGAAATGTAGAGTTGATACCATCTTTATCAACATTTGGTCACCTATATGAAGTGCTTCGTACAAAATCATTCTGCAACCTATGTGAAATGGATGGAATGGAGGAAGATGAATATTCATTTTATGAAAGAATGGCCCATCATACTTTAGATGTAAGTAATGAAGAAAGTTTAAAGTTAGTAGAAAATATGTTAGAACAATTTATACCACTATTTACTTCAAAGAAGTTTAATATTTGTGGAGATGAAACATTTGATTTAGGAAAAGGAAAAAGTAAGGCAAAGGCAGATAAAATAGGTGAGGGAAAGTTATATGTAGACTTTTTAAATAAGGTTATATCAATTGTTAAAAAATATGATAAAACAGTAATGTTCTGGGGAGATGTAATATTAAGACATACTGATTTATTAAATGAAGTACCAGATGACTTAATTTGTTTAAATTGGGATTATTCTAATGAGGTAACGGAAGAGAAAACTAGAATAATGTCAGAAGTTAAAAGAGAGCAATATGTTTCTCCAGGAGTAGGAAGTTGGAATCAACTTGTTAGCTATATGGATAAAGCCTTTGAAAATATAAGAAGAATGATTAATTATGGAGTGAAATATAATGCTGCTGGAGTATTAAATACAGATTGGGGAGATTTTGGACATATAAACTTACTAGCAAGTTCAATGCCAGGAATGATATATGGTGCAGCATTATCATGGAATCCTAATGATGAAACAAGTAATAATTTAGAGGGTGATTTTACACAAATATATAAGGCAATATCTAGAATTGAATATGGAGATAAATCACTTAAAGTAGTTTCATTATTAAATGATTTAACAAAGAATCATGAAATTAGATGGGAAGAGGTCGTAGCTTTTAAGGAAAGATATGGTACTTTAAAGGGGAAATTAGAAACATTTGATGTAGAGTATTTGGAAAATGAATATAAGATGGCTTGCAAGGTAGAAGATGAATTAATAAGCTTGTTAAAGGATATAGAAAATAAATATGATATTCAAGAGCTCGTAATTGCAACTGAAGGAATGGGACTATTTAATAAATTCTTTATAACTGTTATGAAATATGATTTAGGTAAGGAAAGTAGTAAGTTAATTTATGAACCTAAGAAATTAGCTGAAGATATCGAAGTTTGGTTCTATGATTATTCAAGGGTATGGAGGATGAGAAATAAAGAAAGTGAATTATATAGAATAAGAGAAGTTATACAATATATATGTAAGTACTTGAGAGGGGTATGATAACATGTTATAGAAGAATGTTGGTAATTGATTATAAGTATCATAATAAAAATCTATAAGTTTCTGTTATACCAAAATGTTGATGTTAAATTATAAGTATAATAATTAAAAAATTTAATATCTGTTATAGAAAGTCGTTGTTGATAAAAAGCTATGATTTACATAACAACAATTTTCTATAACAGTAAGAAAGATAAAATAATTAAAGAAGTAACAACATTTAAATATAACAGAAATTAACAGGATTAATTAATAAATAACTTATAGTATAATGCAGTAATATTTAAAAGCGGTGGGATTAAACTTCAGGGTTTTGAAAGCTCTTAGGAGAAATCCCACAATATTTTTTAAATAACCTACTAAATTGACTAATATCATTTATTCCAATTAAGGAAGAAACATCACTAACCTTATAATTCATTTTTAAATAAACTTTAGCAAGATTAATTTTCCTAGAATTAATATATTGCTTAGGTGTTAAATTAAGATATTTACTAAACATATAATGAATATTCCTTTCAGAAGTAAATAAAAATTCTGACATATCCTGCATAGTTAAAGGTCTATCCAAATTACTTTCTATATACATCAATAGATTATTAAAATCATCAGAATAATTATTAGTGTTAAAATTAACAATATCTTTATTAGTACATAACTCAAAAAGAGATTCAAGAACTATATTTTTAATCATATTGTACACACCATAATTGCTTATCTTTGAATTTGTGCTATCTAATAAAAAATTAATATAAGAAAAGATATAATCATAATTACTAAGCAGGATTTTATGGTTTTCTAAAAATGATGCTATCATTTTTTCTTCATAAGTATTTAAGTGAAAATCATAATATTGTTCTACACATTCGATATTAACATTGAAGAAAATTAAATGTAAGGTAGAGGAATTAGAGGAATCACATTTATTGCAAAGTCGTATTTCATGACTACTTTTGGGGTTGGATATAATAACATCCCCCTTTTTTATTTCATATACAGTATTATCATGAACATATTCTCCAGAACCATCAACGATAAAGCAAAGTTCATAGCACTTATGACTATGAAGTCTGTTAGTTGGAGAAAGATTATCAAATTTGCATAAACTAACTGGAGCTATAGTTATTATAAATGGACCTATAGCTTCTTTTACTATTATTTTAGAAAGTAAATTAAAAACATAAAATTTATTAATATCCATATAACAATCCTCCTATAAATTTATCTATAGTTATTCACTTTATATTACAAGCTTTTAACATAGATTTTCTCTTAAAATCATATATCCAGTATAGATTTAAATTTAATGATATAAAATTATTTTGCCATAATATTTATTTCAGAATAAGTCAAATTTTTATTCTTAATTTGCAATTTGGAAAATTTAATTTTAGCCTATAATTTAGGTATAAGATATATTTAATTATTGCTTATATACAATATTGATTAAGTCTTATAATGCATTGATATTATTATATAATTTCGATATTGTACAATGTTAATTAAGCAGAAAATATCTATAAAAATTTCATTAAATTAAGAATTGTTATATTGAATTTGTATTTATAAGGGGGATTATAAAATGTCAAAAAATAAATTAAATAGAAAGTGGGAAGTTCTTTTAGTACATCATTCACATACAGATATAGGTTATACTCACAGCCAAGAGATAATTGAATTTTATCATGTGAATTTTATAAAGCAAGCCATTGAAATTGCAGAATCCTTAAGAGCAGATAATAGAGAAAATGAATTTGTTTGGGTATGCGAAGCATTTTGGGCTGTAGAGCAGTTCTTAAAAGAAGTTGACGATGAATGGAAGAAGCGTTTTGAAGTTTGTGTGAAAAATGGAAGTATAGAAGTTACAGGTAATTATTTGAACATGACTGAATTGGTTGATGAGAAGATATTGAAAAATCAAATTAAGAAGTCTGTTGATTATGGAAAGAGCATAAATAAAGAAATTAAATCAGCTATGACTGCAGATATAAATGGATATTCCTATGGGTATATTGATGCATTAAAAGAAAATGGAATTGAAAATTTATTATCATGTGTACATACGCATCATGGTATGTATCCCCTATTTAGAAAGCATGGACCTTTCTACTGGGAATCAGAAAAGGGTAATAAGATATTAGTTTGGAATGGTGAGCATTATCAATTTGGAAATGAGTTTGGAATAGTAAAAACTGCAACAGCATCATATGTTCATAGAGATGATTTACAAGCAACTTTTACTCAAGACAAGCGTAAAGAATATGGTGAAATTAGAATGTTTAGGTTCTTAAAATCACTAGAAGATCAAAATTATGAATATAACTTTATTCCAATCACTATTCTTGGAATATCTACTGATAATGGATCTCCCAATAAAGAGATAGTTGACTTTGTTAATTGGTGGAATGAAAAATTTGGTGAAGAAGTAACATTTAAGATGGCTACTTTAGATGAAGTATTTGATAGAGTTAAAAATGACAATGCTGAAATACCAACTTATAGTGGAGATTGGCCAGATTGGTGGTCTTTCGGAGTAGGTAGTACACCACATGATTTAAAGATATATAAAGAGGCACAACGAGTTTTAAATACTACTAAATTATTAGATGAGGATTCAAAGATTAGTGATGATAAATTAGTAAGTCAGTGTGAAGATATGCTAATGCTTTATGCAGAACATACATGGGGACATTATTCATCTGTAGTAGATCCATGGAATTCATTTGTTAATTTATTAGATTGTAAAAAGTCAGGATATGCAATTAAGGCTCATGAAGTTGCAATGAGAAATTATATAAAAGTCTTAGAAGCAAAAGGTATGAATAGTTTAAAGCCAGATCGCCCATTAAAGTACAAAGTTGTTAATCCACATAATAGAAAAGTTACTGAGTGTGTTAAGTTAGCATTAGACCCTTGGGAAAAGTCTAATAAGACATATGTAGTTAAGGATGAAAATAATAATAAGTACAAATCACAATTTGAAGAGCATCCAGGTGGAATATGCGTTAATTGCGTTTTAACTTTAGAGCCTAAGGAAGAACGTACATTATTTATTAATATAGAAGAAAATCCAATAGAGTATTTAAAGATAAAAAATCAATCTTATTGTGTACAAAGATGTGATGACATATTTTTATATGATGATCCTAGAGAAGTTATTAAATATGACAATGTTTATGAAAATAAGCACGTGAAGATTTCTTGGGATAGAGAAAGAGGAATTATTGGCTGGTTTGATAAGGTTAATGGGGTAGAATTATTTGATAATACATCAAAAGTTGGAGCTTTTATGCCAATATATGAATTAACTAAAGCTAAGGGACAAACAACTAGTGATCAATTTGCAGTACGTGCATTAGGCCGTAATATGAGAGGTTCAAATCATGAAGTTTTCTATCCTAAAATTAAGGATGTTAAGATTAGTGAAATTGGAGATGTTTATGGAAAGATAACTTTTGATTTAGAGTTAGAAGGTATCAAAGTTATAAGAGTTGTATTAAAGGTATACAATGAAATGAATAAAGTTGATGTAGTTGTAATGATGAATAAGGAAAGTGAATGGAATCCTGAAAGTGTATTTATTGCTTTACCATTTGCTTTAAATAATAAAAAGATGGACTTATTCTGTGAAAAAACAGGAGCTGTAATACAAGTTAAAAAGGATCAATTATTAGGGACAAACTGTGATTATAACTTGGTTCAAGATGGAGTAGGATTATTGGAAGATAGCTATGGAATTAGTATTTCTATGCCAGATTCATCATTGATATATACTTCAAAATTACAATATGAAAATGCTAAAAAGCTTTATCATAAGGATTATACTAATCCTAAGGAATACGAGTTATATTCATGGGTGATGAATAACATTTGGGAAACTAATTTTAAGGCATCACTAGGTGGATTTATTGAATTTAATTATTCAGTTACTTGGGAAAATAATATTAATAATAAGTATGAGTTAGCTAGCGATAATAATGAAATGAATATTGGATTTGTTAATTATAGAATAGACTAAAAATAGTATTCCCCAGGGGGAAGGAGTAAATTCCCTTAACCCTGGGGAATTTATAAAAGGTGGGTAAGTGATGAAGTATATAAATAGAAAATCGAATTATGATAAATATCCAGAAATACTTGTTTCAGAAAGTTGTGATGGTGCATTTTTAGGATATGAGAAAATTTGCTCTGAAATTAGTAGTAAGATGATTAATAGAAAAAATATAATTGCTATTGATTGTTATATGGGGGTATATGAAGATGAGGTTTTAGAAAATATATCAAAGTATATTGAGTTTGATAAGGTTATATTTACGAAAGATGTTTTTTTTGAAGGTGAAAAAATAACAGATATATTTAATGATAACTTAACTGATGATAGAGTTTTTGGAAAAATGAATGATTTAAGGCTAGAAGACATAATTGACGAGAATAAGATTAAAGAGTATAGAAGGAATATCAATTCAGTTGAAAAAGGAAATATTTTAATTTTAGGAGTTGGTGCATTACTGATATGTAAGCCAGATATTCATATTTATGCAGACTTAGCTAGGTGGGAAATACAACTTAGATATAGAAGTGGGAAATTAGGAAATTATAAAATAGAAAATTATAATGAAGATTTTTTAAAGAAATACAAAAGAGGATACTTTATAGAATGGAGATTAGTAGATAATTATAAAAAGAAGTTTTTCAATGATATAGATTATATATTAGATACTAATGATAATGATTCTGTAAAGATGATAACTGGTGATAATTTTAGAAAAGCTATGGATTTAGCAGTTACTACACCATTTAGAGTTGTTCCATTCTTTGATCCAGGGGTATGGGGTGGACAATGGATGAAGGAAGTATGTGATTTAGATAAAAGTAGTAAGAATTATGCATGGTGCTTTGATTGTGTTCCAGAAGAAAATAGTTTATTCATAAGATTTGGAGATGTTAGAGTTGAGATTCCATCAATTGATTTGGTGCTGTACAAGCCTAAAGAATTGTTAGGAAATGGTATCTTTAACAGATTTGGAGCTGAGTTCCCAATTAGGTTTGACTTTTTAGATACTATGGAGGGTGGAAACTTAAGTTTACAGGTTCATCCATTAAAAGAGTATATAAAAGATAAGTTTGGAATGAGTTATACTCAAGATGAAAGTTACTATATGCTAGATACTGCTGAAGATGCAACAGTATACTTGGGTATGAAAGATAATGTTGATAAAGAAGAGTTTTTAACAGCATTAAAAGAGGCTCAAACAGGTGAAAATAATTTAGATGTAGAAAAATATATAAATAAATTTCCTGCTAAAAAGCATGATCATTTTTTAATTCCTAATGGAACAATACATTGTTCAGGTAAAAATAGTATTGTATTAGAAATAAGTGCCACACCATATATATTTACCTTTAAGCTTTGGGATTGGGGAAGAGTAGGATTAGATGGATTACCAAGACCAATTCATTTGGAGCATGGCAAAGAAGTTATACAGTTTAATAGAAACACTGAATGGGTAAAGAAAAATTTAGTGAATAACATTGTTACTATAAGTGAAGAAGATGGATTTAAGGAAGAAAAAACAGGACTTCATGAGTTAGAATTCATAGAAACTAGAAGATTATGGTTTAACAAAAAAATAAAAAATAATACAAATGGGACTTTAAATGTATTGAATCTTATTGAAGGAGAAGAGGCAATAATAGAAAGTCCAAGCAATAAATTTAAGCCATTTAAAGTTCATTATGCAGAAACTTTTATAATTCCGGCTGATATATATGAATATACAATATCACCATCTGGTAATAGTGTTGGAAAAACAATAGGTGTAATAAAGGCATATGTACGAGATAATACCAACAATAAATAAGTAATGAAAAGAATTAATAATAAATTTGTGGAGGATATTAATCAAAATGAAGTATTATGTTGGTCTTGATGTTGGAGGATCGTATATAAAGTCGGCAGTAGTAAATAGTAATGGTGAAATTTTAGATGATAAGATAATAATTAATGAGTCATTTTCTAATTGCGATAAGGAAACAGTATTATGTAATATTATGAACATAATAAAAGAAAGAATAAGTTCACTTAGTAATTGTAATTTTTCAGGAGTGGGTATTGCATTTCCAGGTCCTTTTGATTATGAGAATGGAGTATCATATATAAAGGGTATAAATAAGTATGAAAGTATATATGGTGTAAATATAAAAGAAGAAATTATAAAATATGCTAAAGAAAATTTGAAAAATATAACTAATGATTTTAATGTAAAGTTTGAAAATGATGCAGCAATGTTTGCTTTAGGTGAAGAATTATTGAATAATAAGAAAAGCAATAAGGTTTTTACAGTATGCATAGGTACAGGTTGTGGATCTGCTTATATTGAAAATAATGAAGTTATAAAAAATAAATGGATATATAGTATTCCGTATAGGGATGGAATAATAGATGATTATATTTCTTGCAGGGGAATATTAAAAATTGCTAATGAATGTGGAATTATTGGTTTAGAAGTAAAAGAAATTGCAGATAAAGCATTAAAGGGTGAAGATTTAGCTAAAGTAGTTTGGAATACTTTTGAAAATAACTTATTAGAGGTGTTTAAGCTAGCGACTGAATTGTTTAGGCCAGATAGAGTAATAGTTGGAGGACAAGTAGCAAAGAGTAGTGAATTGTTCTTAGGAAAGAGTATTGATTATTTTAATGAAAACAATGTTGAAGTAGTAGTTACAAAAGATACTTCTAAAAGTGCAATAATTGGAAGTGTAATGCTATTTTAAAGATGAATTTAAATATAGATATGTTAATATATATTAGAGTATTTAATAGATAACTTTATTATTTAAACTATTTAGAAAAAAACACCTATAACAGTGATTTGAATTACTGTTATAGGTGTTTTTTACACTCTAATTTAAAATAGCTTTAGAATAAAATGATATATGATTTAGATTCTAATAAATAGTATTAATATATTTTGTCTTATCCACTTTAACATTTTTATGCTTTATAAAATAATCAATAATAACTTCAGGCATTTCTACTAATATTTCTCTTAAACGTGGACATTCTTTATATACATCATATCCACCAACTCCCGTTGATCTATAATTATTCATAACAAGAGAAAGTTTAGAAGTATCATCTAATTCTTTACCTTTAAATTTTATAGAGACAACTCTATCACCAACAGGTCTATTTAAATCAAAAGTATAATCTATATTTGCAAAATAATCATAGTTATAATGTTGTATTTTAGGCTTTAAAAATGCATCAGAAATTGATATATTTCCATTATCATTACTAAAATAGCTAGCACATCTTTCTAATACTGTTTTTAATTGAGCTCTATTAATTTCAACTATTACTAACGTGTTTGGAAACATATAAGTAGATACAACATCTCTTACAGTAACATTTTTATCAAATCCCTTTATTTCATTAGAAAAGCAAGTACATGATATATCAGCACCACTTTCATCAAGTTGGACTGCATTTATAAAGTTAGCTAAATCTGAACCATTTAGAGCCATATCTAAATGAGAAGATGGATATAAATTTTCATCTAAAAATCCTATAGGAGTGTCTAACCATTGTTGAACATCATTTTCTAAAGGTAAATATTTATTATATATTTCATTTTCACAATTTAATTTAACCTTCTTAAGAGAGGAAGTAATAGTCTTACTACCATAATTATTTAAATTCAATTCTACTTGTACATAACTGGTAGCTCTTTGAGGTGTTTGAACAACATGAGTACCATTAATTATAGTATCTGCTAATGGCATATGTTGATGACCAGTAAGTAAAATGTCAAAGTCAAATTCCATACATAATTTATAAGCTATATTTTCACTTGTAAACATAAGTTGTTCATGTGAGTTTAAATCATACTCAAATCCACCGTGATAAAGTCCAATGACAATATCTGATGCTGCTTTTACTTCATCAAAATAATATTTTACAGCTTCAAATGTATCAGTAATGTTTATGTTAGCTATATTTTCAGTTCTTTCCCAATGATTTATAAAGTCTGTTGTTATTCCTATAATTCCAACTTTCAATCCATTTTCCAAGGTCTTTATAGAATAAGGTAATATAGGTAGTTCACCAGTTTTATCAACAACATTTGCACATAAGCATTTAGCCTTTAATGTACGAAGATATTTTCTTAAATATAATAGTCCATAATTAAAATCATGATTTCCTAGAGTTATAAAATCATATCCAGCAGCATTCATAATATCTGCAATAGGATGAATATTAAATTTTTGACCACTTAAATAATAAGTAAGAGGTGAACCTTGAATAGTATCACCAGCATCCATAATTAATGTATTACCATCTTTTTTGAAATCATTAATCATATTTATTAAACCAATATTTTTAGGTTCTTTATCTATGTAGTTTGTTGGATACAAATATCCATGCATATCAGATGTAAAATAAATTTTTAAATTTTTCATATATACCTCTCTGAATTTATAAAATTTTAATAATAACTGTATATTATTTTTAGCTATGAATAAGTAGATTATAACATATCTTTAAATGGAGAAAGTTGTTCTAAGGTGAAAATCTATCCTTTCAGTTATTAAGAATATTTTAAATATATAAAGAGCAAAATAGAAATAATAGAAGATTATGAATAAATTTTTAGTTAAAGGGGTGTTTAGTATAAGTACTATTAGAGAAATAAAAAGAAAAAAATTAATAGAGGAAGTTAAGAGTTTAAGCCCTTTTGAGCTGAAGGATAGGTTAATTGAGCTTGCATTAAAATCAGAGAAAAAAGGTACAAATATACTGCTAAATGCAGGAAGGGGAAATCCTAATTGGACAGCAGCAACCCCAAGACAAGCATTTTTTACATTAGGCCAATTTGCAGTAGAAGAAACACAACGAACTTGGTGTGATGGAGACTTGGCAGGAATGCCTCATAATACTGGAATTTATAATATATTTAAGATTTATTATGACAAGCATAAAGATGCACCAGGAATAGAGTTGCTTAATAACATAATAGAATATGGAATAGATGTACATAATTTTGATAAGGATAATTGGGTCTTTGAGCTTGTAGATGGAATCATAGGAGATAATTATCCATTACCAGATAGAATGCTTACACATATTGAAATAGTAGTAAGAGATTATTTAATTAAGGAAATGGGAGGAAACCCCAAGAGTGATAATCATCAGATTTTTGCAGTGGAAGGTGGAACAGCTGCAATGTGTTATATATTTGATTCACTAGAGGCTAATAGGTTACTATACCCAGGAGATAAGATAGCATTATTAGTGCCTATATTTACACCATATTTAGATATTCCAGAGTTACCAAGATATAATTTTGAAGTTGTAAATATATATGCATCAGAATTTAATGAAGAAGGTAGACATACATGGCAGTATCCTAAGGAAGAGTTAGATAAGTTGTGTGATAAGGAGATAAAATTAGCTTGTATTGTCAATCCTAGTAATCCACCTTCAGTAGCAATAAATGAAGAGTCTATGGAGTATATAAAAAGAATCGTAGAAAAAAATAATCCTAACTTAATGATTGTTACAGATGATGTTTATGGAACATTTTGTGATAAATTTAAATCATTAATGGTTACTATGCCATACAATACAATTGGTGTATATTCTTATTCTAAATATTTTGGAGTAACAGGATGGAGATTAGGAGTTATAGCTTTAGCAGAAGAAAATGTTTTTGATAAGTTAATAGCTGAATTAAATGAAGATGATAAGGATATAGTTGATGAAAGATATTCAACTATGAGCACAGATCCAGAAAAAATTTCTTTTATTGATAGATTAGTTGCTGATAGTAGGCAAGTAGCATTAAATCATACAGCAGGTTTATCTACTCCACAACAAGTGCAAATGGCTATTTTTTCAATATTTTCATTGTTAGATAAAGAAGATAAATATAAAGAGCAAACTAAAAATATCTGCAAAAGGCGTAAAGAGTTATTGTATGAAAATTTAATTGGATTGCCAATGAAGAATGATATATATAGTACAAATTATTATAATAAATATGATTTATTAGTTTGGGCCAAATTTAAATACGGAGAGGAATTTGTTGAATATTTAAAGAGAGAGCGTAGTGCAATTGAATTTTTATTTGAATTGGCAGAAAAATATGGAATAGTTTTGTTAAATGGCGATGGATTTAAAGGACCAACTTGGTCAATTCGAGTATCTTTAGCAAATTTAACTGATAATCAATATATAACAATAGGAAAGGGTATAAATGAACTTTTTGATGAATATGCAAAAGAGTGGAAGGAATTTAAATGGTAATATTATTTAAATAAATATGTTAATTAAGTTTAAATAGTATGTTAATATTTTATATTTTTAAACATAATAATATAATTGTCTAAATACATTTTAAACTATTAATATTATAATGAAGAATATAAAATATACAAAGTATTGGAGGTATTAAATTTATGGCTAAAAATTGAATAAAAATAAATCAAATGCTTTATGGACATTAGGAGCCATAGCTGGTGTTACAGCTATTGCAACAATGGTGGTGAAAAATAACAAAAATAAGAACTTAAAAGAAAATGAAACTTTTAAATATAGTGATGCTAATGATGATAAACAAGTTTATTTTGTTGGTGGTGGTTTAGCTTCTTTAGCAGGAGCTGCTTACTTAATAAGAGATTGTAATTTTAAAGGTGAAAATATTCATATAATTGAAGGATTAAAAATTCTAGGTGGAAGTAATGATGGTGCTGGAGATCCGATAAATGGGTTTGTTTGTCGTGGTGGAAGAATGCTTAATGAAGAGACTTATGAAAACTTCTGGGAATTATTTAGGTCAATACCTTCATTAGATATGCCAGGAATGAGTGTAACAGAAGAAATATTAAATTTTGATCATTTACATCCAACACATGCACAAGCAAGATTAGTAGATAAAAATGGAGTTATTCAAGATGTAAGAAGTATGGGATTTAATAATGATGATCGTATGGCATTAGGTAAATTAATGATTACTCCAGAAGAAAATTTAGATGATATGACTATAGAACAATGGTTTAGTAATACACCACATTTCTTTGAAACAAATTTCTGGTATATGTGGCAAACAACATTTGCTTTCCAAAAGTGGTCTAGTTTATTTGAATTTAAGCGTTATATGGAACGTATGATTTTCGAGTTTTCACGTATAGAAACATTAGAGGGTGTTACACGTACTCCATACAATCAATATGAATCAGTAATATTACCATTAAAATCATATTTAGATAAATTTAATGTAGACTTTAGTATAAATGCTACAGTTACTGATTTAGATTTTAAAGAAGGACCTGGAATAACAGTAACTGCAATTCATATAGAAGATGAAGAAGGAGAAAAGGTTATTGAATTAGGTGAGAAGGATGTATGCATTATGATAAATGGTTGTATGACAGATAATGCAACATTAGGAGATTATAATACACCAGCAGAATATAAACCAGAAAACCCAATGTCTGGAGAGCTATGGAGAAAAATAGCAGCTAAAAAGCCTGGACTTGGCAATCCAGAACCATTCTTTAATCATCCAGAACAAACTAATTGGGAAAGTTTTACGGTAACATCTAAAGGAAATAAGTTATTAAAATTAATTGAGCAATTCTCAGGAAATATCCCAGGTAGTGGAGCTTTAATGACATTTAAAGATTCTAATTGGTTAATGAGTATAGTCGTTGCAGCACAACCACATTTTAAAAATCAACCTTTAGATACAACGATTTTCTGGGGATATGGAATATATACAGATAGGGATGGAGATTATATTAAAAAACCAATGAGAGATTGTACTGGTGAAGAAATATTAATGGAATTATTATATCATCTTCATATGTTAGATAAGGCTGATGAAATTAAGAATGATATAGTTAATGTAATTCCATGCATGATGCCATATATAGACTCACAATTCCAACCTCGTAAGATGAGTGATAGACCAAAGGTTGTACCAGATGGCTCAACAAACTTTGCAATGATAAGTCAATTTGTTGAGATACCAGAAGATATGGTATTTACAGAAGAGTATTCTGTAAGAGCTGCAAGAATTGCAGTATACACTTTATTTGATGTCAAGAATAAGAAAATATGTTCAGTAACTCCATATAAAAAGAATCCTAAAGTATTAAAGGAAGCATTAAAGACATCTTATAGATAGAAAAAATATAAGTAATATTTTAATATATAAATTTAAAACAGTTGATATCATAATTTTAAATATCAACTGTTTTATTTTATATAATATTTTACGGAAAAATATTATTAAAAAATAAATAAAACTTGAATAATATTATAAATTAGTATTTAATTAAATAGATATAAAAATAGAATATTTAAAAATTTAGGTTTTTAAAATTACATTTTAAAATTAAAAGGGAAAGTGGTTAAATGCCACTGCAGCCCCCGCTACTGTAATAATGGACGAATCTCAAATTAAGCCACTGGTTTTAATAAAGCTGGGAAGGTATGAGATAAGGATGAAGTTTAAGCCAGGAGACCTGCCTAGATTTTGATCTATACTTCGGTGGGAAGGTAAGGATGATATTATATAAACTATTGAATTCTATTGCGCACCACGTGGAAGAGAAAAAATGAAATATTTATTTTCCGGGAACTGTGAAATTTTTGCCTAGAATTTATATCTTTCTTTCATTGAACTTGCTAAAGTTGTAAAAGTCGCTTACGCTTCAATACAACTTCTTTACGCAAGTTCAATTCCACAAAGATTAAATTCTACGGCTCAATTTCAATGTTCCCTCCAAATTAATATTTCATTTTTTCTTTTTCT
>NZ_JAPFDR010000046.1 GCF_026168755.1 Clostridium sp. | reverse complement strand
TTTACCGACTTAGGCTTAAAAAGCCTAACGCGTCAATATATTAAAATTCATTAAACTTAAAGAACCGCCGTGTACCAGACCGGTACGCACGGTGGTGTGAGAGGTCGGTAGATAAAATAATTATCTACCTCCTACTCGATTGTTCTATAAATTAAAATTTCACTCAAAATAAAATTTATAATCTATTTAGAACTATATATTTTATTTATATGATAATATATTAGGTAAAGCATTCTCTAATGCCTCTTTAGTCCACCCACATCTTCTTGCATAGTCTTCAGCTTGATCTTTATCTATTAAATTAGAATTAAAATATCTTGAGTCTTCTGAAGCAAAATATAATCCACATACTGAAGATACTGGATCCATCATATAATTTTCAGTAAGTTTTACTCCAGTTATATTTTCACCATCTAAAACATCAAATAATCTTTTCATTTGACTTTGATCAATAAGTGATGGATATCCAAAAGCAGGCCTTATTCCTCTATAGCTACCTTTTAATATTTCTTTCATACTTAAATTTTCATCTGGTGCATATCCCCAATAATCTTTTCTTATATCTTCATGTAGCTTTTCAGCAAAGGCTTCGGCTAATCTATCACATATAAGTTTTAACATAATTGAATTGTAAGAATCACCTTCTAATTCCAACTTCTTAGCATATTCATTTGCCCCAAGTCCCGCTGTTACAATAAATCCGCCAATATAGTCTTCTTTTTGTAACTCTTTAGGCGCAATAAAATCTGAAAGGCATAAATACTCACCTTTACTTTTTTCTCTTTGTTCTCTAAACAGATTTAATGTTGTAGCTAAACTCTTATCTTTATTATATATCTCAATATTATCTCCATTTGAATTGGCCTCAAAAATTCCAAAGACACCTTTAATATTTATAATATTATTTTCTTCAATAAAATCTAACATTGTATTAGCATCATCAAGTATCTTTTTGGCTTCTTCTCCATAATTTGGATCTTCTAAAATATCTGGATATAACTTTTTCATTTCCCATGCTATAAAGAAGAATGTCCAATCAATATAAGGTCTTAAATCTGATACTTTATAATTAGTAACTTCTTTTATTCCAATAAAATTAGGTTTAAAAATCTTTCTATTATTCCAATCTATTTTAAGTCTCTTTTCTCTAGCTTCTTCTAATGATATCATTTTCTTTTCATATTTATTATAAGTTAATGTTATTTCTTCATACTCGTCTTTAATAGACTTAATATACTCATATTTATTCTCACCTAAAAGATTCTTGCATATTTCAACTGTTTTTGAAGCATCATATCCATATACAATTGTGCCACTATAATTAGGAGCTATTTTTAATGCAGTATGTGGTTTGGATGTTGTAGCGCCTCCAATTATTATTGGTATATTCATATTTCTTTTTTCCATCTCAGATACTATATGACACATTTCATCTAAAGAAGGTGTAATAAGACCGCTTAACCCAATTATATCTACATTTTCTTTAATAGCTATTTCTATTATATCTTCACAATGAACCATAACTCCTAAATCTATTATTTCAAAGTTATTACAAGCAAGAACTACACCAACAATATTTTTACCAATGTCATGGACATCTCCTTTTACTGTTGCCAAGAGAATTTTTCCAGCTTTAGATGTGTCCCCTTGTTCTTTATCTTTTTCTATATATGGAAGTAAAAATGAAACAGCTTTTTTCATAACTCTTGCTGACTTAACAACTTGAGGTAAGAACATTTTCCCATCTCCAAATAGCTCTCCAACTTTAGTCATACCGCTCATTAATGGACCTTCTATAATATTAAGAGCCTTAGGATACTTGTTAACAGCTTCTTTTAAATCTTCATTAATATACTCAGTTATTCCTTTAATTAATGAATAACTTAATCTCTCATCTAAAGTATTTTCTCTCCATGCATTTTTATTATTTTGAACTATATTAGTTCCATTTTTAAACTCTTCTGCTTTATCTAATAATCTTTCTGCAGCATCTTTACGTCTATTTAAAACTACATCTTCAACTAGGTCTAATAAATCTTTTGAAATATCATCATAAATTTGTATCATTCCTGGATTTACAATTCCCATATCCATACCTGCTTCAATTGCATGATATAAAAATACTGAGTGCATAGCTTCTCTTATAGTATTATTACCTCTAAATGAGAATGATAAATTAGAAACTCCCCCTGAAACTTTAGCATATGGAAGATTTTCTTTTATCCATCTAGTTGCATTTATAAAATCAACAGCATAATTATCATGCTCCTCTATTCCTGTAGCAATTGCTAAAATATTTGGATCAAAGATTATATCTTGTGGCGGAAAATTTAATTTATTTACTAATAAATCATATGCCCTAGCACATATTTCTTTTTTTCTTTCAAAAGTATCTGCCTGTCCATTTTCATCAAATGCCATTACTACAACAGCTGCTCCAAACTCTTTAACAACTTTTGCATGATTTAAGAATTCTTCTTCTCCATTTTTTAAAGAAATAGAGTTTACTATTGGTTTTCCTTGAATACTTTTAAGACCAGATTCAATTACTTCCCATCTTGATGAATCTATCATTATAGGTCTTGAAGATATATCTGGTTCAGATGCTAATAGTTTTAAAAAATACTCCATTTCTTTAGCGCTATCTAGTAAGCCATCATCAAAATTAACATCTATTATTTGAGCACCATTTTCTACTTGATCTTTTGCTATAGATAAGGCTTCTTCATATTTTTTTTCTCTAATAAGCCTTGCAAATTTAGCTGAACCAGCAACATTGGTTCTTTCCCCTATGTTTATAAAGTTATTTTCTTTACTACTTCTAACTACTTCAAGTCCACAATATATACTTTCTATTTTTACTTCAGGAATTAGTCTAGGCTCTAATCCTTCTACAGCCTCAGCTATTGCTTTTATATGAGCTGATGTTGTTCCACAGCATCCACCAACTATATTAACTTTCCTTTCTTTTGCTAATTGTCTTATAAACCCTGCAGTTATATTTGGTAATTCATCATATTCTCCTAAAATATTAGGTAATCCTGCATTAGGATAAACTGATATAAACATATCTTGAGTATTGGCTAGTTCTTTTATAAATGGTATTATATCCTCTCCACCAAAGGAACAGTTTAATCCTATAGAAATAACATTTTCATTTCTAATTGATTGTGCAAAAGCATCTAATTTTTGACCAGATAAGGTTCTTCCTGATTTATCAGTTAAAGTACCTGAAATCATTATAGGCAGACTTTTTCCTTTTACTTTGTAAACATTATTTGCCGCAATTATAGCTGCCCTAGCATTTAATGTATCAAAAATAGTTTCTATTAATATACAATCTATTCCACCATCCATAAGTGCAGAGATTTGTTCACTATAAGCTTCCACAAGTTCATCAAAACTTATATTTCTATAACCAGGATTTTCTACATCTGGTGATAAAGATGCTGTTTTATTTGTAGGTCCTACAGAGCCTGCAACAAATCTTGGTTTCCCTGGATTTTTTGCTGTAAATTCATCAGCTATTTCTTTTGCAAGCCTTGCTGATTTATAATTTAAATCATAAACTAAATTATTTAATCCATAATCTTCCTGAGAAATGCTATTTGAACTAAAGGTATTTGTTTCAATTATATCTGAACCAGCTTCTAAAAATCCCCTATGTATTTCTTTTATAACTTCAGGTTTTGTTATAGATAATAAATCATTATTACCTTTTTGTTCTTTATTAAAATTTTTAAGCAGTGCCCCTCTATAATCTTCTTCAGTTAACTTAAAACTTTGTATACTCGTTCCCATAGCCCCATCTAGAACTACTATTTTCTTTTTTAAAATATCAATTAAATTGCCCCTATTCATTTGCTTTCCTGCCTTTACTTTTAAATTTTATTATCTACTTTAAACTTTTTATAAAATGAAAATATACCTGAGCCTATTATTCCTAAAACGCCTCCAAGTGCAAAGAAAAATAAAATATCTCCTGCTAAAGAGCCAATTATTATTCCTAGTCCAACTCCACTAGCTAATCCTTTTGTTAAATATTCATAATCTTTTTCTGATAAAATTAATTTCTTCCACACGTCTATTACACCCCATAATTATAATCCAAAATTTAATTTATATTTATTAGACGTATACATTACATAAAAAGTTCCATTAATTTCTTTATTTTTTATTTGACATAAAATTTATATTAATATTATAACTATTAAAGAATTAATACATATTCAATTTCTCATCTACTAATTCTTCCAGAATTTCTGCTGCATCTTCTACACAACCTCTACAAGAACGTAAAACAGTTCCTGTAGTAATACCTTTTAACTCTTTACATATAATTGAAGTATTTTTTTCCTTAAATCTTCTTTCAATTTCATTTAAAAGCTCCATATCATCTTTGATCGGTTCTGCAGGGTTTTCTGGATTTATATTTCCATTTAAATAATTAACTATTACATATGCTCCCATTACAGCGCCACATACTTTATATGCTCCACCACTATATTTTCTAACAATTTCTTTCATTGTAGCTTCATCTACATCAACCAAATCACAAAAAGCACATGCTACAGCTTGAGAACATGTATATCTATTACTATGAAGCTCTATTGCTTTGTTTTTTCTTATTCCCATTTTAAATCATACCTCTCTTTTATTTTTACTTCACTTAATATTATATATATCTTTTTTGTAATTGTCACATTAATACTTTTTTGTAAAGTATTCTAACATTTTTGACTATGTCAAAGATTTTAACTAAATAAATAGTAATTTTTAATTGTTAACTATATTATATACTTTGATTGACAAGATATTTTTAACTCAATATAATTTTTGTAGGAGGTAATTTATTATGTTAAAAAGTAACGTTTTAAAAGTTTTAGAAGAGAATAAAGGAAAAACAGTTTCTGGTGCTGAAATGGCCAAAACTTTAAATATCTCAAGAACTTCAATTTGGAAAGCTATAAATTCATTAAGAAATGATGGATACAATATTAAGGCTGTAACAAATAGAGGTTACTCTCTAGCGGATAATACTGATCTAATATCTAAAGAAGGTATTTCTCTATATTTAAATAAAGAATTTTCAAATATAGAAATATATACTTATAAAACAACTACTTCTACCAATGAAGTTGCAAAAAAATTAGCTTTAACTGGAGCTAAACACGGAACTGTTGTTATTTCAGAAGAGCAAACAGCTGGTAAAGGTAGGATGGGCAGATCATTTTACTCTCCAGCTAATACAGGTATTTATATGAGTATTATATTACGTCCAAATCTAACAGCAATGGATTCAGTATTAATTACAACATCTTCATCTGTAGCTATATGTGATGCAATACATAAAGTTACAGGTATAGAATGTCAAATTAAATGGATAAATGATATTTATATAAATAATAAAAAAATAGGAGGTATTTTAACTGAAGCCTCAACTAATTTTGAAAGTGAAACTATTGACTACTTAATTTTAGGAATAGGAATTAATTTTAACAATCCTAAAGATAATTTTCCTGATGATCTTAAAGAAATTGCAGACTCTCTTTATAAAGGTAATAGTAATGGTATAAATAGAAATATACTTTGTGCAGAGATACTAAATAATATTTTAAGTATTATTCCAAAGATTAAATACTATGACTTTATTCAAGAGTATAAAAAAAGAAGTATTATTTTAAATCAAGAAATAATGTATACAAGTGGAGGAATTTGTTCTAAAGGGAAAGCTATAGATATAAATAATGATGGTTCTTTAGTAATAAAACATGATGATGGTTCTATAAAAATATTAAATTCAGGTGAAGTAAGTATTAGGATGTTGAACTAAATGAAAAAGCTAACTACAAAATCACTTAAGAAAAAATCAAACAATAATCTCTTCTAGAAAGGATTATATAACATAAAAAATACTGGAACTGTCGCATTTGCTTTTTCGATAATCCCAGTATTTTTATCACTAATTATTTAATTCATCTATTAATTCTTTAACAGTAATAATTTTATCTAATCTATATGCATTTTCACCACAAAATACAAGTGAATTATCAACATCGCCTTTTACTGCACGTACTAAAGCACCTGTTATACAATAAGGTATAGTTGCCATATCACATTTTTTTAAGCATTTATAACATTTGCTTATTTTTTCATTTGTTAACTTTCTTTCTTCCATAAATTTATTACTTATAGCTCGTCCTGGCATACCAACTGGACTTTTTACAATCATTACATCTTCTTTCCTAGCATTTATATATGCCATTTTGAAATTAATATGAGCATCACATTCTTCAGTAGCTACAAATCTTGTTGCCATTTGAACTCCAGAACATCCTAAATTCATATAGTGATTAATATCATCTCTATTATAAACACCACCTGCAAATATTACTGGTATTTTCTTATTATATTTCTCTTCATATTGTTTTACTATTTCAAGAATTTCAATTACTTCTTTGTCGTAACCTTTAGATTGGTATTCTTTTAATCTGTCACTAGAAAATCCTAAATGTCCACCTGCTTTTGGCCCCTCAATAATTACCATATCTGCAGTTCTTCCATAACGTCTATCCCACATTTTTAAAATTACACTAGCTGATTTTGGTGGTGATACTATAGGTACTAATTTTATATTTGACCCTTCTGTAAACTTTGGTAAATCAGTAGGCAATCCAGCACCTGATATAATTAAATCAGCACCATTATCAATTGCGCATTTTACATACTCTTCATAATTCCTAGTGGCACACATAATATTAACACCAATTATTCCACCATTTGATATTTCTTTTGCTTTTTTAATATGTTTACCTAATGCTCTAATATTAGCTGTTAATGAATCTTTTCCAAAATCATCTTCTAAAAATCCTGGTTGTGCTGCTGATATTACTCCTATTGCGCCTTCTTTTGCGACTGCTCCAGCAAGTGAAGATAAGCTTACACCAACGCCCATTCCCCCTTGTATTATTGGAACATTTGCTACTAAATCTCCTATAATCAATGAATTTAATTTCATATATTAACCCTCCTGGTTGTTTAAACTAATTTAAGTAGTTTTCATAACTATATACTATATTGTTAGTATATATAAGATGAAGATAATTGTCAATATATATTAATCAAATATTTTGATTATAAAAATATTTTTTCAAAAAAGCTAAAGAAATCCTTGACTTTATTTTTTAAACTTATATTTAAAATATTTAAAATATATCTCTGTAAAAATTTTATATAAAATAGTACCAGTAAATAATACATTGGAAAATATGTATTATTTACTGGTACTTATCTATTTATAATAAATATAACTATAAAAACAAAGTTTATAAAAATCTATTTAATTATATTTTTCTATTATACTTTGAGTTCCATAATCTCCAAGACCATTTTTCTCTAGTTCTTCATACAGCTCTAATACCTTATTAAGAATAGGCAAATCTTCACCCCTTTCTTCCATAACTTCCTTAGCTATTTTCATATCCTTTATAAAATGCTTATTAAAGAATCCAGGTGCATAATCTTTTTCAATCATCTTATACCCATTGTTTTGAAGTTGCCAACTTCCGGCAGCACCTTTTGATATAGCATCTAAAACAGTTTTAGGATCTAGACCAGATTTTTTAGCATAGGTAATTGATTCAGCTACTGCAGCTACTGTACCTGCTATAGCAACTTGATTACATGCCTTACAGTTTTGTCCACTACCTGCTTCACCTAAATAAATTATATTTTTACCCATACATTCAAATATACTATACATATATTCAAAATCCTCTTTATTTCCACCTACCATAATTGATAATGTAGCATTTTGTGCACCAATATCTCCACCTGAAACAGGTGCATCTAAAATATGAAATTTATCACCTAATTCATATAATCTTTTAGCAAGAATTGGTGATGAAGTAGTCATGTCAACTAAATAAGCACCTTCCTTTGCATATTTAAAGATTCCTTCTTCACCTAAATATACTTCTTCAACATCTTTTGGATATCCTACAATAGTAAATATTGCATCTGCATTTTTTACACATTCTTTAATACTATCTTTAACCTCTATTCCGAATTCCTTTAATGGCTCACACTTTGAAATTGTTCTGCTAAAAACAGAAACATTATGTCCACTTTTTGATAAGTTTTTAGCCATAGCACTTCCCATGACCCCAGTTCCAATCCACGCTATATTCATTTTTTACCTCCATATTTTAAAATATTATATATTTTTTTATTTCTTCATTTTCATTATACTTTGTAAAGAATTGGAGATTAATCAAATAGAACTTTCCAATTTTCATCTTCTTTTGCTTTAAAACACATCTCGATTTGCTCAAAATTAGATTTTTCATTAGATAGGTTAGGTAAATTATCAAGTGAAAAATATCCTATTTCTGTAGTCTCTATATTTTCAACAAACTCTCCACCAATAAGATCGCATTGAACTGATATCCTTTTTCATTACAAAACAAATTTTTAATTTTATTAACTGGAATTTCAGTTTTATAACTTAACATTTCAGCTGCAATATTCCTTAACTGTTCATATCGTTCTTTATCATATACATCTTTAGTATATGTTAATCCACATTGGGCAATGCTTTGTATTTCAATAGCCCATTTTAACCATGGTTCTTTTAAAAATGTATTATTCATAAATCCTCCAATTATTAAGCTTCCTATTGAAACTTTTTATACCTAAAATATTATTTATAACCTATATTATTATGATTAATTTCATGTTGTATTATTTTTCTTCAAACCTTTTTGAATTTAATACTCTATATTATTATCATTACACCATTTAATAGCTAGATTTCTTTCAGCCTCTTCTCTATAATCATACCAATCATTAATAAGACCTTCATTTTCAATTGATTGTCTTAATTCTCTAAAAGAATCTTTAATATTTAATATTTTATTTTTTAATTCTGTGTCTTCTATATTATTACAAAACTCAATCATCATACCATACTCATTAATATCCTCATGAGATGGAAGCTGAATATAATCACTTGGATTTTCTCTAAAATCATTAATAGAAAGTATAAGCTCTTTTTCCCAGTCTTCAAAGTTGTCTAAATTATGTATATCATCAGCTTTATAAGTTGCAGTGCTACTATCTTCTATATAAATTATAATTCCTGTCTTTTTGTTATAGTAATGTTGTAATAGTTCGCCTTCAAATTCTATACATTCTATTACATCGTTTAAATCTACTTTTAATTTATTATTCAATTATAATCACATCTTTCTTATTTATTACTTATTATTCTTAATTAAAATTAATTACCATCATTATATTAAATTATTCATGGTATCTCAATAAAATATAAAAAATAATCATATCTAAATTATGTATATAATTTAGATATGATTAAAACTTCCTGTTATATATTACTTAAATATAATTATTATAAAAATATGATGAGTACCTCATACCCCTATATATATTATACTCTATTTGTAACTTTTATATTTTTAGATACTGATTTTAAAATTGTTAATACAAGTAAGACTGTAATACTTTTATCTAATAAATCAAATAATATTTGTGTAGAAAATATACTTGCTACTATGTTTACTCCAGCCTCTTTTAAATACATTACAATAAAAGAAGTACCTGAAGAAGTTATACCACCAAAAACAAAAGCTGAAATTAATGATGCCATAAGTGATCCCATTACAGTTGTTATTATAATTCCTAAAATCAAAAATTTACCTTTAAATAAATTCTTTTTATAACATATACCTGCTATTAAACCTATAATTACTTGAACTGGAATAAAATATAGTGAGTATGGGTCAAAAGTTAATCCATTAATTAATGAAGTTACTATTCCTGTTAACATTCCACCAATAGGCCCAAATAAAAATGCTGATAGAAAAGTTCCTATTGTATCAATAAATATTGGTAACTTCAATGCTACAGCAATAAAAGCGCCAATTATATTAAGTACAACTGCTATAGACATAATTGTAATTTTAAAAGTATTAGTTTTTTTCATAGTAAAATCTCCCTATTATTTATACTTTAATTTAGTTAACTCCATACTTAGAATTATTAAGTACTATTTCAATATCTTTTTTACTCTCTGGGAATATTCTTTCAAGAAACATTTTCATAAATCTTTTAGAGTCTACTTTTGTTAATATACGACCATTATGCTCTTTTCTATAAAAATTTCCTACATCAACTAAAGTTTGTCCTACTGCAATTCCATCTGTAACTATATCTAAATAAGATGTAAAACCTTCGCAAAGGGTTCTATCTATAAAATATGCTACTGCTAAGGGATCATTTATTACACATCCTAAAGTTCTTTCCTGATTCCAATGAAAATCAACATAAAACCTTATTATATCTACAATAAAATTAGCTACATCTCCTCCAATTTGATTAATAAGTTCTATAAGATTAGGTGTTAATATTATTTCTCTAGTAACATCTAATCCAACCATTGAAAATGGTACTTTACTCCTATCAAAAACTTCTTTAACCCCATGAGGATCTACCCAATAATTAAACTCTGCAACTTGTGAACAATTTCCATGAGATCTAAAAGCCCCTCCCATTGAAACTATTTCATTTATCATATTAAATCCTTCTTCATCTTTTTCTAGTGCTTTTGCCAAATTAGTTAATGGACCTAATGCAATTACACTTATATCTCCTTTTCTTGCATTTTCTAAAATGAAGTCAACACCACCATAATTAATTTCCACATTTGCTTCTTCATAATTAGTTTCACCAAGGCCATCTTCTCCATGTGTATCTTGAGCTGTTACAAGTTCTCTTTCTAATGGAATCTCTTCACCAATATATACTTGTATATCTTCTCTATTCATAATCTTCAATACCTTTAATGCATTTTTTGCACCTTGATCCGCTTTAACATTTCCTGAAACTGTAGTAATTCCTACAATTTCTAGTTCAGGTGAATTCAATGCTAAAATTAAAGCTAATGAATCATCTATACCTGGATCACAATCAATTATTACTTTCTTTTTCATTTTATCTGCTCCTTTACTAAATAAATATAAAATTTATATTGAGTAAATAAAAAAAGGAATAAACCTAAAGTTCATTCCATCACAAAATAAAGGGAGCTATACTTAATAGCTCCCTCATATATCAAAACATAGTATTATTTTATTGAAATTTTTACAACAAAATTATCCTAATATCTTTAGTTTTAAAGACTATTAGGGATCCTAGTTTTTTATAGAGGGATGGTTACGAACCTCTCTCAGAATTACTCTGAGTATATAAATTTTACATACTTAGTATATATGTTTTTTCTAAATTTATCAATATTAAACATGTAATTTTATTTTTACTCACTAATTTTTAATTCTTCTTCAAACTTTAACATACGCTCTTCATATCCATCTATCTTTTGATCTAAAAACTTTAAAGTTTCTTGTAATTCGTTAACTTTTTCAGCAATTTGCTTCCTTTGCTCAAATAATAATTCCTTTCTTGCTGAAATTGTATCACTACCTTTTTGAAATAAATTAACATACTCAATAAGAATTTCAATAGAAAGTCCTGCACTCCTAAGACATTTTATAAATTTTACCCATTTACAGTCACCTTCTGTGTAATCTCTATTACCACTACTATTTCTATTCACTGGTGGAATCAATCCAATTCTTTCATAATAACGTAATGTATCTGCTGATAATCCATATTTTTTACTAACCTCTGTAATTGTCATTTAATATTCACCTTAATCTCTATTGTTTTTTATTTATTATATTTTAATTTGTATTTCTAATTGAATTATAGATTTTTCAGCCTCTTTAGTATTTACCCTTGATAATATAGAAAATTCATTAAAATCACCTATTGTTTCTATATTATTGTTATTAATATAATCAAGCATCATTTTATAATATTTTAAATTATTTTTATACCCATCATCATAATACATAGTAAGATAATTACCTTTAGGAAGTATGACGTTTTCCCTACTTTCACTTATACTTTCATGTTTATAAAGCATTATAGCAGTATAGACTACTTTATCTTCTATTCTTAAACTATCTAATGATGCTTGAAATACTAACTGAGAATGTAACATCCAATTATCTTTTTCTGATTTAAGTAAAATTTTTCTCAAATTTAATTCTATATCTTTTTCATCTCTTAATATACATTCATATTTTTTAACTATTCTTTCATCATTATACTTAATAAAGATTTTATTTTCTTCAACTGCTTTAGTTTCTTTTAGTCTATCATCTAAAAAATTAATATATGATTTAACCGCTTCAAGTTCATTGATTTTTTCATCTAATACTTTTCTTTGCTGATCAATTAATTTTAACATAGAATCTACTGATATTTCATTTTTTAATAGTTCTTCTATTTCCTTTAGTGATAATCCTATAAGCTTACACTGCTTTAATAAATCAATTTTTATAAATTGATTTAATGAATAATACCTATAATTATTTTGTTCATTTATGTAAGCAGGCTTAAGAAGCCCCATTTTGTCATAATATCTTAATGTTTGAATTGGAACATTGGTCAATTTAGATATTTCCCCAACTGAAAAATAAGTTTCCATCCTAAAACTCCTCTAAGTTAATTCGAATTTTCAATAGCCTTTATAGTATAAGACTTAATATTGATAGAATACCTTAAAATAATAAAAGTTAGCAATTCAGAAATAAATAAACTTATCCATATTCCATTAATTCCTAATAATTTAGATAAAATAAATAATGATATAGGAAGTAATAATATACTTCTACAAATACAAAAAATATTTGAAATCTTAGGTATACTTATTGCTTGATAATACACTGTACTTGTTAAATTAAATCCTACCATAATAAATGCAATATTTATTAAGTTTAAACCTATATATGCAATATTGGATATGACTGGATCAGAAGTGAAAATTGATATTATACTCCTTCCAAACACAAAACACACACATATAAAAACTATATTTATTATAAATGCTGTTTTCATTGTTATAGAGTAGAAGTTTAACATTTTATCTGATTTTTTTGCTCCGTAGTTATAACTTAACAACGGTTGTACACCAAATGATAATCCTAATAATACCATATAAATATTAGTTGTTATATAATTAATTATTGCAAATGATGATAAAGAACTTTCTCCACCATAGTTAACTAATGCTAAATTCATAAAGAATATTATTATAGAAAAACTTACTTCTGCAAAGAAAGACGGAAAACCTATATTTATAAATTCTTTTATTATTTCTTTTTCTAATCTAATATTTCCAAATTTTAAAATTCCCTTATTACTTATAAAATGAGGTATCAATATAGCTATAGTTACTATTTGTCCAAGTCCTGTTGCAATAGCAGCACCTTTTATTCCAAGCTCTAATGGAAATATAAATATATAATCTAAAACTATATTAGTTACTGCCCCTGACAAAGTTGATACCATTGCAAGTTTTGGTCTACCATCATTTCTAACAAAACTATTTAAAGCAATTCCTATTAAATTTGGAATACAGAATAAACTATAATATTTTAAATAAATTGAAGCTACTGGAACTAAATTATCTGTAGCACCTAATATTTTTACTATTTCTTTTGAAAATACTATAGAAACTAAACTTATACCTAAACTTAAAATTAGTAAGAACTTAAAGACTTGTCTAAATATCTTTATTGCTTTATCTTTATTATTGCTTCCTATATTCTTTGATACAAGGTCTCCTCCACCAACTGCAAACATAGTTGCAATACCAAATAGCATTATAGTAAATGGCATAACTATATTAACTGCTGCTAAGGCAGAGTCTCCAATACCTTGTCCAACAAAAATCCCATCAACTATTGTATATAGTGATGAAACAAACATTGCTAAAGCTGAAGGAACTGCATATTTTAAAAATTCTTTTATCATGATTTTACCTCCATATTTTATTCCTTTAATCATGATAAAGTCTATAGTAACTATAGAGTCAATAGTTATTTTAAATTTTATATTAAATTATACAAAATTTATCAACTACTTTATCATTCCATAAACTTTGTAATTTACTATCTATTTCATATATAATAATTCCAACTATAGCCACTTTTTCACCTAACTTTGCAATTGCAAAAAAATTAATGATTATAATTCTATAGGTAACATACAATCTGCATCTCTGAGCTCCTGTGCAAACTCATATCCATCCATATTAGGCATCATTATATCTAAAATAATCAAGTCTACATAATAATTATCTAATACTTCCATTGCCTTTATTCCATCCTCAGCCTTTAAAACTGAAAAATAGTTTCTAATATAAATAGCAGATAATTCTAATTATTGTTACGCTTATCTATTATATTATCAATAATTATAACTAAAGCTATAATAAAAGCATGATTTTCATAATTGATATCAACATAATAATTATCTGTAAATGATAAAATTTCTTTATCAATAACTGCAATAGTTCTTCCATTATGATTGATCTTATAACTATAATGCCAAAAATCACCTTCAATTTCAAAATCACCATAATTACTTTCAACAAATATACTATCCTTAAAGAATGTAAACTGTTTTTTTACAGTTCCTATAATACTATTATTATTATCATATATTTCATAACTAGGCATAAATTTTAGAAGTTTTTCCCTAACTCTATATATCTCATTATTATTTTCTATTACTCTAAACTGTAATCCAAAACTAAAAAATTCCTTATCGATAAAATAATAATCTTCTCCTTTATCATTTTTAACCCAAAAGTCTTCTTTAATCTTAAATAACTTTGATTTTATATAATATCGCATTAAAATATCCCCCTATGTAATTTTAATATTATCAAATATTTATTTTTATAAATCATTAAAATAGTTTGCATACGTTATAAATTTCATCCCTTTAATTAATATTAACATATTTAAATAACAAAAATAAATAAAATTCATCCAATATATGTATTAGCCTCCGGGGTTAATCCAAATATTGGATTGACCCCGGAGGCTAATACATATATTTACATTAGTTTTTTTATTACCATCTCTATATCTATTGTCTTTTCAGGTTTAAAACTATCTGATTTGATATATTTAATTAAACTATATTGAAGCCATTGTGCTTCTCTACTATCTTTTATATCTTTAAGTGGTGAAGTACAAACCAATATATTAGACTCATTTACCTTAAATTCATAAATTAATCCTAACAAATGATTTCTTTCGAAATTATCAATCATTTGTACAATTGGATGTATTTTTACATCATCTAAAATTGATAATTGAGAATTCATAACAATGTGCCACCATTGTGGTGTTGAATAAAATTCACATGGAAAATTTTCTAACGCTGGATGTTTTTCATTTATCTTTTATACCTGTTCCATATTGAATTTGTTTAACTCCTACTTCAGCTACGGAACATTTCTCCTTTATAAATTTTAATTTATAATTTTTAAACAAAAATATAGCCAAAATGTATATGTTTTCATTATAATATTAAATATTTTTTAGGTATTTATAAAAAATATTACATAAATTATTGTATTTATTTTTTCCCTTTTTGCATCATTTACGATGATATTAATTAAGATAATAAAAATTTTATTATTATATTTTTAATAATAAAATTTTAGATTTTTTACTAAGTATTCTATCTAAAATCAAGTTTAGTTCCTTCAAAAAACTATTATTAGCAAAAAAAGGCCAAACATAGAAAAAAACTATATTTTAACCTTTTATATTATAAAGAACTCACTATTAAATTATATAGTTTAAGCTTTATTTTCTTTTGTCTGTTTTCTTTTTCTAACTGGTACAAATTCTGATGTTGTATCATTTGGATCTATATATGTGTAATCTCCATTACTATCCTTTTTAAGTCCTAAGGATGCCATTTTCTTTTTAGTATTTCTTTGTTTTGTTACCAATTCAATCACCTCCATACTTATATTTACCTTTAAAGCAAACTCTTATTCTTAGAGCTTTTATCTATAATTTTATTTTTTGTTATTTTATAAATATTTTTAGGTAACTATCTTCTTATTTACAACACATAAAATTTACTAATATAGCTTATCCTAAACATAGAAACATTTAAAGTTATTTAGAGGTATATACTATGAAAGAATTTAAAACACTTAAAACTTATACTACATTCTCACGAAATGTCCAAATAATGGTCTTAAGTGAGTTAGCCTTAGCATTTGCATTTGGAATATATAGCTTCTTACAAATTCTTTATTTAAATGATATTAATATTCCTTCAGATAAAATAGGACTTATTTTTTCTATAGGTTCATTATTTTCAATGATTGGATTTTTCTTAGGACCTTTTATGCATATATTAGGCAGAAAAACTATTTTGCTATTGGGTTGTCTTCTAAGTGCTTTAGGAATAGGATCTTATATTTTATTTACAAACTTTTTTTTACTTTTAATTTCTCAAATTTTAATTAATATAGGCTTATGTTTTATACAAGTTACAGAACTTCAATTATTATATTCATATACAACACCTGATAAAGAATGTTGTGCTTATAGTTATAAGTCTTCAATTAACTTTATTGCATCAACCCTTGGAGGGTTACTTGCAGGAAATATAAATAAAATTCCACTATTTAAAAACATAGGATATAGAAAATTATTCTTTTTATCAATAATTTTAATTCTCATTGCTTTTACTTTAAGATTGTTCTTACTTCCTAGAGACAAAAGAATTAAAGCAGATGATAGAATATTAAAAAACTCAATAAGTAACACTATGACTTTATTAAAATCACATAAATCTATGCGTATTTTTGCAATATTCCTTTTTATAATTGCTATAGGTGGAAGTGCTGTTTGGCCCTATAATAACTTAATTTTAAAAACCCAATTTGGTTTAAGTAATACATATATATCAATAATAAGCTTTATTATAACCACATTAAATATGGTTGGAATTTTAACTATGCCAATTATAATCGAAAAATTTAGTATAAAAACATTTGAAATAGTATCTCTAATATCACTAGCTACAAGCATGATTTTATTAAGTTTTAATCTTTCAAAAATATTTTTTATTATTATGTTGATAAGCAGATCTGCTTTTGCCTGCCTTGTTGGCTCTTCTTTAGATAGCTCTATGATGAGCCATATTGAACTTGATAATAGAGATGTTTTTGCCGGAGTAAAACTATTAGTTAATAGTATAGCTTGTGCTATAGGTAATTTTATTGGTGGGTTTATTATTGAAAATATTAATTTTAGAGGAATTTATATTTATGGATTTTGTGTATTAATTATAGTAATTACTTTCTTCTATATAAAGGTATCTAAATTATTTGATCGATCTATTATTATTGAAAGATATAATAGAAATTGTAAGTGCCGCTTGCGTCATAAATATATAGAACGTAAAATTTAAAGATTAAGCCACTAAGAATTTTATTTCCTAGTGGCTTAATCTTTAATATTTATTTTAAATACCTTAATCTAATACTTTTATTAAAAATACTAATAATATTTAATCCTAATACATTTCTTTTTTAATTACTTTTTCTTATTAATTCGTAATTTTAATATCTTTATTATTTAATCTATTATCTACAATCTCTTTAAATACCTTATATATTACAGAAAATATAGGTATACCTAATAATATTCCTATAAGACCAAATGTATTTCCTCCAATAACCATAGCTAATATTACCCATATTGGTGGTAATCCTATTGATCCTCCTACAACTTTAGGATAAATTAAATTACCCTCTATTTGCTGAAGTACAATTATAAATAGTACAAACCAAAGAGATTTCATTGGATCTATTATTAAAATTATAAAAGCTGAAGGTATTGTTCCTATAAAAGCCCCAAAAATAGGTATTAAAGCTGTTACTGATACTATAACACTTATAAGTAATGCATATGGCATCTTTAATATAATCATTCCTATGAAGCATAAAACTCCTATAATAATTGCTTCTATAAATTGCCCTCCAATGTAGTTAGAAAAAGCTTCATTTGATATTTTTGATAAATACATTACTTTATCAGCAAATTTCTTTCCACTAAAAGCATATAAAACTTTTTTCATTCCTAATTGTAATTTTTCTTTATTTAATAACATATATATTGCAAAAAATAGAGAAATAATAAAATTAAATAATCCACTAGTAAAACCTAAGGTAATATTTAATACCCCTGATAAAGATGATGCCACTATTTGTCCAGTAAACTGAAGAATTTCCTTCCAAGCAGATAAAAAATTATTCCATACTGTATTTAATATTTCTGTATGACTAACATACTTGCTTATTAATACTTCAAATGATTTCATATATGATGGTACTGCATTAGTTAATGTAGATATACTATCAATAAGTTGTGGAATTATAAATCTAATTAATCCTATAATTACCATAAATACAAGTATAAAAGTTAAAGCTACTGATAATGGTCTTTTAAACTTTGAATATTTTATATATTTTTTATTATTATAAATTGCAATAACAAATTGAACTAATTTCTGTTTATGACTTAAATACTTGAATTTACTTAGATTGAATAGATTTTATCTAGATATATTTCAAATAGTTCTTCTGGAGTTTTATAGTTTAGTATTCTCCTTGGAAG
>NZ_JAPFDR010000030.1 GCF_026168755.1 Clostridium sp. | reverse complement strand
TTTATTTTTGCCTCCGATACCGAAGGTCTTTTTGTCATATCCAATTTTTAAATTTTAGTTGATATTACAACGTTATTTTTTAATTATTATTAAAAATTAGCCATAGGCTATTTTTTCATACGAAACTTTACACTATCATAATTATATAAAATTTATAATATCTATTATGCTCCCATTCCTATTATCATTCCAACAATATAAGGTACAAGCCACACTACCCAAACAACAATGCTAAATTTATGGAATTTAGTTTTTTGCTCTTCATCATTTTTATATAATACCCAAGTTGCCCATACAGCATGAAATAGCATTAAAACAATTGCTAAAAATCCTGTTACTCCATGAATCATTTGACTTGTAGATCCTATTGATTCTATACCTGATTTTGATATTTGAGACATTGTTAATGTACCTGTTGTATCACATAGTAATCCTAACCAAAATATTATAACATGTTTTTTGTTTAAAGTTTTTGATTTTCTCTCTCCAAAAACTCCAATTGTATAAAATAATAACGCTAGTGTTATAGTAATTATTGCAAATATTAACATTCCATTCATTTTCCTCATCCTCCAATAATATTAAAATCAACTATCTAATTCATTTTTATTTTATCTCTTAAATATGTTAAATTTTTCTTTAACTCTATAATTTCTTCTTCTGTAAAGTTTTTAAATATATTATCAAAACTATCATTTATAGTTTTTCTAAATTCTTTAGCAAATTCTTCTCCCTTATACGAGAAAGTAATATAAGTATTTCTTTTATCTTCATCATTTTTAATTTTTTTAATATAACCCATACTTTCCATTCTTGAAACTATTCCAGAAACTGTTCCTTTTGCTAATGACATTTCCTCACACAACTTGGATACAGTGACTTGTCCCCTATGAGCAATTAATTTAATAATCATTATTTGTTGATGTGTTAATCCACTCTCCTTTAAGCTTTCACTAACTATCCCCATGGTATTAGAATATATTTCTTTTATAAGCATAGCTATTTCAAATGAATCATAGCCTTTCATATAATTTACCTCCAATATTACATACTATATTTAGCTTTAGTTTCTTGAAATTTTATTGAACTTATTAAAAATGTTAAACCAGCTAAAAATAATGCTGCCCCTAACCCCATATAAAAGTTTCCTAATAACGTAGGATTTAATACACCGAGATTTCTTATGATTATTCCAAATATCATCATACATCCCATTACTATATATCCCTTTACATCAAAAAATGAAAATAGACATTGCTTTTGTAATTTACTATTTATAATTCTCTTAGCATGCTTTGTAAATATTTTTTTAAATATAAAATTAAAGAATATATAAAATATAGTAATTGAAAAAACTACACTTATAAATATATTGCCTTTATTTAGCACAACATCTCCTCTTCCTAATGTAAATACTCTTAATCCTGCAAATCCCCATACCAAACCTGCTACAAGTAATAACGTTCTTTTACTAACTGCTAAAAATCCACTTTTAGACTTGTCCATCACTATCCCTCCTTGTTTTAGTTTCTATGCGAACCTTTTAGTTCCTATGCAAACTATTATACAACTATTATTCCTCCTGTCAATAAAATATTTGATATATCTCTTTTATTTTTTAAATTATTGAAAATCCCCAATAAAAAAATAGCCCTATCCAAATAAAAATAATGGTTAAGGCTATAAATAATAATTTACAACTATATTAAATATATTTATTTTTTAATATTACTTCTTAATTATTTTACTTTCATAAGAATTAAAAGTAATTCCATTAAACTCTTTTGTTAATGCAGTATGATTCATAACAAAATAATATTCTTCATTATTTACTACTCTCTTAACAACTTCTATACCATCTTCAGATTCAATTATTTCTATATTTGCTTCTGATAATACTTTTTTAGCTATTATATTCATGATATCATTGTCTACACCAGTACCAATATAATAAACCTCTCCATCACCATACTTATTTAATGTTATAGATGATAATTCATTAAAAAATTCATCATCATACATAAATAAGCTTTCTGCTGTAGTAGTTTTTAACATATCTCTAAATACACTTCCAGTACCTTCTATACCTTCAAAGTTATTTATACCCTTAATTTTAACATCTTGACCTTCTTGAAGAGATTCTACTTCTTCCACAAATCCACCAATTAACTCATTATAAAAACTTGGATTTAATTCTCCTAATGTTAAATTATTATAGTAATCTTTAACTGCAGTTCTAAAGCTAAATACTACTTTACCACCATTCTTAACAAATTCTTTAATTCTTTCTTGAACTTCAGGCTTAAATACAATCATTGTTGGTATTAATAAAACTTTATATTCATTAAAATCTACATCTGATGGTATAACATCAATATTAATATTATTTTCATAAAAAGGTCTATACAATCTATATACTTCTTTTTTATAATCCATTAAGAAACTTTGTCTTTGAATTCTAAAGGATGCCATAGATTCATAATCATAAATAACTGCTACTTCTGATTTTATTTCACTATTTATAATATGTTCATTTTCTTTCATATCTTTAAAAAAATCTTGAACTTCGTAGAATTTTCTTCTTTTTCTATTATCTTGATCTATTATTCCATAACAATATTGCTCTGCCCCCTTAGTGGCTCCTCTATATCTAAAATACATAAGAGAATTACATCCATGAGCCATTGCTTGATATGACCACATTTTAGCCTGATTTGGTCTTGGAAGATACCCTATAACATCATGTCCTTGAGCTCCCATTATAGCTTCTGTAATCCAGAAGTTTTGTCTTTTAGCACCTCTCATGAAATCTAAACCACAAGCAATTTCATGTGGAGGAATTGGCTCCTTTTGACCACCCCATACTGGATAATTATTATATGCGACTACATCTATATGTTTTGCCACCTTTGAAAAATCAAAACTTTTATCAAAATATCCCCCAGAAAAATCATGAATTATTACTGAATCTTCTCCTAATATTTCCTTTAATATTTCAACTTGAAACTTTGCATAATTTTCAACACTTAAACTTCTAAACCTTTCCCATTCCATTCTAAGACTTGGATTATGTATTGTTATTGTCTTTGCTGGAATTGGTATTTCTTCAAAATCGTTATAAGTTTGAGACCAAAACCTAGTTCCCCAAATTTCATTTAATTTCTCTATATCATTATTATAAGCTTTTTTTAAATATTCTCTAAATGCTTTCTTACATTCATTGCAATAACATACATCACTCCCCTCATGTCCAAATTCATTATCTATTTGCCATGCCACTATTGCCCTTTCATCCTTAAAATGATTTGCAAGTTCTCTAATTATTGTTTCACTATATTTATAATAAGTTTTACTATTAAAGCAGTATTGTCTTCTCCCTCCAAAAACTCTCTTAGTATTGTCTTCAAACTCACCTAAAACATCTGGATATTTTTTTGCAAGCCATGCTGGCATTGTAGCTGTTGGAGTACCAAATATAACCTTTAATCCTTTTTTCTTAGCTTCATTTATTATATGATCAAAATATGAAAAATCAAATTTACCTTCTTCACTCTCCATCATGTGCCATGCAAATTCACCTATTCTTATTACATTGCTTCCTAATTCTATAATATTATTTAAATCTTCTTCTAACATATCTTCATTCCAGTGCTCTGGATAATAATCAACACCTAAAAACATTTTACCTCTTCCTTTTTTACTGTAAATTTTACTAAAATATTATATCAGATTTATTTTTATATTAATATATTTTTTAAATAAAAATGACAAATTGAGAGTTTAACCTTCAATTTGTCATTTATTAAGTCGTTGCTAATAATTATTTATAAGATCTAAACAACTTCTAATTCAACTTCTCTCTTCTTATTTAACTCGTCCATTATTTTTTCTTGATATTCACCATGTAACTTATATCCTTTAACATAAATGAAGAACCCTAATAATGTTATTACTGAAGGCACCGCTACCATAAGTATTCTCATACCTAATATTGTTCCTGCTGTTTGTGTTATATTGGGAACATATCCTACTATTGTTAATCCAACACCTATTAACCATCCTGATACAGCTGATGCTGTTTTAACTAACAATGTTTGGAATGAAGCTATTATACTTTCATTTCTTGAACCAAATCTTACTTCACCATAATCTATAACATCTGCAAGCATAACTGTTGTAGCTCCTAAAGTAAATCCTGAACCTAACTTAAGTATTATTCCTGATAAAGCTATAAGTGCTGCATTTCCTGGTACAAAAATTCCTGCAAATAATAGTATTATTAAACCTACTGCTGGTAAGTAACAAGCTAATCTAAATACACCTTTTTTGCTCATTCTTTTTGAAAGCATAGGGAAAAGCATAAGTGCTGCTATTTCAGCTAATCCAGCAAATGCTGTAAATACTTGATACATATTTTCATTTCCAACAACATACTTGAAATAGTAAATTGACATTCCTCCTGATAATTGAGCCACTAAGTTATATGCAAGTACTACTCCTATAAATACCATAAGTTGATCATTTTCTTTTATAACTTTAAACGCTCTCTTTAAACTTGTCTTCTCTGGTTTTTCATTTACCTCTGTTGCTTTACAACTACTATCTTTAACGTTTACAACAGTTATAATAGAAGTTATTGCAAAAATTATTGCTATTATTATTGCAAAATATCCATATCCCTTAGTTTGATTCCCACTTCCTAGTGTATTGACTATTGAAAGTCCAAATGCCCCCATTATTAACCATGCACAACTTGCAAATATTCTTGGTATAACTGACATCTGAGCTCTTTCTTCATTAGTTTTAGATAAAGAAGGTAACATTGACCAATAAGGTATATCCATTACTGTATAAGTCATTCCCCATAATAGATACATTACTGAATAATAAGCATATAATGAAGTTCCACTTAATCCATCTGGTTTTTTAAATAAAAATACTAATACTATAGCATTAATTAATGTTCCAATTAAAATCCAAGGTCTAAACTTACCCCATTTTGTATTTGTATTATCAACAATCATCCCCATCATAGGGTCATTAATGGCATCCCATAATCTAGCTACTAAGAATAAACTTCCAACGAAAGCAGGAGCTAGTCCAACTAAATCTGTAAAATAAATCATTAGGTAACTAGATACTATTGCATAACATAAATCCTTTCCTAATGCACCAATTCCAAAAGAATACTTTTCTTTAAATGATAATCCCATAATTCTCTTCCTCCAAATACTCCATGTATTTTTATTTTTTGTAATTGTTTTCACATTTCATGTTTATATATTAACATATAAGAAAAGGTTTTACAAGTATTTTTACTGTAAAATTTAATATTATTTTACTAAGTTTTACCCAGTAATTTCACTATACATTTCAAAACTATCAATTTATCGCCCAATTTATCTATCTCATCATCACTGTAAAATATATAAAAATAGATTATTAACCCTTAAAGAACCTATAATTCTACGTTGGTATTTAATAATCTATTTTAAAATAATATTTATTTAAATTTTATTAACCTTTATAATATCACTAGAGTAATCCCCATATAACTTAATATCTAACCCTCTATTCATTAGGTAACTTCCACTTTTAATTATTTCTCTATTATCAATTTTTATTAAATACTTAGAATCACATTCTAAATCTCTAAGTTTAACTGTTATACCTCTATGCCCGATTACACTTTGAGGTAAGAATACAAACAATAAACTTTCATTTTCTTTATTATATTGATAAACACTATAATTATTTTTTGATGTATTTTCTAATCTATAAAAATTACCTTCTTGGATAATATGTCTTATTTGTTTATATTCTTCTATTAATTCTTGTGATAATTCTATTTCACCCTTATTAAAATTTAATATATTGCAGCCAATACCTAAAGTTCCCATCATAGCACTATGATATCTAAACTTCATTGGTATAACTCTTTTAGATAAGAAATTAGGACAATCTGTTACCCAAGCTCTCATAGCCTTAATTGGATATATATACGAATAAGTATCTTGAATAAATAATCTATCATAGGCATCAGTATTATCACTTGTCCAAAAATCATCAAATATCCCTAAAATTCCATAATCAATTCTTCCTCCACCAGATGCACATGCTTCAAATAAAACATTAGGATGTTTACATTTTAACTCTCTTACAATATCATAAACTCCCTCTATATGCTTGTACCAAATATCTTTTTCTACTGTTGTTTGTGATATCGGTCTATTAGCATCCCACTTAATATAGTCAATATCATAAGTTGATAACAAGTTATCTAGCATATTATAAATAAATTCTTTTACTTCTTTTCTAGTTACATTTAATACATATTGTCCCCTTGATGTATCACTTTCTCTAGTTTCAAAATGATATATCCACTCCGGATGCTCCTTATAAAGCTGAGATAAAGGATTTACCATTTCTGGTTCAACCCATATTCCAAACATCATATCCATTTCCTTAACTTTTTTAATTAATGGATCTAATCCATCAGGGAATTTATCTTTATTTACATACCAATCCCCTAAACCATTATCTATTCCGTGTCTTTCTCCAAACCATCCATCATCTACTACAAATAATTCGGCCCCTATTTCCTTAGCCTTTTCAGCAAGTTTTATTTGCTCATCACAACTTACCTTAAACTCAGTTGCTTCCCATGAATTATATAATACTGGCCTTAATCCCTTTCTTAATATATTATCTTTTGCAAAATTATGAAGATTATGAGTCATAGTTTCAAAACCCGAATCACTATATCCTACTATAATTGCAGGAGTAACAAACTGCTCTTTTGGTTTAAGCTCCATTAAAAAATCATGTGAATTTATTCCCATTTGAACTAACGTTTCACCATATTGAGTTTGCTCTATTATTCCACTAAAATTTCCACTTAACTTTAAAGCTCCAAAGAATACCTCACCTGTGGTTTCAGTAGCATCCTTATCTAATATAAAATAAGGATTATGATTATGAGTTGATATTCCTCTTCTATTTTCTATAACAATTTTTCCATAATTAACTTTTTGAATAAATCTTTGTTGTTCTGCTCCCCAATGACCATGAACATTTGAAAAATTTAGACCTTCATAAGGAATATGAAATTGTCCACTATGTATTTTCTCAATTTCAATAATATTATTAGAATTATTTTTAATACTTACATATCTTTCTATTAAATCATAATGTTCATAAACTTTATAATGAAGATTAATATTAAAATCATAGTAAGAATCTTTTAATTTTATTGTTAATTCATCACCATTAATATCGTATCCCATATATTTATAAACTAATTCCCTACTTTTATCTGAAAATGTAACCTTCAAACAATGCTCTTTATATCTTAAACTTCCATATACCGGATACTCCTCCCTGGTAATTTCATATACCGGGTCATTTGTTGATACTTCAGTTAATATAGGCATATCAAAATCTTCAATATCTTGAATTTTACTTCCCCAATACAAATTTCTTAATAACCCTTCACTATCTACTCCAAATACATATGAAGTATTTTTACTTTGAAGGCTAAATATATTTTCTGACTTATTGATTAAAATTCCCATAACTCTACTAACTCCTTTTACTATAATACTACTAGATAACGTTTTCTTAATAAAGATTATAATATATTCACAGTAAAATTTTCAATATTTTTAGTAAAATTTATTTAGAAAATTATTTTTATAAAAAAAGAAAGTATCTTAAATAATAAAAAATACTCTCTTTTTCATAGTTTTCTATTATATTTTTCTTACACTACTTCTTAATACAAATTCGCTAGGTATTATAACTTTTTTTGCATAATTTCTTCCCTTTATCTTTTCAATAATAAGTTCTACTGCAACTTCCCCTAAATACTCTATATGTACCCTTATAGCTGTTAATGGTGGATTAGTATATTGTGATATTATTGTATCATTAAATCCTATTATACTTACCTCTTCCGGAACCTTTATACTTCTTTCATATAATCCCTTAATTAACCCGCTTGCAATGGCATCATTAGCTGCAAAAAAAGCTGTTGGCATTTCATTTTTGCTATCAATATAATTAATTATAGCTTCATGTCCACCTTCTGCTGTCATGTCACTATTAATTATAAACTTTTCATTTAGTAATTTATTATTATTCATATATTCATAAAAATATTTTAATCTATCATCAAAAGTAGGAATTTTATTATCCCCCAATGTATATCTTTCCCCAATAAATCCAATATTTTTATGACCAAGCTTAATAAAATATTCTAACCCTTGTTTTACACCTAACTTATAGTTAACCTTTACGCTATCATATAACTCATCATTTGGAGCAGAATCTATAAACACTATATTTATAGTTTTATCTGCTAATTTCTCTACTTCTTCCGAAGTAAACTTTCCTATAGCAATAATTCCTTGTAATTCCTCTTCTTCAATACATTCATAATTATTATCTTTTTTAAATAGTCTAACAAGCTTTATATCATTTTCAAATGCCTTTTTCTCCACTATATTCCTTAAAAGCAAATAATACGGATCTTGTAACTGTTTGACTACATCATACATTTCTACGATTCCTATAGTAACTATTTTTTTATCTATATTTTTACCTTTTCTTTGCTTTGCAGTCTTATAATTTAATTCTTCTGCTACCTTTAATATTTGTACTTTAGTTTCATCGGCAACTAAAATTCCACTATCATTATTTAAAACTCTAGATACTGTTGCTAAGGATACCCCTACCTTATCTGCTATTTCCTTCAACGTAGCCATTCTTATATTTCACCTCAATATTACTTTTTGACTTTGTGCATTTTATTAACATTATAATATAAATTAATTTAACTTTATAGTATTATACTTATATATTTTTTATCTTAATTATAAACATACCTTTAATATAAAAAATACGTTAAACTTTTGATACTTTATCATCTATTTAACGTATCTTCTATCCATTCTATAAATCTATGCCAGCATTAACTTCTTTAATATCACTAACTTTCTCTTTAGTTCTAAGTTTTATTTCTTTCTTCATCTTCTTTAATACACTTATATATCCAGGTATCAAAAATGCATCTGCACATATCCATGCAATAGGACTTGCTAAACATACTGCAGTAAACCCAAATATAGGAACTAAAACAAATCCACATATTGTTCTAGCTACCATTTCACACACTCCAGCACATATTGCAAATGTTGAGTATCCCATTCCTTGAATAGTAAAACGTACTACATTTACAAAACATAATGGAATATAAAAAGCTGCTGTTATTATTAAATACTTCTTCACCATTGAAAGTAATTCTACTTCACTTCCATTGACAAAAAGTAATGCTATAGTTTTCCCAAAGAAAATAGATATTATAAAAGCAATTATTGAATATATAGAACCTATTTTTAGGCTACTTTTTATCCCTTCACTTACACGATCTAGCTTTTTTGCTCCAACATTTTGCCCTGCATATGTAGCCATTGTAGATCCTAATGCATCAAATGGACAACTTAAAAACATAGAAATCTTACTTCCTGCAGTTACTGTTGCAACAACTAGTGAACCTAATCCATTTACTGCTGTTTGAAGTATTACACTTCCTATTGCTGTTATAGAGTACTGCAAACCCATAGGTATTCCCATATAACATAATCTTCTCATACAATGACCATTAACCTTAAGTTCGTCATTTTCAAACTTAAGAATACTATATCTTTTTTTCATAAATATTAAACAACATATACCTGATACAGCTTGTGATATAACAGTTGCCCAAGCTGCTCCAGCTACTCCCATGTTAAAAATAATTATAAATACTAAATCTAAAACAATATTAATTATTGATGACATGATTAAAAATATAAGTGGTGTTTTACTATCTCCAAGTGAACGTATTATTCCAGCTAATAAATTATATAAATAAGTAACTGGTATTCCCAAGAATATAACGAATATATAACTATATGCACCATCCATTATATCATCAGGTGTATTCATCCAATCTAGAATATTCCTACAAAGCAAACATACTATTATAGTCATAACAAGTGAAAATATAGCCGATAATATTGCACTATTAAAAACATATTTACGTAAGAGTTTATAATTACGTGCTCCAAATTTTTGTGCTACAGGTATTGCAAATCCATTGCAAACTCCCATACAGAAACCAATTATCATAAAATTTATTGACCCAGTTGATCCTACTTCTGCCAAGGCAGTAACCCCTAAGTACTTACCAACAATAATTGTATCCACCATACTATAGAACTGTTGAAATAGCATTCCAAATAATAGTGGGATTGAAAAACCTAAAATTAGCTTGAATACATTACCTTGTGTTAAGTCTTTTACTTCATTTTTCTCCATATCTTTTTCCTCTTTACACCCAAATTCATTTCCATAAAATTCTATATATATTTTTTTACCAAGCTCTATATTATTACAAATCTAAAATAAATTCCATGTGTTTTCTTATACTATTTTTTTATTTTTTATAATAAAAACCATCTAGAAAAATTTACTTCTTATCTAGATAGTAATCTATAATTATATTATTATATTATTATTTTATCCTAAACCAAACTTGCATTTCTCCAGTTCCTCTATTCCCCCAATAATGATATGGAACTAATGTTATTTTTTCATCTTTTAAAGCAACATTGTTCTCATGATATAAGCTATCATCATTATCTATTTCTCTATATCCATCAACTATTATCTTAAATAATTCTAAATCATTATTAATAAATCTCTCTCTTTTAAAATTCTTTGAATCCTTAAGTAACAAATTATATAGCATTTCTCCATTATCTATTTCCTCTGCACAATATACTAATGGTCCATATGTTATAGCAACTTTTCCTGCATCATATCTTACTCTTTTATTAGCTTTTATAACTTTTAATTCAGAATTAAAGCTTAAATGTATAGAAATATTATTTTTAGGTATATTTCTTAAATATATATATCCATTAATAATTTCATAATCTGCTTCCTTATTAGAGATTTTTATTGAATATCCAGAACTCCAACTAGGCACTCTTAATGCTACATTTTTATTTTCTAAATTACTACCACTTATTTTGATTTCTATATCCTTAGACTTTAATAAATCACATTTCATTTCTATATTTACAAAAGATTCACCTATATTAAGCCTTGAATTATTTGCAATATATTGATGAATATATAGTATGTCATTGTTAGAAGAATATATATAATCTCCTATATTTAATAAAAATCTAGCTACATTGGGAGGACAGCATGCACAAGGATACCATTTTTGTCTTTCAACCTTTACTTGTTCTAAAACTGGATTAGTATGATTTTTAGGATATACTTCTAATGGATTTACATAAAAGAAAGACTTTCCATCCATTGCTATTCCTGAAATTATTCCATTATATATTTCTTTTTCTATTACATCACTATACTTTGAATTTATCTCTGTATTTAACATTCTCTTAGCAGCCATAGCAAGACCTATTGAAGCACATGTCTCTCCATATAAAGAATCATTGGGTAAATCGTAATTTCCTGTAAATGCTTCTCCAACATGTGTAGACCCTATTGCTCCTGTTATATACATCTTTTTGTTCACTATATTAGTCCATAACCTTTGACAAGCTTCTAATAAACTATTATCTTTTGACTCTCTAGCAACATCAATCATTCCACATAACATATATACAACTCGAACAGCATGTCCAACAGCTTCATCTTGTTCTCTTACTGGCTTATGAGTTTGATTATATTCTGCGCCTATACAAGAAATAAAATCTTTTGATGCATTTGGTGATTCACAAGGATTCCATCCATTCCAGTAACTAGTTTTTCCCCTTGCTTCCCATTCAAGTTCAAAGAAATGTGGTGATTGTCCTCTTTCATCAATAAAGAATTTAGCTAAATCTAGATATTTCTTTTCCTTTGTTACACTGTATAATGACATAAGTCCTAATTCAACTTCTTCATGCCCATCATATCCCTTTATTTTTCCTTCTTCAGTTCCAAATTTGTTATATATACAATCAGCTAATTTCCTAGCTATTTCAATAACTTTTTCTTTTCCTGTTGCATTATAATAAGCTGTAGCTGCTTCAAAAAAATGTCCTGCACAATATAATTCATGACATTCCCAAAGATCTTTAAACTTCATATCTGGTCTTTCTATTATAAAATAAGTATGAAGATAACCATCCTCTTGTTGTGCTCTTCCTATTAAATCTATAACTTCATCTGCACATCTTTCTAAATCTTTATTTTCTTTTAAGTGCAAACTATATGCAACTGCTTCTAACCACTTATAAACATCACTATCTTGAAAGATAAATCCATAAAAATTTCCTTCCATTTCTTTTGCTGCTATTTTAAAATTTTTTATTGCAGAGCTTTTTTCTACACCTTCTAATTCATCATTTAATACCCTCCATTGATAAGGTATAACCTCATTAATTATCAAGTTTTGATAATATCCAAAAAACCTATCTGTTATATTTACATTATTAAATTTTATATTGCTTGGCAACTCATTAATAATTGTATTACTCATAATTTTAACCTCCATATTCTCATTACTTTTATTACCTTTAGTACAATTTAATTATAGTTCAATTCCATTTATTAACTCCATTGACTTTACTGAGAAGCTCATGTAAAATAATGCACATGTTATATACAAATTTAAACTCAAATTGTTTTAGAAAAGTTGATATGTGCAGTAAATTAATATTTAATAATACTATCGCTCATCCTGATAGAACTTTGCCTTTTCATGATTTAGTTTACGTTGTAAGTGGAGGTTTTAATGTAATTGTTGAAAATGAACTAATTGAAAGTCGTGAAGGTGATATTATGTTTTTACCAGCTTATAAGCATCATTATCCACATTCAAATAATCTTAAAAACACATCTTGTTATTACATTCATTTTTCTACTGACATTAAAGATGATGTTATTTTTAATAAGCCTGATAAAATTACTAATGACTTTTACTGTATTCCATCAAAGTTAAACTTTAAAGATAATCCTAAATTGCTCTATTACTTTCACGAATTATCATCATTATGTAATATAAGTAATACAGATAACACAAAACTAAAAAGTTCAATTTTATCTAGAATTTTAGCTGAAATAGACTTAGAAGTTAACAAAATTGATACATTTCAATATAATCAACTTACAAAAGATATAATATCAATATTGGAAGAAAATATTCAAAATAAAATTAGTATTGATGATTTATCTAGATTATTAAATTTTTCTTCTAGAACTATACAAAAACATTTTAAAAATAATACTGGAAAAAGTATTCATGAGTATCATTTAGAACTTAAACTTAATAACTCTAAATATTTTTTAATTTCTTATCCTGATATGAAGTTAAAAGAGATAGCCAATATCTTTGGCTTTTACGATGAGTTCCATTATAGTAAAGCATTTAAAAAATTATTTAATATCTCCCCTAATAGCTTTAGAGATAAATCTAGTTAACTTTTCTCCATACAATATATAGTAGAGATATAAGTTATTACGTGAAAAAAAATGAAATATTTATTTTGAAAGGAAACATTGAAATTAAGCTGTAGAATTTCATGGTTACTGGAAAATAAATATTTCATTTTTGGCTTCCACGTAATAAATAGTTTAGTTAAACTGGTAATAGCAATCCTAATTTTTTTAGTATAGGTCTTATTGCATTATAAATAATTACTACTAATATTACTGATACTACTGCATTAATAAATGTTGTTGTTGCACTTAACTTAGCTAAAATCATAGCTGCATCTTGAGGTTGTCCAAGTATATACTGCTTATAAAAAAATCCAACTATAGGATCAGCAATTACATTAAAAGCAAGTCCAGCAATTGATGCTATTAAACTCCATTTAAAAATATATTTACTCTCACTACTTTCAGATATTTTTGCTATTTTATGTGCAATTAAACCTGTTATTAAACCTATGCATAATTTTAAAATAAATGTTTTAGGTGCTACTAGTATATATACAGGATCAATTAAGTCTGCAATTGTCATACCTATTGCCCCTGCTAATCCTCCATACCATCCACCAAGTAATAAAGCTGCTAAAACACAAAATGTATTACCAATATGAAGTGAAGTTGCATCTCCACCTGGCACTGGAATTTTAATTTGTAAATAAGTAAAAGATACAAAGCATAACGCTGCAAGTAAAGCAGTTTGAATTAATTTTTTAAATCTAATTTGATTGTTCATAATAATTGCCCCCTTATTTATAAAACTTTAAATATATTTTATAACTATTTTGCAAATTAAGGCAATTGTATCCATACATATCTTAAAATATTAATTCCTTTTTTTCCTTATTCAAATTTTGCATATTAGATAAAAAATAGCAAAACATATACATAGTATAATTGTTATTCAAAGGAGAAAACTATGAAATTAACTAATGATATTAATGTTAATGTTGAAAAACTACGAGAGGAATTAAATTTAGGTAAAAGCTTTGATGTAATTGAAAGAATCATAGAAATTCATAATCATAAATATTACTTTTATTTTCTTGATGGCTTTGTAAAAGATACTAACATGGAATATGTTCGTAGAGATATTTATAATTTAAGCGAAAAAGATTTTAATAGTATAAAAACAGCAAAAGATTTAGTAGAAAAAGCATTATCTTCAATTGAAGCTGCTACTGACAATGATATTGGTAACATAATCACTGCTGTTCTTTGTGGGCAAACTGCTATGTTATGTGAAAACTTTAATGAAGCAGTACTATTAGACTATAGAACATATCCTGCTAGAGGAGTTGAAGAACCTGAAAAAGAAAAAGTTCTTAGAGGATCTCATGATGGCTTTGTTGAAACTATTGTTTTCAATACTGCTTTAATTAGAAGAAGAATTCGTGATCCTCATCTTACTTTTGAAATGCACAATATAGGGAGTATTTCAAAAACTGATATTGCAATTGGGTTCTTAGCTGGAACTGTTAAAGAAGATACCCTAAGTAAAATTAGAGATATGATTGATAACTTAAAAGTAAAATCACTAACTTTAGGTGATCAAAGCTTAATTGAATTATTAAATTCATCAAGTTGGCTTAATCCATTACCTAAAGTAAGATTTACTGAAAGGCCTGATGTTGCTGCAGCACAGATAATTGAAGGTAGCGTTGTTATATTAATAGATAATATGCCATCAGCTTTAATTTTTCCTTCAAATATTTTTGATTTTATTCAATCTATTGATGATTATTATATGCCAGTTTTTACTGGTAACTATCAAAAATTAATTAGAGCTATAGTACTTTTAGTAAATTTATTTTTAACACCTGTATATGTATTACTCACTGATAATCCAAATTGGCTTGTTGGTCCACTTAGTTTCTTATTACCAAAGGATCAATATGCAATACCATTATTTTTGCAGTTCATTATTGGTGAATTTGCTATTGATGGCCTTAAATTAGCCTCATTAAACACACCTAATGTCTTTGGAACATCTTTATCGATTATAGGTGGTTTAATATTAGGTGATTATGCTGTTCAATCAGGATGGTTTATTCCTCAAAGCATCTTATATATGGCAATTGTTGCACTTTCAAGTTTTGTTCAGCCTAGTGTAGAGCTTACATTTGCATTAAAATTTATTAGGCTACTACTACTTATCACTACTGGACTTTTTGGCACTTGGGGATTTGTTATTGGTATAATTTTAAGTATTGCAATTGTGGCTTCAACAAAAACACTTACTGGTGAAAGTTATCTTTACCCTCTAATACCATTTAACTGGGATGCATTAAAACACCTAATGTTTAGAACTAAAAAATCACCAAGTAAAAAATAAATTTTACTAATATTTAAAGAATGTAGTAGATCCCCTTCTTTGACAAGGGGATATCTACTACATTCTATTCAAACATTTCTTTATATTTTTCTAATCCTCTTATAGCATCAAGCTCTTCATCTTTCTTCATATACTCTTCAAAGAAATCATTTAATTCTATTGATTTAAAAACATCTTCCAATGCTAATTCTAACTTATTTATACCTACATAAAAGCAAGCTCTATTATAATATAAAAATCCTTCATCTTCATTTTCTAAGATACCTTCATTTATTATTTCAATAGCCTTATCATAATCTTCTTTTTCTCTATACATTACTGCATAATTTAAATAACTATATGGATAATAAGGATTTTCTTCTATTGATTTCTTATAATACTCTTCTGCTAACTGTAAGTTGCCTAATTTTTTATTAAATACTCCCATATTAAATAATATTCTAAAATGATTTTTATCTATTTCAAGTGCTTTTTCCATATATTCTAAAGCTAATTTAGTATCTCCTAATTCATCATAAATACATCCTAAATTAGCATTTGCCCATAAATCCTTTGAATTTAGATTTAATACTTCTTTATAATTTTTTATTGCCTCTTCTTTATTACCTAATTCATCATAAGCATTAGCTAAAAAGAAATATGCCTTTTCATATTTTTCATCATACTTTATAGCCTTTTTATAATACTCAATAGCTTCTTCGTATAATTCATCATCATCATAAATTATACCTAATCCATAATAAGCTATAGCATTAGTTTCATCTAATTCTAATACTCTCCTATACATTTTTTCAGCCAAATCAAAATGTGCTATTTTATCATAAAGAAATGCTAAATCTAATATTAAATCTATATCATCTTTTCCTTCTGGACAATTGTATGCCTTTTTAAAAAACTTTAGAGCTTTTAAATAATTCTTTTCAGTCATAAAATTACGCCCTATGGATATATAGTTATCAAACATGTATGTCTTTTCCAAATCTAGTCCTCCTTATTTATATTAAAAAAGCTGCATAAAGAGGAACTGATTTAATTCCATTTTCAAATCCAAAATTCTTAGAAGACACTCTTATTGAATATATAGGATTGTATTTCTTTATATACTGTTGTAAACTTTTAGCTCTAACATTATCAGCAGCTTTCACTTCTACCGGTAATATATTTCCATCCTTATCTTGAATTAAGAAATCAACTTCTGCATTTCCTTTAGATTCCCAGTAATAAGGTTCATGCCCATTAACATTCAAAGCGAAACAAACATAGTTTTCCGTTAATGCTCCTTTAAAATCATTAAATACCCTTCCTTCTGATAAAACTGCATTAGCAGGTATACCAAATTTTGAACAAAGCAAACCTGTATCAGTCATATAAACTTTAAAGGAATTAAAATCACTATATGCACTTAAAGGTAATTTCCCTTCATTACATTTTGTACACTTAAGTATAACTCCTGATGATTTTAACCACTCTACTGGTGTTTCATATTCATGTGCTCTTGCTCCAGACTTTATAACCTTATATTGAAATTTTCTATTTTCCTTAGCTAATTGTGCTGGAATACTATTAAATGTAGCCATTATTCTAGTAGTTTCATGTGGTGTTGCATATTTTGCCATATCTGCAATATAAGAATCATTAATACCTTTTTGTGTTGCATAAACAAAATCAAAATCTCTTTTTTCTATATATTCCTTCACTACAGCTGGCATTCCTCCAACAACTAAATAAGTTCTATATAAATCCATAGCTTTATTGTGTAATGACATTTCCCTGTCATTTTCAAATGACTCTTTAATTAATTGTATTAATTCTTTTTCATCTATTGCCATTAAAAATTCTTCAAAATCAAGTGGATATAAAGTTTTCAGTTGAACCTTTCCTACTGGAAATGAATATTGCTCTCTATTTACAGCAACTCCAAGTAAACTTCCTGCCGCAATTATATGATATTCATTGGCATTTTCATTAAAATATTTTAACGATGTTAATGCTCTTTCGCAGGCTTGAATTTCATCAAAAAATATTAATGTTTTTTCTTTTAAAATACTTTTACCAGAATTAATTGATAGTTCTCTAATTATTCTTTCAGGCTCTAAATCTCTATCAAATATTTTAGCTAACTCTTTATTATTTTCAAAGTTAAAATATACTACTGAATCATAATACTCCTTTCCAAAAGTCAATGCAGAATAAGTCTTTCCAACTTGTCTAGCCCCTTGTAATATTAAAGGCTTTCTATTAGTGCTATTTTTCCATTCTATTAACCACTTTAGTACTTTTCGTTCCATTTAATGTTACCTCTATACACTTTTTATAATATAATTTTATATTTTATCAACACTTTTATCAACTTATTTTTATTATATCCACTTTTTGAGTTTTAGGTCCTACATTAATTAAAAAGATATATCTATAATTTAAAATAAACTATAAATATATCCCTAAATATTTTATTTCTATATTTAATTTAAAGTTAGAATAACACCTTAAAAAATTGGTTCCTGATTATTCATTGAATATCCGTCACTTCTGACATCTTTCATATCTACTATAGTATCTTTTACTTCAACTTTGCTAAGCTTTTTAACTACACCATAAGGTTCCTTTAATGAAAGTTTATCTCCTCTTCCTGAAATAACCCATAAAACTTTATAGCCTCTAGGTTTAACTTGTAATTTATCTTCACCCTTACCATCAGTAAAATAAACTAACAAATTAATATTTTTACTGTTTGCATATTCAAAAACAGGTGTAAATCTAGTTCCTCCACCAGAAGAACATCTTTCTTTTACATCATTTATAGTTTTTGCTTTATATGCACGTTTAACCTCTTTATCACATTCTATTATAGTTATTTCATGATTATAATTTTTTACTATAGATAGAACTTCCTTAATAGCTTGCTTAAACTCCTCATCACTAATACTTCCACTTATATCAATAGCAACTGCTATTTCTGCCTTGTGATTTCTAAGTTCACCTCGTAAATCTAATCTATTGGGCTGTCTTCTATTTCTTCTTGTTATAGTTTTCTTCTTGTTACTTTCTACAGTACCCATTAATTTCTTAAGATATAAATTCCAAGGAAGCTCTCCTTTACTTTTTCTTAAAGCAGATATCATTCCTTCTACATGAAGTGGAATTGTACCCTTTTCAGCATTACTTATGAACTTTTCAGTAAAATCCTTAAGCATTTTTTCATCTATAGCTTCATTTTCATCCCATAAATCATGAGTTTTTTCTGGATTAAATCCACTATCAGACTCTTCTCCCCAGCTATCATCTTCTTCACCTTCATCACTTTCTTCAAGTACATTTAATACATTTTGAATATTTTCTGCATAATATTCAAATGTGTTATAAGGTTCAAGATTTAGCTCGTACTTTAAATTTACTCCTTTTAAAGTAATTGCATATGGTGGCAAATTATTAAGATACTGATTTACTACTATATCCATAGCTAAATTAATTGCAAGTGTACTAAACTTACCTTTTAATTCTTTAGCTCTTATTAAGTGCATAGATAGTACATGATGAATTTCATGCTTAATAGTACTTTCCATTTGTTTTATATTAAGCTGTAAAAATATTATTGGATTAAAATATATAACATATTTAGCACCTTTAAAATTTATACCAGTAGGAGTGCTTATATCAAAGCGTATTTCTCTTCCCATTTGAAATAAAAAATAGCCATAGAAATTATCCTTTTCTTCCATAAGACTTAAATTTACTTTATCTATAAGTTTAAAAAATTCTTCTTCAAAATCTTTAGGAATATCTAAATCAAACTTTTCACCAGCACGTAAAGCCTTAAACATAGCTGAACTATTTACTATTTTATCAGCCTTAATATAAAGCTCCTTCTTTAACTTTTCAAAATAACTTTCCATATGCTATCCCCTTATTGAACTATAAGCCTCAAAATAACTTTCTACAAAATCTTCATTTTCTAAAGCTCTTTTATAACTTTCAGGATAACTGCTTTTTATATCCTTCATAATTCCTACCATTAAATCTATAGGATATTCCTTTAAAAACTCAATGAATCTATTGATATGATAAACATCTTCATCATTACTGTTTTTTATGTTTTCTTCTAAGCTCTTTAAAATATTCATTGCACTTAAATAAAGTCTAGTATGACTTTCACCTTTAACTTTCTTTATAACTTCTTCACTTAAAGTATCACCTTCAAAAACTTCATCAAAAGATATTAAAGGGCTATGTTCTGATTCAACAAAATTTATAAATTCTTCTGCTATAACCTTTCCAACATTACCTTTTATAACATTTAAAAATACTGATCTAGGTATAGAATCTTTCTTTTCTTTATAAACTTTAAAAGCCTTAGATACTCTTTCATAACTTCTTGGTGTAGCTCTCACATCATCTTCATTTATCTTATGTAAGTATTCTGGGAAAACTCCAATAAACTCTATTACTTTTTGCTCAATTCCAGCTTCCATAGCCCATTTCAACCAAGCTTTATGATCACTTTCCATATTAAGCCATACAAATCTATTTTCTTGAGCTGCATCCATATCAACTACTTGATAGTCAAAATCTGAACCATATTTTCCAGATGGATTCATTGCTGCTAATATATTTACATCATCATGCAATTTATATCCATTGATTTCTCTATTTAATATTAAGTTCATAAGCTCTTGTTGTACTGTATGCTCACAACGATTTATTTCATCTATAAATAAAAGTACTTTCTTACCTTTAGCTATTTCTTCATCAATTTCTCTAAGCTTTGTATGTACAGCATATATTGTTGTCTTCTTTTCAATCTTATTCCCAGTAGAATCCATAGACATATATGATTCTACTGTAGGTAATCCCCCTATTTCACCTTCTTTAAGAAGATTTCCATCAATAACTATTAAACTCCAATTATTTTCCTTTGCTAATTTATTTGCTAAAGCTGTTTTTCCGATTCCACTTTCACCAACTATTAAAGGCACCTCTTCAGTTGCTAATACTAATTCCACACTTCTTAATGTATCTATAAAATTCATTTCATCTTCCCCCTACATCATCTTTAGTTTTTCATCCACAGCAATTCTTTTTGCCTTTTTGCTTCCATATTTATAAATAAACATAATCTTATCAATAGCTATAACATCACTTTCTTTATCAATAATGCTACAGTTTAAGAAATCTCTCACATACTTTTCTTCTACATCATCTTTTGATAATACTTCTATTAATACATCTTTTATTTCATCTTGAGATATTTCATTTAACATACTTTTAGTAACATACCTAATTACTAAAATATTAGCCTTTAAAAAGCTTAATAACTTATCTTTATCTAAATTATTTATAAACTTTACAGCTGCTTCATTATTCTTAATGGCTGCAACTTCAGCTTTATAGCATGGCGTATTAATATATCTTAATGCATCATAACCTATATTTACAGCTTCTTCCTGTACACTTTCATAAGGTTCTTTAATATATTTAATTGAATCATAATCTTTTCTCACAGCTAATAATTGTAATTCTTCATTAGGATTTTTAGCATATCTAATAGCCCATCCCCTTTGCTCTATAGCTAATTTAATTACTTCATTACTAGGATTTTTAATATAATTTAAATTACTCCATCCATTCTTTATAGCCTCTATCATCATTTCTTCTGTAGGATTATCTATAAACTCAATAGCTCTAGGATTACTTTTCATAGCTAACTCTTGCATTTCTATAGTTGGATTTTTTATATATCTTAATAAAAGCCCATCTTTTTCTATAGCTATTTTTTTCATTTCATCTGTAGGACTACTTATATTTTTTATGACAATTGGATTTATCTTTATCATTTCAATTACTTTTGCTTCATCCATAAAAATTCCTCTATCTCTATTATTAATTTTAATTTTTATTTAATAATAATTATTACCTATATTCATTATAATACTTTTTCAAAATTTTTAAAGTAGATAAATATAGTATGAATTATTATTTTTTTTAATTATATCTATAATAACTCCTTATACTTATTCTTTTTTATTATATTTATAAATATTAAAATACCTATCAAAACACTATAGTACTTGATAGGCATTTTATAACTTCATTATTAAATTATTTTATAAAATTATAGTTCTTTTACAATTTTATTTATCTTATCTTTTAATCCCAATAGATTATTTCTAATTTCAGTAAAGTCACCAGTTATTAATTTTTTATTTTTAACAACTACCTTTCCATCAACAATTACTGTATCAATATTACTAGCATTTGCGGAATAAACTATAGCTGCATAATAATCATATATTGGTTGCATATTCACAGATTTAGTTTCTATTAAAACCAAATCAGATTTCTTTCCAACTTCAATTGTTCCTACTTCTTTATCTAATCCTAATACCTTTGCTCCACCTATAGTTGCCATTTCAACCAAATCCATTGATGGTAATATTGTTCTATCATTATTAAATAATTTATGAATCTTTCCTACTTGAACCATTTGTCCAATTATATCTAAAGTATTCCCACTCATAGGCCCATCAGTACCAAGACCTATATTAATTCCTTCTTCTTTCATCTTTATTATAGGCGCAACTCCTTTTGCACCTTTTGCATTAGCTCCTATATTATGAGATACCCCTACACCCTTATCTTTTAATATTTTTATATCATCATCATTTACTAATACCGTATGAGCTGATATAAAGTTAGAATCTAGTATACCTAATTTATTTAAATATTGAACAGGTGTCATATTGTATTTTTCCATACACTCTTTAAACTCATAGTCCATTTCAGCAACATGCATTGTCATTGGAACATTATATTTTTTACTTATTTCATAAGCCTCTTTTAATGATTCATCACTATTAGTATAAGGTGCATGTGGTGCTATTCCAGGAATTATAAGACTATCATTTTTCCACTTTTCAATAAACTTTCTTGAATAATCTAATCCTCCAAAAGGCTCCTTAGCATCAGGTGCTGAAAAATTCACTATTGTTTCACATAATATTCCTCTCATATTAAGTTCTTTAGAAGCCTTAGCAACTTCATCTTCAAAATAATACATATCACAAAAAGTAGTTACACCACCTAATAACATTTCTGCTATAGCATATTTAGCTCCAACATAAGTTAAATTTTCATCAACTAATTTTTGTTCTAAAGGAAATAAATATCTCTTTAATCTATCTTTATAATCATCAGCTAAACTTCTAAAAGGAACCATTGATGCATGAGTATGACAATTTATCATTCCAGGCATTAATATTCCTTCTTCACCATCTATAATCTCAACTTCATAATTATCTTTATTTATAAAATTCTCTTTTCCCTTATTATCACCAACATAAATTATTTTGTTTTCTTCAAACACTACTACTCCATTTTCTATGATATCTCTATTTTCATTCATAGTAATAACTGTAGCATTTTCAACTATAGTAATCTTCTTTTTCATTTTAAATCCTCCAACCTGCAGTAAAAGACTATGCACATACATAGTCTTTTACTTATTTAAATAGTGATACCACTTTACACTTTTTAACATCAATAAGTCCTTTATCTGTAATTTTTATAGCTGGACTTACTGGCAAAGATAAGGTGCTAAATGACATTATTTCATTCATATGATTATAACCTAATTCTTTCATAGCACTTCTAACTTTACCTAATTTTTCTCCTACAACTTCAATTGGTTCATCACTAACTATTCCACCTATAGGTAACTCTAATTTTGCTAATACATTATTATCCTTTACAACAATATATCCTCCATTAAAGTCTATTAAACTGTTAACAGCTAAAACCATATCCTCAACATTTCTTCCCATAACCATAACATTATGATGATCATGAGCCCAAGTTGTAGCTACTGCTCCTTCTTTAATAATCTCTCCTTGCACTAATCCAAAAGCTACATTATTATTTTTTCCGTATCTCTCAAAAACAGCAATTAAATCACAATTACTATTTTCCCATTTTAAAAGATTATCTACTACATCCAAAGAAACTTCCCCTTCTTCAGTAAAGGTAGTATTCTTCATAACATTCATAGTTCTACAAGTAACTTTATTATTATATTTTTGTGGTACCTTAACTAATAAATTCTCCTTAGTAATTTGATTTAACTTTATGCTATTATAAAATTTTTTATCAAAATTACTTTTTTTCATAAAATACTTTTCTTTTAAGCCGTTAAATCTATTAAATACAACTTCTCCATTTTTATACACTTCATAAATATCAAAGTTTTTTATATCATCAAGTAAAATAAAATCTGCTATTTTTCCTGGAGCTATTGTTCCTCTATCAAAAAGCCTCATTCTTTTAGCAGGAGTATAAGTAGCTACATATATTGCATTCTCTATAGACATACCTAAATTTACAGCTTCTTTTACTAATTCATTAAGGTGTCCTTTAGTTAATTTATCAGCCATAACATCATCTGTAGCTAAAGCAAAATGTTCATATAAATTATTTTCTACTAAAAATTTAATATTTTCTGTAGTCATTGATTTATGTTGCATTTCAATAAACATGCCATTTCTGATTTTTTCTTCAAGAGAGGCTACTGACTGTTGTGTATGATCGCCATCAACACCTCTGTAAATATAAAATGATAAGTCAACTCCATCTATTTTAGGACAATGTCCTTCCAATGGAATTTTCTTATCTTTACTAACATTAATAATATTATTTATAGCTGAATTTTCATCTTCTATTAAGTCTTTAAAGTTCATTACTTCCCCAAGACAAAGTATATTTTCATAAGATAATAATTCTTTTACTTCATTAACAGTTATTTCTCCCCCAGTAGTTTCTAAATGATTACTAGTTGAAGGTACAGAACTTGGTATACCATAAAAAATATCAAGCTTTTCTTTAGACTTAATAAATTCCTTTATTCCTTCAATCCCAAAAACATTTGCAATTTCATGAGGGTCAGCTACAACTGTAGTGACCCCCTGCTTTATTGCTGCTTTAGAAAACTCACTTGGAATTGTCATTGAGCTTTCTATATGCATATGTATGTCTATTAACCCTGGAATCATGTACTTATTATTTCCGTCTATAATATTTTTAGAGGTTAATCTATCCTCATAATTATTTCCTATATGAATAAATTTCCCATCATTTATTACAACGTCACCTTGTATAAACTTCTTAAAATAACTGTTATATACTTGTAAGTTTTTAATAATTAATTGTACTTCCATTTTTATACCTATAATACTAGTTCATTATTCTATTCCAAGTATTAACCCATTCATCCATTAATGTATTAACAAATTTAAAATCAATTGTTTTAGCATTATCAACTACTGAACCATATGTTAAATTTGTAGTTTCTTCTTCTGATAATTGAACTTCAGTATTAACTGGTGATTCACTTAAAGCCTTAGCTGTTCTTTCTTGAACTTCTTCACTTAATGCATAGTTAATAAATTCATAAGCTAAATCTTTGTTTTGTGAATTTTTGTTTATATTAATTGTATTGAAGTTTAAGTAAGTTCCTGATTCTGGCACTACATAAGTTACTTCTGGTTTTGCTTTTGCAATATTTCCATAAGCGAAATCTGCTGCTACTGCTGCTACTATTTCACCACTTGCAAACATATTAGCTAAATCTGAAGACTTACTATAAGTTTTAACAATATTAGTTTTTAAGGCTTCTAATTCCTTAAATGCAGCTTCTCCATTGTCTGTTTGTACATCAACACCAGCTTTTTCCGCAGCTATTTCAACTATTGCAGGTCCATTAGTAGTTGTTATATCTGGAATAGCTATTTTATTAGCTAATTCAGATTTCCATAAATCTTCCCATGAATTAATCTCTATTCCTGCAGATGGATCTACAACTATTCCAATACTATTTAATGTATAAGCTGGACCAAATCCTCTTTCCACAGTAGTTTGTGCTTTACTATTAAGCTTTTCAGCATTAGGAATCTTTGAATAATCTAACTCTTCAAATATTCCAGCCTCTATTCCTTGTTCTGCAAAAGATTCTGCTAAATAAGTTATATCTATTTGAGAGTTTGGATTGTTTTTCATTTTAGTTAATCTCTCAGAATTATTTCCTACTTCTAAAACAATTTCTACTCCATATTCTTCTTCAAAAGGTTTAAATACTGTCTCTTTTAAAACATCTTCATTTAATCCCCAAGTTGAAATTACAAGTTTTTTATTTGATGATTCCCCTTCTGCACTTCCACATCCTACTAATGCTGTTGCAGATAGAACTCCTGCTAATAATACTGATAAAATTCTCTTTTTCATAAGTAAACTCCTTAATATAAATATTTTTATAATATTACAATTTTGTTTGATGGTAATTGAAGTTTTATTTTGTCACCTTTTTCGTATACAACAGTATTTTCACTATTTACAATAATGTTACCCATAGCTGTTTTCACATCATATTGATAAGCTTTCCCTAAGAAAGTTCTTATCTCTATAGTACCTTCTACTGTATTTTCTAAATCATCTTCAACTATTTTTATATCATCTGGTCTTATAGTTCCTTTAGCCTTAGAATTTTCCTTTGATCTTGTAACCTTTAATTTAATTCCACTTTCATTTTCATAAGTATCTTCAGATATCTTATTTAATTCAAAGAAATTTTCGAATCCTACAAATCTTGCAACAAACTCTGTTGCTGGATTTGAATATATATTTTCTGGAGTATCAAATTGCTCTATTACTCCTTTATTAAGTACTGCTACTCTATCAGAAATTGAAAAACATTCTTCTTGGTCATGAGTAACAAATAATGTTGTTATTCCTAGTTTTTGTTGAAGCTTTCTTATTTCAACTCTCATTTTTAATCTTAATTTAGCATCAAGATTACTTAATGGCTCATCTAAAAGTAAAAGACTTGGCTCAATAACTAAAGCTCTTGCTATAGCTACTCTTTGTCTTTGTCCACCAGATAACTCCTTAGGATATCTCTTAGATAAATGACTCATATCAACTGTTTCTAATATTTCTGCTACTTTTGTTTTTATCTCTTCTTTAGGCATCTTTTTCATCTTTAATCCAAATGCCACATTTTCTTCTACAGTTAAATGTGGAAATAAGGCATAGCTTTGAAACACTAACCCAAAATTTCTATTATGTACAGGTATTTTTGTATAATCTTTATCTCCTAATAAAAATTTACCTGCTGTTGGTTCTATAAATCCTGCCACAACTCTTAAAGTAGTAGTTTTTCCACAACCACTTGGTCCAAGTAAAGAAACTAATTCTCCTTTTTTAACCTTTAAATTTAAATTTTCTAGTATGTTATTTTTCTTATCATATGAAACATTTATATTTTGTAAATTTATTAAATCCATCTTTATTGTCCTCCAACTAATTATTTAGTTCTAACTTTATCCTGCAAAATTGTTAAGACCTAATGTTTTTTCTAATATGTACATAATTCCAATAGTTAATATCATTAATATTACTGACAATGCTGATACTGTTGGATCATAATTATATTCAACATAATTCATCATTGTTATAGGTAATGTACTTACCCCTGGCCCAGTTAAGAACATAGATACTGGAACATTATTAAATGAATTTATAAATGCTAACATAAAAGCTGCCATTACCCCTGATGTTATGTTTGGTAATACTACTTTAAAGAATGTTAAAGACTTTTTACAACCTAAGCTCATAGCTGCTTCTTCTATAGAATAATCAAATCCTTCTAAGCTTGATCCTACAACTCTTATAATATAAGGAATAACTACTAATGTATGTCCAATAAATAAACTCATATATACTGAAAGATTTAATTTTACCAATAAGAATTGGAACAGTGAAAAACCTACTACTATCCCAGGTACTATTAATGGTGAGAAGAAGAAGCTTTTAACAAGAGCTTTTCCTTTAAAGTTAAATCTACTTAATCCATAAGCTGCTGGCATACCTATTATTAATGCTGCTAATGTAGCTATTCCAGATATTACAAAGCTTGTTCCCATACTCTTTATAAATGATTGTGATTCAAAAACTGTAATAAACCACTTTAAAGAAAATCCCTTTGGTGGAAATGCTATATAATTTTCTGTTCCTATACTTGTCATTGCAATAATAATTAATGGTGCAAATAAGAATATATATGTTAATATAACAAACACTGTTAAAACTTTATTTTTTTTCATCTTATGAAACACCTCTCTTATCTAATCTTGATGCTAGGAAATTGATTCCTTTTATCACTATTAAAGTTACTACAATCATTATAGTTGCTACTACTGCAGCACCTTGCCAATCTCCTAATGTCATAGTTTTTTGATATATTAATGTTGCTAAAACTGTATTTTTATTTCCTCCTAATAATTGTGGAGTTGTGTATGCAGTTAAAGAACCTGTAAATACTAGAACAGTTCCAACTATTAATCCTGGTAAACTTAAAGGAAACACAACTTTAAAGAATGACTTTAATTTATTTGCTCCTAGGCTTTCTGCTGCTTCTAATAAATCATTATCTATATTTTCCATAACACCTACTAATGAAATAATCATTAAAGGTAAGAATATATATACAGTACCAACTATAATTGCTCCTTCTGTATATAAAAGAGATAATGGTTCATTTATTATATTTAACTTCATAAGTAAAGTATTTATTATTCCACTTTTCCCTAATATACTCATCCAAGCAAATGAACGCACCACTGAGTTTGTTAATATAGGGAACACTGTTAATGCAATAAATAATCCCCTTAACTTTTTAGATACCCTTGATATATAATAAGATACTGGTACCCCTATAATCATACAAATTACTGATGATATTAATGATATTTTGATCGTTCTCAAAAATATAGACATCATATATGAGTCTGCAAAAAACTCCTTATACACACTAAACATTCCATCTTTCGTATTTGTAAAAGTAGGAATTATTATATCTACTAATGGAACTATCATAAAATAAGCTACCAATACTATACACGGTATAAATAGTAAATAACGACCTTTTCTTTTCATTCTTTTCCTCCATCTTAAATAATATATATTCGACTTTTTTTTATTTTATTATTCATATTTACCTATTATTCTATCTACGGACACGAATGTTGTCAATATTTTTATTTATATTTTTCGCAATATTAAACTTTTCTTTTAAAAATACAAAAAAGAAAAACTCTCTATGTATTGTAACTTAATCAATACGTAGAGAGTTATTATCTAAACCACGCTTCTATAGCCTTCATATAACTAACCTTTCTAACTGTAAATTTTAAAATATTGTATAAATTTAAATAAATACTATGCACTATATTTTTTATGTTGAGTATATTATAGTATAAAACAAATTTAACAGAATATGAATTAAGTTTTCATATTTATAGGAGGAAATTTCATGGGAAGATGTTGTAATAATATAAACAGAAATTGTTGTAGAAATAATTGTCGTAGAAATAATTGTGGTAATTTTAATAACTGCGGCTTTGGCAATTGTGGATTTAATAATTGTGGCTTTGGTAACAATTGGTTAATATGGCCATTATTATTCTTATTCTTCTAGGTACGCTAAGCTAATATTAAACACAATTCTTATATAAATGCTCTATCTTTGGTACTATTATTTTTATTTATATAATTTACAGAAAAAAAGTTAGGATTATATCTCCAATCCTAACTTTTATTTTTTATATTTCTCTTGTCTCTATTTTTAATAACTCTTTTTCTTCTTCATTTAAATAAGGTGAAAGTTTATCATATACTTTCTTATGATAATTATTTAACCATTCTTTCTCATCATCATTTAACAATTCTACTTTAACTCCATTTAAATCTATAGGACAGTATGATATTGTATCAAATTTATAAAACTCTCCACAATCATTAACCTCATCCTTAACTACTACCATAACATTTTCAGTTCTTATTCCAAATTTACCTTCTTTATAAACACCTGGTTCATTAGTTAACATCATTCCTGGCTCCAATGGAACTGTATTTCCATTTGGTCTTATACCTTGAGGTCCTTCATGAACATTTAAGAAAAATCCAATTCCATGTCCTGTTCCACATTTATAATCTAAACCATATTGCCACAATGGACCTCTAGCTAAAACATCTAAATTACAACCTGTAGATCCCTTTAAAAATTTAGCTTTTGCCAAATTAATATGACCTTTTAATACTAAAGTAAAGTCTCTCTTCTCCTCTTCTGTAATATCCCCTAATACAAAAGTTCTTGTTATATCAGTAGTTCCATCTAAATATTGTCCACCAGAATCTACTAAAAATAATCCCTGTGGCTTTAATTCATAATCACTTTCATCAGTAGCACTATAATGCATCATAGCTGCATGTTCTTTATATCCAGCTATTGTTCCAAAACTATCTCCCTTTGCTAATTCTCCTTTACTTCTTATTTCTGATAACTTTTTACTAGCTGATATTTCAGTAATTTTTTCTTTACCAATATTATCTTTTAAATATTTTATAAATTTAACCATGGCAACGCCATCTTTAATATGAGCATTTTCAAAATTAGCTATTTCAATTTCATTTTTTATAGCCTTTAAATTAGTAGTTATATTTAATTTTTCTGTTGTTGTGCAAGATAATAAAGAATAAAGTTTAGCATTAACTTTAGCAGGATCTATTAATGTATTTCCATTAAGATGTTTTACATGTTCTTCAATTTTATTATATTCATATATAACAACTTCTTGTGCTTTTAATGCTAATTGTACTTCATCATCAACTTTAGTTTTGTTAATATAAAGCTTTGCTTCATTTTCTGTTATTATTGCATAACTTAATGCTACTGGATTGAACAAAATATCATTTCCTCTAATATTAAAAAGCCAAGCTATATCATCTAAAGAAGTTAATAAGTAGTTTTGAACTTCATTTTCCTTCATATATTTTCTAACTTCATTTAGTTTTTCTTTTACCCTTTTTCCACAATATTTTTCATCATGAACAAAGATCTTATCTTCTGGTAAGCTTGGTCTATCATTCCATATTTCTTCTAATAAATCCTTGTCCATATTTATATTAAAATTGTTTTTCTTAGCTATCTTTAATAACTCTTTATATTGATTAGTACTATAACAACTTCCATCAAAACCTAAAGTTTCATTTTCTTTAATGTTCTTTTCTATCCATTGATTAATAGTATCATATCCTGGTGTTGCCATCTTCATCAAATCAATTCCAGTACCTTGTAACTGCTCTGCTGCTTGTATAAAATATCTTCCATCAGTCCATAATTTAGCTTCTTTCTCTCCAACTAATAATGTACCAGCAGAACCAGTAAATCCTGAAACTTCTGCTCTTCCTCTATAATATTCTGCTACATATTCACTTTGATGAGGATCTGCACTTGGAATTATATAATAATTTATATTATATTTTTTCATAACATCTCTTAATTTCTTAAGTTTACTCATTTTCATTTCCCCCTCTTTATTACACTTTGTATAATATTTACTTTAATAGCAATTTCAAAATATTTCAATCGTTTTAAAAAATAAATTTCTACTATGTTAATTATTATTTTCTTTCTCTAATCTATTACAATAAAATTTTATCTTATTTATAACTTTGTTATCTCCCTTTAATACATAGGTACATATAAAAATACTTATTGGAATTATAAGTAAACATCCTATATTAGAAATAGCCAAACTGAATAAATTTTGAAAAAATTCTTTAGAATTAATAACACTTTCAAGGGTATAATTATTTTTCATAAATAAAATACTAATCATCATAGTTTCACCTATTGTAGCAAAGAAAAGTGTATTAACTGTAGTTCCTAATATGTCTCTTCCTACACTAAATCCCATCTTTATTAACTCTTTAATAGTAATCTCACTATTAACTTCATTAAATTCAAATAACGATGAGGTTATTGCCATTGCTGTATCCATTATTGCTCCTAATAAACTTACTATAATCATACATATCATTAATTGATTCATATTAATATTTACATTAGGAGATAAGTAAATACTAATATCTGAGCTTAAATCTAACTCACTATATCCACCAAAACTAGATTTACTTCCAACAAAAGCAATCATTAAACTTAATAAAACTGTAACAAGAACAACTGAAATAACTGCTGAATATGTTTTTAAATTGTGTCCATTTTGATATATCAATGTTATCTGACAAAAAACTATAACACCTAAAATAGTTACTATTATTGGATTAATTCCTAAAATTATAAGATAAAGTCCTATTACTAATGCAAAAATATTGCATATAAGTGCAATAAATGACTTCGCCCCTCTATCTCCCCCTATTAGAATCATTAATACTAATAACACTATCGCCAATATCAGTATCATCTTTCTTCATCCCTTTCCTAAAAAATAATACTGCAACTAAAGCAGATATAGGTACAGCAGCAACTATTCCTATAGAGCCAATTAGAAATCTAATTATTTCAAATGAAATATCAAACTGAACCATCCTTACCAAATTATATCCATTTATTATTTTCAATATAACAATAGCTAAACTTCCTCCCATATAAGAAAACATTAATACATTTATCATAGTTCCCATAATATCATGTCCAATTTCCCTTATAGATTTAACTAATTGCTTTACAGTAATAGACTTTGTTGAATTAACAATTTCATTAACAGCAGAATTAATTGTTATACTTACATCCATAACAGCCCCTAAACATCCTATTATTACACCTGATAAAAATATATTTTCTATATCATTAGGTCCTGCTATATAGTCCATTAATTCATAATGTAAATCCCCACCAAATTCTATAGTTAACTTATATAACACATATATTAACGAAGTTGTTATTAATGTTGATATTATTGCACCTATATTTTTTCTTGAAAAACCTCCAAGTATCAATAATGTTACAATACTAAAGAATATTATCATTAGTAAATTTATTAACATAAAATCTTTTCCTAAAATATATAACCTTATAAAATATATAAATGCAGATATATTAACAACTAATGTAGCTAATGTATATACTCCAAATTTTCCTGCTATAGCAACAATAGTAAATATAAATATTTCTATAAATAAAACTATAAATTTATCTCTTTTTAACCCACTAATGATACCTGTAACTTCCCCATCATTATTCTTTATACTTACAAATAAATCATCACCTTTTTTATATCTTTCATTTTTAAGAACAGATGATGAATATGTATTTTTTAAGGTAACTGTTTCTTGTGTAAACTGGCCATTTTTCACTTTAGCAGTAATAACCTGATTATAATAATTTTCTTTCCTTCCATGTGGTCCTTCCTCAGTTTTATCAAGAGATTCACTAACACTTGTAACCTTTGCTATGGTTGATTTGTATATACTATAATTATTATTAGTCCATATAAATACAGCTACAAAAATAATAAATAATATTAACAGACTAAAAACTCTTATTTTATTGCTTCTAATATATTTTGTTGCTTTTTCCATATTAACTCCCTTCTTAATATTAACAGTATCTTATCAACTTAAAGTTTATATCTATTATAAGTATAACTCAAATAGAAAAAAGTTGAGAATAATACATCCCCAACCCTTTTCTATAAATTTATTTTATTAACCTAATATTTGTTTTACCATTGGATTAATTTTAGCTCTATCAAACTTGCCATTTACCATTGGCATTATTTCTTTCATTATTTTACCCATATCTTTAACTGTATAGTTTCCATTAGTTATAATTTCTTTTAACATAGCATTAACTTCTTCTTCAGTTAATTGCTTTGGTAAATATGGTGTTAAAACTTCTAATGCAAAGTTTCCTTCTGCAATTTTCTCTTCATTATTAGCTTGAATTGCATATTCTAAAGCTTCCTTAGTTTGCTTTATGCTTTTTTCTATGATTTTAATAACATTTTCATCTGGAATATCTTCTCTGTTATTAACTTCATATGCTTTAATTTCAGAATTAACTAATCTTAAAACACTAACCCTTGCCTTATCTCTTGCTTTCATTGCAGATATTTCATCTTTTTTTAATACTTCTTTTAACATATTTCTCTAATTAGTTTAAATAAACTAATATAACCTCTCTTTCATAATAAAATTTTTATTAAGTAAATTATACCACTGTTGTATTGAAAATCAAATTTATCTAATAATAATCCTCATAAAACAGCGACATTACTGCAATCCCATCTGCTCCAGCTTCAATTACGTTCATATAGTTATCATAGTTTATTCCACCTAAAGCAATTATTTCACAATTAACATGTTCTCTAAGCTTACTAATGAACTGGATACCCTTAGGCTCCAACCCCTCTTTACATTTAGTCTTAAAAATATGAGATGCAAGAAGATATTTAGCTCCTTTATTATAGGCCAGTATTCAACCTTTTTTATTACCTCAAAATATTTTTCTTCATTCACTAAAGTTCTATTAGTTATAAAATAAATAGGAATACTAATCATTGATTACCAATTCTTCTCCATTTAATATTTTCTTCATGGTTCTCATTGAACACATTTTTCCACACATTGAACAACTTTCTTCATCATGTGGTTTAGACTCTGCTCTATATCTTCTTGCCTTTTCTGGATCTATAGCTAAATCAAACATCTTTTCCCAATTAATATCTGCTCTAGCTTGACTCATTTCATTATCCCAATCTCTTGCTCCCTTAGCACCTTTTGCAATATCAGCAGCATGAGCAGCTATTTTAGATGCTATTATCCCTTCCTTCATATCTTCTAAATTAGGTAATCTTAAATGCTCTGCTGGAGTTACATAACATAAAAAGTCTGCTCCATAAGTTGCAGCGATAGCTCCTCCAATAGCTGATGTAATATGGTCATATCCTGGTGCAATATCAGTAAGTGCATCATATATAGGAACTGTACCAAGCATTGCAGTAGACATTTCTACTATAGTTTTTCTCATTTCTACTGTTTTTCCATAGTTTGATAAATCCATTATGGCTTCAGCTTTCATTTCTAAAGCTGTTCTTACCTTATCTAATTCTTTTTCACAATCACAACAATCCTTTGATATACCTAAATTAACATTAATTTTAGTTCTTAACCCTTGACCAACCCCCTCAGGACTTAAAGATTTATGATTTTTATTTGCAGGTATAGCTACCTTCCCTTCTGCTACTAATGCTCTAATTTCTTCTACAGGTTTCCCTTCTTTAATAGCTACTATTTTCATAGCCCCTGTTATAATCCCTTTTTTTGCTGCATCCATTTGTGTTGTATAATTCATTTTTACTCCTCCTAAATTCTCTCCCAATCTTTTAATATAGGTTGATACCCTACTTCTTTTATCATTTCTATAATTTCTCCAACAGAACTTTCATCACTAATATCAAATTGTGCAGTTCCTGCATTTTTTAGTGTATGTCCCCCCACCTCTGTAGAAACTCCTGCACTCATTTTTGTAACACCAAAAGGTATTATATTCCTTCTTATCTCTTCATTTTCTCTCGTAGAAATATTCATTCCACATTGTGGTGCAAATAGTCTATAAGCTAAAAGAATTTGAACCATTTGTTTATCTGTAACACCTTTTATTTCATTTAAGCCACCTTTACATGGTCTTATTCTTGGAGGTGAATAAGTTATATCACATTGTGGATATTTTCTTCTTAAATAATCTCCATGTAATGCTGTAAAAAATGCATCTTTTCTAAAATCTGATAACCCTAAAAGAGCACCTATACTTATACTTTTCATTCCTGCCATTGCTCCTCTTTCAGGTCCATCTAGCCTATATTTATAATTTTTCTTCGGTCCTGCTAAATGCACTTCATCATATACTTGTTCATCATAAGTTTCTTGATATATGGTAAGTCCCTCTGCCCCTGCTTTTACTACTTCTTTATATTGATCCACAGTCATTGGCCATACTTCCATAGTGATGGATGGAAAATATTCTTTTATAATATTAATTGCATCAACTATATAATCTAATGGAGAGTGCTCCTGACTTTCTCCAGTTAATAATATTAGATGTCTACATCCTTCTTTAGCTATAGCTTCTGCTTCATTTTTTATTTCTTCCATATTTAATTTTCTTCTGTTAATAGAATTTTCAACATTGTATCCACAATACTTACACTTATTTATGCAATAATTCGAAATATACATTGGAGTATATAATAGAACGGTCCTACCAAAATATTGTAAGCTTAAACTTACTGCCTTTTGAGCCATTTCTTCTAAATGTTCAGATGCCTTAGGTGATAATAAATTTAATAAATCCTCTTCTCTTAAATTTCTTTCATTAATACTTCTTCTAATATCATCACCAGTTACCTGCTCAAAATATCCTTCGAAATCAAAATCTCTATACTTCTCTATAACACCATAAAAACTCAAAATTAATTCATCTCCTTAACCTAAAAATCTTGTTAAAGGTGATGAAGCATTAGCTTCCCTAGTTACAGCCCCAAACTTAGATAAATAAGCAAGTCTACCAGCTTCAACAGCCATTGAAAATGCCTTTGCCATATTAGCAGGATTTTTAGATGATGCTATCGCAGTATTAACAAGACAAGCTGCAGCTCCCATTTCCATAGCCTCCATAGCTTGAGATGGCTTACCTATTCCTGCATCAACTATTATTGGAGTATCTAATTCATCAATCATAATTTGAATAAGTTCTTTTGTTCTAAGACCTCTATTACTTCCAATTGGAGCTCCAAGAGGCATAATAGCAGCAGCTCCAGCTTCTATAAGCCTTCTACCTGCATAAAGATCTGGACACATATAAGGAAGTACAACAAAACCTTCTTTTGCAAGTATCTTTGTTGCTTTTATTGTTTCTTCATTATCTGGAAGTAAATATCTTGAATCACTTATAACTTCAATCTTTATCCAATCTCCACATCCTAATGCTCTAGCAATTCTAGCAATTCTTACTGCCTCCTCTGCATTTCTAGCTCCAGATGTATTTGGAAGCAATATAACATCTTTAGGTATATTAGAAAGAATATCTTCTTCCTTATGATCTAAATCAACTCTTCTTACTGCTAATGTAATAACTTGCGAACCACTATTTTCTAATACATCTTTAATTAAAGCATTAGAAGGATATTTACCTGTACCAACAAACAATCTATTATTAAGCTCAACTCCACCTATAACTAACTTATCAATCATTTTTTACTTACCCTCTTCCCCTAAAATAATTCTTAGTGCACAATTTGCCATATGGTTTGCACAAATAGCTACTCTTGGTGCCATAAGTCCATTCCCCTCTTTAGCTTCATTGACACCATCTCCACATATATAAAATCTACTATTTATTTTTCTAGTAATTATGTCATTAGAAGGATAATAGCTTGCCATCCCTGACGAATCTATCAATACTTTATCTTTCATTTCAGAAAGTACAATGCTACTTAACTCCGCCTTACATTCTGGATTATCAAATGCCTCAATTATTATATCTACATCATTAAAAATTTCCTTTATATTATTTTTATTTAATTTTTCTATAATACCTGTAATATTTATAAATGGATTTACCTCTTTTAAATTTCTTTTTAGAGCTATTACTTTATATTCTCCAATATCTTTAATATAATATTGCTGTCTATTTAAATTTGAAGGTTCTACTATATCAAAATCTACAATTTTAATATTATTTACACCTATTCTTGCTAATGATAATGCAACATTAGATCCAAGGCCACCAGCTCCTGCTATTCCTATAGATACTTTTTTAACTTTCTCATAAACCATCGGAGTATGCCTAGCTACTATTAGCGACTCTAATTCTTCCTTATTAGGTATCTCTCCTTTTCTAATAAATGAAATACAATCACCATCTTTAAGTAGTTTGTCCTCTTTTATTGGAAAACCATTTAAAATTATTATCTCAGCTCCACTTTTAACTTCATCTCTAAGCTGAAAACAAGAAACTCCTTCAAAAATCTCAATATATTTTTCATTAATCTTAATCCTCATATTCTACCCCTTATATAATTAATTTCTTAACCTCCTCCGACAAATGAAATAACTTCTATAGTATCATTTTCATTTAAATTTACTTTATTAAATTCTTCTTTAATAATTATTTTTCCATTTAATTCAATTACTACTCTATTTTCATTTAAGCTAAAATTTTGTAATAGTTCACTTATTGTATGAATATTTTCATTACTAATTTCATTTCCATTAACCCTCACCATTTTCACCTCCTCACCCCTAAGCCAATTCCAAAATATGTATTGACCTCTGAGGTACGCTATATTTGTCGAATCGAGTAGGAGGTAGATAATTATTTTATCTACCGACCTCTCACACCACCGTGCGTACCGGTCTGGTACACGGCGGTTCTTTAAGTTTAATGAATTTTAATATATTGACGCG
>NZ_JAPFDR010000011.1 GCF_026168755.1 Clostridium sp. | reverse complement strand
ATCAACTCCTTCTTGGCAATAATTGAGATAAGAAATTATTACAAGAAGGAGTTTTTTATATGTCAAATATGTCGAAAGAATTATTAAGAGAATATATTAAGGAGCAAAACTTTACTAATCCAAATGAAATTTTAAACGCCCCATTTATATTTATTATTTTTGTTTTATCACTAATATCATTTTTATATTTATTTAATTACAAAAATTACTCTTTATTATCTAAAAATATTATTTCTAAAAATGACCTTAATACATTAAATACAGTTTCTTCTGAATCAATATTTATGGATGTTAAACTTAACGAAAAAAACTTATCCAAACTTGATTTAAAAAATGATAAACATAAAGAAAAACATGGGCTTCATTATTTAAATGCTAAATTTATTGAAAGGCATAAAAAAATAATAATTAATCCTATTAAACGTAGAGTCATCATTATAGCTATTTTATCTATAGTAGCCTCAATATTTGCAATAACAACACCAGAATCTCATAAACCTTTATCTTCTACTATTTTAAGATCAACTGGATTTCTTGTTTTTATTTTATATTGTAGCTCAATTGGCGAAAAAATAACTAAAGCATTTTTCTTTAATTGTGATAATAGTTTACTTAGATATAATTTTTATAGAGAATCAAACATTATATTATCTAATTTTAAATCTAGATTAAAAATAACCATTATATTAAATTTAATTCCTGCAATATGCATAGGTCTTGGGCTATCATTAGTATTAATTCTTGCAGATGGTGATATTATAAGATTTATTCCTATATTCATTAGTATAATAACTTTATCTTGCTTTTTCTCTATACACTATTTATTTTTATATTATATTACTCAGCCATATACATCTCAATTAACTATTAAGAGTCCTGTTTATAAAATAGCTTCATTTATATTTTATATAGCTACATATACTTGTCTTCAAGTAGATACACAATCTATATGGTTTACTCTTGCTGTAATATTAGTAACTATTATTTATGCTATAATAGCATTAATTCTTGCTTATAAACTTGCTCCAAAAAACTTTAAGCTTAAATAATATAAAAAGCAATTTATTATCTAAAAAAGGAGTAGCTAACTAGTCCTTTTTATACCTTCTAAATATTTACTTATTTAATATTGTCTTTATAGCATGTACAACCCCACTATCATCATTACTCTTTGCTCTAAACCTTGCTACTTTTTTCAAGTCATCATGAGCATTTTCCATAGCATAACTATGATAAGCACTACTCATCATCTCTAAATCATTTAAATAATCACCAAATACCATAGTTTCTTCATGTTTTATATTTAATAGATATTGAATTTCCTCTATGGCAACACCTTTATTTATACCTTTTGCAGTTATATCAAGCCAAATTTCACCTGATACTGCAACTTGAGCCTTATCTCTATAATCATCAAAATATTTATTACTATTATTTTCTGATCCTGAAAAATCACAAATTGTAACCTTTAAGATATCATCTTCAATTTTAGTTAAATCTGATACTATTTCATATCTTGCATAATATTTTTGTGTTTGTTCAATTAATCTTTTATCAGAACCTTCTATATATGCAGCTTTCTTTCCACAAAGTATTACATATGCATTTTCTATATTTCTACCTACTTTAATCAATTCTCTTGCAAGATTTATATCTAAAGAATTAACTATAAGTTCTTTTCCCTTATATACAACAAAAGTTCCATTTTCAGCTATAAACATCATTTTTTCTTCAATACCTTTAAATCTTTCTAAAAGATTATAGTATTGTCTTCCACTTGCAGCTGCAAATATTATTCCTTTTTCCTGAAGCTCATTAAATACTTCATAAAATCCTTCTTGTATTTGATTATTGGAATTTAATAATGTTCCATCCATATCTGTTGCTATTAATTTTATCATATCTCTACTCCTCACATTACTAAAATCTAATATTTCATTTATACTTTATTTCATAAACATAAATAAATATCTTCTCTACTATATATTCTATTACCATTTAATTATCATTTATTATCATTTATTCCTACTTATATCTTATACCTTATATTATAACTTTTCAATCCCCTATAATTTATTAATTTATTTTTCAGTAAAATATTATACACCTTAATTTACTTTTCTATAATATGGTAATATAATTATACCTAGATATCCGATGTATAGATATACAATGTATGATGGTGAATTCATGAAAATTAACAAAGAGCTATTAAAAGGTAGTACAACAGTGCTAATACTGAATATTCTTAACCGAAAAGATATGTATGGTTATGAAATGATTAAAGAAATAGATTTACTTTCTAAAGGTATATTCTCCTTTAAAGAAGGTACACTCTACCCACTACTTCATAACTTAGAAAATGCAAATTATATTAAATCTTATTGGGATTACTCTTCAATCGGTAGAAAGATAATACTGGATGGATTTATAATCAGTTAAATACATTAAGAAATTCTGTAGGATTATTAGGCACTGGTTCTACTATTAATAGTTCATTTCTTCCAGATGCCAATATGGAGTTTGTACTAACTTCAATAATTTATTGCTTTGGATAGATTATTGGCATAATGGTTATTACTTTAGTCTTATCATTTATTGTAAGAATTGCATTTATTTCTAGGAATACTAAAAACACTTATGGAAAACTTTTAGTAAGTGGACTTTGTTCATTATTTGCAATTCAATTTATATTAAATATTTTATTTAACTTTTCACTTTCTCCTATTTTAGGTATAAACATGCCTTTTATAAGCTATGGTGGAAATCAATTGATTATAAATGTACTTTCTATTTCTATAATCAATAATGTTTATAAATTTAGAAATGTATCTTCTACTTTGTCTAATTAATACTAGACAAAGTAGAATTTAAAATTAAAAAAGGGAGATAAAACTATGATAGGAATTTCTTTTATATTGGCAGCTATTTTATTTACAATAATCTGGATAATATTTAGAGTTAGATATTATATAAAAAATAAACCTATAAATAAACTGAGAGAAGTATTTATAAATTTATTTTTCATTTATTTCTTAATATTAGTTAACTTAACAATATTTAAATATGGATATTTAACTTTAGATTTTGATATTAGATTCTATATTAATTACATTCCATTTGTAGAAACAGTAAAAATGTTTACCAATGAATTTTCAGATATACATATAGCACTTTATAACGTTGTAGGTAACATATTATTATTTATACCATTAGGATTTTGTATACCCTTATTTTTCAATACAAAAAATAAGTTAAGTAAAGTTATATTATATGGATTTACAGCATCCTTAACTATAGAAGTACTTCAAATTTTTACACCATTTAATACTACTGATATAGATGATATTATATTTAATACATTGGGTAGTATTATAGGCTTTATAATATTTAATATTTTTTATAGAATATTTAAAAATACTAAAATTGAAGAATTTATTAAAAATATAAGTAGTTCTTTTGATGGTAATTTAACATTAATAGTTGCTAAACCTGTAGGAACAATGGTTTTAATTTTTACACTTTTCTCTTTTGGATTATTATATAATGAGACAATCTCAGCTAATCTATCCAATGAAGATTTAGCAACGGAAGTCTTTGGAATTAATAACTCTGATTATTATAAAATAACTAGAGATTTTGAAAATTATAAATTTTTTCTTTCTGATGATAGCACCTTTATAGAATTAAAAAATATTAAACGAATTTTTAATAATAGATGGTATTATGGAAAATTCACTTCTAACTTCCAATTGAAAGATGGTGATTATTCTGTTATGACATTTTATGATTTTTTTAATGGTGAAGAAAGTTGTGACTTAGAAATTAAGTTTTACGATAAAAATGGAAATGAATGTCCATCTATGAAATTTGCTTTAAATAATTAAAGTATTAAAAAATAAAAATGATCAATAGATAATTCTTCAAACTATCTATTGATCATTTTTTCTTATAAAGAATAAACATTTATTATGAAAACTATACATATTTCATTAAAACTCTTGATTATATTCCTAAAATGGTCTATTATATAAGTAAACGTTAACACAACTGTTAAACACCTAATTAAAATATCGGTTTAAATAAAACACATTAGGGGGCATTTTACTATGGCAATAAGCATTATAGAAAATAATAATTTATTAAATATGATATATATTAATACTAATGAACGGTTATCAAATAATAAATTTTTAAAAAAAACTTCAGAAAACGTTACTGAAAATAATTTATTAAATAATATAAATTATTTTACAATAAGCAATTTAAATAAAAATAATACTCTAAAATGTTTTGAAATAGTATCTAAAGATAAATCTGAAGTTTTACTTAAATTTGAAGGATTATCATCAGAAAATATAAACAATTCCAAAAGACTAAGATTAAAAAATCTAAATGAAGATTCAGTTTATGTAAATCTTGAAACCAATGAAGTGTTTTCAGGAGGAGCATTAATGTATTATGGAATAACTATAAAAAGACTATTTAAAAATTATTCAGATAATACAGTTCATTTAAAAGTTATATAAAACATAAAGTTATTAAAAAAATCACATGAATTAATATCCATGTGATTTTTCACTTTGCTTTTTAATATAAATTTTTTATTCTATTACTGCCTTATTTTCCTTTTCATCTACTTTAGAATTATAAAAAATACCTAATATAACTATTACTGCTCCTAAAAGTTTTTGCCAAGAAAAATCCCCTATTACAATTGTATCTATAATAATTGCACATAACATTTGTCCTGAAAACATTAATAATGTACTATATACTACTGGAATCTTAGGAATTACAATATTAGATGTATATACTACTATAACACCAATCATTCCACCTAAGAAAATATATAGTGGCATTCTACTCATATCTATAATTGATGGTGCTGATGCATTACCTATTCCAATTAAAATAAATACTCCTCCTATAAGTCCACCTATATAATGAATTATTGTACTTTGAATCAAACCTATTTTCTTTCCAAGTGTTGAGCTCACTATCATTGATAAACTAGTTAATACTCCTCCCAATATAGCTAATAAAATCATTAACATTCTATAATTCCTCCTTTTAAGCCATTGTCATAATAACTAGTCCACCAAAAACTATAAGAAGCCCTACAATTTTCTTAGGATTAAATTCATATTTAGTTAAACCAAATAATCCAAAATGATCTACTAAAGATGAAAATACTAATTGTCCAAATACAGCTAATGCTGTTGTTAATGCAACACCTATGCTACCTATCGTAATTACATTAACTAAAGTAAGCATAACCCCAAAAATTCCACCTAAAAACAAATAAAATGGTATAGCTTCCTTTATTACTATCTTTTCTTTCTTAATTACTGCAACTATAAGTATTGCAATAAGTCCTATTGTATGGATAAGAACTACAGAATATGTACTACCAACATATCCTTCTAATCCACTATTAAAAGATACCATAATAGAAATAAGTGCCCCTATTAATAACGCTAAAATATTATACATTTTAATTCCTCCGTTTAAATTTCTAGAACCATATTATCAAATATATACAAAAACAAAATAGGACATTTGTCCTATTCTAATTTTAATAGTATACTCTTTTTATATAATATTTCTAATTAATATACATTAATTAACTTTATCTATATTTAAAGGGAGTACTTATGAAAAAACTAAATAATAAAGATCTTCTTATCAATTATATTAATAAATATTCTTTAAATTCTTACTTAAATAAAAACTTATTAAACTCGTTAGAAATACATACATTTAATAAAAATGAATATCTTTGTTCTTTAAACGAAAAGTTATTTTATATGTATTTTTTAGTTCATGGAAAGTATAAAGTAACAACCTTACTTTCAACTGGCAAGTCATTATTGCTTTGCTTTAATACTCCTCTATCAGTAATGGGAGATATTGAATTTATAGAAAATCCATATGCAGATTGTAATGTTCAGGCTTTAGAAAATTGTATTTGTTTAGCCTTACCATTAAATAATATAAAAGAATATGGTTACGATGATTCTGTATTTTTAAGATTTATAATATCATCTCTTCAAAAAAAACTTAGAAGAAATTCAAGCTATATGAGTATTAATATACTTTCACCAATTGAAAATCGCTTTGCAAGCTATTTACTTTCATCATTACCATCAAATAAATCAAAAGAAATATTTGTTGATATTGATGGTATTAATAATTTATCTGAACTTTTAGGTTCTAGCTATCGTCACTTAAATAGAGTTATTAAAAATCTTTCTGATTTAAAAATTATAGAAAAAAATAAAAATACAATTAAAATTTTGAGCTTGGAAAAACTAACATTACTCGCTCAAGATATTTATAAAAATTAAATTCTATAGTATAAACTTTAATCTTTTTCACAAACTAGTATAGATTAATCAATTATTTACTTAAGGAGAAATTTTATGTCAAGTTATACAGGTACAGTTAAATGGTTTAATGAAGAAAAAGGATATGGATTTATTTCAACTAATGATGGAAATGATATATTTGTTCATCATTCACAATTAAAAGAAAATGGTCCTGATAATTGTCTACATGAAGGAGAAAATGTATCATTTTCTATTGCTGATGGACAAAAAGGCCCTATGGCTATAAATGTACATAAACTTTAAAAAAAGTGGTAGGTGAATTTTTATTCTCTACCACTTTTACTTTAATTAACAAGCTTATTATACATATACCTTATCTTCTAAACCTGCTGAAGTTAATGAAATATTTAAATTTCCATTCTTACATCTTAATTCATCAATTAATTTCTTTTGAATTACATTTTCATTTAAATGTAATCTATAAGAAAGCTCAAATAATGCACCAAAGTCTTTAGTCTTAACACTTTCCATTGTCCATGTAGATGAATATCTTTCTAAAATATCATCAAATAATCCTTCATAATTTAAGTCTTCTGGAATTAATATCTTTAGTTTCATACTTTTAGTTTTAGGCATCGCAAATTTAAGCTTATCTAAAATAATCATAACTGCACATAATATTACTGTAACTATAAATCCATATCCTACATAACCCATACCACAAGATAAACCAACTGCTAAAGTAAAAAATACATAAGCAATATCTTTAGGGTCTCCAGGTGCACTTCTAAATCTAATAATTGAAAAAGCTCCTGCTAAACTAAATGCTCTTGCAACATTGTTTCCTACTAAAAGAATTATTATTGAAATTATTACTGGTAACATTATTAATGTTAATGTAAATCCAGGTGCATAACCCTCTTTCTTATGAGTATACATATAAGCTAAACTAATAACAAATCCTAATACTATTGATGCTCCTATTACAATTAATGCATTTGATAAAGTAAATGATTCTCCACTTGTCGACGCTATTATAGTTTCTAACATATCTTTTCTCTCCTTATTTCACTAACATTATTTTTTCTTGAACAATATCTCATATACTCATTTCCATACTTAGAAAACTTAGTACTATATATTTCTAATTCTGATAATATACTCACTAACCATAATGGTATTGCCCCTAAAATTTTAACTTCCATTAAATATTGTTCTGTTTCTAAAAGATCTTCTCCAAAACTTCCAGATTCTAAAAATAGATAATCTCTTCTTGTAGTTATTTTAGAATCAAAAGTCAATCTAAAATTTTTATCACTTTTACAGAAAAAGGCCTTTCTACTATAGCTTATATAAACTTTAGGGGTAATTTTATTATTATCTAAATAATACTCAATTTCATTTAATACTTGATTGCTCATATAATCCCCTTTTTTGGGCCTTATCCTAAAATCTAAAAACTTATAGGCCTCTCCTAAAGTTAACACTACCCTTCTTTTATTAACAACTCCATTTATTTTCTTTTTAAGCTCTATGAATACCTTATCATCAAGTGATTTCGGAACCTTGTAACTTCTTAATCTAAGTTTCTCCTTGTAATAGGGCTTAGATATTGAATGCCTAATTACTTGATTATCATCTGTATCATAATAAATATTATAGATACTATAATTTTTTCCATCTTTACAATATTCATCTGTGTTCATATATTCACTTAATCTTTTTATTAATTCATCATACTGAGTTTGATTTAACAAATACTTTTTTTCATATCTCTTAAATGATTTTATTGCCATTTATATAACCTCCTTACCTGTTCTGTCGTATTGTTCAATTTAATTATAAAATCCTAACCTTAAAAAAATCTTAAATTTCTAAAATTAAGTAAATAAATTACCAAGTAGGTAACTTCCACTAACTAAATCATAGATTTAGAGTGTCAGTTAAAATTTCGAGCCTCACTTAAGATTAATTTAAGGTTTAGTTGTTAATATATTTCTAGAACTTATTTACGAAATAGAATTTTCATTTTATGTGCATACAGAAAATATTTTTAGAAAAATATTAGGAGGAAATTATGAAGAAAAAACTTATTTTAGCTTTAACAATTATTTCTTTATGTATAAATTCAATAGCTTGTTCAAAGACAACTACAAATGCTACTACTAATACAGTTGTTGAGTCTACTGAAAATACAGAAATTGAAGCTACTGAAACCTTAGACAAAGATTTAGGTGATATTACTGCTTCTATTTCATTAGGTGATACAATATCAGTTGATGGTAGTGGAGTTACAGTAGATAATAATATTGTAACTATTAGTAATGGAGGTACATATTCAATAAGTGGAACATCTGCTAATAGTCAAATAATTGTTGATAGTGCCTCTGAAGAAAATGTTTATTTAGTACTTAATAACGTAGATCTAACATGTACAAATAGTGCTCCTATTTATGTTAAAAGTGCAAAAAATACAATAATAGTTCTACCTGATAATAGTGAAAATACTATAACTGATGGTACAACTTATACCTTTGAAGATTCTTCTACTGATGAACCAAGTGCTGCAATCTTTAGCAAAGATGATTTAACTATTAAAGGTAATGGCTCTTTAACAGTAAGTGCAAACTATAATGATGGTATAGTAAGTAAAGATGATTTAAAAATAACAGGAGGAAATATATCTGTTACTTCTGTTGATGATGGCCTTATTGGAAAAGATTCTATAACTATCAAAGGAGGTACTATTAAGGTTACTGCTTCTGGTGATGGTTTAAAAGCTACAAATACTGAAGATACTACAAAAGGATATGTTTTAATTGAAGGTGGAACTTTAAATATAATTTCTACAAACGATGGAATTCAAGCTGAAACAAATGTTAATATAACTGAAGGTACTATTAACATTACATCTGGTGGTGGTAGTGTTAATAGCAGTAGTAAAAATGATAATATGCAAAATCCATGGGGACAATGGGGTAAAAGTAGTAATACTACTAGTTCTTCAAGTGATACTAGCAGTGCAAAAGCAATTAAAGCAGTAAGTAATATAATAATTGATGGTGGTACTATTACTATAGATTCATCTGATGATTCACTTCATTCAAACGATAACTTAACAATTAATGGAGGAACTTTTGAAATTTCCTCTGGTGATGATGGAATCCATTCAGATACTAATCTTGAGATAAATGGTGGAGATATAAATATATCTAAATCATATGAAGGAATTGAAAGTACAAATATAACAATAAATGACGGTACTATTCACCTTATTGCAAGTGATGATGGTTTAAATGCAGCTGGTGGAAATGATGCTTCATCTACTAGTGGAAGACCAGGAGAAAATAACTTTAGTTCATCTACTGGAAGCATTAATATTAATGATGGATATCTTTATGTAGATGCTTCTGGTGACGGTATTGATGCAAATGGTTCTATTGAAATGAGTGATGGAACTGTAATTGTAAATGGGCCTGAAAATAATGGTAATGGTGCTTTAGACTATGATTCAACTTGTAATATAAATGGTGGTTTATTTATTGCTGCTGGTAGTTCAGGTATGGCTCAATCACTAAGTACTACTTCAAAACAAAATTCTGTTAACGTATTTTTATCTTCTCAATCAGCAAATACATTAATTAGTATAAAAAATGAAAGTGGCAAAGATATAGTTACTTTTGCTCCATCAAAAACATATCAATCAGTAATAATATCATCACCTAACTTACAAACTAATACAACATATACTGTTTACTCTGGTGGAACTTCAACTGGTAATGAAACAGATGGATTATATACTGATGGAAGTGCTAGTGGTGGAAGTGAAGTTAGTAGCTTTACAACTTCAAGTACTATAACTACAGTAGGTTCTGGTAATGGCAACATTGGTGCTCCTGGTAATATGAAAGGCTCTAGTGGTGGCAAGGGACCAAGAAATTAAAAATTTATAGTTATTTCATAAAAAGAATTGTGTTTACCTTTAACACAATTCTTTTATACAAAAAATGCCTTTATCTATTTGATAAAGACACCTTTGTTTAATATACTATTTAATCTTTTCTCCACAATATGGACAATACTCAAAATTATTTTCAACTTCTCTATTACATCTAGAACATCTTTTTACTGCATAATAACTTCCATAGTTGTTATTCACTTCTTTCAAATCCCAATATGTAATTTCTACATCTCCCCCTCTTTCAATTTCTTTTCCTTTGTCTTTAGAGATACTAAAAGAGGAATTACATCCATTACAAATCACATAATACTCCTCATTCCATTTAAATAATGGTATAAAGAAAAAATGAAAAAAAGTATAAGATTTAATTAACCTTGCTACATTTGAAATGTTACAATTTTTACAAGAGAAGCTAGTTAAATTTTTAATCTCTTTTATTTTATTATCTATTCCAAATATACCTATAAAAAACAATAATTACACCCTCTTAAATTATATAATACTAATATGAATCAACCATAATATTTTTACCTATATTATAATCTATTTTCATTTTATATTAAATACAAAATGTTAAGTTTGTAAATTCTATTCCAATAATTTGTAATAAAATTTATTTTGTTTTATAATAACTAAATAATAACTTTTAGAAAGGAGTCACTTTATGCCAAGTTTAATTTTAGAAGGTGGAACTTTTAGACCAATTTTTAGTGCAGGAGTAATGGATGCATTACTTGATAATAATATTATTTTCCCTTATTGCATAGGTGTTTCTGCAGGAATAACTAATGGAATCTCATATATTTCTAAACAAAAAGGACGTAATCTTGAGGTTTTAGCTAAATATAGAAATGATAAAAGATATTTAGGATATGGAAATTTTCTTAAATGCAAAAGTCTATTCGGATTAGACTTTGTTTTTGATGAAATACCTAATAAATTAGTGCCATTTGATATGGATACTTATAAAAAATATACAGGTAAAATTTTAATTGGAGTTACTAATGCTAAAACTGGTAAAACAGAATATTTAGATGGAAAAGACCTTGATGATAAAGCTACATTCCTTAGGGCAACTTGTGCTCTTCCAATCTTTTTTCCAGTTATAAAAATTAATGATAATGAGTATTATGATGGTGGACTTTGTGACCCTATTCCAATAAAAAAAGCAATTACTGACGGAAATGAAAAGCACTTAATAATTCTTACTCAACCAAAAGGATATAAAAAAGATTTAAGTAAAAAGAATATTATTGTATCTAAATTATTAAATCATAAATATCCTAATTTAAAAAATTCCTTTTTAACTCGCCATGAGCATTATAATGAAACAGTAAAATTCTGTGAAGATTTAGAAAAGCAAGGTAAAGCTATTATATTAAGACCAGAATATCAATTAGAAAGCTTCGAGAAAGATGTTAATAAACTTAAATCTAATTATGAACATGGATATGAATTAGCAACTAAACATTTAACTGAAATAAACTCTCTATTTAATTAAATTATAAGGCATAACTTGAACTATTTCTAATTCAAATTATGCCTTAATTTTTAACTTAATTTAACTAACTAAACCTGTATTATATGGAAATTTCATAAGAAACTCTGTAAACTTTTCACTACTAGATACCGAGATATTTCCATCATACTTTTCTACAATTTCTTTAACTATAGCTAGTCCAAATCCATGATTTTCACCTTCATCTTTTTTAGTTGAGAAACCTGGTTCAAATATTTTATTTATAATATTTTCTTCTATTTTAGGACCATTGTTTTGTATCTTAATTACAAATTTATTAAATTCGTAATAAGTTCTTATAGTAATAACTCCTCTGTTCTTCATTGCAGTAACAGAATTTCTTAATATATTAGAAATAACTCTTTGTAACTCTATTTCAGATAATTCTACTTTTTCTAAATCCACTTGTTCATCAACTATTATATTTACTCCTCTATGGTCTATCCCATTTATAATCATAGATATTGTTGAAGCATTAGGAGTAATCATAACTTCAGATTCAATGTTATTATGTCCATTAATTATATCTTTTAATAAATCACCCAGCCTATCATATTTTCCCATTAGATGCATTCCATATAAATATGATATTTGAGCTCCATAATCATGCTTTACTTTTTTTAGTTCTCCAACTTTCTCTTCTAATGCATTATTTAATCTTATAATTTCTTTAGATTTTTTTTCTATATTGGCAAAATAGACTGTTAATACTACCATAAATATTCCCAATAAGATAAATATTATCTCTTTAAATAAAGGATTATCTAAATCATGTATTATTAAATTAAAAGAATTAATAAAATCAATAATTATAGTAACTAATATTAATGATATTATAGAGAAATTTTTTGACCTAATAGTCCTATATATTTTATATATTGCTTCCCTCTTTAAAAATACAAAAAATGACATTATATATTGTGGTAAGTATATACATAAAACTATAGCTTGATTAATATATTCACTGTTAATATTTTTCACAATATAACCATAAAGAATATTAGAGCATACTATTAAATTTATATTTATAAATAAATATATTATACTAAATCCAATAGTAGCTCCTAAAGAATCTTTTCTAAAAATTATTGCTCCGTAAAGCAACAATACTCCATGTGAAATAATTATTCCCAAACTAGAATTGCCTAGTATCTTTGTTAATACTTGTCCGATTATATATAGTAAAAATATATAACTATAAACTTCAAGTTTACCCTTCTTATATTTATATTCCGTACAATAATTTATAATATAAATTATCATTATACATTGTAATAATGTATTTATTGAATCTGAAAGATTTATTATCATTTGTATTTACCAACTTATCTTATTTCTTTCATTGATTCAGGCATTTCTTCAACACCAACTGCTGCAAAAGATGCAGTTCCTACATTAACAAATAATGCAGTTAACATTAAAATAAATGATCCAATGTGTTTTTTAAATTTCATTTTTACTAATCTCCTTACTTTTTTTATATTTATTAAACAAAAGCATTGATTGGACAATAGCTGTCCATACTATTGTTTGTGAAAGCCATTTAATATTAAACATGATAATTGATAAAATTAAAAATATTAATGTATTTATAATGCCTATAACTCGATTTCTTTTAATTAGTTCTTCTCTTGTTAGAGGCATCTTTTTATTTATTATTGGAATTTGATTATATATACAAAAAATACTTAATATATTTAATACAATGCAACTATAAATACTCAAATAACTACCTTTTGACAAAATAATTATAAATGATACAACTATTAAAGTTGCTATAAAACATGCAACTTGGCTATCTTCATGATATCCCCCTGTAAAAGGTTTAGTACTTACCATAAATAACAACACTAAAGCACATTCTTTAAAATATCCTAATAAATAAAATATTAATAAAATTAATATAAATTTAATAAACTCATATACTAATACCCTTGATACATACTTCATTTGTTCTATTTGATTATCATTATAATTATTATATTTTCCTAAATCGTCTATTAATAAATTTACAAATTTATCTACCATAACAATATCTTTCTACCAAAATTTCACTTTATAAGAATAATTATATCACATATTGATCACTTTTTTAACTTTTTTTTTTTACTTTTTCAAATAATGTATAAACTTTATCTTTTTTGAATAGTATTTATTTTACTGAATACTTGAAAAAAATTTTATTATAAATTCTATTATCATGGATTTTGTTTTTTCCAATAAAGAGCTGTGTATTAATTGTTTAGTACTCCAGCCCCTTTTTAAAGTTACCCTACAAAATCTTTCTTATTTTATCCATTTCATATTCCTTTACCATTTTTTGATTATCCTCATTATAAATTATTACACTAACCTTTCCTTCTTTATATTTTAAATATCTAGCTTTATTTTTACTTCCGATTATATTAACAGACTTTCCTCGCTTTAATTCTTTTATATTATTCGAACTACAATACTCACATTCTTTACCGGAAATAAATACTCTTTGGCAGTCAAGACAATAATTTAATCTATGCATATTAATCCTCCTATAAATTTAATTTAATAAAAACTTCTCAATAAAATTCTATGTTCTAGTAATACCTTCTATAACTTCAATAAAAAAAGATTAAAGCTATAAAATATAACTTCAACCTTTTTAATTAAATTAATTTATTCTTAATTCAGTTTCTGCATCAAAGAAATGTAATGCTCCTAAATCAAATCCAAATGTATGCTTTTCGCCTGTTTCATAGGCATAATATCCTGGAACTGTGATTACAAGATCTTTTCCACTCTTTAATTTAACATATAAAGTTTTTTCTTTTCCTAAAACTTCAATAACATCTACTGTACATTCAAACTTATCTTTTTCTCCACCACTTATAAATCTTTCAGAACGAATTCCAAGGTAAACATCTTTTCCATTATAATTAACTAATGCCTTTAAGTCCTCATCTGAAGGAGTTAATGATATTAATCCATCTTCAGATACAAATTTACTTCCCTCCATCTTACCTTTTATCATATTAATTGTAGGCGATCCGATGAATTTAGCAACAAACATATTTTGTGGCTTTTCATAAAATTCATATGGTTTACCAACTTGTTGAATCTTACCATCATTCATAAGAACAATCTTAGTTGCCATTGTCATAGCTTCTACTTGGTCATGTGTTACATAAATAGAAGTAGTTCCAAGCGCTTTATGAATTCTAACTAATTCAACTCTCATGTGTTCTCTTAACTTAGCATCTAAGTTAGAAAGAGGTTCATCCATTAAGAAAACACTTGGTTTTCTAACTATAGCTCTTCCTAAAGCAACTCTTTGTCTTTGACCTCCAGATATATCTGATGGTTTAGAATATAAATACTTTTCTATTTGAAGTAACTTCGCAGCCTCAGTAACACGTTCATTAATAATATTCTTTCTTTCTTTTCTCATTGATAATGAAAATGCCATGTTATCATAAACAGTCATATGTGGGTATAGAGCATAGCTTTGGAAAACCATAGCTATATCCCTATCCTTAGAAGCAAGTTTGTTAACTCTTTTCTCACCAAATATTAAATCACCTTCAGTAATTGAGTTAAGACCAGCAATCATACGTAATAATGTAGTTTTACCACATCCTGATGGACCTAAAATTACACAGAAGTCCTTATCTTCAATTTCTAAATTTATATGTCTTAAAGTAAAATCTTCTCTACTTTCATATTTCTTTCCTATATTATTTAATGTTACCTTCATATCTACTATCTCCTATCCTTTTGTAGCCCCATTTGAAAGACCTGATACTAATTGTTTTTGTAATACAACGAATAATATTACTATAGGTATTGCTGTTAAAAGCGCTCCTGCTGTAAAGGCCGGTTGATTAATTGTACGTTCATCTGTTATAAGAGTTTGTAAACCTGCAGCTAATGTATAATCAGCTGATGAATTTAATAATACTTTTGGTAATAAGTAATCACCAAAGGGTCCTATGAATGACCATAAACCTATTATTGCAAGCATTGGTCTTGCAATTGGCATAATTATAAGTCTATATATCTTCATACTAGAGCAACCATCTATTTTAGCTGCATCATCTAGTTCTGTAGATATTGAATCTAAATATCCTTTTAATATAATTGTATTACCTGCTATTCCCCCACCTGCATATATAAGGATAAGCATCATTTGTCTTGTAAAGCCTGGCATTATATCTGATGCAATTGAATACATTGTGAAGTATGCTGTAATTCCAGCAAAAGTTGGTATTGTTTGTATAAGCATAACTGTCATAAGAGATGCTTTTTTCCCTTTAAATCTATATCTTGAATAAGCATATCCAGTAAATGAAACTATTAAAATTACTAAGATTGCTGTACTAATACTTACAAATAAAGTATTAGCCATCCATTTTAAATAAAGAGTATCCTCAAATAATGTTTTAAAATGTTTAAATGAAAAATTAAATTCTCCACCAATTATAAGTCTATTTGCTTGTGCTCCATTAAATGATGATATTATAATTTGTGCTATTGGCACTATTACTATCACCGCCCATAATATTAAGAAAGCATATGATATACCAAGTGCTATTTTTCCTCCTACAGTAAGAGGTTGTTTATCAGAAAGATATAAATCATTTTTTTTCTTTTTAAATATACTCATCAATCCTACCCCCTCTTAAATGCATCTGTGTTTCTATATCCTATATATGCAATTATCATAAGTGCTATAGAAATAATAACTGTAATTGTTGCACCTATAGCTTGATATTGACTATTCATTGTTAACTTAAATATATAAGATATTAAAAGGTCTGATGAACCTGCTAAATTACCGTATTTACTTGGATCAAAAGGCCCTCCATTATTAAATAGAGCTATAATACTAAAGTTATTAAAGTTAAATGTATATTGTCCAACTAAAAGTGGTGCTGTTTGGAATAATACTAATGGTACTGTTATCTTAGTTAATTTCTTAAAGCTTGTAGCACCATCTATATCTGCTGCTTCATATAATTCTGTATTTATAGATTGTAAAACACCTGTAGATAATAAGAAAATATATGCACTACCAAGCCAAGCTTGAATACAAATTAATACTACTCTTATTACAAATGGATCATTTTTTATTGAAAAGTTTGGTCCAAAAACTTCTCTTAATGAATTAATTACTGTACCACCATCTGCAAATAAAATACTAAAGAATAATATTGAAATAAATGCTGGAACTGCCCATGGTAAAAGATAAATTGATCTAAATAATACCTTACCTTTAACTCTGTCATTATTAAGAAGTATTGCTAAAATAAATCCTAAAGCTATTGCTAAAGTTGTTGCTCCTATAGTCCAAACTATAGTCCAACCAAGTATTCTCCAGAAGATTGCACCTACCATACCTTCTCCTAAGAATATCATTTTGTAGTTCTTTAATGCTTCCCATCCAAATTTAGCTTGTGTATCTGGTCCCATTCCTGTAAATGCTAAAAGTATAGTTGTTACAACTGGAATACATACTATAAATATAGTTATTATAGCTGCTGGTGATAAAACTAAATAAGGGAATCCATCTTCAAATAAAGTTTGCTTAGTTTCTATCCAACTCTTATATCTAGTACCCTTTATTGTATCCTTTTCTACTTTATTAGCATCTTTAAAGCATATGAACATTAAGAGTATTCCAATTAATAATAAGAATATTGCTAATATACCTTCAATCATAAATATAATAGATCTATCTAATCTACCACCATCTGCTGCCAAAGTAATAAGACCTGCAATACCATCACCTTTATAATTACCATATCCTAATGAATAAGGAATAGCTATTAAATATATATATATTGTTGCAAAGAACATAATTATCGCTTTTATATATTTTTATTAATTACTTGAGCAAGACCTGGAATTAAGAATGTAACCCAAGATACCCAAGGCATAGTTTTTTCAACTTCAATAGGATAAACTCTTCTTAAATCTGCAACATTAATGTTTACAGTATTAATTTTTTGCTTAACCGCTTTTGAAAGTTCATATTTTTTATTTTTTACTATTTCTTCGTTATATGTTTTTTCACATTCAAATGATTTTACTAATACAATTTCTTTATATTTTCTTTTTAATTCTTTTATTGTATTATCTTTTGCTTGTCCTGAAATTAGACCTTCTTTACATTTAGCCTTAACTTCTTTAATTCTCTCTTGCAATTTTTTATTTTCTGCTTCTTTAAAAGCTTTAAATTCTAAATTAAACTTTTCGTTATTAGCATTATCTATTTTGGAAAGTTTATTTTGTGCCTCTTGTAAATCCTTTGTACACCCTGTTGCAAATTCAATTACTGGTGGTATTTGAGCTATTTCTAACTTACTTTGTTCATAAATTAATTCTGCATCATAAGTTAATTTTACATAATTTTGATAGAACTTAACTAATTCTTTAGCTCTAAATAATCTCACCTGTAACTTTTGAACACTCTTAGGTAAGCTTGTATCTACTTTTGCTTTATATTCATTTTCTTTCTTTTTAACATTTGCAAGGAATATCTTTTCCTTTTCCTTGTATTCTGCTAACTTTTTATTATAAGCATAATCCTTTTTATTTTTAACTAATTGTTCCAATTTTCTTTGTAGCTTTTCTTTTTCCTTACCAGTTGCAGCTTCAATTTCTTCCTGTAAAGCCGAAACTTCATAAAGGTATAAATTTTTTCTATCATACTCTCGATTAATATTATCATATAAATACTTATTGAATTTTTTCAACCCTGTTACCTCCTTTTATACCCTCTGAATAACTTCATCATTATATACTTTTAACATTTCTTAAACACTTCCCTAAGTAAATAATTGTCAAAATTAAAGCTAAATAACCAATTCCACTCCCGATAAAGAATATTGAATAAAACTGTTCTGTTAAAACTGTTAATGCAAATGCCCCTACTATTATCACACTCCAAATCATTACAAATAATTTATTTACTCTAAGTCGTGTAAAAGTAAAATAACTATGAATTATTACTGCTATCGGAGTTATTACTCTAACAAAGAATGTTCCTATACATACATTTAAATATGTAGAATATAATTGGTTTGTCGTTTGAGTTAATAAATCTTCACTTAAATTTCCATTGGATAACCACATATTAAATAAACTTGTATCCTTTGCTTTGATTAACATCTCTAATGATGTCAACATAATAATTACTGCACATATTGCTGCAATTGTATAAAATGTTCCTTTTGGCATTTCTATACTTTCTCTCATGTGGTTCCTCCTTGAACTCTATTTGATCTTTATATTTAATTTTATTAAAAGAGGACTTAAGTCCCCTTTTAATATTAAAACCTTTTCAATGCCTTAGTTGAAGTTAGCCATCATACCATCAAATGAAGCTTTAACTTCTTTATAAGCTTCTTCTGCATTTGCAGGATTCTTAGCTGACCATGATAGTAAAGCATTTTGCCAAGTGTCCCAAACTTGTCCATATTCACTGAATAAAGGTCTATTTATAGATACCTCATATCCTTCATATGTAGCTTCTATAACTTTTAATTGTAATTCATCGATTCCTTCATAATCTGCAATTGTAGCATTTTCTAATACTTTACCTGTTGCATTAAATAACTCTTTTGCATTAGCTGGATTTACTACTTCTTTAATGAAGGCTTGTGCAACTTCCATTTGAGCTTCATTTTCTTCACATCTTGCATTTATACCAAGACCCCATCCACCTTTCCAGTGAGTTAAAGGTTGTCCATTAAATGTAATTTGGCTTAATGGAATAATTTCCATATTATCAGCACTTCCTACTAATTCACTAACTGAAGATGTTGCCCAAGGTCCATCGATTTTTATAACGTCACTTCCACCAGTTTTAAATTGTTCATCAATATATCCACCAGCTGCATCTTTATCCCATAAAGATGTGTTGTTTTCTTTATGTGCTTTCCAATAGTTATATAATCCTTCAAATAATGATTTTTGTTCATCTGTTAAATCAGCCCATTCTTTAGTTGCATCACTTACTAAATCTTTGCTTAACAATTCAAAGTCTACTGAATTTGTGAAAGCAACTCCGTACCAAGCATCATGAACAGTTGTTAAAACTTGATTATAACCTAAATCTGTAAATTCAATATTTTGAGTTGTATCTATGTTTGCAGCTTTAGCATTTTCAACATTAACATATCCAATTAATGTTTCTATATTATAAGGGAATGCTAAATATTCTCCATCAATATTGAAGTTTCCACCTAGCCCATTATCAAAATCGGTAAATCCACCAACTTCTTCTGCCATTTCTTTAGCAGGTATAGCAGCTAGAACTTGATTCTTAGCTAATCCATATAATCTATCAGCAGGTAAAGCAAATAAATCCGCAATATCTGAATTAGTTGCATCAGTTTGATCTAAAACATCTAAATGATCAAATGCTCCAGTTTCTATAAACTCTATTGTTGCATTTGGATATTTTTCAACAACTGTTTCTTTAACCTTTTCATAGTAAGGTAACCATTCACTTTCTACTTGAACTGATAATGTTACTTTTTCATCAGCACTAGTATTTCCCTGTCCTTTATTACTATCTCCTTTATCACTTGAACCACAAGCTACAAAGTTAATTGAAGTAGCTGCTACAAGTAATGTAACTAATAATTTTTTCATAATATTCTCCTCCACTTTTAAAAAAATCTATTTATTTAAAGTTAATCAAATATAACTTAAATATGCTCCAGCCTTTAGAAATCGATTCCATTTTTCTTAATAGAAACCGTTTCCTATTTTATCTTTAATCTAATACTCTAAAAATATTAGTAATTTTTTTCATAAATTTTTAACATATCCATTTATATTTTTAAAATATATGATTATCTAAATTTTTTTATTTTATAGGTATCGTTTCCAATATTGTTTAAAAATATATGTACTCTTAGAAAAATTACATAAATTCAAAAACTATCATTGTTAATTTTTTAAATTTTTTCCTTGTTTACATTTACATTATAGTAAATAATAAAAAACTAGTCAATAAATTTGATAATTTTTATTGTGTTCATTTTTATGCTTATATCGATATTTAAGCATAGATTTTCCATATACACTTTCTCATTTTTATTTTTAATTATTACTTTATTAAAAAATATTTTATTTTTTTAGTAATTTACTTTATTTAAATATCATTATATGTTATTTTAAAATTTTCCTATTACAATCATTTAGCTATTTCATTCTAATATGTTGTATTTCAATTTGATATAGCTTCTGTTTTTTGTTATTATTAATAATATTTAATATATGGGTATAATATGAAAGGGTTAATATATTATGGATATATATAATAATAATAAGAAAATAATTGGGTCAGTAATAAAATTTAATAGAATAAATAATAATATTAGTCAAAAAAAATTGTCAAAAGGTATATGTGTACCATCATATTTAAGTCGTATTGAAAATGGTGAATTATTGCCTAGTGAAGATGTCTTATCTATAATTTTTAACAGACTTGGTCTTGAGTTTAATGATTCTCCAGAGTTTATAAATAAAGGGAAAAGATATTTAAAGGACTTTTTTGATAATCTAAACCTTAATGAGTTTGATTATACAAATAAGCTATTTGATATATTAGAAAAAGAAGAAGATAAATATATAGCTTCTCCATTAATTATTGATTATCTCTTAGCAAAGCTTGCACGATATTCTTCTACCCCCTCTAGAAATAAGTTTGAAGATTCTAAAAATCTTATTTTATCATCATTTCATTTGCTATCAAATAAACAAAAATTTATATATAATTTTTATGTTGCAATTGATATATTAATATTATCTAATAATAAACAATTAGGAAAAGCTTTACTTCAAGAAGCCTTAAGCTATAAGGAAAGTGGTCATTGTTATTTTTGGTTATCATACTCTTACAGAATAGAAAATAATCCAATAAAGGCCTATGACTCAATTCAAAAAGCATTAAATTTATATGTTGATGAAGGAAATATCATAAGTATTATGAATACTTATGAAAAATTGGCAGAAGTTTATTTCATGTTAGATAATTATAGCGATGCTATTCATTATTTAGAAATTTCTTTGAATATGGCTAAAAAATTCAAAAATATCTATTTTATTGAACATATTAATTCTATTTTAGCTTGGGCTTATTGTAGGTTAAATGATTATGAAAAATCACTAGAATATTTAAGTTATAATACAGGCTTAATAGATCATCGTATAATAATTCCTGATACTATTATTAAAGCTTTAGTTTATTTTTCATTAGTAGATAAAACTTCATTAAAAGCTGTTATTAATTACTTAAATACTGAATATACATTACAACATGTTAGCTTAGAATTATCAAATTTAATTTATGAATTATTTAATATATTCATTACTGATGATAATTACATGAAAAATCCTTATTGGGAAGAACTATTAATTAAAATAATTAATAACACTAAAAAGCTAATAGAGTTTAAAAAAGTTTTTACCACTTTATTAAAAGATTATTATATAACTAATAGACGATATAAAGATGCTTTGTTTTTATAAGAATAGAAAAAATAGTGAGATTGTCCACTGACAGCCTCACTATTTTTACATAAATTTAATTTATTTATAAAACTCTTGAGTTGCATATACCTTATTTCCTATTTTATATACCCCTACACCTATACTATTAAAATTTGTAGATAATATATATTAATTATTTTATTTAATAAAAATGTTATATATAATTAATATTGTAAAACACTTCTTACATTCTTACTGTTCTACTACAAATAGTGACAATACATTGTATTGCCACTATAAATATTCATATTATCTAATATTTACCTAACACATTCTCGAAGATAATTTTCTTCAACCTTTGCCCAATCTATTATATTCCAAATATTTTTTACATAATTAGCTCTCAAATTTTTATATTTTAAATAATATGCATGCTCCCATACATCAATTGTCAATATTGGCTTCATCTTAAAAATTAATGGCGAATCCTGATTTGATGTTGAAATTACATCAAGCTCACCTTTTTCATTGACTACAAGCCATGAATATCCTGATCCAAATTGATTTATTGCTCTCTTTGATATTTCATCTTTCAATTTTTCTATGTCACCATATTTCTTATTAATCTCCATTAACAACTTACCACTTGGATATTTCTTAGGTCTTTGTGATAAAATAGAAAAATATAAATTATGATTAGCTACTCCCCCACCTTGATTAATTACATCTTTTCTTATTTCTTTAGGAACTTTTTCAATATTATAAAGTATTTCCTCTAATGTTTTTCCTTCAGTAAATTTTTCATATCCTTCAAGAACTTTATTTAGCTTATCTACATATCCTTGTAAATGCTTTGTATAATGTATACATACTGTTTCAGTATCAATATAAGGCTCTAAATCCTTATATTTATATTGTAATGGCCACTTATCATATTTCATATACTCTCCTCCTTCTTATTTTACTAATATTTTATTTATGGTTTTTATATTCATAAATATTATTATTTTTTTTAATATATTAATAAAAAAGAGCTAGCATTTATACTAACTCTCCATCTATTCTATTGCCTATTATAATAGTTTATTCCGTCATTAGGTTTAAAATATGTTCTAATATATCCATCTGTTGATACAAATACTATCTCATTTTTATCCTCATCATAGTATATCTCATCACCATCTTCATCCTCTGTTTTATGCTTTGAAGTAGGTGAATTAATAACTTCATTAGCTCCTTTTAGATACTCTTCTTTTGACTTATAATCAAATTCACTTCCATGTTTTTCGAAATGATCTTCCCACAATGTTTCATTACGGAACTCCAGTGAAACATTGTTTTCTTCTGTTCTAAAGTTTGTCCTGATTTCTTGCCAATTAATATCTATATTAAATAATTTACCTAAAAGTAAAACTACAAGAATTAATCCAGCCGCTATAATATTTTTAAAAGTTTTTTTCTTACCCTTATTCTTATAATTATTATTTATTCTTTCTCTTTTACTACTATCTATATTATATTCCTTATTATTATTTTTATTTTCCTTTCTACATTCACTACACCTTTTAGGTAGTTCTAAATTCTTATCATTAAAGAATTTAACCTCTGAATCTGATAATACAAATTCCTTACCACATTGCTTACACTTTCTTTTTATCACTTTTAACCTCCATTTAGTTTATTTTAATATTATAAAGTTATTTAACTTTATAATATTATTAATATGTTATCATATATTTTAAAAAAGCTTTTTAATACATCTATAATATTATGAATTTATCACAAACTAAAAGTATATTTCTTTATTAAATATATTTAGACTTTAAAATTTAGATATAATATAAAAAGTGTTTCATCATATTTTGGATAAAACACTTTTTATATTTAATCTAATAACTTTCTATATAACTCATTATAAATACTTTAAGCTATTACTTTCAATAACCTTTTTATTTCTTCATAATTTTAATAATATATTAATCAATAAAGTTAGTTATCTCCTTATTAAACTTATCTCTTTCATCATAAAAGGTCGCATGTCCACTATTCATAAATTTTACTAATTTACTGTTCTTTATTAATTTTTTCTGCTCTTCTGCTAAAGGAAATAGACAAACTCTATCATGAATACCATGTATAATTAATGTCTGGACTTTTATTTTTTTCATATCATCAAATAAAGATTCTTCATTTAGCCACGTATTGGCAACTTTAGCTGTTGACCAGCCTGCTGCTTGTAATCCTAATTGGAAAAACCATTCCATAAAAGGTTTACTAACTTTTTTATAAAAAAACATATCTCCAAAATTCCTTAACATCTTAGGCCTATCACTATATGTTCCTTCTATTATTTCCTCAACAGCCTCTCTACTTATTCCATATGGAAAATATGAGCGCTTAATAAGACTTGGGGCAGCTGCACCACAAAGAATTAGCTTATCTACTCCTTTCCCCTTATGTCTTGCCATATACCTTATTACTATAGCCCCTCCTGTTGAATGCCATAATAACACAAAGTTATCTAAACATAAAGTATCTACTACTGATTTTACATCATCACTTAATGTGTCATAATCATATCCACATACGGGTCTATCAGAAGTTCCAAAACCTCTTTGATCTATTCCAATACATCTATAGCCTTTATCAACTAAATAATCATATTGATATTCAAATAAATCATGACTTCCTGGCCATCCATGTAAAAAAACAATAGTTTTATCTGCTTTTTCATTAAGATCTTCAACATATATTTTTACATTTGATTCAACCTTAATATAATATCCCATTATTTTACTCCATTAAAATTGCTAGTTTTACAATCTAAATTTTCTTCCATTCGTGTTATCTTATGATGAATGTTCTTTCATAATTCGTCCCAAAAAAAGATGTAATTCTAGCGATAAAGTAATATATTCTTCTCTACTTATCATAGTTTCCCCCATATAAGTTTTCTATATTATACTCTTACTAAAAGTATTATGTTCTTAATTTATATTTCTGTATAATTACTATTTAAATTCAATTAAAAACTATAAGAATATAGCTATAAAACTATAAAATCATATTTATAGATATGGCTACATATTATTAAAATTATTAGAACATTTCTTATAGGCCTTCATATATACTATAAACAAAAGTTTAAATAAGTAATTAACAAAATGAGATTTAATTATAGAAAATAACTTTGAAATATTAAATGATTCATGTATGGATTTAGTTGCTGTTGATACTACTTCAGCTACTCATCCATCACAGCCTAATGATAGAATGGTTCCTTTTTGCTGTGCAGCAAACCTACCTGGTAACTTTAATCTTGCTGCAGACAAAAATCCTAGAATTTTATATGACTTAAGCAATTTATCTTGTAAGATTGAGCCTAAGTACCCTAGAGGCTCAAGTTGTTCAAGAACCTTTGATATAACAGTTGTAGGTTCTATTCCATTTATCTCAAATGCAACTGTTGCCGTAGGTGCAAACTGCAGTACTGCTTCTACTATCAGTAATTGTCCTATAAAGATATCTTGCGGATGTGTAGTACCTGTAGAAAAAACAGTTTGCAATGTATGTAGTTATGAAGAAGCTATTAAAGCTTGTGCATTGTTAGAATTAAAATTAAGAAGCTGTACTTGTGTAGCTGTAACTGTTGATGCTAACCAAGGAACTTCAGCTAATCGATGCTCAGTAACATTTACAGGTAATTTTACACTTCCAAACTGTGCTACACCTATAAATGTAACTTGTCCTAGAGCTTAAAGTACAAGTTGTATGAAACAGATTAAACTATTTTGTAAATTGTAGATTTTTAAAAAAAGGCTGTCGCATTAAATAATTAGTTCACAGCTCTTTTGGGATAAAAAAAAGAGCTGTATCATATTGAATTTATAACTTCAATATGATACAGCCCCCTTAAATTTTTATACTATAGTTTTGTTACCTCTTCTATATATAAGCAATGCTCCTAAAATTATACTTGCAATAGCAATTATTCCCCAAGGTCCAGACTCAATTCCTGTTTGTGGCAATACTCCACTATTATTTGAATCTCCCTTTCCAGGTTTATTTGAAGTTCCTGGTTTTTCTGACGAATTTGGAACATTTCCACTACTATTTCCATTTCCTTTACCTTCAAGATTATTAATAGCATCATTTAATTTGTTTACCATGCTATTAATTTCTTCTTGACTATCCACTGTACCTATTAAAGATTTAGCTTCTTCTAAAACCTTATTTAAATTTCCAAAGCTTTCTTCAGTATAATCTTCAGCCTTTAATCCTTCGGCCTTTTCAATTAATTTATTTAATTCATCATAATTTAATTCAACTAATTCCTTAACTGGTTGAACTTCTGGTAAAGAAGTGCCCTTTTCAAAAGCAGCTACATTTCCAAGCTTTTTATAATTTTCTTTAAACTCATTAATATCAGCAATCTTATTACTTGATGTATTCCAAGCCTTAGATGCTAAAGAACGTAACTCTTTAGAAATATCTTCTGTTATAACATCTTCAGTAACTAAATCCGGTTTATCACACCATATAGCCAATGAAGTTCCCTTTATAACCTCTGAATTATCATCAATAGTATTACTTTGGAATTGTCCTGGTGTCCAATCATTATATATTCTTACATCTTGATCTAAGTAGTCAAAAGAATGTTGTTCACGTCCATCATCTGGCTTACTTGGTCTTAATACATAATAGAAGTAACTTGCATTCACATTATAAATATCCTTATGTCCCTTTTCTATAAATGTGTTAAGTCTTGCAATACTTGGATTCCATCCCATTTGAGACCAAAAATCTATACCAATATAATCGTGCATCTTTATTTGTTGTTTATTTTCTGTATTATCATTTTCACCATAATAAATTCCATCATTCCAAATTCTTGGCTTAAATCCTCCTTCATATACGAAGGCTGCTATATCATTAATATAGTTAGCCATAGTATCTTTCCATGTATATTCTGCCCCTAAGTTTTCTTTAGCATAATTATCTAAAACTTCTTTATATTCTGTAGTAAATGGAGGTCTATCAAATTCCATATATTCATCTCCACCTATATGAAAATCTGTACATCCTTCAAATAAATCCATATACTCCTTATAAAGACCCTTTATATAAGTTATAGCATCAGGATTTGTTACATCTAATGCAACTTTACTCTTATTCCCATTCTTATCTACTTGTCCAAACTCTGGATGAACTTTTAATATATGCTCTACGTGACCAGGAGTATCTAAAGAAGGAATCACTTTTATCCCGTATTTTTTAGCTTCTGCTAAAATCTCTCTTACTTCTTCCTTTGTTAAATATCCATCTTGTGATACTATTGCTGGATCAAAATCACTTTCAATTCTAAATCCTAAATTTTCTGAGAAGTGAAGTTGAATCGTATTCATTTTAAAATAAGAAAGTTGTCTTATATGTTGGATTATCCAATCTTTTGATATATATTTTCTAGCCATATCAACATGAACACGACGCTCTGCCACATTAGGATAATCAACTATTGTTCCGTAAACTAATTTATTATTGTTAGTAATCATTAAATGTTGTATTGTACGTAATGCATACATAGCTGAATTTTCAGAAGCAGCTATTATTTTTACACCACTTTCATTAATTTCTATTTTATAAGCTTCATCACTACTACTTTTTTCTGTGATTTGATTTTCCTTATCCAAAGTTATAACAATATCTTTAGATGTTATTTGTGAATCTAAAGCATATACTTTATTAATTTCCTTTGCTGTAGGAATTTGCTTTGCTAAAAATTCAGCTGATACTAATTCTACAATTTCTTTTAATCTTGAATTATTTAAATACTCTTCAGTATTTGGAATAACAAACCTAGTTGTTTCATCCATAGTCCAATTTTGAGAATTTTCTGCTACTTCATAAGATTGAACAATTGGTAATACTAAGCTAGATAATTTTTCACCAGTTAAGTTCAGATTATCTAAATTATTTTCACCCTCTTTTACCACAGATAACTTTTCATTCTTCTCAGGAACTATATCTACTTCATTTCCATTAGCATATGTTACATTTGTAAATGTTGATAAAATCATTAAAGCAGATAAAGCACTGACTAAAATTCTTTTCATAAAATGCATCCTCCTTTTATACCTTTATTTAATTTTATAAAATAATAACCATAAAGGGCATGAGAAAATAACTCATCCAAATAAATAGATAAGTTAGCTCATGCCCTTTACGGTTACACACTATAAAAAGTTTAACATATTATTTGCTATAATTCAACAATTTATTCTAATTTTCACAAAAAAATTAATTAGTTGCATCTATTTAATATTTCAACAAATTTTGGATTTTCTTTTACAAAACCTAAACTTCCATCAACATCATTTTTTAGCATTTCTAAAAATGTTTGAACGAATTGATTGTGCTCTTGTTCATTTATATCTTTTTTCTTAATATGTCTGTAAAGTCTAGTTTTAGAAGTATCCCATGCTTTCTTCAACGATGGAATCATTTTTTCTAATATTTCAATTAGTTTTTCTTGGTCTTTTTGAATTGTATAAAGTTGAAAATAGACAGCATAAGAATTATAATTCCAAAGTTCATACAATATATTTGTTTTTTCAATAATCTTTGCAAGCTTCTCAGCATCATCTACCCTGCTTTCTTGCAATGCAATTTCCATCATAGAAATTAAAGTGGAAAATATTTCTGTCATGGATTTTAAAAGCTTTCCTTCGAAAATCTCCGACGCCTTGTTTAATTCTCCCTTTGACCTATAAAGATTCCCTTGCAATTGTATTTTATCATAAGATATAGTAGGAAGAATATCAATATATTCTTGTGCATGTTCATACTCTTTTTGCTCTATATATCTATTTATAAGTAATGAAATAGCTTGATTTCTTATTTCTACTTTTTCACTATTAGCACAATGCTCATATAAATGAATTATTTTTTCTTCGTATACATCCTTATTAGTTACATTATACATATACAAACTACCTAAAAGTGTTATTGCAAGATTAAGAATTAATTTATCACAAGTAGGATATTCGTGTATTTTGTCCATACACTTTTGAAAACCCCTTTCATAACCATCAGTTTGAATTGACATAACAACATTATTTATAAATTCATTAATTTCTCTATCTGTAAGTTCTTCATTAAAAGATAGAAGTGTATTTAAATCAACCTTTAAAAGTCTAGCTAAAGGCGAAAGTAATGTAATATCTGGATAGGATACTCCCTTCTCCCATTTATTCACTGCTGGTGTAGATACACCCAAATAACTTGCTAATTGTTCTTGAGTTAAATTTTGTTCTATACGTTTATTTTTTATAATTAAATTAATTTTCATAGTATACCCCTTTAATTTATAGTGCAAAAGCTTTTGTTATTATTATTTTATCACTCACTGGGTAGTTATACTATTGAACAATTGTTAATTTAAAGTCCATTTCATTAACCATTAGTTAATATATTTTATTTTATAGTTTGCTATTAACATGGTTATTAATGTCAAGATTTTTTTGAACAATTGTGCCAATATTTTTATGTACAATTGTTCAGTTGTTTTTATCTACTATTTTAGATAATGCCGTAGCAGTTCTATAGGAGTTTCCTAAAATATTAATAATAGTAGAATGATGGACAAGTCTATCTAAAATAGCACTAGCCAACATATTATCTACAAATATTTGATTCCAGTCTGACAAGTTTATATTACTAGTAACTATTGTACTTTTCTTTTCATAACGTCTATCTATAAGTTGAAAAAACATTTTTGCTTCCTGTTCACCAATAGGTAAATAACCAATTTCATCAATTATAAGAAGTTTATATTTACTAAAATGTTTTATCCTATCATCAAGTTTATTTTCTAAATAAGCCTTTTTTAATTGTTCTATTAAATCTTGGCACTTTATAAAATAAGTACTTACTCTTTTCTTTGCTGCAGCAATTCCAATGGAGGTCGCAAGGTGGGTTTTACCCACGCCGCTATTTCCTATCAAAATAATACTGCTATTATTTTCTAAAAATCGTAAACTTTCAAAATCTAAAAATTGTTGCTTATTTATTTTAGGTTGGAACTCAAAGTCAAAATCTTTTAACTCTTTCAGGTGCGGAAAGCCAGCTACTTTAACCATGGCATGAGCAGCATTAAAATTTTTAAAGGTTAATCCCACCATTGCTAAATGGTGATTTTCTTGATAATTTATTTTTTTATTAGAAATTGTATGTAAAGCTATTAATTTTGGGCCATAATAAACATATAAGTTATTATCAATAACTTTAACAACAATATTTTTACCAATAAAATCAATAGGGACTGAATATAAATTTCCCTTATAGCGAAATAGTGAATTGGAATTGACTTTCGCATTTATTGTTATGTTTTTGTAGTAAGAACATATTTTATCATTAGGTAGTGGTAAAAGATGTTCTTTCTCTTTTTTAAACACTAAAATAGGTGGTATTCCTGTAGCCTGACATATCCGTTCCTGAAAGAAAACTTTAAATCTTCTTTCCAATCAAACTGTGCTTGCTTTCCAAATGGAGTTTCTGATTTTACAGCATTTCTTTTTTCTTTGGCTTAAAGTATTCTGCAAAATTTTCATGTTTTAAAATATAATAATTGAAATCGCTCCTAGAGCAATTTAACCCCTTTTCTCTAACCAAATATCTATAAAGATGAGATTTATAATAAAATATTTGCTTAGTTTCTGCTGAAAGCAGTGTCGAAATGGTATCATAGAAATCATCTATTTTTGATTTCTTAGGTTTCCTATCTTTCTTAATATTTCCATCATAATAATTTTTTACTGTTCTTCTATCTACTCCTAACTCTCTTGCTATTGCACTAAAATTAGGTTTATCCAAATTATTAACCTCAATTAAAATTTTAAGTTTATATAAATCTTGAACTGATTTTAAAATTATTTCAGTACTAATGTTTGTTGTATAAATCATATTCATCACCATTAATACTGTGTTAAATTTTACCTAGTATTATACATAAAAATATTAGTCATTCTGTATATTATTATCTTAGCATTTATACTTCATAAAATTTTCCCTGTCTTCTTCGCTGATTTTGGATAAAGCATCCCAACCAAGTTCATTGAAACAGCCTCCAAACCCTAAAATCTCTTGTTTTGATGCATCATGAATGATAAGTTTATCTTCTGATGCCTGTCCAAATAATTCTGGCACCTTGCTCTTCCAGTAACTATTTTCTCTACTTTCTACTTGTGATAAAATTTTCATTAATATTACCTTCCTTTCATATAGAATTTTATCGCAACGTTTACAGCTTTTTAAGGTGCTTTCTTAACGAAAAAATAGGTCAATTTTAACTTTTCATTTCCCCTCTTAACTTTGTTATTTTAAATTCCATATCTTCTTATATGAATTTCATTGCTTTTTATGACTAGACTTAACATAAATATCTTTATTTTTTATCCCTATAATAATTAAAAATTTCTTCCATTAACAGCTTAGTTCCTATCCCTCTTACATTCAATAATATATATAAATAATTCACCATAACTTTATCTTAATTTTTTTATACTTAGTTATTAATTTTCAGCAATGCGAATACTCATTTTAATCATCCCATCCACTTATCATCTTCCTATAACTTTCTATTAAAACAGTATTATTATAATTAATAAAAAATAGCTTAAACATAGTGTTTAAGCTATTTTTATTAATTATAACTTTATTGTCATTAAATTATTTTTAATGTCCATTCCTCATATACCTTTCCACAAAAAAATTTAACTTTGAGAATAACTTTAACTGAAGGTTTCACACATAAAATTACAAATACTCTACTATAAACTTGTTACCCTTAGCAACTTTGATACAACTGATTTTTTCCATCAATTGCTCTCTTGTCAATTCTACTGTATCAAGCTTTGTAAGTTCCTTTTTCAGCTCCCTGATTGACTTTTCTAATTCTAACTTATCACTATCAATAGTGTTCTTACTTCTCTCCAGCTCTAGTATTTTATTATTGTTATTCTGAATACTAATTTCTAAGTTATAAATCTTTTTATCAATAACCTTTTTCATAATCTCAGAACATTCTAAGAAGTTATCAATTAGTTTACTTAACTGTTGTTCTTGCTCCCTATTTTGCACCCTAATAGCTTCAATTTCATTGTTGATAGTAATTGTTGACTTATTTTTTAAACTCTTCAAATCAGCTTGTAGTTTGTACAATTTAGCCTTATTGCTTAACCTTATGTTTCTATAATAGTTTTTGCATAAGTCATCAATAAAAGCATCCACTTTTCTTAATTGTACATTGTCATTATCACAAACACTCTTACCATTCTTCTTCTTAGTTGAACATATAAAATATGGATAACTATTTATTCCACTACCTATCTTTTTACTATGGCATATATAAAAATTCTTACCACAACAATTACAAATAAGTTTATCGCTGGTATCTCTTCTATCAATATGTTTACCACTATTCCCATGTAACAACCTTCTATTAACCTCTGCCATAGCTTGATTCCATATCTCTTCACTTATTATAGGTTCTATCCTATCATTCTTTTTAATAATCCAATTTTCTTTTTTGGTTCTACAATGTGAATGATTTTCTGAAAACAAATTTCTACTTTCCCATTGATTCCTTACATTGTAACCACAATACTTTTTATTATGAATCATATTCTTAATGGTACTTATGGCAAATGGTTTGCCCTTAGCAGTTAATATCCCTTCTTCTGTTAATGTTTGTGATATCCTATCATAGCCATATCCTTTAATACATAAGTCGAACATCTTTCTAACCACTTTAGCTTCATCTTCATTTATTACTAATGAATTAGTTTCTTTAATGTAACAATACCCAAACAAGCTATTATTCCTGATTTTATTTGCCTTTGCAGTAGCCATATTACCAAACTTGGTTCTTTCCGAAATATTCTTACTTTCTTCTTGTGATAATGTTAGAAGTAAATTCAATATTAAACTATCCTCAGGACTTGCAGTATCTTTATTTATATCTTGAAATAATACTGTAACCCCTTTCTGATTGAGTTCTTTCCAAATACTCAAAACATCTGTATTCCTAGCAAATCTTGTGACTGATTTAGTTACAATTTTATTAAATAATGGTTCCTTATTTTCATCAGCAACAAAAATAAATTTCTTTTTAGTAATGAAATGTTGCTTTAATCCAGCATCTTTCATCATTTGAATAAATCCTTCTCTTTTAGCTATTTTAGTACCACTTATTCCAAAGTCTTGATATATTATTATTTCATCATCAGGGTATAAAGACTTAATGTATTCTTTCTGATTGATTATAGAACTTTCTTGTTCCTCTGTTGATACTCTAACATATAGTGCTATTCTCATTTTATGCAACCTCCATATTTGTGGAAAGGTTGTTATTAATAGTATATAAAATATTGTTTAATAGTTCAACTTCCCAAGCATCCCTATTCCCATATAGTAAAGCCTCTATTATTTCTATCACTTCTCTAATACTTCTACCCATTAGAATTAAAATGCCATCATTATAAATTTTAATGTCACCTTTCTCTTCAATTCTTATCATTGCTTTTCTCCTCCTTATAGTTAATTCCCTCTATTATCCGTAAAGTATAAAAAGAAATGTAAAACAAACTAACTTGATTCCATAAATATCAATGAAATCCAAATTTCATTTTAATTAGGTGAGTATTAGGTAAATACTTGGTTTAAGGGCTCTCTGTTAATTTTAAAACTTCTAGAATCCTTAAAAACTACTTATGTATAGTTAAGAATTATTTTTGCTATAAAAAGCAAAAAATAGGGGATGTAATTACTGCATCCCCTATTGATTAATTCATTGGTATTTTTACATTTGCTCCAAATCCAAATAAATCATTTCTTCTCTTTTTATTTATGTATTCCTTATACCTATCTACCTCTAATTGATATAACTTACATAATTCCTTCCTTTTCTCTGAAATTTCAGCTTTTGCTATTGCTCTTTTCACTGACTCTTCATCTCCAGCAAAAGCTTTAGTTTGTGAGTATGCTGGTAACTTATTTCTAAGAATCGAGATTTCATTGAGAGAAGCAAAATCGGTTACTGTTCTTTCATAATCTATACCATCTACATCCCTTTTCTTAGGAAGTTTTATCTCCTTCAAAACAGTAAATCCAAATGATAATCTAGCTTCACTTAAATCTTTCAGTTTATCCATCACTTCCTCTATTAATGGTAAAGTATAAAGTATTTTCAGTCTATTTCCACTTTCCATATATTCAAATGATTCTACTGGCAATTGCTGATTATCATCATGATTTATAAGTAGCAACGGGAAATTTTTTCCTATTGATTCAATTTTTCTACTGAAGCAACCACTATTAATTTTCTCTCTAAATCTCTTTCCCTCTTTGTCCATCAATACCTCAGAAAATTCATTAATCGGCAAATAACCAGCAAGATATATTTTTTGGTCTTGCTGGTTAACTCTCAACTCTAATGTATCATTCATTCTTGTTTCCATTATGCTATATCCTCCATAACATCCTCAAGATAATCAATTTTAAAATCTAATCTACTTTTTATCTCTTTTATTTTTCTATCTGCTATCATATAAAGCATTGAGTTAAGATATTCTTCATTGACTACATTAAATGTTTCTTCTATGCTATGAAGTTCTTTTCTTAATTCTTCTGCTCTAGCTTCACATGATTTCCTTAAGTCCTTGTTTAACTTACCTACCGTAGAACCTTTTAAAACTTCTTTCGTAATTTCTGCTTCAAGTTCTAAAATTCTAGATTTTCTTTCTTCTACTGGAAAAACTTCTTCAAGCTCTCTTTGCTCTATCATTTTCAAATAATCATTTCTATAGCTCATATAACTGCAATTACCAATATTTCTAATGAATACTTCTGTTTCAGTCAACTCAGGATTTCCACTAAATATTCTACTACAATCAATCTCTTTAATATCAATATCGAACCCTTGTAATTCCTCTCTTAACTCTTTTAACTTTGTCAAATTCAATTCTAAACCGATTGGGTTAAGAACTACTTGTTGTCTAAGGTTTGGATTAACAAATATTCCTAGTGACAAATCGAAATTCTCAATTTGTTGAATCCTTTTTGCATTTATAATTTTGTTTGTTGTACTTTTAGTTTTAGCCATAATAATAATTCTCCTCTTTCTCTTCTAGTTTATTTCTTTTAAATCTTTTATTTTCTCTTTTTTTGCATACTCTAATAGTTCTTCATCTGTGTAATTCTTTAGCTTCATAAGCTCCAGTATCTCATTTTCTTTTTGTGAGTCCTTTAGAAACTGTAGATAATCTTGCATAATATATTCCTTTGTGGTCTTACCATACTTTTCTTTATGCCATTTATCATAATTCAATATAATCTGATATAGCTTACCACTGTAAATATACTCATGGGGTAGTTTAGGCTTCATTGCGTCAAATCTAGCTTTGATAAACCAATTCATAAATTCGTCATTCATAATATAATTTCTTTTCTTTTTGGTCTTAACTTTTCTTGCCATTATTCCTCCATATCTAATACTAAAATTGATTTTCTACTTTTTGGCGTAAGCCCATAAGATTCTAAAATAGTATTTACTTTAGCTACTGCATCCAATTTACTTTTTAATAACTTAGTAAATAATTGTAAATTATCATTTTCCCTACACTGCTTCATCTTTACATTTAGGTACTCAATATCTGTTAAAAGCTCCACTAAAATTTTTAAAGAGTATATATCTGTGTTCAAAAGATTAGGCACTTCATGAAGCAATTCTCTTGCTATACTCTTTTGTTTTCTACCTTCTACCTTATCGACTAAAGCATCAACCTTATCACTATCAAAACTTCCAAAATAATTCTGCAACTGTTCCTCTTTTGTTACGTTGTAAGTATTATTGAAAATCATACCTTCCATACTCTAGACCTCTTTTCTGTACTAGTTTCAAAAGCTGAAGAATTATTAAAATACAGTTTAAGACTTTCACGAATTATATCTGCTATTGGCACACACTTCATAAAAGAAGCATTATTTAATATCTCTTTTTCTTCTTCTGTAAACCTTATTGAAATTGTTGTACTCTTATTATTTCTCAAAATTTTTCTCCTTTCCTCAAAATCAATTTTAAATCTATGCTTGACAAAATTTTCATCGTCATGTTAAGATAATTCCACAAACAACAAAAAGCCTTAGAGCTATTGATTTAACTAGCTTTTAAGGCTTTTTTGTCGTATATTTTATTATTTTTATTTGTATTTCATGTGCTAATTTAAAAGTTTCATATTTTTTAAGATATTGTACGTAAGGGCAGGGCGTGGCTCTAGAGGGAGTGTTATAAAAAAAATCAGGTCATTCCTAATGTTGTTAACCATCACAACAAAACTTAACTTCTTACTTTTATTTTTTTCTTTCTTCACATCATCAAACATTATTTATAATCATATTTAATATTACCTAATCATACTCAATACTTAATGATACTTACTTTACTTACTTATCTACATACCCATCTACTGTATCTCTCAATCATACACTTATTCAACTCATATACTCATTTCATTTCAATATCTTATATATATATCAATCTAATACTTCGCAACTTATCAATATATTATTATAACTTACTGACAAATCATCATTTAATCACCGTATAATCTAATATCTGCTTATTGTATAAGTTATTGGTTACATGAGGTTATTCCTACTGGTGTTTAATGTAGCAAGGTAATAGCCCTAGTTATCATTACATTCTTTATCAATGTAATTTCCTTTGAACTATTACCAACTACTTATAATAAAACAAATAAAGGAATAATAAGTTTTGAATTCAACCAAGAGAAAACTCTACTTATTATATTTACAACCCCTTTGAGAGATTGCATTTATCTATATACATCTAAACGTATACATTTAAATACAATCTTTTTAAGCTAGAGCATCATCGTTCCTAATTTATGATACTCTAGCTTAAAGAACTAGTATAGTAGAGAGATACTCTTTGCTTCCTAGTAGGAGATGTTATTTTGTATGTTATTTATGGACTATTAGAATCATAGCCATCACTATTGAAGGAATGATAGCTACTTCAAAGCTATTTTAAATGTGAAATTTAGAATCACTATTGGTATCGCCTAGTGTTTTTTGGTATTCATTATGAAAATAGCCTTGAAGTAAATATCAATCTTTATCATAGTTTAGTATTAAATATCTTATGGCTTGGCTTTTGCTCATATGTAATTTTTTAGCTATCTGTTCCAGCTTCTTTTTTAAATCATTATCTAAATGTAATAATAGAGAATATTTTTCTTTCAAGTCTTAATTACTCCTTTCTTTTAAAATAGTTAAGCTCCAGCAGTATAAACCACTAGAGCCTTTATCTTTTGTTTTGGTCGTTCCTATTTATGAGGAGAGCTCTTACCTCCCTCAATTTTAATAGTATATATTTTGTATATATTTGTCCTATTTTCGAACACTCTTAAAACTTTTTATATTATTGTTCGTGAATTAAACTGAGCTATCTTTTTACAAATCTTCTTGAATCTCTTCCTTATTCCACTCTCTTGGATTCCAATCTTTTTGCTAATCTGCTTTAATGTATAACCCTGATTGGTCATATTAATTATTCTTACATCTTCATTAGTAAGTAAGCATTTCTTCTTCATCTTATCAATGCATATTCTAATATCTAATACAATTAATCCTAGTGTATCATCAGGTACAATATCACCTTTTAGGTTTAGAGTTTTCAATATTACTTCTATATGACTCTCATTACTGTAATCTATTATATCCCAGTCTATTACATCACCAAGATAATAACAACTATTTTTAGGCTCTGTAGCTCCTTTAAATATCTTTTTAGTCATTATCATATCATCATTGACATTACTCATAAGCCTTCTATATGTGTTAACATTTAAGTTACCATTTTTTTGAAGTTTCATTACACGAAGTCTTATATCTCTATATTGTTTAAGAACTTCTCCCATTGCTGAATCCTCCATAACATCATCATAAGTAACCTTCCAATTCATATTTATGTAATCATTCTTAGGCTTAAGAACTATATCAATTATATTACTTATTCCTTCTGAACTTGAGCTATCATCTGACTCTTGGTATATGCTTATGTTGGTAGTTTGTCTATTCTTTTTATCAAATTCAGCTTGTGACAATACTCTGTAAGCTTGTCTTTCTTGTCTACTTGTTTTTGCTAATAAGTAATTGGCTATATATTCCAGTTGAGCAGTATCAAAAGTTAGTCCAAACTCTTCCCATACTTCTGTTATTGCTTCTGCATGAAGTAGCCTTTCCTCTAATTCTTCTAGTGTTAAATCCAATTCTAAATTCTTCTTCATATCTTTTGTATCTCCCTTATTGTATATATTTGATGCAACTTAATACTGCATCCAGTGAACTTCCCTCCTATTTTTCATTTACAATAAGTATTTCATTAGAATCTAATAGACTCCCTCAGTAGAATTTCGTTAGAAATTCGCTGAGAGTTATCTATTATGATTTTTATCTGTTATTAATATTATCTATTATTATGTTATCTACTTTTTGATGAGTAGTACAATAAGGTATATCTACTTTTTGACGGATAACATATAAAGTGTATCTACTTTTTGATGGTCTATTGAAGTATATCTACTTTTTGATAGTTTACTTCTTTTTATTAAGTATCTCTTTATAAAAGGCACTTTCTTTATAGTACGGACATCTAATTTCTTGAGGTGTTCCACTGTGGTGTTTAATTTCAATTATTTCGATTAACCCAACTTTTTCAAGTAATCTATTTACTTTTTTTAAGTAATCCTTATTTTTACCATTAACGCTTAGTCCAACCGCTTCAAGTGTTTTAGCTTGTGGCATTTTATAAACACCAGTATTATTGTTTTTATAGCAATACTTATAATACTGGATATAGATTCTTATTAAATTCTTATGAAGCAACCTTAAAAGGTCATCTAAGAACTTCACATCAAACAATAGATTCCCACCTATATATTTTTGTGGAATTTTATAAACTCTTTCATCATTAAAAGTAGTATCAATTATAAATCCTAACTTGATAAGATTATTAAAAGCTTTCTTAAAGGTATTAACTGATACACCAGCTTTTTTTGATAACTCCGTAAAATTTATATTGTTTTTATAAATATAACGGTGTGTTTCTTTCATATCACCATTCCATTTACTTTCTAATAACAAACTAATCAATACCTCATAATTAAACTCTTTTCTATTAATAAGTGTTTCATTGCTAGTTGGCATATTAATACTCCAATCATCTTTCTTTTTAGTGGTTTCAGGAGCCCTATTTTCAATTTTACTTTCTAAAAATTGCTCATTAACTTCCTCAACTTCTCCAACTGAAGCTGGAGCTTCTTCTCTTACTGGATTACCATATATATCATATACAATAGGCTCTCCATTCTCATCAAACATATCTCTGATGCTTCCTTTTGGTTTGGTATCTCCAAACATTCCACCATTGAAATTAAAATCATTTGTAAAACTCATAATTTAGTTCCTCTCTTTCATATATTTGTACCTCTCTTTCACTATTCATTTTTCCTTTTTGTTTATACTGATAGTTCTTTCACCTCTCTCAGTTCACCTATTGAATAGGTTATATAAACACCCTACTCATTAAGATGCTTGTATAACCTAGCTGGAGCTTGTTTCACTCCAGCATTAGCTTATTCTTTAATCTTCCACCTCTTCAAAAGTTAACTCATATTCTTTCAATAGCTCCATTAACTTCAATCTCATTTAATTTCTCTTCAATTACTTGTCTAATCCACGTGCTTACTCTAACACGATTGTTCCAACAATAATCTTCTACTCTCTTATTCAGTTCCTCACTCATTCTAATATTTATTGCTTTAGTCTGTTTTGTCATAATATCATTCTCCTTTTTCTATTTTTAATTTTCCTAATGTGTTATTATCCGGCTAAAGCGTTTCAAAACGTAAAATTATATTTTTGTTTTACTAAAATATTATTTTTAAAACAAAAAAAGAGCTAGATTAACTCTAACTCTCTTCAATAAACATTATCTGTTATACTATTGTTCTTTTAACTTTTGAATATTTCTCTCTTAAATCATCAATGTTTAATTCTAAGTTTATTTTCTTTGCAAAATCTATTATTAGATTCCATAAGCCACACTTTAAATATGCTGGTATATTATTTATTGATTGATTTGTAAACCCATCTAAATACTCAGTAATAGACATATCTTTTATCATACTAGCTGGAAAATCCAACTTTTGATTTGTGTTATATACTAGTTCACTTCTTTTTAGTGTAGCAATGTTAAACCCTGCTATTATAGGCTCTGAAACCTTAATATCATTCATACCATTTGCAACAGTAATATCATATACTTCATTATCTAACTCTATCCAAGAATGGTCAAAACCAGTGCCTTTAAATCCTCCTACAACTCCAATACATAGTTTTGGATTTAACCCTATTTCATTCAATAAAATATATTGAATAGATGATAGTACGTGACAAGCACCTTGCCAATCATTCTTCTTCATAAATTGATATGTATCAAACATAATAGTTTTTAGCTCTTCTTTCTTATCAACAACTATATCAAGCTTATCAAAGTTCTCTTTCCAAACTAACTCAGGATTTTGTATTTTAATCATACAACACTTTTTATATTTCTTACCACTTCCACAAAAGCATATATCATTCCTACCAATATTCATTAATCTTATCCTCCATTTTGCTACACTAATATAAATTTGACTTATACTCTCTCCAAACAACTTCAACAAAATTAAATACTCGTGTTATATCTACATAGTAACTATCTTCATATAAGTTCTTTTTTTCAAACAACACTTCATACTTTTTTGTGTCTGTTCTTTTAAATAGGTTATGTGAAAATGAACGCCTTAACCTCTGATTAGTTGACATTTTGAACTCATCATCATTTAAAAGAAACTCTTTAAACTCTTCTCTTAAATCTTTCAGTTCATTTTCCTTTTTCGCCTTTTCTATAGCTTCCATTTCAGCTTGTTTTTCTTCTAACTCATAAATTTTTTCTTCATATTTTTCTTTTAATTCCTCTATCTTTTGATATGATTCTACAACTCCATGTTCTTCAATCCAATTTTCATCTTCTATAAATGTAATATTATACCCCTCAAAAATTGTAAAAACAATTAATATATTAGGTCTTGAGAAATCTATTTTTTCCACTTGCTTATTATGAACTTTAATATCATTTTGCATTAGAGAATATATCTCTTCTTCAAGCTCTTCTTCAAATTCATCACCAATGATAAAATCTACTTTATCATAGTAACCATATGTATAGAAAACATTTTTTATATTATTAACCTTACAAAATCTAATCAACTCACTTATATCACCTTTTTTTAAGGCAATCGATACTTTATCATAATCAGTTATTAATCCTTCTGTTTCAAAACAAAACAATTCTTCTTTTGAAAATAACTCTTCCAACTCTCTACTAAGAATCATACTATCCATCCCCCTTCTTCTATATTATACCATATTTATTAAACCAATAAAGAGCTGAAACCATAAGCTCAGCTCTTAAATGAAATCAATATTTTATTTTTAAATTTAAAAATAACCTTACCTTTTTATCTCTTTGAAAATAATTTTAGGATATAATCCATAGCAATTTTTATTTAAGTACTCTTGTCCTACTATTCTAACCATATTAGCTATTTTTTGTGCATAATCATATTTATCATAATAGAAAATAGTTGTTTGAGTACCTATAAAGTTTATCAAATCTTTTAATATGTCTTTATCAGTAATATCAAGCGAATGACCATATATATATACTTTGTTAATATATTCTAACTTATCACTTTTTTTAGTCATTTCAGCATCACCTTGCAAACTTTTTGCTCTTTCAAGCCAAGTTCTATGTAAACACTTAGTTTCCTTATATATTCTTTGAAAATATTTTTTAAATTTAATAAATTCTATTTTTTCATCTTTTTCTTCAGTATTTAGATATTCATTTATTCCTAATACCATATTATTTTCTATTATATCTCTATTTAAATTTACTTCTCCATGTATATAATCATACATACATTTTTTCTCAACATCATATATTTTCTCATAAGTTTTTGTATAGTTAAAGCTAATTACTTTATCTATTTCTTCAATTTCTAATATATCAATTAACCTTTTCTCAATATTTATTTTCCCTAAAAATTCTTCAAGATATATTTCTAGACATCTGATAAGATTATTTAATTCTTCATATAGTTCATCTATTATTTCCTTAGCAACTTCACCATAAAAATCTCCTATCTTAAATCTTTTATTATGGTCTGTTATTCCCTTATTCTTCATCTTATTTATAAATTTTGCAGCTACGTTATATTTAAAATTATCATCAATTTCATTATCACCTGGCTTTTTAAGCTTTTTATTATTCACTATAAGTAAATAATCTAGACTCTTAATAACTTCTGATATTTCAAATTCAAAATCAATCCAACCCTTGTTTTTAAAATCAATTTCATTATCAAAGTATTCAATCCAAATATTGTTGTTAATCAATTTATAAAACTCTTTTAATATATCTGTATGATTTGAAAAGTTAAATACAGCATCACTTAATAAATATTCCTTTATATTCTCATCTAATCTCTGAAAATAAGATATGCTTTCTATTCTATCTCTTGTAGAGTCTTTTAAAGCTTTGAATACTTTCACAAATTCTATGAAATCCCAATATTTTGTTGGTAATTCATGTGCTAAATCAAATCCATTTCCTATTACTAATATATTCACCACTTTCTCCCCTTTTACAAACTTCATTTTTATTCATAATTATACTTTTATTTATGTTAACACCTATTTAATCTAGTCTATAATTATGAATTTATGCTCTTGTGATTATTATTATAATATTCCATAATCAACTTCTGTAACTCCATAATTACTTCCCCAATTTTATAACATTCAATTTTTATAGAACATTGTTTTGAATTATTTGGTGTATTGTCAATAAAAGTAACATAATTTCTACCAGCATTACTATTAAAATCACATTTTGAGTGTGCTACAGCGTTTCTAATATGACGAAAATAATTAATATTTTCTTTTTCAGTTTCTCCATCATAATTTGAACTAGTTTCTTCCTCAATCAATGAATATACTAATGGATTAATTCTCTCAACATAACTTTCAAGCATTTCATATGATGCCCTTGATAAAATCTCTTTAGGTACAGTCAGTAATGCATAAAGCATCATTTGCATTGTTGCAGGATTTCCTATCCCTGATATTTTTAAAATTTCCTTATGTTGTTCATTTGCAAATGATAATTTATTAAAGTAATCACTTTTAAAAAAATTAGCATTACTTAGTTCTCCTAATAACGATGTTGTTGCTAAACATTGTAATAATAATGATTCTTCAGGTGTAATTGTCTCCAAAATAACATCTCCCATTTTTTATATTTATTAGTATAAAATTAACAATATAATCTTAACATAATTTACAATTAAAATCTAATACCTTAATCTACCTAAAACTATTACTATTCCTTATACAATAAAATTCATCTTTCATTTACACAAAAAAAGAACTGGATTAGTCCAGCTCATTTCTTACAATTAACTTCTCTTATTGTTCTTCACTTAGTTTTCTATTCAAAATTCATCTATTTATTAATAAGTTTCATACTTTTAATCATTGGATAAATACCAACCATGCTCTCTCTTTGGTAGTGGTAAACCACTGCTTGTAGTTTTATCATATATTATTTTGTCTATTAATGACAATAAGCTTTGTAGCTTAGAAGCTAATTTATAGTCTTTCCCAGCTTCACAAAAAGCAATTCTAACTTTTTCTCTAATCTTATTAAGTTGTTCTAAAGATAATGATTTAAGCCACTTAACATCATCCTTTGAATCACCTTTACCAAACAAAAACAATCCAGATCCAACAATCCCCACTCCAACAACCGTTCCAGTTATTGCTAATACTTTTTTAATTCTCATAATACCCTCCTTATACTGCCTGAATCTCTTTATTATATTTGACCTGATAGTTCCTCAATGTTTGTAATGCTAATCCAGTTATAGTTAAGATTTCTTTAATTTCAAATCCATTCTCATTAAGCTCTACAAATCTTTCATAATTGGACTTTACTGCTGTAGCATCTTCCACTGGTACTATCTTAGTTGTTTCTATTGTATCATTACCACTTAATAAAATCACCCCTATGAGGTCTCTATAAGTATTTTCTAATGGTGTTAATATTTTTATGTTATATTCTTTTAGAATTGCATCAGTAAAACTTTCAAGTAATAAGTTACTGCCCCCACCACAAAATACTACCATTGTATTACTTGGATTTGATAATCTAACCACACCATTATAAATATCATTCCATAATATACTTACATAGGTCTTGTTTATCCCTGATATGCTTCTACCTTCTTCTTTCCATCATTTAACCAACTACTTAAAATGGAGCTTGTAGGTGCTTTTGTATATTGTAGATACTGATATAATTCTTCTCCTTGATATTTCTTGTTAAGCTACAACTGGATATATACCAGATTCTAATTCTTTTAATGCTTCTCTTAACTCTATTTCATCAGCTATATCACTATATTGCTTTATATCCATTTCCCCATCTAGCTTCCTAACTGCATTTATCTTCTTTAACATTATTGGATTAAAATCCATTTTGTTATTGTAATACTCTTGTATAAGAATATTTCTAATTGTTTTAGCACTTAAGAGTTTTTCATTTTTATTATACTTAGCTTTTTTCTTAAATTCCTTAACTGCATTTCTAACTAAGTCAACATCAGCAAAAGTTAATATATCCTTATCAAATTTTGAATTATCAATGTTAGCACCTTGGGCACTTCTAACCAATCTTACATTTTCGTGATTGTCAATTTTAGTTTGTCTACTTTGCTTTACTGCTTTAACCTTCTCAGCTTCTCCAGTAACTTCAGTTATATCTATTTGATTATCTATAACTTTGTTTCCGTTACCATCTACACCAGTTTTTAACTCATTAGTTGAATACCAATAAATATTTTTCTTTCCTTGCTTCTCAGTATATTGAAATACTAATCCAGCTTGTCTTAATTCCTTTATCACCTTATCAAAAGTGTTAACACTTAACTGACTATCTTTAAGAATTGTTGTTTTAGAAAGTTTGAATCCATCAATGCTAGAGTAGTATTTTATTTGAATGTAAACTAATTTAGCATTATTGCTTAAGTTAGAAGTGAATAGTATAGAGTTTTCCGCTTTTGTGAATCCTTTGATAGCCATTGTGTTAACCCCCTCTCCTAGTAGCATTACCATACGTTACTTTGTTTATGATTTTATAATAACACAAAGTGACGTTACTGTAAAGCAAAAAAATAAAAGCTGATAAGATTTTTATTTCTTACCAACTTCTAGTTCTTGCATTATCTCATATAAATTCTTATTTTCCATTTCTCTTTTTAGTAGCTCTAATCCCATTTCAATAATTACACTTTGCTTTTGTTTGTTCCTATCACATACTTGAGCTAAAAATTCAAAGTGCTCATAGCTTAAAGATGTACTTAATCTTTTTCTGTTTGTTATTGCCATAACCAAGCCTCCTTAGTGAATCATCTTAATATCATTATACATCACTTAGTGTTATTTGTATAGATAAGCAAAGAAATAAGTATTATGTTTCATTGTCAAAAAGTGTGCCTTAAGCACTATTAAATAGTAATATTCTTATTATTAATAGTAATATTCTTATTATGCTCCCCAAAATTTGTGGAGCTGAAACCATGTTTCTATACTTGATTTCTTGTAAAGTGGCTTATTTTCTAAGTTTATTTAGATACCCCAAAATTGTGGAGCTGAAAAATATAAATATTTAAAACTTATATAAAAAAAGACTTAAACCAGTATTATTACTGATTTAAGTCTTTTTATTATCTTGTTGTGGAAACTCCAGCTAAAGTTGTCCAATCCTCACAGTTCCAAATATCTGTTACAACATCCTTATAGAACTCAGGCTCATGGCATACAAGTAATATACTTCCCTTATACTCTTTTAAAGCTCTCTTAAGCTCATCCTTAGCTTCAACATCTAAATGGTTAGTAGGCTCGTCTAGGATTAAGATATTTGTTTCTTCATTAATAAGCTTACATAATCTAACCTTAGCTTGCTCTCCCCCACTTAATACACATACCTTACTTTCAATATGCTTAGTTGTTAATCCACATTTAGCAAGAGCTGATCTTACTTCATATTGAGTCTTAGAAGGGAACTTTTCCCAAACCTCTTCAATACAAGTATTATAATTAGCTTCCTTAATTTCTTGCTCAAAATAACCAATTTGTTGATATTCTCCTAAACTAACTTCTCCACCTAATGAAGGAATTAATCCCATTAAACTCTTAAGAAGTGTAGTCTTACCAAGACCATTAGCTCCGACTAAAGCAATCTTTTGTCCTCTTTCCATATAAAGATTAAGTGGCTTAGTTAATGGCTCATTATACCCAATTACTAAATCCTTAGTTTCAAATATAACCTTACCTGAAGTTCTTCCCTTTAAGAAATTAAACTCTGGCTTTGGTTTTTCTGCAGCAAGTTCAATCATTTCCATCTTATCTAGCTTCTTTTGTCTAGCCTTTGCCATACCACTAGTTGCAACTCTTGCTTTATTTCTAGCAACGAAATCTTTAAGTTGAGCAACTTCTTGTTGTTGTCTTTCATATGCAGCTTCTAATTGAGCCTTATTAGCCTCATAGATTCTTTGGAACTCATAATAATCTCCAACATATCTAGTAAGCTTTTTATTTTCCACATGATAAATTAAGTTAATAACTGAATTTAAGAATGGAATATCATGTGAAATTAAAATAAATGCATTTTCATAAGCTTGTAAAAATCTCTTTAACCATTCAATGTGGGCTTCATCTAAATAGTTAGTAGGCTCGTCTAGTAAAAGAATATCAGGATTTTCAAGTAAAAGCTTACCTAATAATACCTTAGTTCTTTGACCACCACTTAGTTCAGTAACATCTCTATCTAAACCTACATCTAAAAGACCTAGCCCCTTAGCAACTTCTTCAGCCTTAGCATCTATAACATAAAATCCATTATTGTCTAACATATCTTGAATAACAGCTGTTCTTTCTAAAGCTTTATTCATTTCATCTTCATCCATTTCACCCATTCTTCCATAAAGCTCATTCATCTCAGCTTCCATATCAAATAGGTATTTAAATGCACTTCTAAGTACATCTATTATAGTTAATCCCTTTTCAAGTTCAGCATGTTGATCCATATAACCAACTCTAACTTTATTACTCCAAATAACCTTTCCTTCATCAGGCATTAACTTACTTGTTATTATATTCATAAATGTAGACTTACCTTCGCCATTAGCTCCAATTAACCCTACATGTTCTCCCTTAAGTAATCTAAATGATACATCTTCAAATATTGCCCTATCACCAAATCCATGGCTTATATTTTTAACTGTTAAAACGCTCATTATTATCCTCCGTTAGCAAAAAATAAGGAGTGATTAATACATCACACCTTATTTATTATACATTAATTTAAGTCAAAATAAATAGAAATTTGTTTCTATTTTTAGTAATCATATTCTTTTACATTTTCACAAATCGAAATCTTAAGTAAATCATTTTCTACTGTCTTTTTATATGAACATAAAAACTCATTTAACTCGTTATCTGTAAGATCAATTGATTCCTTACTTTTTAGAATAACATTATGGGCATCTAATAAAATTGTAAGATTATTCTTATCATTATTTATACTATATTCTGTTGCACCTTTAACTTTAAGTCTGCTTTTATATTTTTCTTGAAAACTTAGAGTTCTACGCGTTTTTTCATAATCCACTGGATTTGTTGATATATTTTCTAACCCTAATGACTTTAATTGCTCTTCAAAACCTGAAGCATCTATTCCATATCTCTCCATAAGCTTTGTTTGCATCTTTAAGAATTTATCTGGAGAAAGGTTATTTTTTTCCATATATTCACCTAACTCTTTAGAAAACTCAGCCATATTTATCTTGCCTTCAGCCATCTTATAATATAAAGAATAAATATATGATTCAAATTGATCTACATCTTTATCATTAACTCTATTTTTAAGCTCATTAAAATCAATTATTTTGTCCATATTCTCTCCTCCTAAACTCATCCTTTTATAAGTATTATATACTAAAACTTTTGATCTTTCTACTAAAGTATTATAATAGAACGGTTACGTTTTTTATCCTTTAATTTGCATCCAAATATCCTCATATAATCTTAAGCTATCTCCATCTAAGTACTTATACCCTTCACACTTATCTAATATTTCTTTAGGCATATATGCATTTTCATTATTTTTAACTTCATCAGGCTGTTCTTCAATAGCTTGCTTTTGTGGTGTAGTATAACCTATTTCATCTGCTGTTCTAAATGATATATCCTTATCACTCATAAAGTTTATAAACTTTTCAGCACCACTAACATTTTGAGCATCCTTAGGAATTGCCCAAGAATCTAACCAATAATCTGCTCCTTCTTCTGGAATTACGTATTTAAATGTACTATCTTCTGTCTCTAAGTTTAATCCTTCTCCAGACCAAATCATAGCAATTTTCTTTTCTCCAGATTTCATTAAATCTAGCACCTCATCCGCTCCATAAACTGGATTTATTTCTTCCTTTTGCTTAATTAGTAAATTCTTAGCTTCTTCTAATTCATTTGGATCAGTTGAATTTAATGAATATCCTAAAGTTTTTAAAGCTACTCCTATTGTATCTCTCATATTGTCAAACATGAAGACTTCATTTTTATATTTTGTATCAAATAAACTTTCCCAACTATCTATATCTTCATCAACAGTTTCTGTATTATATATTAATCCAATTGTTCCATTCATATAAGGTACTGTATAATCATTATTAGGATCATATGGTTTACCCATATCTCCTTCATTCATATTTACTATATTAGGAATATTATCCTTATTTATATTTTGAAGCATATCCTCTTTTATCATTTTTTCAGCCATATCATCTGAAACTAATATAACATCATACTTAACTTTACCACTTGCAACTTCCTGATACATATAATGCATGTCATCAAATGTCTTTTCATTTACCTTTATTCCAGTTTCCTTTTCGAATTCTTCATAAACACCTTCTGCAGCATTAGCCCCATAGTTTAATATATTTATCTCTTCCTTTTTTTCTGATGAGCTACATCCAACAAGCCCATTAATAATAAATAAGGTTGATATTATTAAAGTTAATAACCTTACTTTATTCTTCTTCATATGTTGAATCTCCTTCCATTTTATATTTTGAAATGTAGTAATATTTTTAATAATAATTCTATTCTACAAATATATAATTTACTATATTTTTAGAAAATAAAAAAGCCTTTTCGGCTTTTTTATTAATAATTATTATTTTTTAATATTATTTAGTAGCTATAGCTTCTATTTCTATAACTGCATCCTTTGGTAATTTTGCCACTTGAACACAACTTCTTGCTGGTGGATTTTCACTGAAGTATGTTCCGTAAATTTCATTAACAACAGCAAAATCATTTAAATCCTTTAAGAAAATACTTGTCTTAACTACATTTTCTAAAGATGTTCCTGCAGCTTCTAAAATTGCCTTAACATTTTCCATTGATTGTTTAGTAGCAAACTTTATATCTGTTTCCATGACTCCAGTAGCAGGATTTATTGGAATTTGTCCAGATGTATAAACAAAATCTCCAACTATAATCCCTTGTGAATATGGTCCTATTGCCCCTGGTGCATTTTTAGTGTTAATAACTTCTCTTTCCACTTTTTACCTCCTAAAAATAAATATAATATCCAATATTTTACCATTTAATAAATATTATACTATACTTTGGAACTTTTTTGTACCTTGTATATTTTTTTGTTATATTTTTCATTTTTCTTATTTAAGATTCTTCTTATTAGTGGTAAAATTAATAATTAAGAATGTAAGCTTAAATTTTCAGCTTACATATTAAAGATTTATTATTAACTATATCATAAGTATATTGGGGAATTAAACTAATTTTAAGTCTTAATTTCAAATATTATTTTTAAATTTAAAGGGGCGATTTAAATGACTAAAAAAGTAAACATCGATTGGAATAACTTGGGGTTTAGTTACATTAAAACCGATTTTCGTTATATCTCTACTTGGAAAAATGGAAATTGGGATGAAGGACACTTAACTGAAGACAATATGCTTAGCATAAGCGAAGCTTCTTGTGCTCTCCACTATGGTCAACAATGCTTTGAAGGCTTAAAAGCTTACAGAACTAAAAATGGAGATATTCAACTTTTTAGACCTAATAGAAATGCTTCAAGACTTAATGATAGTCTTAATAAGCTACTTATGCCTGAAATTCCTGAAGAAAAATTTATAGATGCTTGTATGCAAGTTGTTAAAGCAAATGAACATTATGTACCTCCTTATGGTACAGGTGGTACTTTATATTTAAGACCATTTGTTATTGGAGTTGGTGATAATATTGGTGTTAAGCCTGCACCAGAATATATATTCTGTGTATTCTGTTTACCTGTTGGAGCATACTTTAAGGGTGGAATGACACCTTGTAATTTCATGATTGCAGATTATGATAGAGCTGCTCCTCATGGAACTGGTGGTCAAAAAGTTGGTGGTAACTATGCAGCTTCAATGCAACCACATAAAATAGCTGCTGATAGGGGCTTTGCTGATTGTATATACTTAGATCCAGCTACTAGAACATGTATTGAAGAGGTAGGTGCTGCAAACTTCTTTGGAATTACAAAAAACAATGAATTCGTTACTCCTAAGTCACCATCAGTATTACCAAGTATAACTAAATATTCATTAATGGAAATTGCAGAAAAATATTTAAATATGCCAGTATATGAAAGAAAAGTTCCAATAGATTCTCTTGATGAATTTAAAGAAGCTGGTGCTTGTGGTACTGCTGCTGTTATTACTCCTATTGGTGGAATTGAGTATAAAGGAGAACTTCATGTATTCTATAGCGAAACAGAAGTTGGACCAATAACTAAGGAACTTTATAGAATTCTTTGTGGAATTCAATTTGGAGATATTGAAGGTCCAGAAGGATGGATTTATAAAGTTAAATAATTAGATTTTAAATATATATATTTTTTTCTAAATAAAATAAGGTAGATGCATAACTTCTACCTTATTTTAAAGACAAGATTTAAATTTATTTATTATTTTCAATTAATAATTCGATGTTACACTTACATCTTCCACCACGGCATCCACCAGCACCTGCACCAGTTTCTTCTTTAACCTCTTCAAATGAAGTAGCTCCATTTTTTACCGCTTCAATAATTTTTTCTTCTGAAACTCCTCTACATAGACATACGTTTGCCATATTTTCATCTCCTTTATATTTATCATTTAATTATTTAAATGTTTTTAGTAAGTTATTCTTCTATAGAAATAGCTTGTACAGGACATCCATCACAAGCTTCTCTTGCAGCATCCTCAAATTCTCCTGCAACTTCTTCAGTTGCAACTGCAACTCCTGTATCAAGTGAAAATACGTCTGGACATACTCCTTCACATAATCCACAGCTTATACATACATTTTCGTCAACAAATGCTTTCATATTATCTCATCCTCCGTTTAAATTATATTATTTTTCTCATAACTATTATCTTCTAATAATAATTGTTTGTCAATATCTATTTCTTACTATTTCACTCAACTTTAAAGCTTTATTAAACATATAAAAAGTTTGCTTCGCAGACTATTTCTACTACTTCTAAAAGTTATTCACAATTCTTTAACAAATATAATTTCCTAAAGAATAAAAAGGAACTACAACTAAGTAGCTCCTATGTATATTAAGCATTTTTCTTTTCTTTTGTTATGAAGTAATATGGTAACCCAACGAATAATACCCCACCTATAAAGTTTCCTAATGAAACCCAAAGTAAGTTATGAGCCATTCCCATAATACTAACATCAGCTCCATGAGGTAATAATAATCCCATAGTAAGGAATCCCATATTAGCAACACTATGTTCAAATCCAGCTGTTATAAAAGTAAATAGACACCACCAGATCATTAATATCTTAGCTGTTTCTTCTTTTAATTTATATGCACACCAAGTTGCTAAACAAACTAATACGTTACATAATAAACCCCTTAAGAATAATTCCATTGCTGGTGTATTCATCTTCGTAGCAACATTGTTTACTATAAACTCTCCAATATATTCACTTTTACCACTTGCAAGTCCAGCTTGTACATATAGAAGTGCCCCTACAACACCTCCTATTAAATTACCAATCCAAACTGCAACCCATATTTTAATTGCATCTAACCAAGTTACTTTCTTTTCTAAAGCTCCTATAGTCATTATCATTGCATTACTAGTGAATAAATCACCACCACACATAAATACTAACGTTAAAGCAACACCAAAGCATGCTCCCATTAATATTTTGTAAGTTTCAACCCCTGCATGATGCATTGTTCCACCGATTGTATAAATTAACATAATTCCTAAGCTTACAAAAAAGCTTCCAAGAAATGCAGATGTTAAATACTTAGCTATACTTCTATTAAATAAGCCAATTTTAACTTCTGCAGAGTGAGTTAAATTATCAATTTCTCTCTTGTACATATCTACACCTCTACCCAATTTAATCTTTGTATTTTTTCATCACAATTATATATAATACAACTTTTATATACATTTTTCAAACAAAAAATCCAATTATTTAAAATTACATTAAATTAAAAATAATAAAGATTAATAAAAGCTCTAGATAAATTAATACACTTTATCTAGAGCTCATTATTCTTATTTAACATTTTTAATAACATTATTTATTCTTTTAATATACATTTGTCTTATTTTTTCATACTGCAATAACGATTTTTTACAACTGCTTATTTCTATACCTTTTGATTTTATTTTTTCACTCCATGAATCACTACCATTTAATATATCATCAATTACATGCTTTCCTGGAATTATAAATAAAGACTTTAATATTAACTTTTTAGTTCCATCTTGTAGTATTTCTTCAATTGCTAAATCTAAAGTTTTTTCCCCTTCTAAAGTTGCTAAATAAACTTTTTTGCTAGACTGTTTTCTTACCGCTTCTGTAATAATATCATATATTTTATTTGTATTTTTTTTAGATCCATGCCCAACTAACAATATGTCATTTTCATCTGAATCATCACAAATTATATTGGCTATTTCATTACTTTCTTTTATTAGTATTTCTTCTTCATTAGAAAATAACGTATTACAAAGCACTATTCTTTTCATAGAATATTTATATTCACAAACTACTTCTTCAATATGTTTTATATCATTAGTTCTCATTATGTGTAATGGCTGTATTATAACTTCCTCATAACCTTGATTAGCTAAGTTAAATAATATCTTACTAAAATGAGGAATAACATAATTATGCCTCTCTTTTAAAAGCTTAATTATTTTATTTGATGTAAAAGCCTTAAATACTGTATATTCTCCAGCAAAATATTCATTTAAATCATCTTCTAATAATCCTATACTTTCTTTAATCCCCTCTAAATTTACACTCCCAAACGCCACTAAAACTATTGCTTTACTCATAATCCCTCCCTATTTTTAGTGATAAATTACTATTTTACCCTTCTCACTATACTACACTATGGTTGAAAGCTTTTAAATACTTCTAAGAATTTATCAATATGCTCCTCTGTATGAACAGCACTTAAAAACATTGATTCAAATTGAGATTGTGGTATGTTAAATCCACTATTTAGCATATGCAAGAAATATTTTTTAAACATTTCTAAATCGCAACTTTTTGCATCCTCATAGCTTCTTACTGGATTTCTATCAGTAAAGAATACTGTCATCATTCCACCAACTCTATTCACAGTTAAGTTTATTCCTTTTTCTCTAGCTATTTCTTCAATTCCATTTTGAAGTTTTTCACCAATTTTATTTATATGATCATATATTTCTTGATTTTCTTTGATTATATTAAGTGTTGATATTCCCGCAGCCATTACTACTGGATTTCCTGACATAGTTCCTGCTTGATATACTCCACCTAGTGGTGATAGTTTTTCCATTATCTCACGTCTTCCACCATATACTCCACATGGAAGTCCTCCACCAATTATCTTAGCATAAGTAATTAAATCTGGTTTTACATTAAATAAGCTTTGAGCTCCCTTATATGCAACTCTAAAACCGCTCATAACCTCATCAAATATTAATAATGAGCCATATTCATCACATAATACTCTTAGGGTTTCCATAAACTGATCTTCTGCTTTTACAACCCCCATATTACCAGCTACTGGTTCAATTATAACAGCCGCAATATCATTACCATAGGTTTCAAATAATCCTCTTACTTGCTCCATATCATTATAAACACCAACTAAAGTATTTCTTATACTATCATTTGGTATTCCTAAGCATCCAGCTATTCCTTCAGTTAATACTCCTGATCCTGCTTCAACTAAGAAACCATCAAAATGGCCATGATAACATCCAGCAAATTTTATTATTTTATTTTTTCCAGTATATCCTCTAGCAAGCTTTATTGCACTCATTGTAGCTTCTGTACCTGAGTTAACAAATCTAACCATTTCAACATTATCCATTTCCCCACATAAGAATCTACTCATTTGTAATTCTAACTCTGTTGGTGCTCCAAAAGCTATAGCACTTTCTGAAATCTCTTTAATAGCAGTTACAACTTCTTCATTGCAATGACCTAATAACATTGGTCCCCATGCTAAAACAAAATCTATATACTCATTTCCATCTTCGTCCTTTATTATTACACCTTTTCCTGACTTCATAACTGGAGGATCTATTCCCATATCTCTATATGCTCTTACAGGGGAATTAACTCCACCTGGCATGTATTTTTTCGATTCATCAAAAATTTGTTGATTAGACATATTACTCTTCCTCCTTAAGCCATTTTGCTGCTTCTAATGCATAATAAGTTATTATCATTTTAGCACCAGCTCTCTTCATTGATAGAAGCATTTCAAGGGCTACTAATTTTTCATTTATTAATCCTGCTTCTCCAGCATTTTTTACCATAGCATATTCTCCACTAACATTATATACACATATAGGTACATTTATTTTATCTCTAGCTTCTCTTACTATATCAAGATAAGACATTGCAGGTTTAACCATTATTATATCTGCACCCTCATTTAGGTCAGCTTCTATTTCAGCCATTGCTTCTCTAGAGTTTGCTGGATCCATTTGATAGCTTTTTCTATCCCCAAAGCTCGGTGCTGAACCTGCAGCTTCTCTAAATGGTCCATAAAATGCTGATGAATACTTAGCAGCATAACTCATTATAGGTAAGTTTTCATATCCATTTTCATCTAAAACTTTTCTTATATATTCTATTCTTCCATCCATCATATCTGAAGGAGCAACCATATCAGCTCCTGCCTTAGCATGTGATAAAGCTATTTCTCCTAAATATACTAAAGTCTTATCATTATTTACATCATGATCATTTAATATTCCACAATGTCCATGATCTGTATACTCACACATACAGACATCAGTTATTATATATAAATCGTTACTTAATTCCCTTAATCTTCTTATTGCTTTTTGAACTATCCCATTTTCATTATAAGCTTCGGTTCCTACACAATCTTTATGTTCAGGAATTCCAAATAATATTACTGATTTAATTTTGGCTTCATTTAATTCATCAACTAGTTCTCCTAATCTATCAACTGACCAATGATAATTCCCTTTTAAAGAACTAATCTCTCTTTTTATATCTTCACCTTCAACTACAAATACAGGATAAATGAAATCATCTACACTTAAAGAATTTTCTCTTACTAAACTTCTTATTACAGAATTTGCTCTTAATCTTCTACCCCTTCTAAACATTTTCAGCCTCCTTAAATTCAATTATTTCTTTAAGAAATCCATCTTCTGAATGTTTCTTACACATAAAACATTCCATTTCCTTTGCCCTTATCGCCTTTGCTGTTTGAGGTCCTATTGCAATAAGCTTCTTTTCACTTATAGCTTCTAAACCTAACATATCAATCATATTAGTTACAGTACTTGGACTTGTAAATAATACATAATCAACTTCATCAAATACTCTTTTATTTTTTAATGTTCCACATATAGTATCATAAGTATGTACTCTATCTACCTCTAAGCCTAATTTGCTTATTTCATCAACTAAATAGCTTCTGCTACTTGATGAACAAGGAATTAAAACTTTTTCTCCTTTAACTAAATGAGGAGCTAAAACTTTAAATAACCCTTCTCCAACAAATTCTCTTGCCATTACAAAGGGAACTATTCCTCTTTTAACTAATGCTTTTTTAGTAGCTTTTCCAATTACAGAAAATTTAGCTTTTAAATTTCTAATATCATAATTTTCTTCTATTAAATAATCAAAGAAATTATTTACTCCATTTACTGATGTTAAAAGAATATGATCATAATTAGAAAGTTTCTCTAGATAAGGTTTTAAATTTTCTTTAGTTGGTCTAATTTTTATTGAGTTTATTTCTGTTACTTCTGCCCCTAAATCCTTTAAAGAACTTTTAAGACTAGAACTTTGTTCCCTTGATCTAGTTATGCATATATTAGTTCCAAATAGTGGTTTCTTTTCATACCATGATAGCTTATCATTTAATTCTACAACTTCACCCACAACAATTATGCATGGCGATTTAAGTCCTGCTTCTCTTACCTTTTCTGAAATATTTCCTAAAGTTCCAATTACTTTTCTTTGTTTAGATGAAGTTCCCCTCATTACTACTGCTGCTGGTGTTGCTTTTTCTTTTCCATTAGTAATTAAATTAGTTACTATTCTCTCTATATTTTCAAGTCCCATCATGAAAGCAAGGGTTCCATTTTCTTTGGCTAAAGCTTCCCAATTTATTTTTTCACTTGCACTTGTCATTCCTGTTACAATATGAAAACTTTGTGCTATAGCCCTTTGAGTTATTGGAATACCAGCATAATTTAAAACAGATATTGGTGAAGTTACTCCTGGTATTACCTCAAAGTCTAAATTTTCTTCAACAAGTGATAATACTTCTTCTCCACCTCTTCCAAAAACATAAGGGTCTCCCCCTTTTACTCTCCCAACTATATGTCCTTCTTTAACTAACTTAACTAACATATTATTTATTTCTTCTTGTGTTTTATAGTGAGCTCCAGGCTCTTTTCCACAATAATACACTAAGCAATCTTCATTTAAATAATTTAAAATATTGTTAGAAACTAATCTATCATAAAGTACTGCTGTACACTTTTCTAATACTTTAACAGCCTTAACTGTTAATAACTCTTCATCACCTGGTCCAGTTCCTATTATATAAGCCTTTCCATTCATAATTAACGCCTACCTTCTTCATAATCGTTATATAATTTTTATTTAAGCTTTTAAAATTTTTTGAGCTAGTTTTTTACCTAATTCAACGTATTCTTCTTTATTTCCTAAAATATCTTTTTTTACTATTATACCATTAACTTCATAAGTTCCTACTATATATATATCATTTCCTTGAAGTCTTGCATAAGCTCCAATTAAACTGTGGCAACCACCATTTAATTCTCTCATAAAACTTCTTTCAGCTTCTACAGCAATTCTTACATCTTTATTATCTAAATTTTTAAAATAACTATTGTATTTACTCTCTTTTAAACATTCTATTCCCAATGCTCCTTGAGATACAGCTGGTACAAATATATCTGGATTTAAGTAATCACTAATTACATCTTCCATACCCAATCTTTTTAATCCTGCAGCAGCTAATATAATTCCATCCATACCCTCATTCTTCATTTTTTCAAGTCTTGTAACAACATTCCCCCTAATAGGAACAATGTTTATATCTTCTCTTAAAGATTTTAACTGAGCTGCTCTTCTTATACTACTAGTTCCTATTATTGCTCCCTTTCTTAATTCACTTAATGTTTCGCCATTTTGACAGACAAGCACATCCCTTACATCTTCTCTCTCTGGCATTGCTATTAATTCAAATTCTTCTCCCATTTCATATGGAACATCTTTCATTGAATGTACTGCAGCATGTGCCCTACCATCTAATAAAGCTATTTCTATATCCTTTGTAAATAAACCCTTACCACCTATTTTATCTAGTGTCACATCTAACCTCTTATCTCCTTCAGTTACCACTAATAGCTTTTTACTATTCATATTAACCTTATCTTTTAATAGCTTCATAACAGTTTCAGTTTGAGTTTGAGCTAATAAACTTTTTCTAGTTGCTAAAACTAATTCCATATATTATTCTTCCTTTCTTAAGGATTTTATCTTCCTAACTAAATCTTCATCATAAAATAATTTAAATACTTCAAAAATTTTATTTTTATCATAAAAAAATTTACAATCACTAGAATTTATAAATTTTAATAAATCATCTTTAATTTCCTTATCTAAAAACAAACAATTTCTTATTTTTCCTGTTAGTCTTATATATTCATCAAATTCTTGCAAAGACTCAGTAATAGATTCTACAACCATTACAGCTCCTCTTGGATTTCCTACTTTAGTATTAACTGCTACAGTAATAAATTTACTTTCTCTTGTAACAGGTATTACCCCCATTCCATCCTTAAATTTTGATGAATTGATATAAATTTTACATAATCTTTCACAATCATCTTTTATTTCATTAATTACATTCTCATCATCAATTGCAATTATTATTAAATGCTTATCTAATATAAACCCCTTATTATAATTTCCCTTTATTAGCTTTACTTTATCCTCATTAAATTTATAGAAATCATCTAAAAAATCTAATGCTAAAACTTCTATTTTGCTACCTTTTGTATAAAAGTTTCTTACTTTTATTAATGCACCTCTTCCTGCTCCTATTACTCCAACTTTAAGCTTTTCTCCAAAAAGCGTTATAGGTGCATAACTTAATTCTCCATGAAGATTTGCCTTAGAATGTTCAGACATTCCTTTTCACATCCTTTTAACTTTTCTTCCTTTAATAATTTTATAGCTCTATTTATATAATAGTCTGATGTACTTTTTATTAAAGTTGTAGCTAAATCAACATCCCTTTTATCTTTACATTTATGTTCAAAAGATTTAACTCTACTTTCTACAACACTATTGCCTTTAGCTTTCATTTCATGTATATAATATGTAACTTCTCTAATATTTAACCAATTTTTGTATTCATTTAAGTATTTATCAACTAAAAACTTATACTCATCCATTTTTTCATTTCTTAACTTCTTATTGTTATCATCTAACTTACTTATAGTATCTATATCTAATAAAGTTACTCTTTTATTTTCAGATAAACTTTCGTCAATATCTCTAGGTAATGCCAAATCAATTAATATAATTTCTTTCCCTTGATTGTTTATATAGTCACCTTTTATAACAATATGTGGAGCTGCTGTACAACTTATAACTGCATCTACATCATTAATAACTTCTTTATATTCATTAAAATCTAAGACTTCAACTCTTTCATCCTTTAAATCTGATACCTTTGACTTATTTCTTACGACGATAAATACTTTGTTAAATTTATTACCTAATGCATATTTAACTACTAAATTACCTATAGTTCCATATCCTAATACCATAACACTCCTTGCACCAAACTCTTCAACTTTATTTACTGCAATTGATGATGCTGATACTGGTATTTCATATAATTTACTTTCTGTTCTAAACTTTTTACCACAACTTATTGCTTCTTCAAATAACCTTAAAAGTTTTGTATGTATAGCCTTATGCTCTAAACTTAATTCATATGCTAATTTAACTTGACCTAATATTTGATCTTCTCCTAATATCTTAGAATGAAAACCACAAACTACTTCTAATAAATGCTTAGCTACATCTTCCCCTTCAAGATAAAAAGTATATTCTAAAAATGAAATATCCCAATCTAATATTTCGAATATCTTTCTTATTTCATATTCACTTCCTAAGCAATCAGAAAGATAAATCTCTGTTCTATTACACGTACTTATTATTACTACTTCTTCGTATACTTTATTTAATTCTTTTATTGCCTTAGATTGCCTACTTAATGTAATAGATAGTCTTTCTCTTATTTTTATATCAACATTTTTTCTTATTCCTATAAGACCTAACACTTAATCACCACATTTCTAAGATATGATTTTTATAATATACTAATTATCTTAACAAAAAAAATTAAGAAAGCATTCCTCCTTAACTTTTTTATTATAATACTAAATACAGTTTTAATCATTATTTTTACATTATTAAAATTTTTAATGATTAATATAATATTTTTTAATTTATATATAATTTTATCAATTTAATTAGTATCTTTTTATTTTTTTACACATTTTATTTCATTCTTTTAACATTTGTAAATATAACTATGTATATATATTTAATTATACTATTTATTATTGTATAATTTATGTTAAAATATAATTTCCCCTTTATATAAATGATTATATATTTTTTTATAGACTTCTAAATATTATTTTAATATATATTTATCATTGGAGGTATTTATATGAACATAGAATCTTTGAGACTATTTCATGATGTAGCAACCTTAAAAAGTATATCTAAAGTCGCTGCTGCTTCTCATATATCTCAATCTGCATTAAGCCAACAATTATCTAAAATGGAAGAAAAATTAGGTGTTACTGCCCTAATTAGAAGCAATAAAGGCGTTGAATTAACAGAAGAAGGAAAAATAATAAATGATTATGCAAATGAAATACTCTCTACTTACAATAGACTTATACAGGATTTAAATAAAATTAACTCTGATAAAAATAGCTTAATTATTGAAACAAGTTGTTTATCAGGTTACTATATTTTATCTAAAATTTTATCTAAATCATCTGGAAAAAATAATAACTTTTTTTATGATATTAATTATCAAACTCAAAAAAAAATACATAGTAATTTAATTAATAATGTTTGTGATATTTCAATTACATCAACAAAATTAACGGATTCTGATTGTAATTCAAATTTATTAATTACTGACAAATTAGTTTGTGTTTGCAATGCCTCCTACAAATCAAACAATTTTAATAAATTGCCTTTTTTATTACTGAAGGATGACCTTAATATAGAAAATAAAATTAATGATTTTATTGATTTAAATAATGTAATACTAAAAACAGATTCACTTCATACTATTTTAAGCTGTTTGCTAATAGGTCCATCTATATCTATTTTACCTAAGATATGTGTTGCAAATGAATTAAAACAAGGTGTTTTAAAAGAAATATATATACCCGAATTAGAAAATATTAATTATAACTTATATTTAACATATAAAAATAATATTAATAAAGTTATAAAAGGTAAATTATTAGCATTAATTCGTGATTTTAAAACTCCTTTTTTAAGTGATAATTAACTTATCATAATCTATGATTAATATAAAAGCTATACTATTTTTTATTATAGTATAGCTTTTATATTTTAACTATTTATTATTTATATTTTCTGCTTAAAACAAAAGGTGAATTCATTAATTTGAATTCACCTTCATAAAAGTCCTTCAATGTTAAAATAATAAAATTTAATTATTTAACTTGATCTAAAGCTTCTTGAACTGCATCAACAAATCCCTTAACTTTTATTGAAACACCTGATATTGCATCTGTGTGTCCTTCATCGTCAGTTATATTGATTTTGCTTAAATCGAAATTATTTTCAACGATTGCTTCTTCTAATAAATCGATTTGTTCATGCCATTTTTTACCGTCATTTTTCATGTCATATTCACCTGAAACTGAAGCTTCTGACTTCATTGATCCATCAGCATTTTTAGTATCTATATTTACAGATACTGGAGTTCCATTTTCTAAAGTTAATTCTACAATTGTAGTATCTTCTTCACCTGGTATTTCAACTGTTTTTACAGTAGTATTTTCTTGAGATGACCCTTCTGTAGATTGCTCTTCTGCCTTGTTTCCTCCACATCCTACAAATAAAGTACTAACTACCATAGTAGCCGCTGCTAATGCAACTAGTTTTTTATTTATCATTCGTTTATCCCCCTATTAATAAATAATTCGTATTTATTCTACAATATTCTCTTTATAAAAGCAATACTTTATTTTAAAAACCTTTACTTATTATTTTTTCAAAAATTACTCATTTTAATTATTATTTTATTATTTTATATACCTATTTTTTTATTTTTAATTATATTTTATATTTTATTTTTAATATTTTTTGGAATAATATTAATTTAAAATCAAAATTTTTTTTGCATTTTATCACTATTATATAACTTTTTACCTAATTAATTCCAGGCTTTTTTTATAAATTTTGTTAAGTTTATAACTTAACAAAACTATTTTTTATCCTATTTGTAGTACTTATTGTTAATTAATATAATAACTCGTCTTTATCTAAACTGAGGTAACTTTTTTAAATGCCTAACTACAATATCTCCTGTTAAACCTACAAATATCCCCGTTACTATTCCTGCCATAGATAATACTGGCAAATATAACGTAACTCCTATATTTTTTACTATAAAAGATGCAACTACAAGTTGACCAATATTATGAAATACACCACCTGCAGCACTTACTCCAATAATTGAAACTTTTTCTTTAAATAATTCCTTAAGTGCAATCATTATTAAAAAACTAAAAATAGATCCAACCAAACTAAACATAAAGGAAGATAAATTTCCACCAAAAACTGTTGATAAAACATTTCTTAAAATTATTACTAAAAATGTTTCCTTATAGCTATCTAATGTATATAATCCTATTACAATAATTATATTAGCTAGTCCTAATTTCGCCCCTGGTGTTATAAATGGAACAGGTATCATTCTTTCAAACAAGGACAGAACTAAAGCCTGTGCAACTAATAAAGATATATATACCATTTTGCTTGTCTTCTTCATCTTAATCACTCCTAATGAGATAATATAACATCGTCGTCATCTACAAAACTACCTTTTATCTCTACCATAACCTTGTTAGGTAAACAAACTAACGATTGTCCTACCCTACTTATTTTGCCTTGATAAATACATAAAGAATCTGGGCAATCAGCATCTATCATTTTTATAGTATCATCCTTTATCATTATTTTATTTTCATGTCCATCTATATTTATATCAATAATCTCTTCTCCTTTATGAGCTGATAGAGGAATTTTAGAATAAACCTTACCACCTACAGTTATTTCTGCATAAGTCATATCATACTTATACCCCATGACCATACCAAAAACTATTTCAGGAATAAATGATATTATTATTAATACTATTATGATTACTATGTCTAACTTTTTAAACAAGAACTCACCTCCAAATTCTTAATTATAAAATTAAATATTTTTAATAAATAATCAATGATTATTATATACTTTCGAATGATTTTTTTCTACATATTTCAGTTTTTTTCTTTTAGTTATAACATTTTTATCTTTTTCCCCTTTATTTTTTATTTTTATTATAATACTATATTTAAAGACCTTATTTTCATTAATAAATTATTTATGGAGGTATATATGTTAAAACTTAAAAATTTATTTTTTCCACTCCTACTAATTATTATTACTACGTTAATAGGATGCAATAAAAATACAACATCAACTTCTGAACCAATTTCAAGAACAGAGCTTTTTATGGGAACAGTAATTAAAATAACCCTATATGATAGTGACGATTCAACTATATTAGATAAAGCATTTGATAAGGTATCTGAAATTGAATCACTAGTTAGTATTAATGAAACCGGAACTGAACTTGATAAAGTAAATGATTCCGCTGGAATTTCTCCTGTTGAAGTTACATCTACTACATATGAAATAGTAGAAAAAGGACTTGAGTATTCAAAACTTTCTGATGGAGATTTTGATATAACTATAGGCCCACTAGTTAAACTTTGGAATATAGGATTAGATGATGCAAAAGTTCCTACTCAGGAAGAAATCAATTCAGTATTACCTTTAATAGATTATAATCTTTTAGAACTTAACAAAGAAGCTCATACTATATTTCTAAAAAACAAAGGTATGATGATAGATTTAGGTTCTATAGCAAAGGGGTATGCTGCTGATGAAATCTCTCGTATATTAACAGAAAATAATGTAAACAGCGCTATAATCGATTTAGGTGGGAATATTTATGCTCATGGCCTAAAACCATCAGGACAGGATTGGAAAATAGGTATTCAAAATCCTTTTAATACTAGAGGTGATATTATAGGTGTTTTAAAAGTAAAAAATAAAACTGTAGTTACATCTGGTATATATGAAAGATATATTGAAAAAGACGGAGTAAAATATCATCATTTGCTTAATCCAAGCACTGGATATCCTTTTGAAAACAATATAGCAGGAGTAACTATAGTAACTGATAAGTCTACTGATGCTGATGCACTTTCTACTACTGTATTTGCAAAAGGCTTAGAAGAAGGATTAAATTTTGTTGAGAGCTTATCTAATGTTGATGCTATATTCATAACTAAAGATAAAAAAGTTTATATTACTGATGGTATAAGAGATTCTTTTACACTAGAAAATGAAGATTTTACTTTAGAAAATTAATACAGAACAAAAATAAAGAGCAAATAGGTAGTTTTACTATTTGCTCTTTATTTAATTTCTCTTCCATTTACAAACAACAGATTCAATATAATCTAAAATTATAAATAACATTAGCCCTAAAATACTTAAAATAACTATTCCAGAATACATATCTATGTAATTGATTCTTGACCATGCATCTTGAATAAAATATCCAATTCCCCTGTTAGTTCCGTAGGCTTCTGCAAAAAATAATACTGAAAGTGCAGTTCCTATAGATAATCTTATATTTGTTAAAACTTCTGATAATATAGCTGGTAAAGTTACATGATAAAACATCTGCAATCTTGATGCACCTAAGCTTATTAATGGATTATAATTCTCCTTTTCAACATTTATAACTGCATCTCTAACTGAGACTATAACTTGGAATACAGTTATTAAAACAACAATTGTTATTTTAGAACCATCTCCAAGTCCATACAAGGTCATTACTACCGGCAATAATGCCGTCTTAGGAATTGGATATGCAAAATATACTAATGGATTTAATATCTTGTTAATTTTTTTTGTATATCCCATTATTATTCCAATTATACTTCCTATAAAAAAAGACAATAATAATCCAATAAATATTCTATGTAAACTCGCCAAAATATGAACATAAAAATCATTCTTAAAAAGCTCAGGTAAATGTAAATATATCTTATCTGGTGTAGGTAGAACTCTAGAATCCATTATAATAGCACAAACATACCATAATATATTTAATATTATAAATCCTTTTATAAAACTCCATATTTTCTTTAAGGCAGTCATTTATCCCACCCCTTTTTAATTAAATTCTTTATATGAAGATATAGTTGTAAATAATCTTTTTCTTCTCTATACTTCTTATTATTAAACATAGGATTATCTATTACTTCTATTATTTCACCTGGCGTGTTACTCATTATAATTATTTTCTTTCCCATATATATTGCTTCATCAATGCTATGTGTAACAAAAAAAGTATTTATTTTATTTTCACTCCAAATATTTAGAAATAATTCTTGAGCTTCCTCTTTAATAATTGCATCTAAAGCAGAAAAAGCTTCATCTAATAGCAAAATATCTGGCTTCATCAAAAAACTTCTTACAATTGCTACACGTTGCTTCTGTCCACCACTTAGCTCACTAGGATATCTTTTTTTCAAATGATCTATATTTAATTTTTTCATAAGAATATCCATTTTTTTTAAAATATAATCATTTATTTTTTCTTTTTTTATTTTAAAAGATAAAAGACAATTTTCCTCTACTGTTTTCCATGGTAAAAGTCCAAAATTTTGTGGAATATATCCTATCTTATGAATATGAGGGCTTAAGCCCTTTGAATTTAAAAGAACTTCACCCTCATACTCAGTTATTATTCCTGCTAGCACATTTAATAGAGTAGACTTTCCGCAGCCTGATGGCCCTATTATTGCACATATATCGCTATTATCTATATTTAGATTTATTTTGTCTAACGCTTTTATATTTTCTCTTTTAGCCTTATAGAAAACAGATAAACTTTTTACCTGTATCATATATATCTCCTTAAACTACTTTACACCTACGTTACTCATCACATCTTTAGCTTTTATATCTTTAGTTAATAGACCTTTTTCTTTAGACCAATCTAATACATTTTGAACATTTTCTTCTGCTGGTAGATAGTTTGTTTTAAACTCTGGTAATACAATATTACCTCTCATATCTTCTGAATATCCTACAGTTGATATTATTATATCTTCATACTCAGCTATATCATTAGAATTTATGAACTCTATAGCTTTATTATAAGCATTGTAGAATCCTTTAATAGCCTTAGCATCTTTATCAATCACTTCTTGTAAGAATGCTGTTACAGAAATCATTATATCTTTATTATATATTTTAGTAACTTCTATACCACCATCTGCAACTGCTGTATCATTAAAAGGTGCTGGTAATATAGCAGCATCTATTTGATTGTTTTTTAAAGCTTCCAGTCTAGCTGGCATTGCCGGTATTGCAACTTTTTCTATATCAGATACTTCTAGCCCGTTTGATAATGCTATATCATCTGCTAAATATTCTATCATTGTGTTTTCTGATATACCTACTTTTTTACCTTTTAAATCGCTTAAATTAGTTATTCCAGAATCCTTTCCTGCAACTAATGTCCATGAACCATTTGTAGTTCCAGTAATTTTCATATCTATATCTGAATTTTGATAAATAGAAATAGCAGTTTCATCACATAATACTCCATCTAATTGCCCAGCTTGAAGTGCAGCATCTCTATCTTTAGCTGCCTTAAATATTTGAAGGTCTAAATCTATTCCCTCTTCTTCAAAATATCCATTTTGTTCAGCTATTACTAACGGAACTGCATCAATTGATCCCATTACTCCTACTCTTAATGTAGTTTTTTCTGTTTGTGCCTCTTCTTTTTTACTTCCACACGCAACCATAGATGCTGTCATAACAGCTGTCATAGCTAGTGCAATTATTTTCTTAAGTTTCATATTCTGTATCCTCCCATTTGTTAAATAAATTATTATCTATATTAAGATAATTTAGTATTTTACCTACCATGAAATTAACTAAATCATCAATTGTTTGCGGATTATTGTAAAATCCTGGCATAGCAGGTATAATAGTTGCACCTATTCTTGATAATTTATACATATTTTCTAAATGTATTGCATTAAATGGAGTTTCTCTTGGAACTATTATTAATTTTCTTCCTTCCTTTAAAGCTACATCTGCAGCCCTACATAATAAATTCTTAGATAATCCATGACTTACTTCCGCTAATGTTCCCATAGAACATGGAACTATAATAACAGCATCAAATCCATGCGACCCACTAGCTACCCCAGAAAATAAATTATTATTATCTTCAAGCTTTACATTACTATATGTATCTTTAAGCTCTTCAATCCAAGTTTTTAAATCTAAAGAAAGTTCATATTTAAAAACTTGCTTGCCTTTATCTGTAGAAATTACATTAGTTTGAATTCCTTTACTTACTAAAACTTCTATAAGTCTTTTAGCATAAATACTTCCACTTGCTCCTGTAATTCCAACTACTATTTTTTTCATAATATTACTCTCCTAAATTAAACAATCAATTAATCCACTTAGTAAGAATACTATACTTATTACTTGATTTATACTATAAGATGCTATCTTAACATTTTTTAGATTATCTTCTGTAACCATTTTATGTTGTATTATAAATAATACTGTATTTATAATTAATCCTATATAATATATAATTCCTAATTCAGGTGATAATACTCCTACAATAAATAAAAATATTACTGCTAATACATGAAATGCTGATGATATATTTAATGCATTTTTAACCCCAAACTTAGCTGGAATTGAATGTATTCCATTCTTAGTATCAAAATCATAATCTTGAGCTCCATAAATTATATCAAAACCCGCTACCCATAATGTATTAGCCGCTCCCATAACTAACGGAATTAATGATATTTTTCCTGTAACCGCAAGCCAAGCTCCCACTGGTGCTGCTGCTGAAGTTACACCTAATACTAAATGACACATCCAAGTAAATCTTTTTGTATACGAATATATAATCATTAAGAATAATGCTATTGGTGATAATATTAAGCAAATAGTATTTAGCTTCCATGCAGCAAATACCATAATTCCAAAGCATACAATAACAAAGACTAATACTTCCTTCTTATTCATTAACCCTTGTGGCAATTGTCTAGTTGCTGTTCTAGGATTTTTTGCATCAATCTCAGCATCAATTACTCTATTTAAAGCATTAGCCCCTGTTCTTGCTCCCATAAAGGCAACTAATATCCAAAATATAACCATTGGCTTTAATTTGCCTTCTCCAGCTAATAACATTGATATTAAAGCAAATGATAATGAAAATATAGTATGAGAAAACATTACTAATACTCCATAATCATTTATCTTTTTAAATATTTTTCTCAAATCCGTATTCACTCCATCTCTTAGTTACCTTTTTCTTTATCTCTTCAGACATAACTATATCATCAGGCCACTCCCTAGTATGTCCTTCTTCTTTTAACTTCTTTGTTGCATCAATTCCTAAACGATGACCAAAGCAATTTTCATTATCAAAATTAGCCTCTTCAATTAATAAATCTCTTTTAGCATCTATGTTATTAAATACCTTCCAAGCTACTGTTGAAATATCATTTGCATTAACTTCTTTATCCACAACAATTAAGAACTTATTATACTTCATATCTTCATGGTTCCATAATTCTTTAATTAACTTTTTAGCATCATTTGGCTCACTTTTATTTATTGATACAATTAATGCTCCTTGCATAGCTCCCTTTATAGGATAATTAAAACTAGCTATTTTTTCATTACTCTCTAAATATTGCTCTAACTTTAATGAAACTTTAACTTGGCAATTCCATTTAATATTATTACCTTCAGCTTTAAATTTATTAGTAGCATCTATTCCTAATCTATATCCATAATGATCATTTGCTGATGCATGATCTAAAGCATCTAGTGGTCCTTCTGAAAATACTAAATCCCTCTTCATATCTATTGATTCAAAGACCTGTTTTGTAACAGCCTTTATATCATGAGGATTAATTGTCTCATCTACTACTATTATCATTTTTGCATACATCATTTGACCCATTCCCCATAGCGAGTTCATAACCTTTTTCCCATGACCTGGGAATCTCTTTTTAATAGAAACTATTACACAGTTATGAAATACTCCTTCAAATGGCAATGAGTAATCAACTATTTCTGGATAAATCATTTTTAACAATGGTAAAAATGCACGCTCTGTAGCCTTACTCATATAACAATCTTCCATAGGAGGTCTACCTACTATAGTTGTTGGATAAACTGCATTCTTTTTGTGAGTTATACATGTTACATGAAATACAGGGTACATATCAGCTAAAGAGTAATACCCTGTATGGTCTCCAAATGGTCCTTCTAATCGTAAAGGCTCATTTACATCAACATACCCCTCAAGTACAAACTCTGCATCAGCTGGAACATATATATCATTAGTTATTGATTTAACCATTTTTACTGGCCATTTTCTTAAATATCCTGCAAACATCATCTCATCAATCATTTTAGGTAGTGGTGCAATAGCTGAAAATGTAATTGCAGGGTCACATCCTATAGCCACTGAAACTGGCATCTTACCGCCTAATTTACGATATTTATCATATATCTCTCTTCCATCTTTATGCCAATGCCAATGCATTCCTGTAGTATTCTTATCATATATTTGCATACGATACATACCAGTGTTTTGTACACCTGTGTCTGGATCTTTAGTCATTACTAATGGTAATGTAATAAATTTCCCTCCATCATCTGGCCAACATTTTAAAACTGGTATAGTAGATAAATCAGGATTATACTCTATTACTTCCTGGCAAGCACCTTTTATAGGAAGTTTCCAAGGTAATACAGCTAATAATCTTGTCAATCTTGGTATAGACTTAATTAAGTTAGGTATCTTCATATAATTTTGCATATTGATTAAATTAGCTATATCTTCTTCAACTTCTTCTAATTTATCTACGCCAAGAGATAAACTCATACGCTGATAACTGCCCATGGCATTAATTAATACAGGATATTTAGAGCCTTTAACATTTTCAAATAACAATGCTGGTCCAACTTCTTTTGAAACTCTATCAGTTATTTCTGTAATCTCTAAATCTGAATCAACTTCAGCTGTTATACGCTTTAATTGTCCTTTATTTTCTAATACCTTCATAAAGGCTTGTATATCTTTAAAAGCCATATTCTCCTCCTTAGTTAAATCATAATATATTAATCTGATAACTTATTTTATCTTTAAATATTTAGTTTACATATGTATTTTTATTGCCTTTAATATTATAATTATTAAAAAACATAATATTAAAGGAGATTTATATGTTACATATATCAGAAAAATTTAAAAATCATGAGATTAATTGTACCGCTATTAATATAGGTAATGACTGGAACATAATTATATATGGTGGTGATATTCCACATATAGGTGCAGTTGCAGTTGGTATTCCTGTAACTTTAGCTCACGATATAAACAAATTAACCTCATCTTCATCATTAATAACAGTTCCTGGACATAAAGAAGATGAAATAGTAAATAAATCTGCAAAATTATTAGCAAAGCAACTTAATACAACTGTAGTCGTATCTTGTGGTATACATATAAAAAATATTACTTTTGATGAAATCAATATATTAAATAATATTATAGATAACTTAATTACTAAATTATATATTAATATAAAAAACTATAAAATTTAAGAAAATACAGCTGCTACAACTAGTAACAGCTTATTTCTTTTATTTAAGTTCACTTAATACTTCATCTAATGCCTTTATCATATCTTTAATATTTTGCTCATTTATTACTAAAGGTGGTTGGAATGCTAATACATTTCTACCCATTCCATTTTTCCCTATTATAAATCCCTTATCTTTCATATTTTCCAATATAACATCAGTTTCTTCAGAAGCTGGCTCTCCATTTTCTTTAATTAACTCAGCTCCTAACATTAATCCAATTCCTCTTACATCCTTTATTAAAGAATATTTAGATTTTAACTTTTCTAATTCACCCTTTAAAATATCACCTAACTTTTTAGAGCTTTCACATAAATTATATTTTTCAATATAATCTAAAACTGCCATTGCTGTTGCTGATGAAACTGGATTTCCACCTAATGTAGATGCTGATGGTTTAGTAAACTTTTCTGATATTTTATCATTAGTACAAAATGCTGATATAGGCATTCCATTTCCTAATGCCTTTGCTACAGTCATAATATCAGGTACAACATCATAATTTTCTATAGCAAACATTTTACCTGTTCTTGCAAATCCTGTTTGTACTTCATCAATTATTAATAATATGTTATTCTTTTCTAAAAGATTTTTTAACTCTTTGAAGTACCATAATGGGGGAGTTATTATTCCACCATTACCTTGTATTGGTTCAGCTATTAATGCTGCAATATTATCAGAACCTCTATCATTAATAATTTTTTCAATATCCTTTAATGATTCTCTTGCTGCTGTTTCAAGATCTCCATTACAATCCCAAGTATTTTTCGCAAAATGTATCGCCTGAGATAAATATGGATCAGCTCTCCACATAGGAATACCTGTTGCACTCATTGTTAAATATGTTCTACCATGTAATCCATTATTAAGAGCAATAAACTCATTTTTTCCTGTATATAATCTAGCTAATAACATTGCTCCTTCATTTGCTTCTGATCCAGTACAACAGAAAAATACTCTTTTTAAATCTCCTGGTAAAATCTTAGACATTCTTTCTGCTAAATTTACCATTTGTTCAGTTAAATATATAATAGTAGTATGTTGAAGAGTTTGCATTTGCTTAATTGTTACATCTAATATTTCTTTATTACAATGTCCACAATTCATTACAGATACTCCTGCGAAGAAATCTATATATTCTTTTCCATCACTATCATATAAATATTGCATATCTCCTTTAACTATTTGTGGAGGGTTTTTGTAAAAATGGTTTCCCCAAGATGAAGGAAATAAATATTCTCTCTTTTTCTCTATTATCTTATTTGCACCTATCATATTTATGTTACTCCTTAGTTAAATTGCATTGCTCCTAAAGTAAACCCTAAGCAGTCATATTTTAAGCTATCAAATATATCATCACATTTATCTAAGTCTTTAATTGCTTCTTTATATGCTATTATTACTTTTCTTAATATTTCATTTTCATAATGACATCCTTCTATTCTAAAAATTGATGCACCTAAGTTGCTTAATTCTTTTAAAATAGGCATATAGCATAACTCTTTTGATAATAACATATGATTGTTACCTTTATTATCTCTATATACAGGATGTTCATTTCCTTTATCATCTATAAGTAATAAAACATTTTTATCATTATATTTTCTATTAGCTTCTTTAACTGACTCTTTAACTTTTGTATTTTCATATAAATCATGGCTCATATACATAACTACCGGTGACCCATGTACGATTATTTCTAATGGTAATAGTGATTTTAATAACGCTTCCTTAGTATTGCTAACTGGTGATTCACATGATAATGCACCTACATTTAATCCTTGACTCTTATAAAAATCTGCTGAAATTGCATTATATATGTTTAATGAATAATCACCTATTAATTCTAAGCCTAAATCTTTAAACTTATTTATTGCTCCTAAGTTTGTAACTAATAATCCATCTATACCTAAATCATTATTTCTTAATAAATGATTATACTTAGAAAAATCATCTTCATACATCATTCTTGGAAGACCTAAATATATTTTAGATTTTTTCTTTTTACTTGTAATGCTAATTATCTCTTCTTTACTAAAAGGAAGACTTGGTTCAAATACTTCTCCTGAAAGATATATTCTTTCTACTCCCTCTTCAATTGCTATTAGCGCTGCTTCATAATTATTTACTTTAACTGCTATTTCTGGCTTATTATCTATTTTACTTTCAACTTTTAATAATTCCTTAATTTCAGTTACTCTATCATTATTTATATCAAATTCATCTACTGGTTTACTAAATACTTTTCCTGTACTATAAAATTTTCCTGTACCTTCATATCTCTCATTTATATTTGATAAACCTGGATTTCCAAAAGCATATGCTGTTGAAAAATCTCTCTTTCTATTTTCAAATAGTTCTTTTGCATGTTTTCTTCTATTATATAAAATTGGATCATCTATATATCTATCAATTGCATCGCTGTAATAGTTAATTAAATCTACTAAATACTCTGCATCTCTCATTCTACCTTCAATTTTAAATGAAACTACACCTGCTTCAATTAATTCTGGAATATTTTCATACATATACATATCTTTAACAGCTAGTGGGAAAGTAGTATTGTATTCTTTGCCTTCTTTGTTAATTTTATATCCCCATCTACAAGGTTTCATACATAAACCTCTGCTTCCACTTTTCCCAAACAACATTCCACTATACATGCATTGGGCTCCATGAGCTACGCACATATCTCCATGAACAAAATATTCAAATTCCATATTTGTTCTTACAGAAAATTGTTTTATTGTTTTTAAATCTATATCTCTAGAAGCAACTACTCTTGTTACCCCTAACTTTTCTAATACTTTAATAGTTTCAAAATTATGTACATTCATCATTACTGATGAGTGAATATTAAGATTTAGACCTAAATCTCTAATTACTTTAATAACGCTCATATCTTGTATTATTAAGGCATCTGGACCTATTTTCTCTAAATACTTAAAATATTCTTCAGCTTGCTCTAAATCATCTGAACTTAATAAATTATTAACTGTTATGTATATTTTTTTACCTAGTGAATGTGCTATCTCTACTGCTTCTTCTAACTCTTCATTTGTAAAGTTAAAATCTTTTCTATGCATACGCATATTAAATATTTTTCCACCTAAGTAAACTGCATCAGCACCACTATATATTACTTTCTTAAATATATCAAAATTACCTACTGGAGCTAATAACTCAACTTCTTGGCCATTAAAATATCTACTCATATTACCCTCCTTTATATATTTATTTAAATATATAATATCTATAAACTAATAAATTCTATCTAATAAACTTTTTGTTATATCTAATAAAACTTCTCTATACTCATTTTTAGGTAAATTCTTTATTTGATTATATGCCTTGTTAGTGTATTTTTTAGCTATTTCTCTTGCTTTATTTACACCATCATATTTATTTACTAACTTTATTATTTCTACTACATCATTTTCTGTGTAGTCACTTTTTCCTAATATATTAACTAATTCACTTGGTTTATTTTCAAGTGCTAAAATTAAAGGCAAAGTATATATTCCTTGTTTTAAATCATTAGCAGAATTTTTACCTATACTTTCATCACTACCAGTATAATCTAATATATCATCTATTATTTGAAAGGCCATGCCAATATTATGACCTATCTCCCAAAATGCTCTAGATAACTTTCTAGAACATCCACTTTCAGCTGCTCCCAAATATAAGCTTAATGAAAATAATTCAGCTGTTTTTCCAGATGCTCTTTTTAAATATTTTTTTACTGATACATTTTTATCAAACCTAGAATTTAACTGATCTATTTCACTCATGCATATTCTTGACATTGTCATAGTATCTATTTGTACACTATCTAATGACCCTACACCTGCTAACACCTTAAAACATATGCAGAAAAGATAATCTCCTATATAAACAGCATAGTTTTTCCCATATTTAGATTGTACTGTTTCCTTACCTCTTCTTAAGGTTGCTTCATCTATTATATCATCATGAACTAATGTTGCCATATGAAACATTTCAACTACCGATGCTAAAGCTCTTGATTTTTTTTCTTCATACTCACCAAACTTTGATGATAATATCACAAATGCAGGTCTAAGCATCTTTCCACCAGAATTAAGTAATTCTATTATAGATTCTTCTACAATTTTATCTCTACACTTAGCATTTTTTTCTATTAATTCTTTAACCTTTTTAAGTTCATTGTTAACTTCTGGGTATTTATTCCACAATTTATGCATTTTATCACCCTCATAATCATCTTTTAAATAATTATCCTTACTTTTATCCTTTGATTGATTTTATATTCATATATTTTTTTACTATAAAAAAATATATAATAGTTTGGGCCAGACTTTATAAAAGTCTGGCTCAATATTAAGTATAACTATTAAATATATTATTTTGCTACTTTTTCTGTACCATGTTCTATATATATAGGTGTTCTCTTACCTATCCAGAATTCCTTAGCTATCTTATGTATCCAAGGCATTACATAATAGTCTAACCCGAATGTTCTACCTGCACCTGACATTAACGCTATTGAACCGAAGAAATACCATAATATATCCCATCCAGCCATTGCAGATAATACAAAGTTACAAACCATAAATGCAGATGCTGCACTTGCTAAGAATGTAAATAAACCAGCAATTAAAGCTAGTCCCATTCCTATTTCCATAATTACAACCATTGTTTGGAATAATGTTGCCATTTCTGGAGTTGGAATCATTACTTGCATTATAGCTTCATAAAACTTAGGCATCTTTTGTAAAATTGGTGTTGCAAGTTCCGCAGTACTTTCTGCAGCTTCTGATGCTCCTGCTGTTGCATCTTGTAACCAAGAGAAAGGCATATTTATGTTTCCAGCCTTTAACCAGCTATCTGAACCAATTGCTATTTTTACTTTATCAAAATCAAAGTTTGAAATAGCTTTAATATTAGCATCCCATAAAGATTCACCAAAGAACTTCTTAAGACCTTCAATTAGCCATAAGCATCCCATGAATACTCTTAAAGGTACTAACCAAAGTCTATTTCCCTTAGATGATAAATGCCCTCTCATTATAGACCTTCTGTCTTTCATTCCAAAGAATTCATGTTGTAAATAACAATATACTGCATTTACATCATTAACTCCAAATAAATAGTACATATTTACTAAATGTTTCATAACCATTGCTATAAATCCTGAAAGCTTAACTCCCATTAAGTTAGCAACACCATATCTACCACCAATTGATACCATAAATCCATGATAATTTGATTTAAATTCAGTTTTCTTATCTGAATTATCAATTGAAGCTATTATATTTTTGACAGCTGTAATTGCAGTTTGTTCAGCAGCTTCAACTATTTGTGGATTAGGTTTACCAGCTTCTTCTTCATAGTAAGCTATATCTCCTACAACATATACATCTTTCTTACCTATAGCTTCCATATATTTATTAGCTTCTAATCTTCCAGCTCTAACAGTTTTTAATCCGTATTCTTTAGCTTCTTGATTAGCTTGAACACCACAAGTCCATATTAAAGTTTGAGTTGGTATTGTTTGTCCATTTTTTAACGTAATACCGTTTGAAGATACTTCAACTATTGGTGAATCCTTAAGCACTTCAACACCATGCTTAACCATATATTTTTCAGCTTTATCAGCTTGTTTTCTGTCAAGCATATTTAATATTGTAGACATAGCTTCAACAACTAAAAGTCTTACTTCACTTTCATCAACCCTATAATCATGAGCTAATTTAGTTTTCCACTCTAATAATTCACCAGCCATTTCTATACCAGTAAATCCTGATCCTGCTACTACAAAAGTAAGCATTTCTTTTCTCTTAGCATCATTCTTTTCATAAGATGCAGCTTTAAATCTTGATTTAATATGCTCTCTTATTTTTAAAGCATCTTCTAAAGACCATAAAGTAAATCCATTTTCTTTAACTCCTGGAACTCCAAAGAATGCCGGCTCACTACCAGTCCCTACTATTAAATAATCGTAATCAAATTTACCGTCTTTAGTTGTTACTACCTTCTTATCTGTATCAACATTTTCTATGTAGTCTACAACAACATTAACTTTAGTTCTGTGGAATATTTTGCTTAATTCAATCTTAACAGATTCCTCTGGAACTCTTCCACCTGCAACTTCATGTAACTCTGTCATTAGTGTATGGAATGGGTTCTTATCTATTAATGTTATTTCTACATCATTATTTTTTTTGTACTTTTTTGCTAATTTTTTAGCTGCATGTACACCTGCATATCCAGCCCCTAAAATAACTATCTTTTTAGACATTTGTTTTCCTTCCTTCCTAGTTTTATCAAATAAGTTTTAATCATTATAATTCCTATAACATTTTATATTGATTTATTTATAATGTCTATAGTGAAAATTTTAACTATTAATTTTCAGAATAATATAACTTTTAAAAACTAAAATATATCTTAAAGCTCCAATTCTACTTATAATAGACATTTTTTTAACACTATTTTACTTTACTTTGCTATTAATAATTCTTATGTTACATTAAATATAACATTAACCATTATGTCAAATTTATTTCAAATAATTATTTAAATTAAAAGATTAAGGAAATATTTCACCTTAATCTTTTTTGAACATATATGTTTTAAATTTATTATTAATAATTTTTATTTTTTCTTCTTTAATTAATTTAAAGTTTTTTTATAATATTTCAACTGTCTTCCCTTTCTCTAATGATTTTTTTACATCTATAACTCTTTGATTAGCTGAACCCCTATACTTAAGCATTATATCTCTTTTATCTATTTCAAATTTACCATCTATTAGAACTTCTACTTCCTTTAATAACTCTAATCTTTTAGGATTAGATATTATTTCTTCAAATTTATATCCTGACCATAGCCATATAGGTTTATTAGTTTCTGCCTTTATTCTTCTTAAAAGATTTAATAATGTATCATCCATTATTTGCTGCATAGGTTCTCCACCTAATATATTTACACCTTTTATTTGTCTACTTTTAGTTAACTCAATAAATTCATCTTCTGTTTCTTTGGTAAATTCATTTCCGTAATTAAAATCTTGTTGCTCTTTATTAAAACATCCTTCACAGTTATGTGTACATCCACTTACAAAAAGGGTTGTACGCACTCCAGGACCATTTGTTACATCTAACTTTCTAATCTTCGCATATTTCATTATAGCTACCTCCCATTTCATTAATAAGATTTACTAATCTATATAATAAATACTTAATCCGTTTATCTCCTTAAACTTTTTGTACTTCGAATTAAGCACTTCCCCTGTTCTTAACAATTTTTTTATAGTATAAATTCCTACATTATATCTTCAGATCTAACACGTCCTGTTAAAGCCTTACTTATTTTATTTCTAGTTTCAGTACTTACTCTTCTTCCCTTTTGTGATAATGCTATTTTCCTCTTCCACTCTTGATATGACTGTTCTGACATATACTCTTTAATATTCTTTCCATACATAGGATTGTTTTCACCAATATAGCGTCCTTTTTTGCTTAAACTCATTCTTAATTTAGCTTCTTCAGTATGATAATGACCTTTATTTTTTCCTAAACAACTTTTTCTCATCTTTTCCGAATATATCTTTTTTTCTTCTGGAGACATACAGGATACTATATCACCCCCATCTCCACCCCAAGTTTTATTAGTAATATTATATCCGTATTCGGTTACATATAAATTAATATACCAACATTCATATTGATATGCACACTCTTCCTCTAAATTGTCTTCTAATATACTAACCGCTATATCAACCTGATTATTATTACAGAAAGTTATAATATCCTTAAAATGTTTATTTCTTCTATCAATACTATAACATCTATTTCCTTTTCCTTTTCCCACATAAAATGGTTCATTATAGTCTAATCTTATCCATTCATATACATAATAATTCTCCATTATAATCACCGCATTAAGTATTGACGAATATACTAATTATTATGCAAAAAATGAGAGGATTCCCTCTCATTTTTTATAAATGAAGAACCCTATCTCCAATTTCAGCAGTTCTTCCTTTATTCCAATATGAACTTCCTATATCCATAATACCGTTGGTTTCCCAATACTTTAACACCTAATTAAAGGTCGGAGTAGACTATCCCTTTACATAACTAATATATGCATTACCATTATAGTCGTTGAGCCTTATCCATATCTATCGACTTAGGAGCTTGGTTGCGGATTGTCCAATCAAAATACCTTTTTACCATACCTAAGCAATTACTCTTAGCCACTATTTAATTTCTTAAATAGATTGGTAGTATTAAGCTCTAAGGATTTTCCCGCAGTTTCGATAATTTTACGTGAGCCTATATAGTTAACCCACAAGTTCTTCTCATAACTTGTAATTCACTTTCATCATCATTTCCACATGATGGACAATGCCAAGTTAAGCTTTCCTTATCTAATTGCATTTCACCATTAAATCCACACTTGAAACAAACATCAGATTTAGTATTGATTTCTGCATATTGAATATTATGATAAATAAAGTTAATTATATCTTCAACAGCTTCAAGATTTTTATTCATATCAGGTACTTCTATATAAGAAATACATCCTCCACTACTTATTGAGTGGAATTGTGATTCAAATTTTAATTTACTAAATGCATCTATCTCTTCACAAACATGAACATGATATGAATTAGTATAATATAATCTATCAGTTACATTTGGTATTTCTCCAAACCTTGCTTTATCTATTCTACAGAATCTGTATATTAAGCTTTCTGCTGGAGTTCCATAAAGTCCAAATCCAAGACCTGTTTCTTTTTTCCATTCCTTACATTTATCATCCATATGTTTCATAACTTCTAAAGCAAATTTTTCTCCCTCTTCCGAAGTATGACTCACACCTAACATTGCTTGAACCATTTCTGCTATACCTACATAACCAAGTGAAAGTGTAGAATATCCATTTTTTAATAATTTATCTATCTTTTCACCTTTCTTAAGTCTTGCTATAGCCCCATGTTGCCAATGTATTGGACTTGAATCTGAAGTTACTCCAAGTAACATTTTATGTCTAGTTAATAATGCATCTTTACAAAGCTCTAATCTTTGATCTAACATCTCCCAGAACATTTCCATATCTTTATCAGATATTATTGCTATTTGTGGTAAATTTAAACTAACAACTCCTTGATTAAATCTTCCATACCATTTATAATTTCCATTCTCATCCTTCCAGTTAGACAAGTGTGAACGACACCCCATTGGTGGGAATGTTTCACCTTCATAGTTTTCTCTCATTATCTTTGCACTTTGATAATCAGGTACTAATCTCTTAGCTGTACATTTAGCTGCAAGCTTAGTTATATAATCATATTTGCCACCTTCAAGACAGTTATGCTCATCAAGAACATAAATTAACTTAGGGAATGCTTCTCCAATCTCTTGACCTTTGTAGTTTTTCATTCCTTCAAGTCTTTGTTTTATCATTTCCTCACAGATCATTGCCATTTCTTCTTCATATGGATGACCTTCTTCTATTTCTAGGTAAATAGTGGAAAAAGGTGCTTGTCCGTTAGTAGTTTGTAACGTAGATAATTGATATCTTATAGTTTGAACTCCATCTTTAAGTTCTTTTATCTTAATATCTTTAGCTAATCTAGTAGCAAGTTCTTCATCATTAAGCATTTCCATATAGTGTTTGTATGCTTTATCTTCTGTTAGTTTAAGATATTTAGCTAAATGCTTAATAGTAATACTTTGACCACCATATTGATTAGATGAAACTTGAGCAATTATTTGTGTCGCTACTGTACATGCTGTTCCAAAACTCTTAGGTTCTTCAACTAATTTTTCATTAATTACAGTCCCATTAGTAAACATATCTTCTAAATTTATTAAACAGCAGTTAAACATTGGAGATATAGTATAATCCATATCATGCCAGTGAATTGCCCCTTCATCATGAGCTTGAACTATGTGCGCAGGAATAAGTTTTCTTCTTGCAATATCCTTAGATACTTCCCCTGCAATTAAATCTCTTTGTGTTGCAGATACTACAGGGTTCTTATTTGAATTTTCCTTCATTACATCTTCGTTCTTTTTGCTTAATAACTCTAATATGCTATCATCAGTAGTATTAGTATTTCTCTTAAACTCTTGTACAGCTCTGTAACCTTCATATGCCCTTGCAGTTTCAGCTTGTCCGTAGTGAACTAACCTATCATATACGTAGCTTTCTATTTTATAAATAGTTGCTATTTCATCCTGTTTACTAAAATACTTTTCAGCATCGTTTGCTATTAACCTTGCAATGTCAGCTAAAAGTATTCCACTACCATTTTTCATAGACTTAGTTATGGCTTCTCTTATTTTACTCTTATCGAACTCTACTGTACTTCCATCCCTTTTAATTACTTTCAATTAATACCACTCCCTAAACTTCAGTATATTTTAAATACTCACTACTAATAAAATAAGTTATTAATTTAAAGGCTAATTATACAATAATCGATATTTATTTTCATAATACTAACAGTTGATTATATTAAATAAACTTTCAAATTATATATTTTTTAACCCTTTTCTTTAAAATAGTACTTATTTTAATTTATATTATATAATCTAATTTCTGAAAATTAATATAAAAAATAGTGCTTGTATTAATACTAACAACCTTAAATACACAACATATTGTACTACCTTTTCACTTCAAACACAATATATAGTTATGCGTATTTTAAATAGATTTACTGTATTTTTCTTACAAACACTTAAATTTTCTTTATATTTTACTCAATTTCCTATATTATCCTTTTTTATTTTTTCATTCATTTCTCATTATAACTTTTTTTCATTATACTACATTAAATTTTTAAAAACACGTCTTGAAATTTAACATAATATATGCTAAAAATAATTACTTCTTTCTATTAACATAATTATTTTATATATTCTTATAAATGCTCTAAATCATATGGAGTATTTTGATATACACAATAATTAAGCCAATTACTAAAAACTACATTTGCACCCCCCCTCCATGTAACCATTGGCTCTAATCTAGGGTCATTACCTGGAAAATAATTTTTAGGAACTTCTATATCTAAGCCTTTATTAACATCTCTAAAATACTCATCACTTAAAGTATTTCTCTCATACTCTAAATGACCTGTAATAAATACTTGTCTTCTACTCTTATTTGCTACAATAAATATACCTGCCTCGTCTGATTCAGATAATATTTCTAGTTCAGATACTTTTTCTATATCTTCTCTTTTCACTTCTGTATGTCTAGAATGAGGTGCATAAAAAATATCATCTAATCCTCTTGTAAGATCTGCATTTCTATCATTTATAAAATGCTTAAATACTCCAAACATCTTCTTTTCTAATTGATATTTCTGAATACCATAATGATAATTTAATCCTGCTTGAGCTCCCCAACAAATATGAAGCGTTGAATATACATTATTTTTGCTCCACTCCATTATTTCCTTTAACTCATTCCAATACTTAACATCTTCAAATTCCAATTGTTCCACTGGTGCCCCTGTTATTACTAATCCATCAAATTTCTCATTATTTATATCCTTAAAACAACTATAGAACTTTTCCATATGTTCAAGTGATGTATGTTTAGGTCTATAACTATCTGTCTGTAAAAGCTTAATTTCTACTTGAAGTGGTGTATTAGATAAATATCTAAGTAATTGATTTTCTGTTTGAATCTTTTTAGGCATTAAATTTAAAATTGCAATTTTTAACGGTCTAATGTCCTGTTTCCCAGCTCTTTCATTATTCATTACAAATATATTTTCATCAGATAAAACCTTAAATGCAGGTAAATCTTTTGGAATTTTTATTGGCATAGCCTCTCCCTCCTTACATTAATATTAAATCATATTTTTTCCAAATTTAGAATATTTGCTAACAACATTAATCTTTGTAGATTCTTAATTTCCACAATTTCTCTTTGACAGTAAAAATAAATAATCATATAATGATAAAAATAACCTTCGTATAAGCCTAAAAATACGGTTTAGGCGTCTCTACTATATCACCGTAAATGATATAACTATGAAGTAAAATCCACGAAGGTTAATGTATTATTTTTTATAAAGGTGGATTAAGCAAATGAATAAAAAGATTTTTATCGATAATATTAAAGCAGCTAATAAAGAAATCCCTTGTGACTTAGTTGTAAAAAACATTTCTGTCGTTGATGTATTTCAATGCTCTTCATTTATTTGCGATGTTGCTATAAAAAATGGATTCATCGTTGGTCTTGGAGATTATTCAGGTGATATAGAAATTGATGGTACTGGAAGATTTATATGTCCAGGCTTAATTGATTCTCATGCTCATATAGAATCTTCTATGCTTACTCCAAGTGAATATTATAAAACAGCTCTATTGCACGGAGTAACTTCATTAATTGCGGATCCTCATGAAATAGCAAATGTATTAGGACAAGCTGGAATAAAATTTATGATAGATTCTTCACAAAATATACCTTTTGATTTTTATTTTATGCTACCATCCTGTGTACCATCTACACCATTTGAAAATTCAGGTGCAGTATTAAATAGTTCAGATTTAAAAGACTTCTACTCTAACTCTAAAGTTTTAGGACTAGCTGAAGTTATGGATTATCCTTCAGTTGCAAATTGCAATGATGATATGATAAATAAACTTTATGATGCAATTTCTAATAACTCAATTATAGATGGTCATGGTGCTGGGTTAAACTCTCACTCTATTAATGTTTATTCTACGGCTAATATAAAAACTGATCATGAATGTGCTACTTATAACCAATTAATTGATAGAGTTAGACGTGGAATATACGTCTTAATGAGGGAAGGTACTGTTGCTAAAAATTTAAATGATCTAATTAAAGGTGCTTCTATATTTAATAGTAGACGTATTTGCTTATGTACGGATGATAAACATATTGATGATTTAGCTCAGAACGGTAGTATAAATACTTCTATTAAAATGTGTATTGAAGCTGGACTTGCTCCTGAAATTGCAATTCAAATGGCTACATTAAATGCAGCTGAATGCTATAAGTTAAAAAACAAAGGTGCTATAGCCCCTTCATATGTTGCTGATTTTCTTATTCTTGATAGCCTTGAAGCATTTAAAATTAATTCTGTTTACAAAAATGGTAAATTAGTAGTATCTAATAATATATTTATACATGATGAAAAATATTCTAATGTATGTCAACCCTTATCAAACTCTATTAAACTTCCTAATCTTACGAAGTATAGTCTTAAAATAGATGTAAAAAATAAGTCGATACTAAATGTTATAGAACTAATGCCAAATAAATTAGAAAGTAATCATTTAAAACTTGATATATCTAAATTAAATCTTGATGATGAATTTATTAGTTTGACAACAAATGATAACTTATTAAAAATTGCAGTTATAGAACGTCATAAAAACACAGGAAATGTTGGTGTTGGTGTTTTAAAAGGATTGAATCTTAAATCTGGAGCTATTGCTACAACTATAGCACATGATTCTCATAATTTAATTGTTTGCGGTACTAATGATGATGATATGATATTTGCCATTGAAGAATTAAAAAAGATAAATGGTGGAATAATTATTGTAAAAGATAGTAGAGTCTTAGCTTCTGTATCCTTAGAAATAGGTGGAATAATAACCGCTAGAAATTCTCATGATGTTATTTCTGATTTAAATAAATTACATAATGCTTTAAAAATTATAGCTCCTGATATTACTTTTAATCCATTTTTAACTTTATCATTTTTATCGTTACCTGTAATACCAGATATAAAAATTACAGATAAAGGATTATTTGATGTTAAGAACTTTAATTTCATAGATGTATGTGAATAATTATATGTTACAATGGACATATCTAAAAAGTTTTGAAATAAGTCTTGTTTATTTAATTAAAAGTTAATAATTATAAAATAAAGTCTGCCATAGGCAGACTTTATTTTATAAGAATAATTTTATTCTATTATTTAAGTACAAACTTTTCTATAGCCTTTGCAACTCCATCCTCTTCATTTGAATCAGTAATATAATTTGCAACTTCTTTTACTTCTTCAAATGCATTTCCCATTGCAACACCCATACCAGCATATACTATCATATCAAGGTCATTTCCAGCATCACCCAAAGTCATTATTTCTTCTTGTTTAATACCTAAATGTTGTGCTAATAATTCAACACCAGCTCCTTTATTTACAGCTTTATTTAAAAACTCTAAAAAATATGGTGTACTTCTAACAACAGTATATTTATCATAAACCTCTTGTGGTAATCTATCTACAGCCTTTTGTAATATCTCTGGCTCATCAATCATCATAACCTTAATTATAGAATGATCATCTTCAATCTCTGAATAATCATTTATATTTATTTCTATTCCATTTATGTTTGCTTCAACTTCTGTATATTTGCTATTTTTAGGAGTTATTAATCCATGTATATCTGAAAATGCATGAATATTTACACCTAATTCTTTACTTAAATTATGTAAATAATGTAAATCAGCACCTGTTAATGCTATTTTAGAAATCACTTCTCTACTTTTAGTTTTCAAAACTAGTCCACCATTATAAGTTAAAACACAGTCATTTTCATCATACATATCTAATTCTTCTAGATATCTTGTCACTCCATCTATTGGTCTACCTGTTGCAATTACAACTTGAACACCCTTTTCTTTTGCTGCCTTTATAGCATTCTTCGTTCTTTCTGAAACTGTTTTATCTTCTTTAAGAAGTGTTCCATCCATATCAATTGCTATTAATTTATACATAAACTCCTCCACTATTTCTTATAATAAAATTCTGTTTCATTATAACATATAATTGACTAATAGCATCATAATATTATTTATAAATTTTAAAGCTAGCACTGATTTTATTTTTTATAAATACTGCATTTTCAATATAACTCATTATGTCTAAAATTAATCCTATCATTTTTTATATCCAATATAAGAACTAATTATATCATCAAATCCATCTCTATCTAATATACTTATAACTACACCTGTAATTTCATAACTTGATGTATTATACTCTTCTCCTCTAAATTCTTTAATACAATTTACCACATCTTCAGTTATTATCTTTGCATCAGATTCATTTAATAAAGCTTTCTGATCCCTAGTTGCATTTAATATACTTACTTCAATCTTGCTTTGGTCTAACTCTTCTAATCTTCCATCCTTTTTTACTACTTTCATTATATTACACCTCCTTATAATATTATTATCAAAAAAATAGGTTGTAACTCATGATAACAATAAAAAATTACTGTTATTAAGCTACAACCTATTTTTATCTATCACTCTTACTTTTATAATCTAAATAAGACATTGCTATATCATTAAATCCATCTTTATTGAGAGTTTCTATGATTACTGCAAAAATTTCATAAGTTGATGTAATCCCCTCATCTCCTCTTATATCTTGTAATACTTTTAGCACTCCAGAACTTAATACCTTTAAATCAGCTTCATTTATAATTGTATTACTATCAATAGATGCACCTAATATGCTACTTCTTATTTTAATAACATCTAAACTTTGTATTCTACCATCCTTTTTTATTACCTGCATAAATACACCCCCGTATAAGGAAATTATACACCATTAAAGAATATTTTTAAACGGTTTCATCATTTTTTCATAATAAATTCTATTACTTTATTATATGTTTGTTGAGTCTCACCTTTACTAAATGATATATATTTTTTTATTGTGAATGTAACCAGCAATTTTATATTAAATAGATAATATCAAATTTAACATTTATTTTTTATAATCGTAAAATATACTATAAAACTTTTTTGGAGTTAAATATATTATGAATTTTATATCTAAATTTAGAAACCTATATCATTCATCTCGTCAAAACTTAACACTTATATCTGACACGTTAAAAACATCAAAATCTTATAATGACTATGCTTTAGAAAAAATAAATAAAGGTGATTTTTCTAGTAAAACTAAATATTTTATATGGGTAGATACAAAAAACTTTAAAACTAATATATTTAAAGGGACTACACATTACTGGATTTTAGAAAATAGCTTTCTTTGCACTACAGGTAGACCTAGCTCCCCTACTATAAAAGGCACTTTTTATGCAGGACCTAAGGGTTATTCCTTTGGCGAAGCTCGAGGATTTAGATGCTTATATTACACCCAAATAAAAGGTAATTATTTATTTCATTCAATTCCTTATAATCTAGATGGCTCTATAAGAGATTCTCGTTTAGGTATGCAATTAACCGATGGTTGTGTAAGACTTGCTACTAAACATGCAAAATGGATCTATTATAACGTTCCATCCGGAACTACCATATATATAACTTGAATAATATTGTTCGTCACGTGGAGACGAAAAAATGAAATATTTATTTTCCGGGAACTGTGAAATTTTCGCCTAGAATTTATATAATTGATTCCGTAAAGTTGGCTAAAGTTTTTAAACTCGCTATTCGCTCAAACAGTAAAAACTTCTTAACGCCAACTTTACTCCATCAATTATTAAATTCTACGGCTT
>NZ_JAPFDR010000107.1 GCF_026168755.1 Clostridium sp. | reverse complement strand
GATAGTGTAAAGTTTCGTATGAAAAAATAGCCTATGGCTAATTTTTAATAATAATTAAAAAATAACGTTGTAATATCAACTAAAATTTAAAAATTGGATATGACAAAAAGACCTTCGGTATCGGAGGCAAAAATAAAATCAATATTTAGTTTTATAGTTTATCAAGAAGTTTTAGATTCCTGCATATGTAATATGGTTTGTTGACCGAGACTGATAAGAATTTGCCACTTTGCTGGCATGTTATCAGCAATATTTAAAGCATCCAGTTCATTTAAAGGACGATGATAGTTATATGGGTGAGGTCTTAAAAAATTATAATAAGCAACCCAAAGAGAGAATCCATAAAGAGCACCTTCGTCACTTCCATAGCCACAAGTAACTCTATAGGAAGCTTTGAAGGTACGATTTAAACGCTCTACTACTTGCTTAACCCAACGGAATTCTTCAGATACTGGATCTTCATTAGTAAGTCCAATAACTTGAGTTAGATTAAATTCTTTATTTTCTTCTAATTCAAATTGTTGCTTCGCTAACGGATAAGCACTATAACCATCGGCAACGAAGTTCAAAGCTTTTCCGGGGAATTTTTTGAACTTATCAAAAGCCATACGCATTGCTAATATACAAGGACCAGTAGCCCGTGTATCAGATACTTGATAACCTAGGATAGACTTTTTACAAGCATCCATTACAATCCACACATAATGCTTAATACCTTTGACTTTTATATAAGTCTCATCAGCAGAAAGTATTTTAGATGGCTTGTAGTTATATGTATCAACAAAGGGCTTAATAACAGCAGCTGCTGTTAAAGCATAATTAGCAATAGTTCTATGTGATATTTTTATTCCATGAACTTCTTTTAAAACATGTGCAGTTTGTCTCGTAGACATTTTACAATTAACGTGATAAGTAAGGCATAATCCCATTATATGAGGATTAAATTTCTTAAAACTAAATCCAGTAGCATGTTTTGATATTGGGTATAAATCCATCTTGAAAAAATTAATATTAAATTCACGATATATGTAGTGAAGTTTGTATTTATATTTATCAGCAGAATCAAGATTTTTAGGAAGTTTCTTAAGATTCTTTTGGTAATATGAACATTTAGAATTATTACATTTATGTATTTTAAAGTGCTTGCGTTGCTTTTGTTCCGTAAGCGTAGCACCACAATAAGGACAAATAAAAACTGTTGGTTTAGTTGCGTAATTAGTTTCTTTGAATGGAAGATTACAAATCTTGCATTTATATTGACCTTTATTACCATTATTATCATAAATATATTCATGGGGTGCACCACATTTAGGACACTTAATTTTTTCAGGAATAGACTTACCATTTCGTCTTTGGACGGGTTTTACGGTCTTATTATATTTATGTTTGTAATAAGCTAAAAGTAATTTATAATCTACTTTTTCAAATTTAAGAATTGTAGGTAGCTTGTCAATTTTAAATTTTTGATATTCAGGACTATTTGAGTCATCAAATATCATTTGCTTTAATGGTATATGTTGTGAAATAAATAAAAGTAATTCACCGATAATGTTAATTAAATATTGATTATATATAAGTAAATAGGTTATAATTGAATCCACAATAACGACATCCTTTCATGGTTATTTTTGTTTTGTAAGAGATTCAATTTTAACATGAAATTAGGGGGTCGTTGTTTTTTTATACAAAAAAACTT
>NZ_JAPFDR010000026.1 GCF_026168755.1 Clostridium sp. | reverse complement strand
TCCTCAGACCAAGACTTTGCCTCCGACTTCCTTCAGATTCCATCTCACGATGGACACCCTTGTCATTAGCTAGTGGTTCCCACTACCAAGCCCACAACGGACTTTCACCGTCAAGTTGTTGCCCATGCTGGGCGCACAATGATAAAAGGGTTGTTTATAACTCATAACAACCCTAATTTTTTCAAATTTATTATATTTTTTAAACTTTAATTTTTGATGGCATACAATTTGCACATCCTGCACAGTAAAATACTCTATCTCCAAATACATTAACTATAGTTTCGATAAACTCTGTATTTATACAATTTTCCTTATGATGTATTATTATTTGCTTTGGAGCATTAGTTATCAATCCACTTATTATTACATCTTCTATTTCAGCTTCAGTATCTGTTCTACACTCAGCTAACTCTTTCATAAAATCACCAAAAATATCATTTCCATACCCATCTTTTAATACATAACCCCCACCTTCATGAATGTAAATATTAATTTTTTCTATTTTACTTTCCTGAATATCAACAAAATATTTTAATAATTTTACAAACTCTTTATACTCTTTTTCAACCATATATTCTTCTACAACTTTATCAACAATATCTTCTATATCTTCTCTAAGTTCCTTCATCCTAAAAGTTATAAAACCTTTTATGTTTATTTCTTCATTTTCTTCCAAGCAAGTTTTTATTTTTTCTATTATTGAATTTATTTTACTTATACAATATATCATTTTTTCATCTTTTAAATTTTCTTCACTTCTTAGAATTTTCATAATCATATTTTCTACTTCTATTATTTCATCATGTTTCAAAAAGAAATAAGTTTCAGTTAAAAAATTAAAAAGCTCTTTTTTTCTATATTTTTCAATTACTATATTGTATAGAATATTGCTTATATATAAATATATCATTCTTTTAATTTTTTCATTATAACACTCTTTTTCGCACATAATTTTTATTAAATGTGAATCACCCTTACCACTTTCTACAAGCCCAATAGTGATATTTTTCTTCTTTAACAATTCTCTAAGCTCTTGTAATTCCTTTACTAAGTCTAAATCATTATTATGCACTAATCTTATCACAAGCATGGATTTCACTCCTTTCTTAATATTAGTATGTATTAAAATCTTTTCTATATACTCACCTGGCTGTACACTTATTAATAAAATATTGATTTTTTTATGAATATTTTATATTGTATAAGAAATATATTTAAACAAGGAGAAGATTAATGATATGTTTTGTTGACTATAGAACAACTGATAATGAAATAAACTCACTAAAAAAATTAAATTATGATGTAATAAAAATTCCCAAGGATAATAATCTATATGAAGCAATAAATGGACATACAGATATTCAATTAAATATAATTAATAACAATACTCTTATTGTTAATAAAAATATTACTTTGTCCTTTAAAGAACTTTTAAAAACAAAAAATATAAACTTTATAGAAAGTGATAGTACTTTATTATCTAAATATCCTAGTAATATATCACTTAATGCATATATTACTGACAATTACTTAGTACATAATTTAAAGTTTACTGATAAAAAAATCTTAGAGTACTGTAAAAATAAAAAAACTATAAATGTAAATCAAGGATATACTAAATGCTCTATATTACCGTTACGAGAAAAAGCAATTATAACTAATGATGCTGGTATATATAACACATTAAAAAGTGAAAATTTTGATATATTACTATTACCATTTGGCGATATAGAACTAAGTGGATTTAATTATGGTTTTATCGGAGGTGTTGGAGGTATGATTTCAAATGATTCCATGGCCTTCTTTGGGTCATTAGATAATTATGCTTTTGGTAATGAAGTAAAAAAATTTTTATATAAATACGATATTAAACCTATATATCTTAGTAATACAAAACTAATAGATAGAGGCAGTTTACTTGTTTTTTAACCTCTTATATCATACGTATCTATCAGCCAATTGTTGATTAGTATTTATATTTTCTTTTTTAATATTAACTAATAAAAAAGTAGGCTGATATTGATATGCTTCCTTTATAATATACAGTTAAAATAATAAAAATTGTTATTATAGAGTGAATATATCATTTTATAAATAGCCTACTTTTTTATTTACATTATTCAGATTTATTAGAATTAACTAATAATCTACCAATTTCTTCTGGAGTAAATACATATGTCTTATTACAGAAGTGGCATTTTAACTCTTCATTTTTACCATCTTCATATATCTCTCTTAAATCTTTTTCCCCTATAGAAATTAAAGCTTTTTCAACCTTTTCTCTTGAACAATTACAAGAAAATTCTGGTTTAATTTCCTCTAATATCTTTAAGTCCATATCTCCAAATATATAATCTAGTATATCATCCATGCCCTTTCCCTCATTTAACATAGTTGTTAAAGATGGAATTTCTTCTAATCTATAAGTTATAATATCTGCTAAGAATTCATCTGCATCTGGTAACATTTGAATTATAAATCCTCCAGCTACTTTAATTGAATAATCTTTATCAACTAAAACACCTAATGATACTGCTGATGGTGTTTGTTCAGATACAGTAAAGTAATAAGCTAAATCTTCTGCTATTTCTCCTGAATGTATCGGCACTTGACCTACGTAAGGATCCTTCATACCTAAATCCTTTATAACCATTAAATTACCATTTTTTCCAACATATCCACCAACATCTAATTTACCATTTGAATTTAAAGGCATATCTCCATATGGATTTCCAATATATCCTTTAACTTTAGCACCTTCATATGCAGTAACAACTACTCCGTTGGCATCTCCTCCACCATTGATTCTTAAAGTCATTACTTCGTTTGATGATTTTAAAGTAGCTCCTAAAAGAGCTCCAGCCGTTAACATTCTTCCAAGAGATGCTGCTGCAACTGGAGTACATTCATGTATTACTCTAGCATCCTCAACTAAGTCTGTAGTAATTCCAGCTATTATTCTTACCATTCCATTTTTTGCAACTGCTCTAATAATTTTATCGCTCATATTTTTCCTCCAACTATTGCTTTTTTCTTATTACATATACTATTCTTTCAGTATTTGCTTGTACATAATTTTCAGTATATCCATCAAACTTGGCAATAACCTCTAAATTCGCTTTCTTCAGTTCTTTTTCTAACTCTTTTTCAGTATATGCTCTTTCAAGATGTTCTTCCTCAAATCTTTCATAAAGATCTCCTTTTTTAACAAAGAAGGTTAAGAACATAGAAAGTAAGCTATCTTCAAAAACATTTTCCCAAGTATAAAAAACCTCTTCTTCGCTATATGTATATATATTGTTTCCTAATATTTCAGATAATTTATAATATGAATTAACATCAAATATAAATAATCCATTTGACTTTAAATGATTATATACTCCATTAAAGTAATTTTGAAGATCATTTAAATCTGTTATATAATTTGTAGAATCCAATACAGATGTTATTAAATCAAACTCTTTATTAAGAGAAAGTTCTGTCATATCCTGGCAAATTATTTTTCCTTTTATTCGTGCTTCTTTAAATTTATCAAAAGCTTCTATTAACATATCTTCTGATAAATCAACTCCGTAAATATTTTTAAAATATTTTGCTATCCTTATGGTTACATTTCCGGTTCCACACGCAATGTCTAAATAATCATTTAATTCTACATTATATAAATTACAAATTTCTAAAATACGCTCTACCATTTCATCATAATTAATATCTTCATTTATTAACTCATCATATATTTTTGCGAATTCCCCATATGCCATGCTATTCCCCCTATCCTACTTTTATTTACTATGCTGAAAAAACAGATAATGTAGTTATTACTATACTATAATAAATTTCTAACCTTTATAATACTATGTAATAGAATATTAAGTCAATCTATTATTTTCTCCCTAAAATTTGATCGTTAGTTGGTAACTTTAACTCTTTTTTACGCTTTGTCATTATCCCACCTATTCGTCCTGTTTCTTCTGCTGTTAATCCTCCCCATCCATATGTGTCTACCTTATCACTTAACCCTAATTCTTCTGCAATTTCATATTTTATTTTTTCACGCATTTTTTCTTCGGGTGTAAGCTCTTTATTAGTTTTTATTTTTGATTTTATTATTTTTTTTAATGGTGTTTTACTCATAAAAATTCCCCCTAGATAATTTTATATAAATATTTTCTCCTATATGTTTATATTTATACCTTAAATACATTGTTTCACTTTCTGCTAATATTCATATAATAAAATGAAGTATATAATATTATTTTGTAAATATTCCTTGAAAGTTTCATACATACAGGGTATAATCATAACTATATAAGTTTATAAATAGATAGAGGTGCGGTACGTATTAGTATTATTATGGATTAAAGCATGTTAAAATAATAAGAAAGGACTTGTCGCCGAAGTATATAGCCTAAGCTTTACAGCTATATAACTGGGGGTATGCAAAATATGTATATTCCTGTCACATAATTTATGTGGTGAGCTATCATTTAAGGATTCTTTATATATTTTGATGTATATATACCTTGGGTGATAACTCAAGGTTTTTTTAACATTATATTTAAATTAAACATTAATACTGTACATAAAATTTAATTTAAAATTTAAATATATTAACATCATATATAAAGTAGGACATTCTATAATAATTAAATTTATAAAATCTTTTTATAAAGAATAAAAAAGGGGGAACCAATATGTATAATGTAGCAATAGTTGGTAGTACAGGTAATGTAGGTAGAAAATTTTTAGAAATTTTAGAAGAAAGAAATTTTCCAATAAAGAATCTTTATCTTTTTGCATCAAAAAGATCTGCAAGTTCTTATTTAAATTTCAAGGGGCAAGAATATTTAGTTGAAGAAACATGTGAAGATAATATAAAAAATAAAAAAATAGATATTGCGCTATTTTCTGCAGGTGGAGATACAAGTTTAAAGTTTGCTCCAATATTCTCATCTTATGGTGCTGTAGTAATAGATAATTCAAGTGCATGGAGAATGAATAAAAATGTTCCCTTAGTAGTTCCTGAAGTAAACCCAGAAGACTTAAAAGGTCATAATGGAATTATAGCTAATCCAAATTGTTCTACAATTCAAGCAATGGTACCATTAAAGGCTTTATTAGATAATTACGGAATAAAAAGAATCGTATATTCAACATACCAAGCAGTTTCAGGTGCTGGAATGCAAGGTATTAAAGATTTAGAGGATGGATTAAAAGGTTTAGCACCTAAAAAATTCCCTTACCAAATAGCAGGTAATTGCCTTCCTCACATAGATGTTTTCTTAGAAAATGGTTATACAAAAGAAGAAATGAAAATGATTGAAGAAACTAGAAAGATACTTCATTCAAATGACTTAAAAATTACTGCTACTACTGTTAGAGTTCCAGTTTTAAATAGTCATAGTGAAAGTATTAATGTTGAATTAAATAGTCCATTTGAATTAGAAGATATATTTAAATTATTCGAAAATACAGAGGGATTAACAGTTTTTGATAATGTAGATGAGTTAAAATATCCAACTGCATTAGATGTTTCTGGAAAAGATGATGTATATGTTGGAAGAATAAGACGTGATTTCAGCTTAGATAATGGCTTAAATTTATGGGTTGTTGCTGATAACATAAGAAAAGGAGCAGCTTTAAACGCTGTACAAATTGCAGAAGTTTTAATTAAAAACGAATGGCTTTAGGAGGATAAAATGTCAATATTTAAAGGATCTGGTGTAGCTATAATTACACCTTTTAACGAAAATGGTATAGATTATGAAAAATTAAGAGAATTACTAGAATGGCATATAAAAGAATCTACTGATGCTATTGTTATTTGTGGTACTACAGGTGAAGCTACTACAATGACTGAACAAGAAAAAAAAGATGTAATTAAATTTACTGTAGATATTGTAAATAAAAGAATACCTGTAATTGCAGGAACTGGCGGAAATAACACAAATACATCTATTGAAATGAGTCTTTATGCTGAAAGCATAGGTGTAGATGGACTTCTAGTTATTACACCATATTATAACAAAACAAATGCAGAAGGTTTATTAATGCATTTTAAAGCTATAAATGATGCTGTTAAAACTCCAATTATTTTATATAATGTTCCTAGTAGAACTAATATGAATATTACCCCAGAAACATTATTAAAATTATCAGAACTTAATAATGTCATTGCTATTAAAGAAGCTAGTGGTGATATGAGTCAAGTTGCTAAAATGAAAGCATTATGCGGAGATAAAATAGATATCTATTCTGGAAATGATGATCAAATAATTCCTATTTTATCTTTAGGTGGTATCGGAGTTATATCTGTTGCTGCTAATATAATTCCTAAAACAGTCCATGATATGTGTAATTTATATTTAAACGGAGATTGTTTTAAAGCAACTAAGATACAACTAGAGTACTTGGAATTAATGAACAATTTATTTATAGAAACTAATCCTATTCCGGTTAAAACAGCTATGAACGTAATAGGTATGAATGTTGGTGAATTAAGATTACCACTTTACAAAATGAATGATAAAAATAAAGAAACTTTAGTAAATACACTAAAGAAATACAATTTATTTTAAAAGGAGTTTATCATATGGTTAAAATACTATTAAGCGGTTGCTGTGGAAAAATGGGAACTGTTATCTCAAATTTAGTTAGTGAATTTCCTAATTTAGAAATTATAGCTGGTATAGATAAATTCCCTAGAGAATTAAGTTATCCAGTATTCACTACACCTAATGATGTAAATATAGAATATGATGTACTTTTAGATTTTTCTAATGTAAGCACATTACACAAACTTTTAGAATTAACAGAAAGAACAAAAAAGCCATTGGTTATCTGTTCTACTGGTTATTCTCAAGAAGATTTAGATTTAATTGATGAAAAAAGCAAAACATTGCCATTATTTAAATCTGCTAATATGTCTTTAGGTATAAATTTAATTAATTCACTTTTAAGAAAAGTAACTCCATTATTATATGGAAATTATGATATAGAAATAATAGAAAAACATCATAATCAAAAATTAGATTCTCCAAGTGGTACTGCACTTCTTCTAGCAGATACAATAAAAGATTCTATTTCTGAAGAAACTCATTATGTTCATGGTAGAGATGGCCATAAAAAGAGAGAAAAAACAGAAATCGGAATTCATGCTGTTAGAGGTGGTTCTATAGTTGGTGATCATGATGTTATTTTCGCAGGAACTGGCGAAGTTATTGAATTATCACACAAAGCAATATCAAGAGACGTATTTGCAATTGGCGCATTAAAGGCATGTGAATATATGGCTACAGTTAAAGATCCTGGTCTTTATAATATGGATGATGTATTAGGACTATAAATATAAAGAGAGCAAAAATTGCTCTCTTTTTTTGAAAAAATATTCCTTATATACCCAAATGATAAAAAAGGAATAAATCTATATAAAAAGTACATACTAAGATTGTACATTTTTATATGTTAGGAGAGATATATTATGGCAAAAGATAGTCAACCAGATAATAAACAAGCTAGAATGGAAAAGTGCAATTATCAAACTCCAATAACTGAAGAAGGGCATAATCATAATCCAAATGCTAAACATAAATCAATAAAAAGACAAGGTGTTTCTAGTGAACACTACAACCCTGCTGGAAATTAATAAAAGAGAGTCAAAATTGACTCTCTTTTATTATTATTCTTTATATGCATGTTTGAAAGATATCTTTCCTAATGTAGAAATATGAACACCTTTAACATTTTCATTTGCAGCTGTTACTGTAGTATAGTAATAGATTGGTAATATTGGCATTTCATCCATTAGTATATCTTCAGCTTCTCTTAACATTTCAAGTCTCTTAGCAGAATCTGTTTCAACTTTTGCAGCTGCAACTAATTCATCATATCTAGCATTACTAAATCCAGTATCGTTATTTCCTCCACCAGTTACCCATAAATCTAAGAATGTCATTGGGTCAATATAATCACCAATCCAACCATGTCTAGCAACTTGATAATCACCTTGTTGTCTTGTATTTAAGAATACAGCCCATTCTTGGTTAGTTAATTCAACATTAACACCAATTTCAGCCCAGTTTTGTTGAATAATTTGAGCTATATCTTTATGTTGACCTTCTGAGTTGTACATTATCTCAAGTGTTGGAATACCTTCACCATTTTCATAGCCAGCTTCTTTTAATAATTCTTTTGCTTTTGCTACATTACCTTCCATATCTGATGGATCATAATATTCTTTTGAAGCAAATTCAGTACCATTTTCATCTGTAATACCTTGTGGTACAAAGCTATATGCAGGAATTTGTTCTGCTTTACCAACATTATCAATTATTTCTTGTCTATCAATAGCAAGATTTAATGCTTGTCTAACTAATTTGTTATTTAATGCTTTCTTAACATCTTCGTTTAATGTATCTTGTTTACCAACATTTATTGCAAAATAATAGTTACCTAATTTAGGATTAACATGAACCAATCCTTCTGCTATACCTGGTTCAATTTCATTTGTTGGTACAGAATTAACCATATCAAAGTTTCCAGCTTTTAATTCAGAGTATGCTGTAGTATCATCAGTAACTAATTTGAAAGTTAAAGTATCTAATTTAACACTATCTTTATCCCAATAATTTTCATTTTTCTCGAAAACTAATTGATCTTTCATATCCCATTGAACTAATTTAAATGCACCATTAGAAACATAACTTTCTGGTTTAGTTGCCCATCCTTCTGGATTAGCAGATACTATATCTTCTCTTAAAGGAACATATGTTGTAAATGCACATAGTTGTAAGAAATATTCTGTTGGAGCCTCTAAAGTTACTTCTAATGTGTAATCATCTACTACTTTAATTCCAACTTCTTCAGCTGAGACTTCCCCATTATAGAATTTTTCTGCATTTTTAATATAGAATAATTGATAAGCATATTCTGCAGCAGTAGCCTTATCTAATGCTCTTAACCAAGAGTATTTAAAGTTATCCGCTACTACAGGTTCTCCGTCACTCCACTTACCATCTTGTCTTAATTTGAAAGTATAAACTAATCCATCTTCTGAAACTTCATAGCTTTCAGCTGCACCTTCTGTAGGTTTATCATTTTCATCAAGTACCATTAAACCTTCAAAAGCATTTAAAATCATAGTCCCTGCCCCTGAAGAATTATTTAGTGTTGGATCCATTGTTTCTGGATCTTCTCCTAAATTGAATACTAAGTTTTGATTTGATCCTGAGTTACTTCCATTACTAGTTGATTTATCACCACAACCAATGAATAGAGAAGTAGCTAATGTTGCAGCTAAAACAACTGCACATAACTTCTTTAGTTTTGAACTTTTCATTTTAATTTTCCCCCTTATTTTTTTATCTAAATTGCCTTTTGCAATTGATAACTAAAATCTAAATTTACTTAAATATCAAATAAATTATTTGTATAAATGACATGCAACAAAGTGTCCTGGTTCAACTTCTCTAAGTTCTGGATTAACTTCACCACAAACCTTCATTGCTTCTTTACATCTACCTTTAAATCTACATCCTGCTGGTGGATCTATAGGTGATGGAATATCCCCTTCTAAAACTATTCTCTTATTAGCTTTTGCTACCTTTGGATCTGGTATTGGAACTGCAGATAATAGAGCTTTAGTATATGGATGCTTAGGTTTAGTATAAACATCATCAGCTGGACCTTTTTCAACCATTTGTCCTAAATACATAACTCCTATATGAGTTGATATATGCTTAACCATTGAAAGGTCATGAGCAATAAATAAATATGTCAATCCAAATTCTTCTTGTAATTCTTCAAGCATATTTATTACTTGTGCTTGAATAGATACATCTAAAGCCGAAATTGGTTCATCACATACTATAAAATCTGGTTGAACTGCAAGTGCTCTTGCAATACCAATTCTTTGTCTTTGTCCACCTGAGAATTCATGAGCATATCTATTTATATGGCTTCCATTCAATCCAACCTTATCTAATAAATATCTTATTCTATCTTCTCTTTCCTTCCCCTTGAAAAGACCATGAATATCAATAGCTTCTCCTATTATATCTCCAACTGTCATTCTTGGATTAAGAGACGCATACGGATCTTGGAAAATCATTTGCATATTTTTTCTTAAAGATACCATTTTCTTTTCACTTAATCCTGTAATATCTTGTCCATTAAAAATTATTTGTCCTGATGTTGGTTCATATAATTTTAATATAGTTCTTCCAGTAGTAGTTTTACCACAACCTGATTCCCCTACTAACCCCAAAGTTTCTCCTCTCTTAATAGAGAATGAAACATTATCTACTGCTTTAACAAAGCTCTTTTTAGAAAATAATCCTTTGTTTGCAGGGAAGTATTTACAAAGGTTTTTAACCTCTAAAATAACGTCATTTTTATTTTCCATTATTCTTCCCCCTTTATTGGTGATTCAACTTTTGGTGCATTCTTATGACATAACCAACATGCAGCTCTATGCCCTTCTGATATCTCAAATAATGGCGGTTGTTTTTCCTTACATATCTTCATAGCATAATCACATCTAGCTGTAAATGGACAGCCAACTGGTGGTTTTAATAGATCTGGTGGTTGTCCTTCAATTGGAATTAATTTTTCCTTTAATTCGCTCTTTGGATTAGGTACACTTCTTAATAGTCCCCACGTATATGGATGTTTTCCTCTATAGAAAATATCTTCTGTTGTACCTTCTTCAACAATAAGACCACCATACATAACATTAATTCTTGAACATAGATCAGCAACTACTCCAAGATCATGTGTTATTAATATAATTGAAGTATCTAACTTTTCTTTTAAATCTTTCATTAAGTCTAAAATTTGTGCTTGAATTGTAACATCAAGAGCTGTTGTTGGTTCGTCTGCAATTATAAGCTTAGGTTCACATATTAAACTCATTGCAATCATAACTCTTTGTCTCATACCACCTGAAAATTCGTGTGGATATTGCTTTAATCTTTTTTCAGGACTTGGTATTCCAACCATATCAAGCATTTTTATTGCTTTTTCTTTTGCTTCTTTTTTAGATATTTTTTTATGTTTAATTAAATGCTCTGTTAATTGATCTCCTATAGTAAATAATGGATTTAATGATGTCATTGGATCTTGGAATATCATAGACATATCATTTCCTCTAATAGATTGCATTAACTTTTCAGTAGGTTTTGTTATATCTTTATCATCAAATGTTATATTTTCAACTTCAATTTTTGCATTTTCGCCTAATAATCTCATTATTGTCATCATTGTAACTGACTTACCACATCCAGATTCACCAACAACTCCAAGTGCTTCACCTTTATCTAAATGAAAAGATACACCTCTAACAGATTGTACATCTCCAATATGAGTCTTAAATGATGTTTTTAAATTTTTAATTTCTAACAATTTACTCATCTGTTTCTCCTCCTATTTTTGATGTTTAGGATCTAAAGCTTCAGTTAATCCATCACCAAATAAATTAAATGCTAAAATGATTAAACAAATCATAGCAGCTGGGAATAATAATTGATAAGGTTGTGTTGTTAATAAACCTTTTGCATCATTTGCTAAAGTCCCTAAAGAAGCAAGTGGTGCATTTAATCCTAAACCAATATAGCTTAAGAATGCTTCAGTAAATATAGCTGATGGTACAAATAACGTCATAGTAACTATAATAGAACCTAAACAGTTAGGAATTAAGTGTCTTAATAATATTCTTGATTTTGATGCTCCTAAAGTTTTAGCAGCTAAAACGAATTCTTGTTGCTTTAATTGAAGGATATCTCCTCTAACTATTCTAGCCATACCTACCCAAGAAGAAATTGCCATCGCTACTATAATAGCAAACATTCCACTTGAACCTTCCTTCTTTAATACATTCATTAATAAAACAACATATATTAATGTAGGAATAGAATATAAAACATCAACTATTCTCATCATTATATTATCAACTTTTCCACCTAAAAAACCTGCAATTCCTCCATATAAAACTCCTATTACAAGATTTAATACAGATGCTGCAAATGCAATAATTAATGAATATCTTGCACCATACATAACTCTTACAAATAAGTCTCTACCTAAATTATCAGTTCCAAACCAATGTTGCGCATTTGGCCATAAATTTGATGCTGTTTTATCTGTTGATTTATAAGTAAAACCAAAAAGTTTTTCAACTACAATTGGCCCTAATATTGCAAAAGCAATAATTACAATTATCATAACTAATGAAAATAGTGCTACTTTATTAGCTTTTAATCTTCTCCAAGCATTAGCCCAATATCCTACACTTGGTCTCACTATCTCTTCAGCTTTTTTCTCTTCTGAACTTAAAGGAGAAAATAATTCGCTATCAATATTTAAATCTACATTTTCTACAACTAAATTTTTCATTATCTCTCCCCCTTTTATCCTTCAAGTTTAATTCTTGGATCCACTACTACATATAATAAGTCAACAATTAAATTACAAATTACAATAAATGTACAATAGAATGCTAAAACACCTAATAAAGCTGTATAGTCTCTATTTGTTATTGTTAATGTAAATTCGTTTCCAAGTCCAGGTATAGCAAATATTTTTTCTACTACGAATGAACCAGTAAGCACACCAGCTGTTAATGGTCCTAAATATGTTACAACTGGAATTAATGAATTTCTTAATGCATGTTTGAATATTACTTTTCCACCACTTAAACCTTTAGCTTTTGCTGTTCTAATATAATCTGACTTTAAAACATCAATTAATTTATTTCTTGTTAATCTAGTTATAAATGCCATAGAACTTCCTGATAAAGCAATAACAGGCATTATATAGTTTTCTGGTTTACTAAGACCAGTAGCTCCTAACACTTTTAATTTTACAGTAAATACAAATATCAATAATGAGCCTATTACGAAACTTGGTATTGTAATTCCTAATGTTGCAATAATCATGCATATCCTATCTGGCCACTTATCTGCATTTAATGCTGCAACTACTCCTAATAAAATACCAACTACTACAGAAGCTACAATAGCTACTGCTCCAACTTGTGCTGATTTTGGGAATCCATTATTTATAGTATCAATAACTTGTCTACCTTTATACTTCATAGATTGTCCAAAATCACCTTTTAATAAACCTTTCATATAGATAACATATTGTTCTCCTACCGGTTTATCTAGCCCATATTTTTCATTTAATACTTCTTTCATCTCAGCCGTAATTTTTTCTCCTTCAAAAGGACCTCCCGGCATTATTCTTACAAGAAAGAACACAATTGTAATAACTGCCCAAATTGTAACTATACTAGTTAAAATTCTTTTTCCAACATACTTTAGCATTTGTGTGCAACCCCCATATCATTTTTTAACTAATTGTTAATTTAAACTAATTTTTAATAAATTAATATTAATTATAATACATCTATCTTTTTTGTCAAAATACATCGTTAATTTTAATCATCTATTCTTAATATTTTATTAATTAATTATATGTATTTTTCTCAATATGTTAATTTATCATCCCAACTTCGGTTAACGTTTACATTTACTATTTTAGCCATTCTATCCTCTTTAAGGTATGATACCTTTTTAATTTTTAGATTACAACTGTACTTAACAATTTGTTAAATAAATAATTTCATCATTAAGATTTTAAACGAACATTTTTAAGTTTTTGTAGTATCCCATACGGACATTTTATGGTAAAAAAAGAAATATATATTATTACAATCTAATAATATATATTTCAAGTAATTTTTTAAAGTTTTGCTATAAATTTTTCTATCCTTTTTAATGCCTCTATTAACTCCTCATCTGAGTAACAATATGATATTCTTAAATATCCCTCACCACCAATACCAAATGCAGTTCCTGGTACACAAGCTACTTTTTCTTCATGTAATAATCTTAAAGCAAACTCTTCAGCGGGAATATTGAATTTTTTTATTGATGGAAATACGTAAAATGCACCTTTTGGCATAACAATATCCAACCCTATATCTTTAAGTTTATTTACAACTAAATCCTTTCTATTATTAAAGACTTCCTTCATATGACTTACATCATTTAAACCATACTTTAATCCATTATAAACAGCCCATTGACAAATAGATGGAGCACAAGACACATTATACTGATGAACTTTTATAATTTCATTCATTAACTTCTGTGAACAAGCATAATATCCAATCCTCAGTCCAGTCATTGAAAACATCTTTGAAAATCCACCTACATAAATCACTTTATCTTTAATATCTTTACATTGAGCAACACTGTAATAATCACTATAACATAAAGATTCATATATCTCATCTGTAATTACTAATATATCATTTTCTTTAATTAATTCTACTAACTGTTCTTTCTCATCTTTTGATAATATTGCTCCTGTAGGATTGCTTGGTAATGATAATACTAAATATTTTATATTCATATCTTTTATTTTTCTTTTTATATCTTCTACATCAATTTTGAATTCACTATCTAAAGAGTAATTCACTACAGATCCACCCAATATTGTAACTATACTTTCATATGCTGGATAAGCAGGCGTTGGTATCAAAACTTTATCCTCCTTATTTAATAATGCTGTAAATATATTAAATAAAGCTTCACTACCACCAACTGTAATACAAATTTCATCAGCTTCATAACTAATATCCTTATTTAAAAGATATTTACTTATTTCTTCTCTTAATTCAAATATACCTAAATTACTTGTATACGTAGTCTTATTTTCTTTTATTGCATTTATTAATCCTTCTTCAATAGATACAGGTAATTTAAAATCAGGCTGACCTAATGTTAATGAAATTGCTCCATCTACCTTCTGAACCTCATTATAAAATTTTCTAATTCCTGATATTTTAACATTATTTAGATTTTCATTCATATTTTACTGCCCCCTTAACAAATATTACAAAATCTCAATTTACTCTCAAGTAATTTTATAGTAAATATACTATTCAGTAAAGTTTTTTCTACTATTTTACTAATGTCTCTTTAAAATAATCTTCAATTCTATTATAATATAAATGCTTAAATAAAAATATTGGGGCAAATGAAGAAAGGATGATTTTATGAATTATAATTTAACTGATCCATATGAAATCGCAAGATTTATTAAAGAATCAAAAAAAACAACTCCAGTAAAAGTATATGTTAATGGAGACCTAAGCGATGCTTCACTAGATAATATTGAACATTATGGAAATAATAATTTTTACATATTATTTGGAGAAAGTGATGTAATTACTGAAATAATATTAGAAAACAAGCACAAAATAAATTCTTTCAGAGTTGAAAATGATAGAAGAAATTCAGCTATACCAATGCTAGACCTTTTATCAATAGATGCAAGAATTGAACCAGGTGCAATAATTAGAGATAGAGTTTCTATCGGTAAAAATGCTGTAATCATGATGGGTGCTGTAATAAATATCGGTGCTGAAATTGGTGAAGGTACTATGGTTGATATGAATGCTGTAATTGGAGCAAGAGGACAATTAGGTAAAAGAGTTCACTTAGGAGCTGGTGCTGTTGTTGCTGGTGTTTTAGAACCGCCTAGTAAAGAACCTTGCCAAATCGGTGATGATGCCATGATAGGTGCTAATGCAGTTATTTTAGAAGGTGTTAAAATTGGAGCTGGTGCTGTTGTTGCTGCTGGTTCTGTTGTTACTGAAGATGTTCCAGCTGGTGTTGTTGTTGCTGGTTCACCTGCAAGAATAATTAAAAATGTTGATGATAAAACAAAAGATAAAACTCAAATCTTAGATGATTTAAGAAAATAAAAAGACTCCCAATTAAATTGGGAGTCTTTTTATTATACTGCACCTTCTTCATGGTCAGTATTAGTGTTTTGTGATGTCTCTTCTACAGATACCTTTTCCATCTTAGAAATTGATACTTCATAAGCGACCTTTTTAACTACTTCTGTTTCGTTTATCTTCTTTTGATACTCTCTACTTTGTAGTCTTCCCCATACCCTAATATTATCACCAACTTCTAATGTTTGGCAGAATCTTGAATTTCTTCCCCATGCAATTGTTGGAATATAGTCTGACTTATTGTAAGCTCTATTTACAGCTAATAATACATCTGCAATTTCTCTTCCAAATGGTGTTTTTCTATATACTGGCTCTTTGCATATATATCCATCTAAGAATATTTCATTAGGATTTTTACTCTTTTCTATGCATGGCTCTATGTTTCTAGCAAAAACTGTTAATATTAACTTATTTGCTCCATCTACAAACTTATTATAAGATCTTAGTTGACCTAATACTACTATTTCTTTACCTATTGATAAATCCATATTACTAATAAGTCTTTCAGATACTGTAATATTTAATAAATCTACAGAATCACTTAATCTTGTTACCTCCATTAAGAAAGTATAAAAACCTTCCCCATACATCTCATGACTAAACTCCATACCACTTACAATTTTTCCTTCAAGATAAATCTTGTTATTTAACATCAAGTTGTCCATCTTTACCCCTCTCTCCCTTAGTAATTAATAAAAATTCTTATTGCTGTTATAAAAATATCAAAGATTTATTTCCATTATAATACAAATACCTCATAACTTTCAATATTTTTCTAATATTTATTTTTTTATTTGTTCACCTTTTTCATCCACATAGTAATTATCATCATAAATTAATTCACTTATAGTAACGAACTCATATCCTTCCTTAGTTAATTCAGTAATAATTTTATTTAGATTTTGAGGTGTATATTTTGCATTATTATGAAAAAGAACTATTGATCCTTCTTTAATATTTTTCATTACCCTATTATATTCAACTTCTGCCCCTGATTCCTTGTAATCTATTGAATCAACATCCCATTGAATACATTCATAACCTAAACTTCTGACATACTCCAAAGCATCTTCATTATAATCACCACTTGGAAATCTAAATAACTTAATTTTACTACCTGTTGCAGCATAAACAATATCTTCAGTTTTCTTTATCTCATCCGCCATTCTTTCATGACTTATTTTAGTAAAACTAGGATGTATATAGCTATGATTTCCTATTTCATGTCCACCCTCATTTATTTTCATTAGCTTTTCTCTATTTTCATCAGAATAATTTACCCATCCACCCATAATAAAAAAAGTTCCTTTTGCATTATTTTCATTAAGTACATCTAATATATCGTATATATATTCATTTTCTGCCCAATTTACATCAAAAGTTAATGCTATTTTCTTTTCTTCCGTTGAAACTCTATATATTGGAACCTTTTTAGATTCACTTGCTACAGTATTTTGAATTTTTCCACTATAAATTATGGATACAATAATCACCATAGCCATTATAAAAATATTAATATTAATTTTTTTACTAAATTTCATTGTATTACTCCTAAACTTAATTTTTATTAATTTATATTCTTAATTTATAATATTATGACTACAATATTCCATCTAACAAATTTTATGTTATAATTAAATAGATACTTTCATATTGGAGGTTTAATATGTACGAAACTTCAGCTGAACTAGCAGAAAATAAACTTTTAGTATTATACGTTATAAAATCCTTAAGACAAGCAATTTCTAAAACACAACTTACTGAAATAATTCTTGAAAACAATTTTATTAATTACTTTACTCTTCAACAATATATTAGCGAATTAGAAACAGCTAAATTTGTTGAATATATTGAAAAGAATGATAAAAAATTACTAACTATAACTACTGAAGGAGAAAATGTTCTTTCAATATTTAATGATAGAATTTCTCCAATAAAAAGAGATATAATTGATAATTATATCTCTAAAACAATAGACAATATAAAAAAAGAATTAACCATCCATAGTGATTACACTATAGAAAAGAACAACTCTTTTATTGTTGATTTAAAAGCTCTTGAGGATGAAACACTACTTATAGATCTAAAAATTTCTGTTCCAACTAAAAAACAAGCAACATCACTTTGCAATAGATGGAAAGAAAACCCTTCAGACATTTATACTAAAATAGTTCAAGTACTTTTTTCTGATGAAAACTAAAATAAAATCATAGCATTGGGTTCTGACTCGATTGCTATGATTTTTTTTATTTTTTCTTCTTCAACAACAATCAATCTTCCTTTTAAATAGTCCCCTATATAAATTTTATTATCTTTTTTTAAAATACCTTTTGGCATTCCACCTATATATAGTGTTTTAACAACTTTAAATGAAATTTTATCAATTACACTTATACTACCCTCTGTAAAATTTGAAACATAAATATTTTTATTATCTTCGTACATATCAATTGGAGATGTTCCTACTTCAATCCTTGTTATTCTATTAAATGTTTCTATAGAAAAAACATCTAAATACCCATTATCATCACTACCTAAATAGCTTTCACATATATAAATATATTTTTTATCATTTGATATTTTTACTTTTGTAGGGTATTCGGGAGTTAAGAGGGTTTTAACAATTTGATAATCTTCTAAGTTTATAATTTTAGTGCAATTTTCTTCTAAATTTGATACAAATAATAATTCTTTTTCATAACAATAATCAATGCTATGAGGCCAATTACCTATATTTAATTCCCATAGCACCCTATTTTGATTTAAATCATAAGCAACTATAGAATTTGCTTCTCCACAAATTGTATAAATTTTATTTCCTACTTTAACTAAATCATTAGCTTTAGGTCCAATCTTGATATTTCTTATTTCTTCAAAATTTAGACCTGAAAAAATAGATATAGAATCACTATAACTATTTGCAGTTATAATCTCATTACCATATTTTCTTATACCATGAGGTCCAACTGGTCTTTCAGAAAGCTTAAATAATATTTTTGTTACTTCAAATGTATCTAGATCAATTTTAGAAAGTGAATCTGCACCTGTATTGCATAAAACAATAGAACTCATTAACTACACCCCCTTAAAACTTCTATGTATTTTAATATATGCAATTTTCAATAAATCGGCTACTATTGCATTATTTCTTATTTTTCTTTATTTTTCTACAAACTCAATATATAATTAGAAAGTAAGTCATTACTTATATATTAGGAGGAGTATAAATGTTTGTTTATAAAACGTCTGGAGTATGTTCTACAGAAATACATGTAGAAGTTAAAGATAAGGTTATTGAAAATGTTGAATTTGTAAGGGGATGTCCTGGTAATTTATTAGGTATTTCACTTCTTGTAAAAGGTCTGAATATTGACGAAGCAATTCAAAAATTACAAGGTATTGATTGCAGAGGAAGGGGAACTTCTTGCCCAGACCAATTATCAAAAGCCTTAATAGAATATAAAAACAATAACAATTAATCTTATAAAAAAAATGACAAGCTTTCACTTGTCATTTTTCAATCTATTTAATTAATTCTAATGCTATTTCCATCATATCTGTAAAAGTATTTTGTCTTTCCTCAGGAGATGTTTCTTCTCCTTTAAAGATATGGTCTGATATTGTTAATATAGATAATGCTTCTACACCATTTTTTGCTGCTAATGTATATAGTTCTGCAGTTTCCATTTCCACTGCTAAAACGCCATAATCAGCCCAAGTCTTTAATGAAAAATGATTTGTATCATCATAGAATAAATCACTTGATAAAACATTGCCTACCTTAACATTAGATCCTTTTGATTTTGCTACATTATATGCATTATATAACAAATCAAAATTAGCAGTTGGTGCATAGTCAAGTCCATTAAATCTTCTTTTATTAATTCCTGAATTAGTAGAAGCACTTTGAGCAAGAACAATATCTCTAACATTAACATTATCATTACAAGAACCTGCCGAACCTATTCTTATAAGTCTTTTAGCCCCATAAAATTGAATTAACTCATTTACATAAATTGAATGTGAAGGTAATCCCATTCCAGTTCCTTGTATAGAAACTTTTTTACCTTTATAAGTTCCAGTATATCCATACATACCTCTAACTTCATTGTAGCAAACTGCATCTTCTAAAAAGTTTTCTGCTATAAATTTAGCTCTTAATGGATCTCCCGGTAATAATACTGTTTCTGCTATAGCACCTTCTGGCGCCATAATATGTAAATGTTTTGACATAAACATTACCTCCTTTATTTTATTATTTATTAGTATAGTACATTCTTTAATAATAGTAAATGTTTATACTTTTAATAAATTTTAAAATTTGGTTTTTTCTTTTATTTTTATTATCATTTACGAGTATTTTATTTTAGTGTATATTCTATAAATTATCTTATATAAAAATATAAGAGCCGCATAAAGCGACTCTTTACTTAATTAAAGTTTATTAATTATCTTCCTCATATCTCCAATCATATATAAGGAACCACTAACTACTATAATATCATTTTCTTTTGAATTTTTTAATGCATCTAAATAGGCTTCTTCATATTCATCAAATGCTCTACAATTTTTATTATATTTAACTATCTCATTTTTTAGGTCTTCAGCTAATTCGGCTCTTATTGAATTTGGAGTAACAGCATATACTTCTTTTGCCATAGGTGTTATTATTTTAATCATTTCATCAACATCTTTATCAGCTAAAATTCCTAAAATTAAATGTAAATTTTCATACTTAAAATATTTTTTTATATTTCTACTTAATGTTTTTATTCCTTGTATATTATGTGCACCATCAATAACAACATAAGGATTATTTGATAAAACTTCTAATCTACCTTTCCAAGTAACATTTTTTATACTTTCTATAATACTTTCAGTAGTTATATTTACTACTTTCCTATTATTTAAAACTTCAATAGCTTTTATTGCAACACTTAGATTAAGTATTTGATGTTCTCCTAGTAAAGGAAGTAGTATATCAAACTCTTCTTTACTTTTATATTTCAATAATTGATATGGCTTATCTTCATTTACTACCTTTACAAATTTTATATTATCATTATCTGCAATATAAAGATCTGATTCCATATCTATGCATTTATTTTTTATTACTTTTAAAACCTCTTCTTCTTGTGGATATATTACTGTAGGAATATTCTTTTTTATAATTCCAGCTTTTTCTCCAGCTATTTCTTCTAAAGTATTTCCTAATAAATTAGTGTGATCAAAACTTATAGATGTTATAACTTGAAGTATTGGTATAATAACATTAGTTGAATCAAGTCTTCCTCCTAATCCTACTTCTATTACTCCAAAATCTATTTTTTCTTTTTTAAAGTATAAAAGCATTAAAACAGTTATTATTTCAAATTCTGTAGGATGGTTATATCCATCTTCTATAACTCTATCTACAGCAACTTTAACTTCATCTATTAAACTTGCTAAGATTTCTTTAGGAATATTTAGTCTATTTACTTGAATTCGCTCTTCAAATTCCTCAATAAATGGAGATGTATACATTCCAACCTTATATCCTGCCCCCATTAAAATTTCTGTTATCATTGAAGTTGTAGAACCTTTACCATTTGTGCCTGCAATATGTATAAGCTTTAAATCTTTTTCTGGATTATCTAGATATTCTAATAATTTATGAGTTCTTTCTAATCCATAATTTGACCCAAAATTCCCAACCTCTGTTATATATTTCATTGCTTCTTCATATCTCATAATTTACCTCTTATTAAAAATAGCTTCTATATCTCTTAATCCTTGAAAAATTTCTTCTTTTTAAAAAATTTCCTTCTAATAATTCTTCATTTCTTTTTTCTGATAATACTTCGTAAAAATCAAGTGCAATTTTATAAATTTGGTCTGATTTATTTTTTTCTATTTCTTCAAATGTAATTATAACATATTTTCAAAACATATATTATTTAATTTAGAATAATTTTAATTTCTGTATTCATAAATTATATTTAATATCTCGTAGTTCTATATAAACAAAAAAACAGCTAACAAAAATATAATTAATTTTGTTAACTGTTCTCTTTTGATAAAATCCTATTAATTTAATATTAATCTTCCTTAGCCATTGCTGATAAATTATTTCCTTCTGTTCCGTCTGGTTTAGTTCTTAAATATTCCTCACCTTTTTTAGAATGAGCAATTATAACACCATCGATTTGACCATTTTTAGCCATTTCAACACCTTGTGCTTTATCTACTGTTGTTCCATTTTCCAATACATATTGCATAATTTCGCCACTACTATTTTTTATTGTTTCTACAATTTTATTACTCATATTACTCACCTCTTAATCTTATTTTTCACAAAATAAATCTTTTTATTCACTATTAAAATATACCTTATAAATATTATCATTTAATAGCTATATAATAGCATGTGATTTTCGCATAATAAAAAAGCAAGGGACAAATTATATTAATCTGACCACTTGCTATAGTTAATTTGTAACTACTTTAAAGTATCTATTCTAACTAATACTGCATCAAGCATTTCTTGATACTTAACTAGCTTTTCTTTTTCACCATTTATTACTGCTTCTGGAGCTTTAGCTACAAATCCTGCATTAGAAAGTTTCTTTTCTATTCTTGTTACTTCACCTTCTAATTTCTTCTTTTCTTTATTTAATCTTTCAAGTTCCTTATCCTTATCAACTAAGTCTAAAAGTGGCATAAATAATTCCCCACCCTTAACTACTAATGATACTGCATTTTCAGGAACTAATGATTTATCATCTATAAATTCAACTTCTGAAGCTGAACCTAGTTTTTCCATATAAGGAATACCAGCACTAAATGCATCTTTAGCTTCATCAGAAATATAGCAAATTACTTTTGCTTTTCTTGATGGTGGAACATTCATTTCAGCTCTTACATTTCTTAATCCTTTAATAGCTTCGATAACAAATTCCATATCCTTTTCTGCCTTACTATCTTCTAAACCTTCAGTATATTCTGGCCATGAAGAAATTGTTATAGATTCTCCATCTGTTAAAGTAGTGTAGATTTCTTCTGTGATAAATGGCATTACTGGGTGTAATAATTTTAATCCTGTAGTTAATACAGTGTATAATACGTTATAAACTATACCCTTAGCTTTTTCATCATCACTAAAGAATACTGGTTTAACAAGTTCTATATACCAGTCACAGAATTCAGTCCACATAAAGTCATAAACCTTTTGAAGAGCAATACCTAACTCATATTTTTCCATGTTTTCAGTTACTTCTTTAACTAAAGTATTCATTTGAGATAATATCCATCTATCAGCTAAGCTATATTCTTTGCAATCAGCATATTTATTCATTACTTCTTTATCTAAGTTCATCATAACGAATCTTGATGCGTTCCACATCTTATTAGCAAAGTTTCTTGCTGCTTCAACTCTTTCTGGGATATATCTTATATCATTACCAGGAGAGTTACCAGTAACAAGCATGAATCTTAATGCATCTGCACCGTATTCATCAATAACTTCTAATGGATCAACACCATTTCCTAAAGACTTACTCATCTTTCTTCCTTCAGCATCTCTTATGATACCGTGGATTAATACTGTATCAAATGGAGTTTCATCCATATTGTGTATTCCAGAGAATATCATTCTAGCAACCCAGAAGAATATGATATCATATCCTGTAACTAAAACATTAGTAGGATAGAAGAAATCTAAGTCTTCTGTTTTTTCTGGCCACCCTAAAGTTGAGAAAGGCCATAATGCAGATGAGAACCAAGTATCAAGTACATCTTCATCTTGTCTTAAGTTTTCAGAACCACATTTTGAACACTTGCATGGTGCTTCAACTTCAACCATCATATGATTGCAATCATTACAGTAGAATACAGGTATTCTATGTCCCCACCATAATTGTCTTGAAATACACCAATCTTGGATATTTTCCATCCAGTTATAGTATATCTTATCAAATCTTTCTGGAACAAACTTAGTTTTTCCATTTCTAACTACATCAATAGCAGGTTTTGCTAAAGATTCCATCTTAACATACCATTGTCTTGAAACAATTGGTTCAACAATAGTTCCACATCTATCATGTGTTCCAACATTGTGAGTATGAGGTTTAACTTTAACAAGTAATCCTTGTTCATCTAAATCCTTAACCATTTGCTTTCTAGCTTCATATCTATCTAAACCTTGATATTTTCCACCTAACTCATTAATTACACCGTGATCATCCATAACTCTAATTATTGGAAGGTTATGTCTCTTACCAACTTCGAAATCGTTAGGATCATGTGCTGGAGTTATTTTAACTGCACCTGTTCCAAATTCAATATCAACATAATCATCACCTACAACTGGTATTTCTCTATCAGTTAAAGGTAATTTTAATGTTTTACCTATTAAATGCTTAAATCTATCATCATTTGGATTAACAGCTACTGCAGTATCTCCAAGTAATGTTTCTGGTCTTGTAGTAGCTATTTCTAAAAATCCAGAACCATCAGCTAATGGATAATTAATATGCCAGAAGCTACCTTCTTTTTCTGCATATTCAATTTCTGCATCTGATAATGCTGTTGTACATTTTGGACACCAGTTTGTTATTCTATTTCCTTGATATATAAGTCCTTCGTTGTATAACTTAACGAATACAGTTCTTACAGCCTTATTTAAATTTTCATCCATTGTGAAAGCTTCTCTTGAGAAATCAGCAGAAACACCCATCTTTTTAAGTTGCTCTCTTATGTGACCTCTATATTCATCAGACCATTCCCAAACTTTTTCTAGGAATGCTTCTCTTCCCATTTCTTTCTTAACTAAGCCTTGCTTTAATAATTCATTTTCAACTTTAACTTCAGTTGCTATAGAAGCATGGTCTTGTCCTGGTAACCATAAAGTACAGTAACCTTGCATTCTCTTAAATCTTATAAGCATATCTTGAAGTGTATTATCAAGAGCATGACCTAAGTGAAGTCTACCAGTTATATTTGGTGGTGGCATCACAATTGAAAACGGCTTCTTAGTCTTATCAACAACAGGAGTGAAATACTTTTTTTCTTCCCATGTTTTATAAATTCTTTCTTCAAATTCTTTTGGATTATACGTTGTGGCTAAATTTTTCTTTTCTTCCATCAATAAAACCTCCTGACTAGTTTATTTTCTATATTTAAAGTTCTTATATAAAGACTACTTTACTAAGTTAATTTAATTAGCTAAATTTTAATTAATTACCTACTTTGCACTTACATAAAAAAAGCCCTCATCCTAAAAAAGGACGAAGACTCGCGGTACCACCTTTATTCCTACTAAGCAAACTATATTTGCTTCTTATAGGCTCTTAATTCAAATAACGACTTAGATAAGCCGTCTTTAGCTACTACTATTTCACCAAAGAAACTCAAAAGCTACCTTCAGGATATTTCATATAGAAGGCTTACACCCTAGACCTTCCTCTCTTAATATGTCCTATTCCTTACTCCTCTTTATCAATGTTTTTAAATATTTATTTGTTCTTATATTATGATATTTTTATCTCTTTGTCAACAAATGTGTTGCAAATTTTAAATTATTTATAATCCCTACTATTTTTCTATAATTCCGATAAACTTATTCTCATTAACATCTAAAGTTATTTCTCCGCCATAACTTAAGCTTCCAAATAAAATTTCATCAACTAGCATTGGCTTAATCTCTTGATTTATAATTCTTATTATTTCTCTTGCTCCATACTCCTGAGAAATCCCCTTATTAGCTATAAAATCAATACACTTATCATCAAAATTCACCTTAACATTTTTCTTTGATAATTGCTCATTAAATTTATTAAGTTCTTTTCTTGCAATATCTAGTGCCATTTTATTATTTAAATGATTAAATACAACTATTTTATCAAGTCTATTTCTAAATTCAGGAGTAAAAAATTTTTTAACTTCTTCCATTATAGCTTCATCTTTAATTACCCTATCTCCAAAACCAATAACATTCTTACCTATATTTTTTGCCCCAGCATTTGAAGTCATAATTAAAACTACATTTCTAAAATCAGCTTTTCTTCCCTGATTATCACTTAAAGTTGCATAATCCATAACTTGAAGTAAAACATTTAATATATCTGGATGTGCTTTTTCAACTTCATCTAACAATAAAACACAATATGGATTTTTTCTAATTGTATCAGTTAAAAGTCCACCCTCTTCATATCCAACATATCCAGGAGGCGCTCCTATAAGTTTTGCTGCTGCATGCTTTTCTGCATACTCACTCATATCAAACCTTATAAGCTTAACACCTAAACTATCAGCTAAAGTTTTCGAAAGTTGAGTCTTACCAACTCCAGTAGGCCCTACAAACAGTAGTGAGCTTATAGGCTTGTTTTCTTCATTAAGTCCAGCTCTAGACATTTTAATACATCTTACAACTTCATGAATTGCTTTATTTTGTCCAAAGATATTTTTTTCTAAATTATCTTCTAGTTCCTTTAAAGATGAAATTTCATCTTTCTCTACTGTATTCTTTGGTATATGACATACTTTTGAAATAACTTCCTCAATTATTTTTTCATCAATTATCTTCTTATTAGAATCTTCTCTATTCATTGAGATATAAGATCCAGCTTCGTCAATAATATCTATTGCTTTATCTGGTAAAAACCTATCATTTATATATTTACTACTTAATTCAACAGCTAATTTAATGGCTTCATCAGTATATTTTACATTATGATAATTTTCATAATTACTCTTTAGCCCTTGAATAATTTTAATTGTTTCTTCTACTGAAGTTTCTTTAACTTCTATTGTTTGAAATCTTCTAATTAATGCTTTATCTTTCTCAAAATACTTTTTATATTCATCAAAGGTTGTAGCCCCTATAAACTTTATCTTTCCTTCCATTAAATATGGCTTTAAAAGATTAGATGTATCTAAAGAGCCACCACCAATTGCCCCAGCTCCTACAATTGTATGTATTTCATCTATATATACTATAGGATTTTCATGGTTGCTAATTTCATTTAGCACTTTTTTTATTCTTTCCTCAAAGTCTCCTCTATACTTAGTTCCAGCTAGAGTAGCTCCAATATCTAAGGAGAAAATTTCTGCATTTTTTATTTTTTCAGGAACTTTCCCCTCATTTATAAGTCTAGCTAACCCAAGTGTTATAGCTGTTTTTCCTACTCCTGGCTCACCTATATGAATAGGATTATTTTTAGTTCTTCTACAAAGAATTTGTATTGTCCTATTTAATATATCCTCTCTTCCTATAAGTGGATCAGTATATTCATTTTTCACATATTCATTTAAATTACTAGTAAACTTTTTAATAAGAGATTCTTCTTTATTAATTTCCTTTTCTTCAATCTCTAACTCCTCATTATCAGTTTCATCATAATTAACATAATAAGTATTTTCAACCTCATCATGACAAAGCCTATACAGTAACTCTCTTTTTTCTATTCCTTGTTCTAATAAATAATAATGAGCATAACTATTTTCTAAATCATAAATAGCAGATATCATATGTTCCATTGAGATACTATTATTACTAGCATAAATAGACTGTTCACTCGCCCTTAAAATAACTTGTTGAAAACTATAACTTTCTTGTATCTTTCCACTTTCATCTTTTTCTACATAATTATTTAAGTATTGTAATAAGTTTTTTCTAAGATCATCAATGCTACTTGATAACTCTTCAACAAATTCAATAAATCTTTCTTGAAATGTTATTGCATACAATATATGTTCTGCTGTTACAAATTCATGGTTATTATTTTTAGCCAATTCATACGCTTCAACTAAAATGTTATTTACTTCTCTTGTTATTTCCATATATTAAGCCTCCTCAATAGTAATATTAAAAGGAAAACCTTCTTCCTTTGCCATATCTAAAGCCATTGCTACCTTTGTAGTAGCAATATCATAAGGATAAATTCCAACTATTCCTTTTCCTAATTTATGAACATCCATCATTATTTTATTTGCTGAATTTATATCCTTTTTAAAAACAATCATTAATATATTAACCACAAATTCCATTGTAGTAAAATCATCATTATGCATAACAACCTTATAATGCCTTGGTTTTTTTACCTTTACTCTTTCTTTGTTTACTGTTACAACTCCATTTTCCATATATATCTCCTGTAAAATCACTATATAATTTCCTTTTACTCTTATTATATTAATGATAATCATCAATATCAACACTACTAATACTACTTTAAATTAATATAATTTATATACTGTTAATTCAGTAGTTTCTAATATAATAAAATTTCACAAAAAAATAGGGTATATTTAATTAATTAAATACACCCTATTTTTCTATTTAATTATTTTATATAATTATTTATCTTGCATCCATTCATATGTCTTATAACTCTTTTTATTATGAGCATGAGCACCTATTTTTTCTCCATTTTCTATTCCAACTTCTGAATTTCCAGTTGGATCAATTTTTCTTAATTCATTTTTAGACTTAGGTCTATCTTTCATTCTATTTTTATTATTATCCATAATATTTACCTCATAACCTAATAATTAAATTTGCTTTTAATTGAATCAAATACAACTTTAAATTCTTCTTGATTTTCATCAAATAATTTGGTTAATTCTTCTTTAGACTTAATATATTTTGGATCATTTTCTTCACATTTTACTATTTCTCCAGATAATTTATGAAATTTCATAAAAATTATAGGATGTTTTTTTGCAAAATACTCCATTTCATCAATGTGACGTTCTGATTTTGATGAATTTTTTAACCATCTAAATACATAATTATATTTATCCATATACTTTCTACCTCTATTTAAATCTTAAAGTCAGTAGGATTATATGTTTTTGCTTTAGGTTCTCCAAAACATGCCTTTACGCTTTCTACTTGTGGATTATGATTTACACTTTTATGTTGATGTTTTGTCTTTTTCATCTTGTTTCCCATAATATCACCTCATTAATATTCTTTCCTTCCCTTTCTCTATTATCCTATTAGATGTTTTCCATTTGTTCTTATTTTTAGTATAATACTTATTTACGAGTATATTAAATAAAAGTATATTTTCTTCTTAATTAAAACTATTTATTATTATAATCCTATTATGTATTATGTGCTAATTTAGCTGATAATTGTAATTTTTAGTTTTGTATTAATATGTTAAAATAAACCACAGTATAAGTATACTGCGGTTTTCATTTACACGATATTTTTCCTATAAAACTCATTATATACTTCTTTTGTATATCCGTAATCAATTAATACTAATCTATTTTTTATCTTACCCCAACTTGTAAATTTATATAAATCTGCCCAAACTAAATTATGTCTATCATGGATTTCTTTAATAAATTTATTATTACTTAACTCTCTTTTATTTTTGATTTTAAAATAATTTAATAACTCTATTTCACTTTTAATATTATTAGCTTTTTTCATAATTAAATATTTACAATCATCAGAGATAAAATAAACTTTTGCAAGTAGAGAAGAACTATCATCATTTGAAATAAAAAACTCTGCTTCATTTTGCGCTATCCCTTTAATATTTCTAGCAATTTTTATTACAAATCCATTATCTAAATCATATACCTTTCTTGCTGAACCTGCACCTATATATCTATACCTTTCATGTTCTATTCCATATAAAATATGATAAATATCAATATACATACTAAGCACCTACTCTTTTGTATAAAATTAGAGTGCTTATAAAGTACTCTACATATTTATATTATTCAATTACTAATTAATGTGTTCTTAGATTATTAATTGATAATTATCAGCATATTTTTGTGTTTTAATACAATACTATATAAAAAATAAGACTTATCAAATATCATATTAATTTTTTAAATATTTAATGATATCTAATAAGTCCACATCTTTAATTTTCTCTCCACTTTGTCCTATTAACCAAGTCTTCAACTAATTCATGACTCATCTTTGGATTTATTGTCTCTTCATGAGTAATTGTTATTATTGACATGGCAACTGAATATTTAAGTGTATCTTTAATATTTAAGTTATTCATATATCCATATCCTATCCCAGCCACAAATGAATCTCCAGCTCCAGTTACATTTTTTACATTTATTGGCTCACAACAAGCTAATGTTCCTTCTTCACCTTCACTAGTTATATAATATATTCCATCTGCATCTAAACTAATAAATACATTTTTTACACCTTGTTCTATAAAGAATCTACCTGCTTTTCTTAAATCATCATTAGTTTCGATTTTAAAGCCACATAAAGCCTCTGTTTCAAATCTATTTGGCTTTATAGTATGGAAATATTTCACTAAATGACGAATTTTTTTTGCTTTCTTTGCAGATACAGGATCTAAGATAAATTTACTTTTCCCTTGGTATTTTTTTAATATGTACTCTAATAAAATTGGATTATCTGAATCAACAATCGTATATTCAGCATTTTCAAAAAATTCATGTTTTCCATCTACAAACGCTTCATCCATCTTGTTTAAACTTTCCATATCCACAACTGCAGATTCCATTTCACCTTGATGGTTTAATATTGCTAGATATGTAGGAGTTCTTTCTCCTTCTAAAAAAAGAGAATTCTCCATATTATATCCAAGTTTTCTAGAGTTCTCTAAAATACTTTTACCATTCTCATCGTCTCCTAATGTAGAAATAAATTGTGTATTTACTCCAACTCTTGCTAGATTTTCAGCAATATTTCTACAAACGCCCCCAAAAGATATTTTTATATGTCCCGGAATTGAGTCTCTTTGTGCATAACTTCTTCCACAAAAGCCAAAAATATCAACTATTGATGCCCCTAAAACTAATATATATGGATTATTATCATTCATACTATCTCTCCTGCTACAAATTTAACCTATTAAAACATAAATACATTATAGTAAAGACACGAAAAAAAATAAAGAGGAAAATAAAAAAATGTCGATTTTTTTATTTCTCTTTATTTTTTTCTATATATTGTTAGTTGTTAAATTATTTATATCTATTTTTATTTCGTTTCTACATTTATATCCACTTTGTGCTACATTCATATTTTTAAATGCAACTGACATCATCAATTTAATTCTATTTATTTGATTAACTTCTGATGCTCCTGGATCATAATCTATTGCTACAATATTTGCAGAAGGATATTTAGCTTTTAATACTTTTATCATACCTTTTCCTGTAACATGATTAGGCAAACAAGCAAATGGTTGAATGCATACTATATTATTTACATCACTTTCAATTAATTCAATCATTTCTCCAGTTAATAACCATCCTTCACCAGTTTGATTACCTAATGAAACTACTTTTGACGCCTTTTCAGCAAGATTACTTATTGAAGTTGGATGTCCAAACCTTTCACTTTTTTGTAATTCAGTTATTACAACTTTTCTAAATGATTCAATATAAGTAATAACTACACTACATGCTGTTTTAACAAACTTGCTTTTAGATAGATATTTACTTTTAAATTCAGAGTTATAACAACAGTATAAAAAGAAATCTAATAATTCAGGAACTACAACTTCTGCTCCTTCCTGTTCTAAAACATCAATAATATTATTATTTGCTGTTGGATGATATTTAACAAGTATTTCTCCAACAATTCCAACCTTAGGTTTTATAACATCATTTATTTCTAACTTATCAAATGCTTCTACTATATTTTTTATATTTTCATTCATTTCTCTTTTATTTCCATTAGAAACATTTTCAAGAGCCTTTTCTCTCCAAAATTCATATAGTTCATTTGCTGATCCAGGAATTTTTTCATAAGGCCTTACTCTATAAAGTACCCTCATAAATAAATCTCCATATATAATTCCCATCATAAGCTTTTTAATAAAAGAATATCTTATGCTAAATCCAGGTTGTTTTTCCATACCTAGTACATTTAATGATATTATAGGTACATATTCAAAACCAGCTTCTCTTAATCCCTTCTTTAAAAAGCCTATATAATTAGTGGCTCTACATCCACCGCCTGTTTGACTTATTATTACAGCAGTTTTTTTTGGATCATATTTTCCAGATTTTAATGCATTTATCATTTGTCCTATTACTAAAATAGAAGGATAACATGCATCATTATTAACATACTTTACTCCTTCTTCTATAGCCTCTTTATCATTTGCAGGTAATACATCAAGATTGTATCCTTCTTCCCTAGCAGCCTTTTCTATAAATTGAAAGTGCATTGGAGACATTTGCGGTGCAAGAATTGTCCAATCTTTTTTCATTTCTTTTGTAAATAAGACTTTACTATATTTATTATCAACAGTTTTAAGTTCTATTTTATTTTTTTCTCTTTCTTCCATAGCGGCTTTTAATGATCTAATTCTAATTTTTACTGCTCCTAAATTGCTTCCTTCATCTATTTTTATTAATGTATACATCTTACTTTTTGAAGCTAATATCTCTGAAACCTGATCACTTGTTACAGCATCTAATCCACATCCAAAAGAAGTAAGTTGTACTAATTCTAAATCATTTCGTTCCTTAACAAAAGCTGCTGCTCTATAAAGCCTAGTATGATACATCCATTGGTCTACAACTCTAATAGGTCTTTCTAAATTCCCTAAATGTGATATACTATCTTCAGTAAACACAGCCATGTTAGATGAAGTGATTATATCTGTTAAACCATGGTTTATTTCTTCATCTATATGATAAGGTCTTCCACATAAAACTATTCCCTTAATATTATTTTCTTCAATATATTTTAATGTTTCTTCACCTTTTTTTCTTATATCATTTATTACCTTTTCTCTTTCATCAAATGCAGCATCTACAGCTCTTTTTGATTCTTTCATAGTTATATTATAGCTTTTAAATACATCATAAATTCTCTTATATAACTTTTCCTTATTATCAAGAGATAGAAATGGAGAAATATATTTTATACCTTTCACCTTCAATTTATCTATATTATTCTTTATAACTTCAGGATAGGATGTAACAACAGGACAATTATAATGATTATTTGCTTTATTATCCTCTTTATATTCATAAGGTATACAAGGATAAAATATAGTCTTTATCCCATTATTTATCAATGACATTATATGACCATGACTTAACTTTGCCGGATAACACACTGATTCTGATGGTATTGTCTCTATTCCTAAATTAAACAGCTTTTTACTTGATACTGGAGAAATTATAACTCTAAATTTTAGCGCTGTTAAAAGGGTAAACCAAAATGGATAGTTTTCATAAATATTTAAAGCTCTTGGTATACCAATTTCTCCTCTTGTTGCTTCCTCTTTTGATAATGGTTTGTAATTAAATATTCTTGATAATTTATATTTATATAAATTAGGAACTTCTAACTTTTTACCGCTATTGCCTAATGGCCTTTCACATCTATTTCCAGTAATATATTTTTCACCATTATCAAATTTATTAATAGTTAATAAGCAGTTATTTCCACATCCTCCACATCTAGAGCAAGTAGCTTTAAAATCAAATTTTTCTAGCTTATCCTCTTTTATTAAAGTAGATACATCGCCATTTTTATAATTTTCCTTACCTATTAGTGCAGCTCCATAAGCCCCCATTAACCCTGCTATATCTGGCCTTATAACATTAGCAGCTGTTAGTTTTTCAAAACTTCTTAATACACCATCATTATAGAATGTTCCACCCTGTACAATTATATTTTTACCTAATTCATCAAAATTTCTAATTTTTATAACTTTATATAATGCATTTTTTACAACTGAATAACATAGTCCAGCTGAAATATCTCCAACACTAGCCCCTTCTTTTTGGACTTGCTTTACTTTAGAGTTCATGAATACTGTACATCTAGATCCTAAATCAACAGGTTTTTCAGCTTTAACTGAAAGCTTTGCAAATTCATCTATAGAAATATTTAATGACTTACTAAATCCTTCTATAAATGAACCACATCCTGATGAGCAAGCTTCATTTAATAATATATTATTTATTACTCCATCTTTAATAATCAAGGCCTTCATATCCTGTCCACCAATATCTAAAATAAAATCTACATTAGGCATAAATGATTTTGCACCTTTAAAGTGACAAACCGTTTCTATTTCTCCTATATCTACTCCTAAAGCAGCTTTTATTAATCCTTCTCCATATCCTGTTACTGTAGCTTTGGCTATAGTTATATTCTTATTAAGTTTTTTATATAAATCTTTTAATATATCAATTGTTTTATTTAATGGACTACCCTCATTATTATTGTAACTAGAATATAATAATTCATTATCTTCACCTATTACTGCTAATTTAGTAGTTGTAGAGCCAGCATCTATTCCTATAAATATATTCCCTGAATAATTAGATATTTCACCTCTTTTAGCTCTATTAGCTGAATGCCTATTTGAAAATTCTAAATATTCTTCTTCATCTTTAAATAGTGGTAGTAAATTATTCTGTATTATCTCCTTACAATTAACTTTATCTAAATTATCTATTAACTCACCTAAAGTTATAATTTCTCTATTTTCTGATAATATTGCTGCACCAATAGCAACATATAACTCTGAATTTTTAGGTATAATATACTCTCCTTCTTTTAAATTCAAAGTCTCTATAAATCTTTTTGTTAATCCATCAAGGAAGTGTAAAGGTCCTCCTAAAAAAGCTACATTTCCATGTATTGGTTTTCCACAAGCTAGTCCACTTATAGTTTGATTTACAACAGCTTGAAATATAGAAGCCGCAATATCACTTCTCTTTGCTCCTTCATTAATAAGTGGCTGAACATCGGTTTTTGCAAATACACCACATCTCGATGCTATTGGATAAATAATAGTTGCATCCTTAGATAATTCATTTAATCCCTTTGCATCTGTGTTTAATAATATTGCCATTTGATCAATAAATGCTCCTGTCCCACCTGCACAAGTTCCATTCATTCTTTGATCTACTCCATCTTTTAGGTATGTTATTTTAGCATCCTCACCACCAAGTTCAATTACAACATCAGTTTTATGTAAAAACTCCTCAACAGCTCTTGTACATGATATAACTTCTTGTTGAAAATCAGCTTTTAACCATTCTGCTGCTGCAATTCCTCCTGATCCTGTAACTGTTACTTTTAAATCAACATTACCTAACTCTTCAATACACTGTTTTAATGATTGCTTTAAAGTCGTTTTTATATCTGAAAAGTGTCTTTTGTAATCACTATATATTACTTCATTGTAATAATTTAAAACTACGATTTTTATTGTTGTTGAACCTATGTCTATTCCTAATTTGAAATATTTCATTTTTACCACTCTTCCCAAATTTTATTATACAAAATAATTATACCATATTTTTAACCTACTTACTAAATCTGTAAATCAATTTAATATAATACTTTTTAATGAATAATATTATATTTTATAGACAATAATTAAAATATTGTATTAAACACTTAGGAGGGTATTATGAGCTACTTTAATGAAGGAAATAAATATTATAATAATAAAGATTACTCTAAAGCAATCTCAAATTATAGAGAGTCAATTGAAGCTGGTGAAAATGAAAGTTGTGCTTATTATAATGCTGGTGTATGTTATATAAAACTTAAAGATTTTAACTCCGCTATTGATATGTTAAAAAAAGCATTATGTATACAAAAAGAAAGTAAATACTATTTTAATTTAGCATATTGCTATGCAATGCTCGAAAATACTAATAAAGCGTTAATTTACTTTAATAGAGCATGGGCTCTAGATGCTTCAGATAAAGATTGTGAAAAAGCAATAAATTTAATAATATCTAAAAATAAAAAAGCGCTATAAAGCGCTTTTCTTTCACCATTCTCCTGCAATACTATCAATAATATGGTCATCATAAAAATCATTATTATTAAAATAATTTCCAGCTGAATAAAATGTAGTATCAACAGGTATCCATTCCTCTATTTCACTTATATATACTTCATTCCATGCATGAGGGCCATACTGCGAACCATCATATGCATTTCCTGTTAACAATCTAACATTTAAGTTTACTGCTCTTGCCATAGCTACATAAAGACATGAATAATCAAAGCAAATTCCACTTCTTTTTTTAAAGGCTGTTATTGCTCCACTATCTTCTACCTTTTCATTATTCAATGCCTTTTCTGCTCTATCATAATCATATTCTAAATTACTACCTATCCATGAATATAATATTCGTGCTTTATCCATATCATTGGTAGCATTTTCAGTTAACTCTCTTGCCATAGCATTAATTTCATCATTTGATAAAACCCCCTCTTCTAATGTTACTCCATTATAATATATTATTATATTACTAGTTGGAAGAAAATTCTCAACTACTTCTTCTGTGAGTTCACCAGTATTTCTTTTTAATATATCTGATAACTCAGTATATACTTTATTTTCATTAAAAATTTCTAATGTATTATAGATTCCTACTGTATTATTATAGGTAATTATCCCTACAAAAATAATTAATAAAAATATAATGCCCTTTATAGCTCCTAAAATAGATGATATTCCTACTAAAAGAAAACTATTTTTCCTATTTATATTAAAAAACATAGGAGTTAAAATATACTTTAAAACCTTATATAGAATACCTTGAATCAAAAAGAATAAAACTACAAGTAATGCAATTTTAAATATATCATTGTATATTCCACTTAAATTAAAATTTACCGTAGTTATTCTTGTAATACCTTTAAGTATTATATCTATCTTCAAAGCTATTAACAAAATACTTATCAATATAGAAAAATAATAAAGAACTCTTTCTAATAAAAAACTTAACCTTCGTCTTTTAAGTGTATTTTTAACACTACTAGTAATACCTAATATTATTACAAATAAACATATAGTATAAGAGAGTATTTCATTCATTAAGATTTCCCCTTTATTCTAAATCTTCTGATTTGACTACAGATTTAACAACATCTTTAATCAAATCATAATCATACCCCTTCCCCATTAAAAACCTATATAATTTCTGTGATAATTTATATTCATCACTTTCTCTTTTACTTAAAACTTTGTATTTCTTTAATGCCATCTCATGTACAACTTCTCTTATCTCATCTTTATCTAGTTTTTCTAGTTCTTCCTCAATTATATTTTCATCTATTCCCTTTTGCATAAGTGTATATTTAATCTTCTTTTTCCCTTGATTTCTAGCTCTATCTTTTACATACATCTTTGCATAATTAGTATCATTTAATAAATTATATTCTCTCAAAAAATCTATTGTTCGTTTAATTATATGGTCTTCGTAACCTTTTAATGATAACTTATCTCTTAACTCTTTTTCACTTTTATAGGTTCTTTCAATTACTCTGAGAGCTGAATTTTTACACTTTATATAATTGTCTTCATCCGCTAGTTTTTTCAAACTTTCAATATTGATTTTATCTTTAACTTTTAAGTTTTCTTTATAAACTAATTCTGCACTTATAGAAAAAGCATATTCATCATCAATGTAAATATTTACTCTTTCTTTATTTCTTTTGCCTAATTCAATTTTAGTTATTATATTCATAATTATTGCCACCTTATGAAGATTTTAATATATGAATAGTAGGATCATTTAAAACCTTATTTGCTACTTCATATATTTCATAAGCAGTTATTGTATTTAATCTATCCATATCTTTTAAAAATTCAAATATATCTTCACCTTCTAAGCTTTGACTTAATATATAACTACACAACTCAACTGAATCTTCTAATGTAGATATAACTGCAGTTTTATGAACTTTTTTCATTATATTTAAATCATTCTCTCCAATTGTTATATTTCTAAACTTAATATCCTTAAAAATTTCTTCAATTGCATTAGCAGCATCATCGATATCTTCCTCATCAACAGCAGTATATACATATAAAGTTCTTACATTTTGAGTAATATCTAAATGAGAATATATATCATATGCCAACCCTCTATTTTCTCTTACCTCTCTAAATAATAAAGAATTAGCACTTTCCCCTAATCTATGATTTAATATTCTTAATGGCAATTCATACTTTTTATCTAAATCGTAAAATGTAAATAAATAAATTATTGTACAAAGTTCTATATTTTCTTTAGTAGTTACCTTCTTTATATTTATATTTTTTTCATCTTTAACTACTAATTTAATCCTTTCATTTGCTTCCCATTTACTAAAATGCTTTGATATTTCCTCAAAAGCCTCTTCATGAGATAATGATGATACCATAGTTATCAATGAATTATTAGGAATATAATACTTTTTATAATAATCATAAAGCTCTTTTTTAGTGAAACTTTTTACATTTTCATCTAAACCTGCAACATCATATCGTAATGAACTATTCTTAAATGCTACTTCATTTATTTTTTTAAAGCTAAAATCTTCTACACTATCTTTACTTGATCTTATTTCTGCTAATATTACTCCTCTTTCTTTTTCAATTTCTTCTTCAGGAAACTTAGGACAAATTAACATATCACTTAATATTTCAATAGCATTTTTTAACTCTTCTTCTAAACAACTTATAGAATAAACCGTTTGAGAGAAATCCGTGTATGCATTATACTCTCCCCCTAATGCTTCTAAATCATCATTTAACTTTTGAAAGGTTCTGTTTTCAGTTCCTTTAAATAACATATGTTCTATATAATGAGAAATTCCCTTTTCATTTAAACTCTCATTCAAAGCTCCAACCTTTACACCTATGTTAATTGATGAGATTTGGGTATCTTTCTTTATTGTTATAACTTCTAAACCATTTTCTAATTTATGCTTTTTTACATCAAAATTTATTTTTACCATCGAATCTACCTTCCCCCACCTATATAATTCTATCTAGAATTATAATATAATATGTTTGATATATAATTACAACATATTATATTATTCAATCTATTTTATTCATTATAATATAATTTTTATATTAATTACTATGGACTATTTTATATCATACTTTATAATTAGATAATAATGTTTTATAATTTATGTAACAAATTATTTTGACTTGTTGTAAAATGAAATTGAACTAATAAAAAAATCCATAGTGGATTATCTGTGTTATGATTTAATTGCCAAACAAAACCAACACGGAGGATAATCACTATGGACTACCCAAATAATAACACAGAATCACGT
>NZ_JAPFDR010000022.1 GCF_026168755.1 Clostridium sp. | reverse complement strand
TTAGGAGCTTCGAAGCTTTAGTAGATTTTATGGAAATAATAATATAAATTCTTAGTGAAATTATATTCCTTCCTGGAGATTATATAATCAATTTTTTCGGCATCACGGCATTCAAGCTCTAACGAACAATTTAGTTATAATATGTCGGAGAATAGTCTAGATAGTGATTCTTTGATCTTTACTACTCTACTTCTATTTTGATATTTTTCTAATGTTAATTCTTCACATTTTGATATATCTTTTTCGAATTCATTCTTTTGCTGTTTTGATATAGCTTCTGAATAAATAAAAGCATTAACTTCAAAGTTTAATTCAAAGCTTCTAGTATCCATATTAGCCGTTCCTATTGAACAAATTTCATCATCGATAACTATAGTCTTAGCATGAAGAAAAGCGTTTTTATCGTAATGATATATTTTAATTCCGTATTCTAATAATTCTCCAGCATAAACTAAATTTGCCCAATATACAAAGGGATGATCGCCCTTTCCTGGTATCATTATTCTTACATCAACTCCTGATGCTGAAGCTAATTTTAAACTATCTGCTATGCTTTTATCAATAATTAAATAAGGTGATTGAATATATAAATATTCTTTAGCTCTTTGAATCATTTTTAGATATGCTAACTTAATTTCATATCTATCACTTAAATTCGGCCCGCTTGATACTATTTGCATTCCTGTATTAGGTTCTCCAATATTTTCATCACTAACTTCCAATACATAACTTAAATCTACTTCTTCTTTGGTTGCATATCTCCAATCGGCTAAAAATCTTAAGTTTAAATCTTTTACTGCACTTCCCTTAAACTTAATATGAGTATCTCTCCAATATCCAAACTTTTCACTATTTCCTAAATATTCATCTCCAACATTGAATCCACCAATAAATCCAACTTTATTATCTATAACAACTATTTTTCTATGATTTCTAAAGTTCATGTTAAGATTAATAAACTTTAACCAAGACGGAAAGAACTCCCCAGTTTTTCCACCAACCGCTTTTAATTTCTTTAATACATCTCTGTTCAACAATCTACTTCCAACAGAATCATATAATAATCTGACTTCAACTCCATTTTTAGCTTTTTCTTCTAATATATCTAATATCTTTGTTCCTATTTCATCATTTTTAAATATATAAAACTCTATATTTATGCTTTTTTTAGCTTTATTAAGACTTTTAAGTAATTCATCAAAAAATTCTTTTCCATCTGAATACATGCAAACTTCATTATCATTTCTATATGGTGAATAATCTATAGTTTCTAAAGCCATTATCATATCAATATTTTCTACTGGTATTTGGCTTCTTTCTTTTACTTGTCTATTATATTTCTCTAGAACTTTTGCTTCTGCATTTTTAATTCCAAACATATTTGATTTATTCATTTTTCTTCCAACAAGTAAAAATACTATAAATCCTATAAAAGGTGCTATGTATAAAATTAATGTCCAAGCTATAATATTATTAGGAGAACGTCTTTCCTTAAATATCATATAAACTATGGTTAATAAGTTTATAATATGTATTAACACAGTTAAAAATTTAAACACTTTATTCATCTCCTTTGTATATCTCGTGTACATGCTTGTACACAGACGTAATTTACTTATTTTATACGTAGACTACATATAAACAATGTAGTCTACATTTTTTCATACAATTTACCTCTAAGAACTTCTAATTGTTCTTTGAGCTTTTTATTTTCTTGTTCTAATTCTTTTATTTTTTTATCTTTAGCTAATATAATAATATCCTTTGATTTAGAAGTTTTATCATACTTAGCTCTTTTGTTCATAGTTTTACTTAGTTGCTTCTGACGAAGCTCCTCGATTCTATTTTTAACTTCTTCATTGTTATAAAGATAAGTTTTAGATACTCCACTTAACTGAGAAACACTATTAAAGTTAATTTTTTGTTCCGATAACGAAAGTTCTCTAATAGCTTTATCAACTTTTTCTAAAGTTATTTTACTTTTCTGTTTTGCATACTCTCTTAATCCTTTAGTGCTTCCAGGCATCATGAATCCTCTCTTGACTTACCGTTTTTATGAACTAACTTTTGTTCCTTTATCTTTTGTAGGGTTTCTTCCAATACACGTAAATATTGACTATTCTTTTCAGCCCAAAGTTCTCTACCACATCTATTACTTATTTCAATTTGTTGCTTAACCTTTTCAATTTCTTCTTCATATTCAGGTATATTTTCAATCGTAGTACAGAAACTTGCACAAGTTAGGCAATGGTTCATCTGTTGCTTACAAGGCAATTTAGAGGCTTTAAAGCATACTCCAAAAGGCACTCTTACTGCATCTAAATTCTTTTTAACATATTCATATCTAATAAGATTTTCACCTTCAGTAGAAGATGTATCTACTTCTATAAGTTCATTATTCGTAGTGTCAACTTTAAACAGTTCTAAATCCTCTGTATTCTTCCATTTTTCATATAATACATTTTCCGAAACAGTAGCATAATGAACTGTCATTTGTAAACTTTGATGTCCTAAAATCTGTTGTATAACACTTATTCCCATACCTTGCTCTACATACTCTTTAGCTCTTGTATGTCTTAGAGAATGAAGTCTGAAATGATATAATTCACCATTAGCATCTCTAATATCTTTTTGAACAATTAACCTTTTAATTGTATTTAGTAAAGTTTGCTTCGCTAACGGTTTTCCTTTTAATTTACCTTCATAAGTGTTAAACAAATACTTCTTAGGATTATTTTCTTCTGTGCTTAATTCTTTTGCTTTATCAATAGATTTTTGAACCATTTCCGCAACTTTATCTCTTATAGGAATTTTAAGTTGTGCTATACCCGTTTTAGTTATTTCTCCGCAAAGATAGTAGTTATATTTTTCTTCTTTGTTATTCCATATTTGTTCTAAACAATTATCATATCTAAGATTTAATATATCAGTTCCACGCCAACCCGTTTCACGAAGTAAAATATAAATAGGTATAAACTGTGGTCTATCTAAATCCATAATATTACTATCTAATTGCTTTAAGATAGGCTCTGGAACAAACTTTGCCTTTTTTACTTCATCTTTATTTAGTTCTCTTTTAGGAATATCATCTTGAAATATAATAAATGATACTTCTTTTTGAGGAGCTTTGTCATATTGAGCTATTTGAATATATTCCAAAAACGTTCTGATATAAGATATAAACTTACTTTTATAAGTAGCATTTTTATCTTTATAATCATTATTAACCCAATATATATAGTTTTCTATATCTTGTCTTGATAGGCTTTCTATAAACCCATCTGTATATCCATTTGAATAAAATTTTTCAAAGAAATAATTCAAATTATTTAATATTTGAAAACAATGATTCCAACTTTTTTTAGTTATAATTGTTTTAAAATATCTTTTTACAGTTCCTCTATAATAGGCTGGTATTTTAGTAAAGTTAATAGAATTGTACGTTCCTGTAACCGCTCCACTTGCAGGAATTTTAGCACCTACAATGTTCTTTGAATACCATATATCTTTTTCAGTTTCTTCTCTATCATCGTAGAAATCTTTGATAAAATCTAAAACATATATGATATTATTCATTTCATAAGCGTTGATTTTGCCTTTGTCTGATATCTTAAATCCTACTTCTACAAGGTAATCTTTAAACTTAAATTTAAAATTATTTGTATCTACATCATTAAAACTTTTATATTTTGAATAATTCTTATTTAAGAAACTATTGAAATGTTTCAATGATGAAGATAAACAAGCTATATAAGAACTTTTAAGTAAATTATTTTTAAAACTATAAATAAAATAGAACTTTAATTCATTTTTTACCACTTCATTACTTATATTTGAAAAATTTATATATCTAATATTTCTTATTACTTTCCCAATAAAGAAATCTTTCGTAACATCCCACTTATCATTATTTAACCAATACCCATTATCTTGGCTAAGATATTCTATTATTTCATCATATTTACTTTGTTGATTACTCTTTATCTCTTGTAAATTTTTCACTTTATTCATCCCCTTCGTTATAAATATCCAAATCTAAATTAGGTCGAGTTCTATTGAACTCTTCGGTTATTTCTTCATCAGAAGGGTGTATATAAGTGTTTAAAGTAGTATAAATATTTTTATGTCCTGCTCTTATTCTTAATAGTTCAGGTTGCCATCCAGCCATTCTTAATAATGTCAAAGAACTGTGTCTAAACATATGTGGAGTAGCGTATATACCTGTTACTTTTTTTAACGTTCTAAATAAATTATCTACGTCAGTATAATTCATAGGTTTATATCTATTACTTCCACTAAGTTTGATAAATATATGGTTAGTTTCAACTTCTTCTGTGTGATATTCTGCTATATATTCCATAAACATATCTGCTAAATTTTGAGATATATCTATTCTTCTTGGACTTGATACTGTTTTTATTTCAGCATTATTTTCAAGTTCACCTCGGTCTTGTAAATCTATAACCATATCACTTATATCGAAGTCCTCTATCCATAAAGATAAGCCTTCGCCTATTCTCATACCAGTTTCATATAATAATGTTAATAGAAACTTATCCCTAAGGTTATTACAGGCTCTTATAAGCGTTCCTATTTCTTCTTTAGATAATGTCTTTGGCTTAGATTTAGGAACTTTCAGTTTTAATATATTACTTGTTACTTTCTTTTTCTCATGTGCTATTCCATATAAAAAACCTTTAAAGTTTCTACTTGGAGTAGATACAAAATTTTTAAGCCTATCTGATATATTATTGTTATATTCCTCATGTCTTAAAATATAATCATAGAAAGTTAACACAGTATTTATAACAATATTTACTGTTCGTGGACTTCTTGCTGTATCAGTAGGTCGTACTGGTATAACTTTTAAACTCTTATAAGGATTTTGTAACCAATTAACAAATAAAGCTAAATCATCTATTGTAACATCTTGAAAATTAATTTCTCGTTGTTCCAAATATTCAAAGTATAACTTTAAATGTTGACAGTACATTCTTAAAGTATTTCTTGAGTAGTTTGTATTATCTTTAAATCTAATAAATTTCAATACTGCTTCAATAGGTAATCCGTCACTATCTGCAAGATAATATCTTTCTTTACCTTCATCAGTTTTTACCTTTACTACTTCCATACTCATTCTTCACTCCTATAGCTATTTCTTTTCTAACCATAGTGTTTACTATCTTAACTACTTTTATTACAACTATTTATTCTGTACTCTTCGTTATTTTTCTCTATGAAAGTATTATTTAAATTTACTATAAATACGGTTTAGTTTCCTACACTATATTTCTTTATAAATTATTTTTAACTAAATATTATGTATTTATAATTTTATTACAGTATATATTAATTCATAGACTTTTATCAAATTTATAATAAAATAAACCTTTATTATCCAATATACTTAAATTCAATAAATATATTTTCTAACAAAGGTTTCATTTTAAAATTTACTTTATTGCACCCTTAGTTACCCCATTTATAATCCACTTTTGAGCGAATAAATAGAATACTAATAGTGGTAATAATGCTAAAAGATATGATGCAAATGCTACATTATAATTTGTCCCAAACTTAGATTGGAATATATATTGAGCTAATGGTAAAGTTGCTGCACTTTGATCACTTAATATTACAAGTGGCATCATTACATCATTCCAAGCCCAAAGAGCTGTCATAATTCCCACAGTTGCATGCATTGGTTTTAATAATGGGAATATAATTTTCCAGAAAACAGTCCATTGTTTAGCACCATCAACATATGCTGCTTCTTCTAACTCAAGTGGAATATTTTTTAAATAACCAACATAAAGCAAGGTATTCATAGATATCCCAAATACAATATAAAGAATTATCATACCAATTTTATTATCTAAATTGAAGAAACTTACTTGTTTAACTAAAGGTAACATTAACATTGAAAAAGGTACAAACATTGCACTTACAAAGTAGAAGTATACAAATTTATAAAACTTCTTATGCATGTTTCTTGCAATAGCATATGCAACTAATGAATTAGTAACTATAGTTACTATTACAGCACCTGCTGTTATAATTAAACTATTCATTATTGTATGAAAGAAATTAGTCATCTCAATTGCTTGTCCAAAATTACTAAAGCTCCATGTCTTAGGTAATGACAAAACATTCCCCATCATTTCTGATGGTTGTTTAAATGCAATAACAATAGTTATATAAAGTGGAAATAATATTGTTAATGAACAAACAATAAGTAATATTGTAATTGGCCAATTAATTTTTCCATAATCCTTTTTTATAAAAGATTTTCTCTTTATTTTTGTTGCATTACCAGATTTTAAACTTAATTCTGCCATTATAGTTGAACCTCCCTTTTTTCTAATATCTTAATTTGGAATAATGATATAGCTACAATAACTATAAAATATACTACTGAATTTGCTGATTGATATCCAAATTGACTTCCACCAAATCCAGCCTTATATATAAACATAGAAATTGATTCTGTTGACTGTGCAGGTCCACCACCTGTTAATGACATAATTTGATCAAATACCATTAAGAAGTTTTTCATACATAAAACCATATTTATTGTAAAGAATGGTGCAATTAACGGGAATGTAATCTTTCTAAATTGAAGCCATTTACCAGCACCATCAATTCCACTTGCTTCATAAACATCATCCGGAATAGTTTGAAGTCCTGAAATATAAATTATAGTATTAAAAGCTATTGATTGCCATGCAACTACAATTACTACACCTACCCATGCTAAACTTGTACTTCCAAGTATACTCTTACTAAGAACTTCACTTCCCATAACCTCTCCTAGTTTAGGAATTATAAATGTAAAAATATAATTAAATATATATCCTACAATTAGTCCACCTAAAATATTCGGTAAGAAATATAATCCCCTTAAAGTAGTTTTGAACTTTATCTTTGAATTTAAAGCTAATGCTAATGCTAAACTTATTATATTTACTATTATTGTTGTAACTATAGCAAATTTAAAAGTAAACATATATGAATTTAATACTCTTGAATCCGTAAATAAATCCTTAAAGTTCATTAATCCAACAAAATCAAAATCTCCAAATCCTCTAAAATTTGTGAAACTATACATTACCCCTTTTAATAATGGGAATGTGTGGAACAAGAAAAATACAATTATCATTGGTATTACTGTTCCTAAGAAAAACATATCTCTTTTCTTCATTTCTAATCACCCTTCCATACTATTCTTTAATATACTGTCTATTAGCCTTTAACCATTCCTTTTGGAAGTTATTTAAAAACTTTTCTTTATCTCCATCTAAAAGATATGTTTGTATCATATCAGATGCTGGTAATTCTGCTGGATAAAAATGATCTTGGAAATCTACAACTCTTGAATTTTCAAAGAACTCATCAAAAGCTTCAAATTTTGAATCTTCTTGTTTTACACCCTTAACTGCTGAAAATGCACTTTGTTCATCTATATAAGTTTTAGCATTTTCTTCTTCTAATAAGAAGTTTATAAATCTTATACTTTCTTCTTTATTCTTAGAATCTTTAGGAATGGCAAAATATACATCTACTCCAGAAACTAATTTATTTTCATCTTCATTGTTAGATGCAGGCATAGTAAACATTCCTAAATTTATATCTGGATTTACAGTTAAAATTGATGGTATTGCATAATTTCCTATAATATACATTGCAGCTTTACCTTGAGCAAATGCTGTATTACCATCATTATACCCAACACCAAAGTTATCTGAATGACCATAATCCATTAATTGAAGTATTTTATCTGCTGTTTCCGAATAAACCTCATTAAATGTTGTTTCATTATTGTTAACTCTTTTAAAACAATCAGCATCAGCCAATGTTCCTGATATATTATTCCATGCTGGAAGTGAAGTCCAACTATCTTTTAAAGTAAAATAAAAAGGTGTTATGCCATTATCTTGAACAGTTTGTGCTAATTCTAAAAATTCATCCCATGTTTTAGGAATTAATAATCCTAAGTCTTCAAAAATATCCTTGTTATATATAACTCCACTTGCATTTAATGCATAAGGTACTCCATAAACACCATCTACACTTTCAATCTCTAAATCCTTTAACATCTGATTATAAACTGGATCAATAACACTAAAATCTATTTTTCCACTTAAATCTTCTAATATGTTTGCATCTACAAAGTCTGCAAAACTTCTATCTGCAGATAATGATATAATGTCTGGGACATCCCCTTTTACTAATCTAGTTTTTAATACTGTTGTTGCATCCGGAGGTGCAGTAACAACAACATCTATATCTGGATTTTCAGCTTCAAATTTCTCTACAAGTTTATTATAAGTATCCACAGCTTCTATTTTATTACTAAAAAATACTATTTGTTTTTTAGACTTATTAGTTGCAGTATTGCTTGAGCATCCTGTAAATATCATTGTGAATATTGAAGTTACAACTAAAATTGTTGCTATCAATTTTTTCTTTCTCATTATTCTATCCCCTCACACTTTATATCGTTTACATATTTATATTTTAAAACTTTTTCTATCACTTCTAAATAGATTAATGTAACAAAAACATGTCTAAATGTTAGATTTGACATTATAATCAACTCTTTGCTTCCTATTTCTTTCTTATACTTATTATTTTCTAGCTATATTAATATAAAAGTTATTTAATAAATTATCAATCTTCTAAAAACACTAAAACATTTTCATTAAAAGTTTTATTTAAAATATTGAGCTTTTTTAATAACTATGCTGTAATTAACTTATTTTAAATACAATATATTACTTTCATTTGATATATTGCATTATATATTTTTTTAATTTAAAATTTATATAATATTATAAGCAAAATATGTTTAGATGTTATATTTAGGAGGCTTTATGTTAGATGTATACTTTTTAGAAAATACAAATAGAAATTTTAATGACTTATATCTTTGTTATTGTGGCTTAGAAAAATGTGCTCCCTTATATTCATTTGGTCCAGCAGTCAGACCAACCTATCTACTTCATTATGTTTTAGATGGACAAGGGTATTATTATGTAAATGATACAAAATATACAGTAAGTAAAAATCAAGGATTTTTAATTGAACCAAATGTTGTTACATTTTATCAAGCTGATAAGGATAACCCTTGGACATATCTTTGGATTGGAATTGATGGGGATAAAGCAAAACTTTATTTAAACTCTGCTGGATTAAATGAAAATCACTTAATTTTTACTTATGAAAAAGATGATTCATTAAAAGAATATGTATTAGAGATGCTAAAACATCATACAATGTCTGATTCTGATGCTTTTAAAATAGAAGGATTATTATATTTGTTTTTTTCTAAACTATGTGAAGATTGCAAAGAAATTTCTTCTATGAATAAAGAAGAAAATACTAACAATTACATAAACAAAGCTATTGAATTTATTCAAAATAATTATCATAACTCTATTAAGGTAACCGATATTGCTAATTATATTTGTTTAAATAGAAGTTATTTAACATCTATTTTTCAAAATAACTTAAATATGTCTCCTCAAAAATTTCTAATGAAATTTAGAATAACTAAAGCTGCTGAACTATTATATAACACCAATTTACCAATAACTAATATAGCTTATTCTTGTGGATATAGTGACCCTTTAGCCTTTTCTAAAGCTTTTAAAAAGATTAAAGGAGTAAGCCCTAAAGAGTATAGAAGTACCAAAAAAGAAACTACAGAAAAATTTCTATTATCTGAATAGAAAATAAAATGCTAATATAGCAATTTATTCTTTATCAATTTGCTATACTAGCATTTATATTTATTTCTTTAGTTACTAATTTTCTTGAATTTTTCTTAAAGCCCAGCTTTTTGCTTGATAATCACCATTAAGCTCTCCAATATCAAGTCCTATATACATAAGCTCATCTCCACCGAAAACTTCTCCAGTTTCACTAACTTCATATAATGAATTTTCATCTAAAGCCTTTAACTTTAGACTCTTTGGTAATACATTAGCTTCTGCATATTTCTTAACATAACTTACTACAAGATTATTTCCATCCTTAGATATATTCATCCAAGCAGTTTCATTACTATCAAAGGCACTCTTTAATCTATATAAATCTCCAAATTGAATAGTTTTTCTAATATTCTTATAGAACTCAACTTGTGATTTTACTTCTTGCTTTTCTTCATCTGTCATTTTTGTTACATCCAGTTCGTATCCAAAACTTCCTGCCATAGCCACTACTCCTCTTGTATGAAGAGGTGTTATTCTATGAACTTGATGATTAGGAACTGCTGAAACATGGCTTCCCATTGTACTAGTTGGGTATACTAATGAAGTTCCTTCTTGAATTTTTAATCTCTCTATAGCATCAGTATCATCACTTGTCCAAGTTTGAGGCATATAATATAACATTCCAGCATCAAATCTTCCACCTCCACCTGAGCAGCTTTCAAATAAAATATTTGGAAAATTAGTAGTTATATTTTCTAATATTTTATATAAACCTAACATATATCTATGAGCAATTTCTTTTTGTTTTTTAGCTGGCCATGCTGCTGAACCTATCTCTGTCATATTTCTATTCATATCCCATTTAACATATGATATAGGTGCTGATCTTAATACATTCGTAAGCATTTCAATTACAGCATCACAAACTTCATCTCTAGATAAATCTAATATAAGTTGCTTTCTTGCTTCTGATCTTAATCTTCCATCAATATGAATACACCAATCTGGATGTTCTTCATATAACTTGCTCTTTGGAGAAATCATTTCTGGTTCAAACCATAGCCCAAATTGCATTCCCATTTCATTTATATCTTTAACTAATGAATTTAATCCACCTTTAAGCTTTTCTTCATTTACAAACCAATCTCCAAGTGAGCAATCATCATTATTTCTTTCACCAAACCAGCCATCATCTAAAACAAACAATTCTATTCCAAGCTTACTAGACTCTTTAGCGATATTCTTGATTTTTTCATCATTGAAATCAAAATATGTTGCTTCCCAGTTATTTATAAGTATTGGTCTTTCCTTATCTCTATGAGTTCCCCTACACAGTCTTTCTCTATATAAATCATGATAAATGTGAGACATGCCAGTTAATCCATTAGGTGAATATACCATAACAACTTCTGGTGTTTGGAATTCTTCTCCTGCTTCTAAGTTCCAAGTAAAATCAAATGGATTTATACCAATTTGAGTTCTTGCATTACTATGCATATCAACTTCAACATTTGCTAAGAAATTTCCACTATAAACTAAATTAAATCCATAAACCTCACCTTTATCTTCCGTTGTATCTTTACTTACTAACGCTATAAATGGATTTTGAGCATGACTACTTGCCCCTCTTCTACTTTCTACACATTGTCCACCATTTCTTAATGGAGTTCTAATTATATGTCTTTCTCTAGCCCAAGATCCTGATAATTGAATTAAATCAAAATCACTATATCTAAAATCAACATTTGCACTTAAAGCTCTTAACACATCAACTTCTTCTTTACTATCATTTATAATTCTACAACTTCTTGTTATAGCATCATAATTTTCGAATACGGTATATGATAATACTACCTTTAACCCTGCTAATTCATCCTTTAAAGTTATTTCTAAAGTTTCTGCTTCATCTTCATTTTCAACATAAGTTGCTGGTAACCCTTGAAGCTCCTTCTTTCCTTTATATATTTCATGACTATAATATCTAAAATCTGTTACAGTTGTTCCATTTGCCAATTTTATTTGAATTGCTGGTGAACGTAAATCTGGATTTCCATAGCTTGGATACTCTTGCGGTATTACCTCTAAATGAAGTTCATCTATATTGTCTAAGTCAGCTAAAAAACTTCCACAAGGTCTTTTCTTCACTACATAATCTATTTTATTAGAATTAATCTTCCTTCCCCAATACAAATTAATTAAATGACCAGTTTCTAAAACTCTCATTACATAACTTGTTTTCTTTGACTTAATATGAAATAGTCTATTTTCTTTATTAAATATAATTCCCATATTATCCTCCTAATATATCCTTCTCTGCTTGACATAACGTTTTCATAATATACTATTATTATACTTATATACTGATATAAAAACTATGATTATTTGTTATTAATACATGTCTAAATGTTGTATAATGCAAATAAGATAATACATAAATTATATTACACTCCAATTTATGTATTATCTTATTTAAATCTAAATCATTATATATTTTTTAATTATGAAATGTTTAAACTCTACCTAACAATTAAGCTTCTTCCTGGAACTCTTTTTGGCTCAATACTTTGTTTTGCTGAATATCCTATAGATGCACAACCAATTATATCAAAATCTGATGGTATATGACATCTATCAAGTACCTTTCTTACTAAAGATGAATTACAAGTATCCCCTAATTGATTTATCCAACAAGACCCTAACCCTAAAGAAGTTGCTGCTAAAAATATATTTTCTAATCCTGCTGACCCATCTGTATAAAAATATTTATAATCTTTTTTTGCAGAAGCTATTATAAGAGTAGGTGCATTATAATAGAAATTATAATTTTCATTAGATCCTCTCGCTTCTCCTCTTTCCTTAAATACTTCTTTTACTGCATCATTTAATTCTTGTAAAATCTCCTTATTTTGAATAGCTGTATAATAACACCCTTGTTTATTCATACCACTTGGTCCACATAAAGCACATTCTAAGATTTCATTTAAAATTTCAGTTTCTACTTGTACATCTTTATAAGCCCTACAACTTCTTCTTGATTTAATATTTTTTATAACCTCATTCACCTAAATTCCCTCCAATTTTTACTTTCTATTTTTATATAAATAATTTAATTATTTTACTTTCATTTCCACTTACCCACTTGCATAAAGTAACTGCTTTTATAATTTGTTCCCTAAGTATTTCTGTTGCAGACATAAAACTATTACTGATTCCCTCATTATATCTAACAAGAAAATGTACAATTACATCTAATCTTCTAAGCATAATAAGCTTTGGTACTGCTTTTATTTCATCTATTGTCAAATTAATATTTTTCTTATATCCATCAATAAATCTTTTCATACACTTAAACTTAAACTCATCACTATTTTTATTTGAAATAGCTTCTGATAAACATATAGCTAAATCCATAGCTCTTAAATCTTTAGCAACAAATTCAAAATCTAATATCGCAGAAATATTATTATTCTCATCTTCTAAAACATTAGATGCATTAATATCACCATGAATTAATTGATGTGGCAAGTTTCTTAAATCTGGAATACATTCCTTAAATTTAATAAAATAGCTACTTAACTCAACTAACTCATTTTTTTCTTTATTAAAATCTTCAGGAGGCTTAATACAAAACTCTATGACTTTATTTAATGGGCATTTAGGATAAGATTTTTCTAATTCATAACATGGAGAATATATCGGATTTTTTTCAATATTAATCTCTCCTAGTTCTCTTGTTATTTCACCAACAACCCTTCCTAAACTATAAAATTGCTCAACAGTTTCTAAGTTAGGATTCCTTCCCTTAATCATCTTTGCCATTGATACTAATTTTCCATCAGAGCTTATCCCTATTGTACTACCATTTAAATTTATTTTCGGTTTAGGTATATTAAAACTTAAACTTCTTTCATCTAAAGCTTTTAAAACTGCATGTTCATAATTAACTTTTTCATTGTCATTATGACTTTCATATATTCTTAAAATAAACTCTTCATTATCTATAACTATGAATTTAGTTGTATTATTCATACCACTAGATCCTTTTTTCACATAATAATTTTCATTTTCAAAGTATTGCTTAACTATTTTATCGATATATAGCCTATCCATTTAATTCTCCTTTGTATGTCTTATTCTATACCTCATAATCCATACACATTCTATTACATGTAACACTTCTAACAAAGCTTGCAACTTTAACATGTTCTTCATGAACTTGATAATTATTTAATGCATCTACATTTTCAAAGATACTATTTAACATTATATCAGCATTACTTCCTGCTATTGGGTTAGTGATAACCTCAATTTCAACAATCCCTGGTATTTTATTTTTTAATTCTTCAAGTCCATTTTTTATTTTTAGTTTATCCTCTTCACTACCCTTCCCCTTTTGAAAATTCCACAAAATAATATGTTTAATCATATAGACCCTCTCCTCTTACAATAATTTATACATTAATTATACCAAATATGGTGTAACTTTTAAATTTAGCTTCAAAGAGATATATTAAGATAATAGAATATTTTCTTATAACATCTAAAAATCACACCAACTAATAGATAATATAATCTGTTAATTGATGTGACTTTTATCTTATGCCAATCCTAATAATCGTACAACGCTTGTAAACACAAAACAAATAATAACTCCCATTACCGTTGGAACTAGAAATGATACTGCTGTCCACTTCCAACTTTGAGTTTCTTTCCTTATAGTTAAGCAAGTCGTACTACAAGGCCAATGCATAAGCGAAAATAACATTACACATACAGCAGTAAGCCATGTCCATCCATTATCCACAAGTAAAGATCTTAATTCAGTAAAACTTTCTAACTCTAACATACTTCCTGTAGCCATATAACTCATAATTATTATCGGTACTACTATTTCATTAGCTGGAAATCCTAAAATAAATGCCATTAATATATATCCATCTAATCCTATTGCTTGTGCAAAAGGATTTAAGAAATTAGCACAATGTGTTAACAAGCTCATATCTCCAACTGTTACATTAGCCATAAGCCAAATAACTATTCCAGCAGGTGCTGCAACGCTTATAGCCCTACCAAGAACAAATAACGTTCTATCAAATATAGACCTAACTATAACCTTTCCTATTTGTGGCTTACGATAAGGTGGTAACTCTAATGTAAAAGAAGATGGAACTCCTTTAAGAATAGTTTTAGAAAGAACCTTTGACATCATTAAAGTCATGAAAACTCCTAAAAGAATTACCCCTACTAATAAAACAGTTGAGATTACTGACTTAAAAGGTCCTATAAACATTCCAGCAAAAAACATTGTTATTATAGCTATAAGAGTAGGAAATCTACCATTACAAGGCACAAAATTATTTGTAATAATTGCAATTAGTCTTTCTCTTGGAGAATCTATTATTCTACACCCAATTATACCTGCTGCATTACATCCAAACCCCATACACATAGTAAGTGCTTGTTTTCCGCAAGCGCATGATTTTTTAAAGAAATTATCTAAATTAAAAGCTATTCTCGGAAGATATCCCAAATCCTCAAGCAATGTAAATAAAGGAAAAAATATTGCCATTGGTGGCAGCATAACAGCAACTACCCAAGCTAAGGTTTTATACATACCTTGAACTAAAATTCCTTCAACCCAAGCTGGTGCTCCAATCCAGACAAAAAATTCACTTAACCTATCCTGTATCCAAAATAATCCATAAGATAAAAGTTGAGAAGGATAATTTGCACCAGTTATTGTTAACCAAAAAATAACACCTAAAAGTAATATCATTATCGGTATACCAAACTTTTTTGAAGTCAAAATCTTATCTACTTTTCTATCTGTAGCATTATACTCTTCCTTTCTAAAAGAAACTACACTCTTACTAATCTTTTCTGATTTCCTAACTATAACTGAAACTATCTCATCTCTAAGTACTTCACAATTTATTCCATTAGTGTTTAAGTATTCTCTTCCGTTTCTAATCCCTTCAATAACTTCTTTATCTTCAGTTATATCAAACCCCAAATATTTACTTATAGAATCTAATAACGAAGTATCATTTTCTAGTAATTTTAATGCAAGCCATCGTGAATTAATTTTACTTTTAATCATTTCGTTAAGTTTTCCTTCTATTATCGAAATGGCATTTTCAATTCTTTTATCATAGTTAATTTTAACTGGATTTGAAGTAACTTTATTAAATACAACATTATATATAGAATCCATCAATTCACTTAAACCTTGTCCCAAATTAGCACTAGTGCCTATAGTGGGTATCCCTAGTAGCAATGATAACTTAACTAAGTCTACTGTTATACCTTTTCTTTTAGCCTCATCCATAAGATTAACACAAACTATAACTTTATTAGTTATTTCTATTGTTTGAAGAACTAAATTTAAATTTCTCTCAAGACATGTTGCATCTACAACAATTACAGTAACATCCGGATTCCCAAAACATATAAAATCTCTTGCAACTTCTTCCTCCTCTGAATTTGCCATTAATGAATAGGTACCTGGAATATCAACTAATATAAACTCCTTATTCCTATGATTATATTTACCTGTGGCATTTGTTACTGTCTTTCCTGGCCAATTTCCCGTATGTTGTTTTAAACCTGTTAAATTATTAAATACAGTACTTTTCCCAACATTAGGATTGCCACCAAGCGCTACTATTTTTTCATCTTCGGATTCTTTAATTATCTTTAACTTTTCATCCATAGCATGAGCTCCTGTTGACTGTTTTGTTAGCCCCATATTTATTCCTCCAAATAAAAAATTTTATTAAAATAGTAATTTAATTTATTTTTTATAAATACTCTTAAAATAAGACTATATTTTTTCAACTAAAATTTGCGAAGCATCTTCTGATCTCAATGCGATTACAGCACCACGTATAAAATAAGCTATTGGATCACCTGATGGACTTTGCTCAAGTGCCATTACCTCAGTACCATTTATCAATCCAAGATCCAACAACCTTCTTCTTATTGCGCCATATGCAATAAGAGAATTAACTTTACACTTATATCCTAGGGGTAACTCACTTAATGGTATAACATTATTTAATTGTTTTTCCATTTTAATAACCTCCTTTTTGGTTTTCTATTTTTTTATTTAAGTTCAATGAAAAAATCTTTCCCTAGTCTAACATATGCACATAAATATCAATGTGCCACGTTATATGTAAAAATTTGTATTAATTTTATAGAGGTGATTCTTATAAGTAAAGATTTTCATACAGTAAAAGGATATGAGATGATAAATGCAGCCAATAAGTTACTAACTCCTTCCATGGAAGACTATTTAGAGATGATTTATAGATGTAGTTTAAAAAATACATATATAAGATTAAATCAAGTTGCACAAATGTTAAATGTTAAAGATTCATCAGCATCTAAGATGATGCAAAAACTTGGAAGCTTATCTCTAATAAAATATCAAAGATACGGATTAATAGTATTGACTGATAAAGGTAAGGAAATTGGGGCTTTTCTTTATGAAAGGCATAATATAATCGAAACTTTTTTAAAGAACTTGAGTCAAAGAAATGATGTACTTACAGAAACTGAATTAATGGAACATGTAATCAAATCAGAAACAGTTGAAGATTTTAAAATTTTTAATGATTTTTTTAAACAAAATCCATCTATATTCCAAAAATATTTAACCTTTAGAAATAATATTAAGAATACCTAAAACCTCTTTAGCCAAATTAATAAAAGCTGATAATTCACTTTAATTTATTATCAGCCCTTTATTAATATATTAAACTATTTTTGAATAAAATATATATTTTCCCCATCACTTTTAATACTTATATCTCCACTACTTGTATAAAATGTTTTTATTTTATATTTATCTAATAAAGAAATAAGTTTTCTATTTGGATACATAAGATAAGAGCAGGTTATAGCTGCATAGCTTGGTGAAACTGACTCTAAAAAATTCCCTGCTTCATCATTATATATTCCATGATGAGCCATTTTTAAAAAAGTGTAAGTACCAGTATCCTCTTTTATAAACTCTTTCATTCGTTCATCTTCCGCATCTGCTGCAAATAAAAATCTATATTTTCCATAATCAATTCCAACTATAATACAATAATCATTAGATTTCTCATAACTATCTTTAAGTGCTGGATATATTGTTATTTGGGCTCCATTTATATTGGTCACAATATTATTATGAAGCAATATAGGTTGTAGATTATTTCTCTCAACAGCTTCAATATAATTTTTGTATTGAACTGTACTTTTTTCATAATCAGCCTGAACTAAATTATTTATCTTAAAATTATCTAAAACAACAGGAGCTCCCCCAATATGATCTTTATCATTATGAGTTAAAATTAAATACTCTATCTCTTCAACACCTTTAAAATGTAAAAACTCTTCTATCTTTGCACTATTTTCATAAAATCCACAATCTATAACAATAAACTTTCCTTCACTCTCTATTAAAATAAAATCTGATTTTCCTGTACTTAATATATCTATTTCAAAAGGTAGTTTAATTGTAACATCTGCATCTATCCACCTTTTACTATCATTTTTAATTTTAAAAAAACTTATAATACTACAAATCATCACCAAAATAACTATAGCCACTCTGATTCTAGCCTTTTTTATTACAGTAATTCTCATATATATCACTTCTTAATTACAATTTTTTATTTATATTATTATACTCATTAATGTATATAACTTATACATTTAAAAAAATAACATTTTCAAAATTATGTTATTTATATAATCATTTTATTTTCATATAACTGCCATAAAGTTGACATATTCATATAATATAATCATATTCATAAAGAACAACATTAACCAATATAGTTGTGTTGTAATTAGTTAATATCATTCCCTTCACAAAAGGTATAGATTAGTTCCCCCTATTTCTAATCTATACCTTTTTTATTAATGTCTTTATACTATTATTAAAATCATCATATAATTCACTTAAATATTTAAATATATTTTCATTACATTTTTTCTTATAAACCATTAAAACCTTATATCCAATCTTAACTACAAACTCATTATTCTTGTCAATAAATTCAGAAATACTCTCATCACTATACTGTGAATTTCTAAGATATAATTTTTGAGTTAAAAGAGTAATATGTATTATTAAGTCTCTTATATAATTATCACCTTCACCTTTCCCTAAATACTCCCTACTAGTATCAATCAAATATTGATCATACCTTAATATTTTTTTTACTAATTGCATTATTCCATCTTTTAACCTATAAGGAAAAATATATTTATTAGCTAATAAAACTACTATTACTCCTATTATTACGTAAAAAATTCTATATATTAATAACTTATTTAAGCTTACTGATAATGATGAAATACAAATAGATGCCATAGCTGCAAATAATGAAATTTTATAATATTCTTTAAATCCATATAATAAATATAATGATATAACTAAAATTAAAATAGTTATCCATTGTGTATGAAATAAATGTATTACTATACCTGTAAATAAAATCGCTATAATATTTCCTTTTATTCTTTCCCTAGTTTTTGAAATTGTATCTTCATAATAAGGTTGCATAATTGACATTATGGTTATAATAGCCCATATAATCTTATAATACCCTAGTAATTCAGCTATAAATATAGAAAAAGTTAATGTTATTGCCATTCTCATTGCAAACTTAAATCTTATTGAAGATGGAACAAAATATTCTTTAAATACTACCCTTGGTTTATCTAAGTAGGTTCTTTCCCATTCTTTATAAATTCTATTTGCCTTCCCACTGTCTATTTCTTCAGCTTCTTTAATTTGCTCTACTATAGAAGCTACTATGAGCAATATTTCATTAACTAAATATGAACTTTTTTTATATTTTCCACTTATAAATTTACTTTTATACGTTACATCTTCCAATTTACACTTTTTCTTAGAATACTTTATTATTAATTCAACTAACGATAAAAAATCTAACATTTGTTCCTTAGATATTTTCTCTTCTTCATACTGTTCATATATATTTTTTAAATATATATTTAAATATTCTATGTTTAAATACAATTTAAACTGTATAGTTCCTAAATTAGTAGTAAGATATTTTTTATATCGTGTTATATACACCTTATATACTAAATCCATCATTATTTTAGAACAATTTTCTGTTAACTCTTCCTCATATTTGTGATCTATAATATTTTCAATTTGTTTTTGTATATTAAAAAAAGCGGAATTAACACTATTCCCCATTATTTCTTTGCCACTACTTCTTTTTATATGTGTTCCTAACATAATAACTAATGCTCCAAAAACTACAGCCAATAATCTATTAGGTAATTCATAAATTGAAACATTGGCATACTGGGTAAAAACATAAAGCATTATAAATGGTTTATAAAAAGTTGAATCATATGGCGATGATACAATATAAACCAGCAAAAATATTGCAACAAAATCAATTACAATTCCTGTCCATATATTTAATGCTGATATAAAAGCTATTAATACTATAATTAAATCTAATGCTAATATTCTAACTATTCTATTAAGAGGTTTTACATAAAAATTTTGTCTTCCTATAACAGTAGAAGTTAACGCTATAGGAAATGTTATCATTACATTTTTACTTCCAAATAGTATCCCAACTCCTAGCATCGTTATTACTGCAACAGTTCCATTTCTAATCATTGATGTAACATTTAAATTATATTTTCTAACAAGATAATTAAGCATTTTTCCTCACCTCTAATAAAACAATAAAATATTCTTTATTAACTTATCCTTATAAATACTTAACTATTCCTTAATATATATTATTTAAAGAAAAAAATAAAATGTAAAGAATATATATTGACTATTTCCTTTACATTTTTATTTTTTTTTCAAATCATCAATTTGCTTTTGTAATTCTTCAATTTGCTTAGTTAATGATTCTATAGATTGTTTTAATTGATATATATCATTATTAGATCGTGTTTTATTTTTAGAACTATTACTACTAGATTTTTTATTTGAAGCTACATTAGTTTGACTTTCATCACTTGAACTTGAACAAAAAGGATTAGCTGCATTTCTATAAATAGGATTATACATTCTTCCTGGTCCACCTTGATAATATTGTTGTTGAGCATTAAAAACTTCAATTGCTTGCCCTACCAATTGCAACCAGTTCCCAACTACATTTTGAATATTAAATGGCAAATTACCTGCCATAACATTTCCTAATAGCTCTCCAATTACTAATAAAAGTTGTGGTGGAATATCTTGAAATCCCCCCGGAATATCACTACATGCTTCTCTTTGACTTTTAGTAGCATTTGCATTAAAATTGCCAAATCTACAATTATTACATTCGTCATCACTTTCTTTAGAATTACTATTATCACTTTTATTACTTGTTTCCGAATTAAATGAGCCAATATAATCATTAAAGATTTTTATAAAATCATTAAAGCCATTAAATTCATTTTGAGGCATATTTCTCTCCAAAAAAACTATTCACTATCATAATACACTTAAAATTTTTATTTGATACATCATGAAAATATATACCTTATTCAAATACTTTAATAATATTTCCTTAATAACATAGTAACATAACATCAGCCCCTAACATATTATGTAATAAACAAACTTTTTGAAAGGATGAAATTACTATGAACAAATGTGAAAAAAATGATTATGCAAGAGTTTTTATTGCTCTACAAGAATATGAAAACCTTCTAAATCCTACAACTTCATTAAAGTTAGGTACTATCTTTAAAGATTTATATAGACCTTATGGTAAACATGATAAAAAATGCTAGGGAGGGTATTATTATGTGTGAAAATGACTTATTAAATGAAATAAAAAAATATCAATTTTATGCTGTAGAATTAAATCTATATCTGGATAACTTTCCAAGTAATAAAAAAGCAAGAAATGATTATAAAATAATTTCTAAAAGACTTGATGATTTAATAATGGATTATGAGAAAAACTTTGGTCCATTAAGAAATTTTGGTTCTGCTTACTTTGAAAATCCAGTTGCTTGGGTATCATCACCTTGGCCTTGGGAAAATTATTAAGGAGGTTTATAATTTATGTGGTATTATGTTAAAACTTTAGAATATCCTATTAATTTAAAATGTAATGACTTAAGAATGGCTAAATTCCTTATGTCTCAATATGGTGGACCTGATGGTGAATTAAGTGCAGCTTTAAGATACCTAAATCAAAGGTATACTATGCCAACTGGAAAATCAAAAGCTTTATTAACTGATATAGGTACTGAAGAAATGGCCCATGTTGAAATGATAGCTACTATGATTTATCAATTAATGTCTAATGCTTCTTTAGAAGATTTAAAAAAAGCTGATTTAGCAGCTCATTATACAGACCATGGCAGAGCTTTATATTATGCTGATGCACAAGGTAATCCATGGACAGCAACTTATATTCAAGCTAAAGATGATGTAATAGCTGATCTTCATGAAGATATGGCTGCTGAACAAAAAGCTAGAGCAACTTATGAATGGCTTATAAATTTAACTGATGATCATGATATTAAAGAAATTCTTAAATTCCTAAGGCAAAGAGAAGTTGTTCATTTTCAAAGATTCGGTGAAGCTTTAATGGATGTTCAAGATCATATTAAATGCTAACTTAATTTTAAATTTTACAATATAGAAGTTAAGTAGATAAGTTTTAATACTTATCTACTTCTTTCTTTTTTACCACTAAATCTAATTATTTTAAAAATCTGATCCAGCCAAGTATCCAGTTGAAAATGCCATTTGAAGATTATACCCTCCAGTTTCAGCATCAATATCTATAACTTCTCCAGCAAAATATAAATTCTTAATTATTTTAGATTCCATAGTTGAAGCATTAATTTCCTTTACCTTAACACCACCTGATGTAACCTGTGCAGCCTTTATAGATAAAGTTTCCCTAGCAGTAAGCTTCATTTCTTTCATATATTCTATTATTTTATTTTCATCTTCCTTCTTTAAATCACTAGCCTTAACTTCTGTTAAATCTAACATTTCAAATACTACTTTTAAAAAGTTTTGTGGTAAAACTCCCTTTAAATTATTTAAAACAGTTTTATTTGGATTGCTTCTTATTATTTGAGAAATTTCATCCTTAGACTTATCTTTTAAGAAATCTAAAGCGACTTCTACTTCACCTTCATTTAAAGCTTTGTTCACATATGAGGAAAGTTTTAAAACTGCTGGGCCTGATATTCCAAAATGAGTAAATAACATATCACCAAACTTTTCAATTTTTTTCTTTTTAAGTTTAGCAGAAACTACTACATCTTTCATAGCAATACCTTGTAGTTTTTTCACAAATTCTTCTTTTATAACAAGTGGTATTAAAGCTGCATGTATTGGTGTTATTGTATGTCCATTCTTTTCCAATACTTCATACATAGCTCCATCAGATCCAGTGTTTGGGAAACTCTTTCCCCCTGTTGTTATTATAATCTTATCACCTAGTATTTTTTCACCATAAGATGTTATAACTCCTTTAATAGTTTCATCTTCAACTACTAAGTCACTTATCATAGTGTTATATCTAACTTTTACTTTATTTTTTTCTAAATCATTTCTTAATAATTCTATAACCTCATCTGCCTTATCGCTTTTTGTATATACTTTTTCATCAAGCTCAACCTTATATTCAAGCCCATTATTACTAAAGTATTCTAAAAGCGAATAATTTGAAAATGTATATAAAGCACTATATAAAAACTTCTTATTATTTACTATTTTATCGAAAAACTCCTCTATGTCTCTATTATTAGTTATGTTACAACGACCTCCACCAGTAAGTCTTAGCTTCATACCAATTTCTTTATTTCTTTCTATTAACGTAACATCATTATTTTTTGCTGCACTAAGAGCTGCCATAATACCAGCAGGTCCTCCACCAACAACTATAACTTTAGCCAAACTTGTCACCTCACTAAATTTCCTTTGTTTATTCACTCATTATATCATACTTTATAATTGTCTCCATAAGATTAAACTATAAAAATAAAATGTACTACATCCAACTTTTAGTGAATAATTAATTTTATTATAAAAGTCTTATTCAGAAAATTTTTAAGAAATTGTTCGTTTGATTTTAATAAATCAATCAGATATAATTTATAAAATAGGTAATACATACTGCTTTAACTATCTAATTCCATTGGGTAATTTTATTACATCATATTGAAATAATTTATTTAAAAAGGAGATAATTATGGGATTAAAGAAAAGAATTTCAGCATTACTTATATGTGGTGCAATTATTTTAGGAAATGTAAGTACCGCTTACGCTGATGGTGCTAATGTAGTAACTTTAGGGACAAACCTATCTGCTGAACAAAAACAAATAGTTTTAGATTACTTTGGAGTAAAAGAAAATGAAGTAGTTATATTAGAAGTAAACAATCAAGAGGAAAGAAAGTATCTAGAAGGAGTGGCTACAGAAGCACAACTTGGTACAAGAACTTATTCTTGTGCATATGTGCAACCAACTTCAAAAGGTAATGGCCTTAATGTTAAAACTGTAAACTTGACTTATGTTACATCTTCAATGATAGCTAGTACACTTACAACTTGTGGAATTACTGATGCAAACGTAATTGCAATGACTCCACTATCTGGAGGAGTAAGTGGTACTGGAGCTTTAACTGGAATAATGAAAGCTTTTGAAGATGCTACTGGGGAACCACTTGATGAAACAAAAAAAGAAATTGCATCTGAAGAATTAGTTATAACTGGTGATTTAGGTGAAGATATTGGACAAGACAAAGCTACTGGTGTAATAAATGATATCAAGACAGAAATAATTAAAAATAATACTCAAGATACTATACAAATAGCTGATACAATAAATAATGTTACTAATAATTACAATGTTACTTTAACATCTGAGCAACAACAACAATTAGAAAGCCTAATGGCTAAAGTCGCAGAACAAGATTATGATTATAAGGAAATGAAAGATGCTTTAAATAGTGTTAAAGATGTTGTTAATGAAAAACTTAATGAAATTGGTGAAAAAGTACCAACAGGTTTAATTGATTCTATAAAAGAATGGTTTACTGGAATTGGTGATTGGTTTACTGGTTTATTTAATAGTAATGATAAAGATTTAGGTATACTAGAAACAACTAATGATGACCTTTTAGGTGATAATGTTGTAGTTGATGCTACTGATAAAGATGCTATAAAGTTACCAACTGCTGAAGAAGCTCAAGGTTTCTTTAATAAAATTTGGAATTGGTTTACTAGTTTGTTTAATAATGACTCTGATACAAATGAAACTGAAAATAATGAAAATTCTACAGAACAAGTTGACTCTCCAGTTATAGAAGGCTCTGAAAATACAGATTCAACCACTCCAATTGACGGTAACTCAAATACAGAAGATACTACAAATTCTACAGATGAAAATATGGATTCTCCTCAAGATCAAACTAATTCAATAGATAGCGAAAATATAGATAACTAATAATTAATTCTCTCTCATGCTAATAATTCATGAGGGAGATTTTTAGCTCTATTTATGTATTTATTAATATTCTTTAGCAAGAAATCCATACTATCAAATCCAATTATATAATCTTAAACTACTAGCAATCTATGATACATAAAACAAAGGACTACTAACATTAAAGCTAATAGTCCTATTTTATACTATATTATCTAAATAAATAGCCTATTTATGCTAATCTAACTATTGTTATTGTAGCTGCATTAACTATAACACTCTTAAGGTCTTGAGTTAAATTAGTTAATCTTACAATATAATCATTCTCTGGGCTTATTATTACACCAAGTGAAATACTATTATTATTTACATCTCTTGAAATTGATGCTATATGCCTACTACCAGGAACAAGCTCATTATTAACATTTGTTAAACCAAAAATAATATTTCTACTATTCATATATGATCCACAAGAACTTTCATCAATTGAATAAGATACTGTATATTTAACAAAATATGATTTACTTCCATCTAATTCTATATCAGTACCATTTTTAACATGATTTATATTGTCCCCTGTAATTTCATTTTCTTGAAAACTTACATTATTTCCATATGCTACAGTTTGATTATTTCCAAGTTCACTAAATATTACTCCATAATCACTTATAGTTCCTGCTGGCCCTGTTGCTCCTGTTGCACCAGTTGCCCCGGTTGGTCCCATTGGTCCTATTGGTCCTTGTGGTCCTGTTGCTCCTTGTGGTCCTCTTTCACCTTGAACACCTTGTATTCCTTGAACACCTTGTGGTCCTGTTGCACCTGTTGCTCCTGTTACACCTTGAATACCTTGTGCTCCTGTTGCTCCTTGTGGTCCTCTTTCACCTTGTATTCCTTGTATACCTTGAACACCTTGTGGTCCTGTTGGCCCTATTGGTCCTTGTGGTCCTGTTGCTCCTTGTAAACCTCTTTCACCTTGGATACCTTGTGCTCCCGTTGCTCCTTGAATACCTTGTGGTCCGGTTGCTCCTGTTGCCCCTGTTGCTCCTGTCGCCCCAGCTGCTCCTGTTGGCCCTGTTGGTCCTTGGACCCCTTGTATTCCTTGAACCCCTTGTGGTCCTGTTGGTCCTATTGGTCCTTGAATACCTTGTGCACCTGTTGCTCCTGTTGCCCCAGCTGCTCCTGTTGGCCCTGTTGGTCCTTGGATACCTTGTATTCCTTGAACACCTTGTGGTCCTGTTGGTCCTATTGGTCCTTGGACACCTTGTATTCCTTGTGCTCCTGTTGCTCCCCTTGGTCCTGTTGGTCCTTGTGCTCCTGTTGCACCTGTTATTCCTCTTGGTCCTATTGGCCCTTGTGCTCCTGTTGCTCCGGTTGCCCCTTGTACACCTTGAACACCTTGTGCTCCAGTTGCTCCTGTTGCTCCAGTTGCTCCTGTTGCTCCTGTTGCCCCTCTTGGCCCTATTGGTCCTTGTGCTCCTGTTGCTCCTCTTGGCCCTATTGGTCCTGTAACCCCTGTTGCTCCTGTTGCTCCTCTTGGCCCTATTGGTCCTGTAACCCCTGTTGCTCCTGTTGCTCCTCTTGGCCCTATTGGTCCTGTAGCCCCTGTTGCTCCTGCACAACCTCTTGGTCCCCTCGGTCCTCTTGGTCCTCTTGGTCCAACGCAACAACATTTACGTTCGTCATCACAATATTCATCTTCATAATATTCATCATCATAATATTCTTTAGATGAATACTCCATATTTTCATCTATATCATCTGAAAATAACTCGTCGTTTTCATATTCATTCATTTTACTTCTGCTTACTCTGCCTCTTCTTGATCTATTCCTATTATTAGGATTATCCATTGATTTATTATAGTAACGCATTTTATCCTCCCAATTACATACTAAATTTGTCATTTGATCTGTCTACACTTTCATTTTATGTCGATATTTTTTTATTGTTACATACTATTTATATAAAATATCCCATAATATTACTTTTAAACTTTATGATATAATATTTAAATAATATATTAAGTATAAATTACTATAAAATTATATAAGGAGGCCTGTTCATGAAATTTTATGAAACCACTCTTAAAGAAACTTCAATATACAATGGTAACTATTTAAATTTAATAAATGTTGAAGTTGAATTACCTAATGGAAATTTATCTAATAGAGATATAATTAAACATCCAGGAGCTTGTGCTATAATTCCTTTTATAAATGAAAATGAAGTTATATTAGTAGAACAATTCAGAAAACCTTTAGAGAGAACTCTTCTTGAGATTCCAGCAGGAAAGCTTAATAAGAATGAATCACCTATAACTTGTGCCCATAGAGAGTTAGAAGAAGAAACTGGATATAAAGCTAAAGATATGATTTATCTGGGAAAAATCGCTACTGCACCTGGATTTTGTGATGAAATAATTCACTTATTTAAAGCTACTAATTTATATAATGGTAAAAAATCATGTGATGAAGATGAATTTACAGATATAAAAAAATTTACATTAGATGAAATTAAATCACTTATAAAAAAAGGTGAAATAATCGATACAAAGACCATTAGTATTTTATCTTATTTATAATTTATAAATAATTTACGCAGTAACATTTAAAAAGTAATTAATACTTTTATTGTTACTGCGTAAATTAATACTTAATCCTTAGTACATTATTATCTGTAGCTAAATTTATAAAATTATATACAATTAAAATATCTTCAAAATCATTCTCTTGTAAATAACTACTTAATTTACTACTAAAATGCCTTAAATCTATAACATGAACCTCTTCATAATTTTGAGTCAAAAATGGAACTAATGAATTTCCAAAAGAATCTTTTATAACTAATATTTTTTTATTATTTTTAATATCTTTATTCTTTATTATTGTTAATGGATTATTTCCATATAAAAATAACGAATACTTATCCCTTAAAGTCTCCTTCGAATAATCATATATAGAATCATATATTTTATCCCCCACTATTTCCATCGTTAAATTATTAAAATCATAATAAGTCATAATATCTGGCTCAATATTAAAAGGCTTTGCTTTAGAATAATATGTACCATAAAAATTAGACAATTCTACTTCTTTAAAATTTTCTAAATTAACTTTATTTCCATTAATTGAGTCAATAAACTTACAATAAGCTAAATAAGCTCCATATGTTGTCCAGTGATGATCTGTTTTATAATAAATATAGCTATTTTTATTATCTAATAATTCTTTCATCACATCTATATTGTTACTAAAAGTTGAGAAATTATATATTTTATTAATTAATTCTTCTTGCAGAATTATGGGTGATCCCATTGGTAAATTTTCTTTATATATTTCATATGAACTTGGTATAATCATTAATGAAACTTTATCATAATAGGTTTCTGCAAAATTATTTATAGCCCCAACATTATTTTTTAATTTTTCTTCGTCTAATGAATCAAATTTTTCAAATAGTTCTTCATCATTTCCATATATTATTCCATTATTCTCAATTTTACCCAAAATATATTCATTCATTGATTTTAAACTTATCCAATTATCTCTTAAGGGAAATTGATCATTAATATAACTTTCATAATCTTCTTGAAAACTTCCATCTAAAAAATTTTTTATTGTAAATTTAACATTTGTTTTTAATTTTCTATTCTCTAATTCTGAAAACTCTTTATCACCGCTAATTAAGCTAACTATTGTAAATAATATAATTACTCTAACAAAAGAATATAATAAATAATTTTTCTTCATATAATCACTATCCCCTAAAATCTAAAATATAAAAATGGATTATATGTAGCATCAACTAAATAAGCTATACATAACAAAAATATACTCATTAAAATAAATGTATTTAATACATCACTTTTAATAACTCTATTATATATTTTTTTTACTATAGGAGTTGAAAATACTGCTGCAATTATAAAAGTAATCCCGTAATTTCTTATATAATATATCCATTGACTATTTTTACTTATGCTAAACATTTCTTTCAACAATATTTTTAGTTGTCCTAAATCCACCACTGCAAATATTGCCCATCCAAACAATATAAAAAATATTGAATATATATGTGAAATTATTTTATGCTTTTTTAAAAACTTTAATAAAACAGCTTTCTCTATACTAATTAAAATAAAGAAGTATAATCCCCATAATATAAAATTGTAACTAGCTCCATGCCAAAATCCAGTTAAAAACCATACTATAAAGAGATTTATATATAATCTTAATCTTCCTACTCTGTTTCCCCCCAAAGGTATGTATACATATTCTTTAAACCAAGATCCTAATGTAATATGCCATCTTCTCCAAAATTCTGTTATACTTTTTGATATATAAGGATAATTAAAATTTCTTGGAAAGTTAAATCCTAATATCTTACCAAGTCCTATAGCCATTAGTGAGTAGCCACTAAAATCAAAATATATTTGAAGTGCAAATGCTAAAATAGCCATCCATGCCATTATTGTTCCTACTCCATCAAAACCCTTTCCTTCAATTTCAGACCAAAATGCACCTATATTATTTGCTATAAGCACCTTACTTCCTAATCCAAGTATAAATAACTCTATCCCCTCTTGAATTTGTCTTATATCTATCTTTCTATGTTTTAACTCAAGATTTATATCAGTATATTTAACTATAGGTCCTGCAATAAGCTGTGGAAATAAACATACAAATGCTCCAAAATTAATAATATTTTTTTCTGCCTTAACTTTTCCTAAAAATACATCTATAGTATATGACATAGTTTGAAATGTATAAAAACTAATACCTAATGGCAATGTTATACTTACATATTTTAGCGATAACCCCAAAATATTATTTATATTTTCTATAAAAAAGTTAAAATACTTAAAGAAAAATAACATTCCTAAATTAAATGCTATTGATATAGATAAAAGCATTATACATATATTCTTATTATTTCTATTTTTCTCTATTCCCCTACTAACCAAATAATCTACAACTATGGATGCTATCATTATCAAAAAATACTTAGGTTCACCCCAAGAATAAAACATTAAACTTACAAGTAGCAAAGTTAAATTTTTTAATTTATTAGGAGTTAAAAAATATATAATCATTGCTATAGGCAAAAACCTAAATATAAATAAAATACTACTAAAAACCATTTTCTTCTCTCTTTCATTTCCCCCTATTTCCCAATATTTTCATGAGCCTCAGAGGCATTTTTTTAATATTTTTCTCTTATTAATTAGACTATATTCACTACTAATTTGTTCCTTATGCCATTTTTTAATACACATTCTGTAAATATCTGTATTAACCTCAGAGGAAGTTTGTCTCGTTCTAATACTGTAGTCATATTGTATTATGTATATTTTTATGATAACCTTGTGTATATACACAAGTAAATATTATTAAGGGAAGTGTAAAAATGAATTTAAAAGAAGAAATACTAAAATTAAAAGAAGAAAAAAATGCACTAATAGTTGCTCACCTTTATCAGTGTGATGAAATTCAAGAAATTGCTGATATAGTTGGTGATTCCTACTTCTTGAGTAAAAAAGCTATGGAAAGTAATAAAGACTTAATAATCTTTTGTGGAGTAAAATTCATGGCTGAAAGTGCAAAAGTTCTTTCTCCAAATAAAAAAGTACTTATTCCATCAAATAGTACAACTTGTCCTATGGCTGATATGGCTTTAGTTAATCGACTTGAAGATTTGAAAGACAAGCATCCTAATGCCAAGGTAGTTAGTTATATTAATTCTAATTTAGATATAAAGGCTTTATCTGATGTATGTGTTACTTCATCATCAGCTATTGATATATTAAACAATATAGATTCTGATGAGATAATTTTCTTACCTGATCGAAATTTAGGTGGGTATTTGGCTGAACAACTACCAAATAAAAAATTCACTTTATACCCTGGTTTTTGTCCTACTCATGAAAGAATTGAAAAAGATGAGATTATTGAACTAAAAGAAAAATATCCAAACTATCCTATATTAGTTCACCCTGAATGCAATAAAGAAGTTCGTGATTTAGCTGACTATATTGGAAGTACATCAGAGCTTATTAATTATAGTGCTTCTTCAAACGCTGATGGATTTATTGTGGTAACTGAAGAAGGCGTATTCTATGAAATGAAATTAAAAAGTCCTAATAAAACTTTTATTCCTACAAAAACAGGAATGATTTGTCCTAATATGAAAAAGATATCTCTTAATGATTTATATAATTGTTTAAAAAATGAAGAATTTGAAGTTCATATTGACGAAGAACTTAGAGTTAGTGCTCTTAAAGCTCTAGAAAATATGCATCTTTTATCTGTGTAAAATTATGAATTATGATGTTTTAATAGTTGGTACAGGTATTGCAGGCCTTTATACTGCTCTTAATTTAAGAGATGATATTAGGATATTAATGATAACTAAAAATACCTTTAGAGATTGTAATAGTTATCTAGCTCAAGGTGGAATCTCAACCTCCCTTGGCATTTTTGATGAAGAAAGTTATTTTAATGACACAATGAAAGCAGGAAATTATCATAATGATACTAATGCAGTTAAATTACTAATAAAAAACTCTATTAAAAATATTAATACCTTAATTAAAATGGGAGTACCTTTTGATAGAATCGAAAGCAAATTAAGATATACAAGAGAAGGTGGTCACAGTAACTTTAGAATAGTTCATGTTAAAGATGAAACTGGGAAATGGGTTACTGAAACTCTATTAAATATCGCTACTAATAAAAAGAATATTACTATGATGGAAAATACAACCTTAATAGATTTAATCTCTAAAGATAATATTTGTTATGGTGGAATTTTAAAAGACTCCAATAATACTTATAAAGTAAATAGTAAGTTTACCATCTTAGCAACTGGAGGTATTGGTGGAATATTTAATTCTACAACTAATATAGAATCTCTAACTGGAGATGGTCTTAATATAAGTCTAAAAAATAACATTGAAATTAAAGATATGGAATATCTGCAACTTCATCCTACTGTTTTATATGAACCCTCTGCTAAAGGAAAAAAATTACTATTGTCAGAATCTTTACGTGGCGAAGGTGGAATAATTTTAAATCAAAACAAAAAAGAATTTATTGATTCTTTGCTTCCTAGAGATATTGTATCTACTGCAATATTAAAAGAAATAGAAAAAACTCCTAATACTCCTTATGTTTATTTAGATATGACTAAAAAATCAAAGGAATTTTTAATGAATAGATTTCCTTTTCTATATGACGAATGCTTAAGGAGGGGTTATAAGATGGATAAAGATCTTCTTCCTATAGCCCCTGCCCATCATTACTGTATGGGAGGAATTAAAGTTGATTTATTTTCTAGAACGTCAATGGATAATCTTTATTCCGTTGGTGAAGCTAGTTGTACTGGAGTACATGGAAGTAATAGACTTGCTAGTAATTCACTACTAGAAGCCTTAGTTTTTGGTAAACAAGCTTCTGAAAACATTAATTCTAAAATAAATGAAATAAAATTTAAAGAAATTATTGAAGATCCTAAAACATATGCATTAGATTCTTATGAAGAATTAATAAACTTTTTAAAAAGAAAGGTTGATAGTAGATATGCTAAATTATTTAATTGTTGATAAAATAATAAAAAATGCCCTAGAAGAAGATATTCCTTACGGAGATATTACAACTTTATCTATAGTTGCTAAAGATTCTAAAGCAAAAGCTTCTCTAATTGCTAAGGAAGATGGAATCATTTGCGGATTACCTGTGTTTGAAAGAGTATTTACCATATTAAGTGGAGTTGAATTTGTCTCATTCATTGAAGAAGGTTCAAGAGTAAAGAGTGGTGATACTATTGGTGAAGTTAAAGGTAATTCTCTTAACATTTTAATGGGTGAAAGAGTTGCTTTAAATTTACTTCAAAAAATGAGTGGAATTGCAACATTAACTAATAAATATGTAAATGAACTTAAAGGTCTTAATACAAAACTTTTAGATACAAGAAAAACTACAGCTAATCTTAGAATACTAGAAAAATATGCTGTTAAAGTAGGTGGTGGAAATAATCATCGCTTTTCTTTATCAGATGGAATTTTAATTAAAGATAATCATATTGGATATGCTGGTAGCATAAAAGAAGCAATCAGGCTTACTAAAGAAAACTCATCATTTGTTAGGAAAATTGAAGTAGAGACCGAATCTAAAGAAGATGTAATAGAAGCTCTTGAAGCTGGCGCAGATATAATTATGCTTGATAATATGTCTCCTTGCCAAGTTGCTGAAATGGTTAAATTAATCAATGGACGTGCCCTTACAGAATGTTCAGGAAATATTACTTTAGATACTGTAAGAAATTACGCATTGTCCGGTGTAGATTTTATTTCCTCAGGTGAACTAACTCATTCGGTAAAAGCATTCGATATTTCTCTAAAAAACTTCATGCAATTATAGAATTTTAAAAAAGTAATTATATTCTCCAAAAGAAGACTATATAAACTTCTACAGGAATTATAATTACTTTTTTTATTTATCCATCCTATTAAACCAATTAATCTTACTCTATAAATATTTAGTATAATCACTTAATTTTAATGGATACTCTAATTTAGGAGCTTCTATTTTTAATTCTTTAAAATCTCTTTCAAATAAGTTTCTATTATATAAAATTTTTTCTGTTTCTCCATTAAATGTTGCTGCTAATTCATTAAAGAAATATGAACATTTTATTTGACCTAGATTATAATAACAAACACATAATTGTAAACTTGGTATCCATGTATAATAGTCTCTATTTGAAAGAGCCATATTATAACTATCTGGCCTTGAGTCCAATGCTACTCTATACCAAAATGAAGCCTGTTTAAAACTCTGTTTTTCCATATAATAATTTCCTAAGCTACAAGCAATTTCAGCTGTTGGAGTATCTATCTTAAAGGATTCAAATGCAATATCAGGTATTATATCCTTATTATCTATTATATTTAATGCATTTATAATCTTTAAATATGCTCCCTTCACATCCTCTATCCATCCTTGCTTAGTATTTATAAACTTTCTATATTGTTCTATGGCCTCATTATAATATTTATTATCAAATAATTCATTAGCATAATAATACATATCTCTTGGAGTAAATTTTTTGTTGTTTTTCTCCATGTCTTTAAATATTTGAAGGTTTCTATCTGTATAATCTTTAATTTTACCATGTTCAATAGCAAAATCTCCTTCAACACCTTTACCATAAACCTCTAAATATTCATGAACATTTCCTATCCAAACAAATCCACGTTTTCTTTTAACTATTCTATTTCTTCTCAATGATGTAGTAACCTTACCATCATTATTTCTAGCTAGTATATACTCTGCACTAACATAATCACAACTATTATCCATATTTTCTAAAAGTAATTTTATTTTTCTAATATCCTCATCTTTTATATAATCATCGCCATCTAGCCACATTATATAATCACTAGTTGCTTTACTAAATGCAAAATTTCTTGCTGCTGAAAAATCATTTATCCATTTAAAATCATATATTTTAGAATTAAACTTTGATGCAATTTCCTTTGTTTCATCCTTAGAACCTGTATCTACTATTATAATTTCACTTATAAATGATTTTACTGAATTTAAGCATCTCTCAAGAGTTTTTGCTTCATCCTTCACAATCATACATAAGCTTAAAGAAACCTTTCTCTTCATGTATCTCCTTCATTAAAATAAAAATTAATGCACATATTATAATAAGAAATCTTATTACAACATGTGCATTACTACCTAATTATTTAATTCTAGTTAAAAAACCCCTCTAAGGATACCTTTTCAAAATTAAAATCTAATACCTAGATACTTTCTCATTGAGACATTTTTTATTTATGACTTTAATAGTTATAGATGATATTATAATTATTCCTAATATTATAGCTCCATATATCATAAATAAATCCTCAGGTAACGCATTTATTATAGGATCCATATTCTCATCAAATATCCAATAATCATTTTTAAAAAATATTTTATGAAATATTATAAAGGCTTTTGAAAAATCTATAATATATGCTGATACTAATACTATAAAAAACATGATTAAAATATTTGATCCTGAATTAAGATTACCTATAATTTTTCTCATAAAACATTTCTGATTCTTAACTTTACAAACAATAGCATAAAGTAAATTAACTATTATAAAAATTAAAGATATAATAATTAATGAAATAAAAATTCTTTTAACTTCATAAAAATGTATTTCACCATAAGAGCTCATAGAAAAGTTTTCAAATTTCAATGTTTTTATAAATGGATTCTGAAGATAATTTACTAATGTACTATAATCACTCATTAAATTTTCTCCTGAAACACCAGTAATATTAACCAAATCATACTTACCTATAATAAACTTATATATAAAACTAAGATTTAATGATATTATCGTAGCAATTGATATAATTGATATTGCAGTAAATATACCGATTAATATTCTAAAAATACTATTTAAATATATTTTATCTTCACTATATTTTCCCATAACTCCTCCTTAAAACTTATATTAATTTTAGCATATTAATACTTATTTGTAATATACTTTATTGAAAATATAAAAATAGCAACTTTAAATTAAGTTGCTATTTTTTTCATAAAGAATATTTATTTAATTTATAATTTCTAAGAAATACTTATCCTTAACTTTCCTATCTCTATTATCAAAAGGATTATTTATAAGAGCCTTACAATATAAGCTAGGATAATTTCTACTTAAATACTTCATATATTCGGCCCATTCTATTGTTAAATACTTATATACATCCATTAAGTCTTTTTCTATATGTTTTATTTCATATTCTTCGATATCTTTAGAATATCTTGTATCCAACTCTTCTTTTAAATGCATTATAGTCATTAACATTTCTGTAAATGTCTCATGCTCTAATAAACTTCCATTAGAAATTAAATTAATAAGTAAATCCTTATTATTATCTAATCTATTTCTTATATCCTTTAAATTTATCTTATCTATATTTATTTCATAATCATACTGAAGAATATCCTCATGTAATTTTGAAAAAGATTTATCACACCATGTATCAGCAGTTATAGTTCTATGATTCGCCATAACTCCATGTGCATCTCCCTTTACTATATCAGATAATAGCTTTGTTCCAAGTTCAGTATAAAATAATCCTATAAGCATATTCAGCTTTTCTAATAAATGTTCCTTTTCTCTTCTTTCAATCATTTTATCTATTACTATAGTAGTAAAAAATACTTCTAATGGAATAAAGGCTATATCTGCAACTAAGAATATCATTGTATGATGTACATCATTAAAAATTAAAACATGTATATAATGTAAAATTACAGATAATAATACGAGTCCACTGCCTATTAAAATTGTTTCTTTTGTTCTCTTCTTCAAATTTTTCCTCCTTTTTACTCTATATAATCTTTTGTTTTTATTAAACTATTTTACTAATATTTTATAGTATATCAGCTTGATTTACTGTAGTAAAGGCTTATATAGTTAAAGCATTAAAAGTACTGATCCAAATTACGCTATAAAAATTAAATTTGAACATATAATTTTTAAACTTTTCTTTGAATCAGTTTTATTAAGTTTTATTTTTTACAAACTATATCATATCATCCTCTTCTGAAAAAGCTGAAAATACCCTTGAAGGATCAATTCCTAATTCCTCACAAGCCTCATTTAAATTACATCCTGTCTCATCCATGTACTTTGCTACGTAAGCGTTAACATCAATTTGTGAATAAACCTTTTCCATGATACATTCCTCCCTAATCTTTCAAATTAATACTTTTTTTAAATTACATCATATATGATCTAGTAATTTCTTTTTATTATATATTTTCATTAATTAAAATATTACTATATTATCCTTCCCCCTTAAAATTTAGTATATTTCATAAAAATTCTGATAATTATGATTATTCTATATATTGTTATTTTTTCCTTCTAAATAAAGTTATTTTTTTATTTTTATATTATTCTATAAAATTTACAAAACTAACATATAAGTAAATTTATCCATTCTCCCTTTTAATATTATGCTATAATATATCCTATATAATAATTACTTTAACTTTAGGGCGGTGAAGCATTTGAAAATAAATCTTGATAAAAACCTATTAAAATATTCACTATATGTTACTTTAACAGCTATTGCTATTTACTTAGCTTTAACTATCATGTCAAATATAGGTGCAATTTTCACTACTACCTTTAATATTATTGGAGCTGGGCTAAAATTAATTAAGCCATTGCTTATTGCTATAGTTATAGCATATCTTCTATATCCTTTAACAAAAGCTATAGAAAATTTTCTTAGAACAAATACTCTATATAAAATAAAAAATCAATCTGTTAGAAGAGTAATTGCTATTGTATCATCTTATCTTTTAATAATTGGAATTATATTAGGCCTAATTTGGGGTGTTTATTTCATGATTGGTGGACAATTATCTAAAAATACAACACTAACAAATATAATGTCAGATATATCTTCATATTTGAATACTAATTCATTTTCTACTTCATCTATAGAAGATACTTTAAAAAATCTCAATATACCTTTTATTGATAACTTAGAACCTTATATAATTCAAATAGTTACTTCTCTTCAAAAATATATTATGATTAATCTTGGAGCTATGACTTCTAATGTTATGTCTATAGGTAGTAGTATTGCTTCTTTCTTTATTGCTATTATCATAAGCATTTATATACTTAAAGATTCTGAATACTTTATTACCCTATGGAAAAAACTATACTATTTAATTTTTAGAGAAAGTCATATTGGGAAAAAATTTTCAGAAATATTTATACTAATAAATGAAGTATTCTCAAAATTTATCCGCGGGCAATTATTAGAAGCATTTTGTGTTGGTATATTATCAGCAATAGCTTTATCCATAGTTGGTATAGATTATGCCATTGTAATAGGTCTTATTTCTGGTATTTGTAATATGATTCCGTATGTTGGTCCCCTAGTCGGTACTATTTTAGCTGCAGTTATGGGATTATTAAGTGGTAAACCTATAAAAGTTATTTATGCTATTATTGCTATGCTTGTTGTACAACAAATTGATAATAATTTATTGGCTCCTAAAATAGTTGGAGATAGCGTCGGTCTTCATGCTGTATTTACTATGATGGCAATTTTAATTGGTGGCAATGTGGGTGGATTATTAGGAATGTTACTTGCGGTTCCAGTTGCAGCTTCTATAAGAGTTTTATTTAATAAATGGTATGAAGGATATACAAATTCCAACTTAACAGAAAATTAAATATTTATCTATAAAACAAAAAAGCCTGAAATTCAGACTTTTTTTGTTTTATAATTATGTTATTTTCCTAAATAAACTCTATAGTACGCAACTTAAAAGCATAGTAGCTATTCCACCTATAATTACTGTTTGTCCTATTTTTATGTTATCAAGCCTCATAATAGCATATAAAAAACCACCTATAACTAAAAATACACCTGCACCTAATATTACATCAAAATATTGATTTAAATAACTCCTAGAAAGAAGAGCGCTAATAAGCATTACCACTAATGTAATTACTACCCCATACCTTTCTTCTTTAACCCTTTCCTTACATTTATTCACTTTTCTCCCCATCTCCTTTATTACCTACCTCTTATTTTATTATCTAAAAACTATTAATTAAAATGTATACCACAGCACCATTTTACCATATTTTTACAATAATTGGAATACATATTATTTTTATTAATAAAATAAAAATCTCACTTAATTAAATGAGATTTATTTTATATATTTAGTTAAATATTTTAACCACTGTTTTTTTTCCATTACATTTCCATCTAATTCTTTCTTTACATTTATCACAAGTTATAATTCCATTAGCTTCGCAACCTGGTTCTTCAAAAATTATTTCCCCACATTTGGGACATACAACCTTATCCATAATTAATCTCCTCTTATTGTTAAATTTATATAATAATATTATTAATCATATATCTATTATTATACAATTATATTATCTAATTTTTAAAATATATCTTTTGAATTATTGTAAAACTATGTTATAATTTGCAAATAGGAATAATTTTCAAATAAATGTTATACTTTATTATAATATGATAATAAATGTATTGACATATTTGATAAATTTGTAATAAAATCACTATAAAGAATTTACGAATGTTTTTCTTTTTACTACCAATATTATTCGACTCACAAAAAGAAAGGATGTGAATTTATTTCGTAAATATTATATTTATATTTCGAAATTAAAGCTTATGATTGATAATTTACTTTACACTATACCTAAAGAAAATCACACAAAAGAGCAAGTAAGAGAAATTCTATCTAAACACCCAGAAATAAAATTTGTATCATTTGTTGGTATTGACCTTTCTGGAAATGATACTGATGAAAAGATTCCTGTAAGTTTATTTTTAGATGACTTAGATTCGTTTCTACATGGAGTTGCTGTCCAAACAGATGGATCATCAGTTGTTTTACCTGGAATTGCTACATTAAATAATGCAAAGGTAGATATGATTGCTGATTTAAACTGCAAATGGTTTGTTGATTATAATTATGATTTTATTGATCATTCAACTAATAAACCTGTAGGTACTTTAAGAATACCTTGTTTCTTATATCACGATAATAAACCTGTAGATTCAAGAAATATCTTAAATAATGCAGTTAAAACTTTTAAAGATAACTTATGGAATATTTTCGAAACACATCCTGAAGTGTTAGATATTTATAACATAAAAAAAGATGATATTGATGAAATAGTTATAACTTCTGCTACAGAATTAGAATTTTGGGTTAGAACTCCAAATACTGATGCTGAACTTGAAGAATTATCTACTTCTCAAGTGCTTCATGAACAATATTGGACAAGAACTAAAGGTAAGGTTCGTACAGCTCTAGAAGAAAGCTTATTATTGATGGAAGCTTATGGATTTGAACCTGAAATGGGGCATAAAGAAGTTGGTGGAGTTAGAGCTAAGCTAGATGCTTCTGGTAATTTTAATCATGTTATGGAACAAATTGAAGTTGATTGGAAGTATTCTGATGCAGTACAAGCTGCTGATAATGAATTATTTATAAAAATATTAGTTCAAGAAACTTATAGAAGATATGGATTAGATGTTACATTTATGGCAAAACCACTTGATGGTGTTGCTGGTTCTGGTATGCATGTTCATCTAGGAGTTAGCTTAAAACTTAAAAATGGTAAGAGAATAAACTTATTCCATACTACAAAAGATCACTTCTTAAGTGTTCTTGGTTATGGTTCATTAATGGGTATTCTTAAAAATTATGAAGTTATGAATCCATTTATCTCTTCAACTAATAACTCTTTAAAAAGATTAAAACCTGGATTTGAAGCTCCGGTTTGTATAGTTACTTCTCTTGGATTATCTCCAAGTAATCCATCTAGAAATAGATCTATACTTGTTGGACTTATTAGAGATTTATCTAATCCTCTAGCTACAAGATTTGAATTACGTTCTCCAAATCCTCATTCAAATGCATATATAACTATTGCTGTATGCTATATGGCTATGCTTGATGGTATTCTTTATGCAGTAAATAATAATAAAACTGATGATGAATTACTAGCAGAGCTTTCTAAGGAGTATGGTGAAGAGGCAGGTTACTTAGAAAAGAATAGAAAATACAGAGCTGAAGAAGATGTATTTGAAGACTTCACTGAAGGAGAAAGAAATAAATATTTTAGTAAAGCACCAGCTACAATTTATGAAAATATTAGTGCTCTAGACAAGTATCCTGAAAAAGTAGAGGTTCTAAAAAGAAATGGTGTATTAACTGATCAACTTATTAACAGCTTTAGAATGGCAACTATTAAAAGATGGAAAATGGAAATATCTCATAGAATAGTAAATAAGTTCACTGCTGAAATAAGAGCTTCTAAGTGCCTTCATAATTCAAACAAAGCTCTTGACTTAGATTTAACTAATTGGATGAGAATTCATGAGTTAAGACTTTATATAATGAAAGATACTAATTCTACTAAGAGTCTTTTCACAAGACTTAAAGATGCAATTAATGAAGATAATTTATCACTTGCTTCTGATCTTTATTTAGAATTAGAAGATAAAATGAGCTTATTAAGACATTTATACTCTTCTTATAAGAAAAACTTATTAGATATTTAACGTAAAAAATGAACTGCTACTTTTAGCAGTTCATTTTTTACATTTCTCTATATATTTTTATGTATTCTCTCCATATAGAATGTAATAATCATAGTCATTGCATAATCATAAATTAGGAAAACTGGTTGTGCTACTATCCATAATATTATAGATGAAATAGTTTTACTTGAAGTATCAAAAAATCTAGATATTAACACTTCTAATCCTTCTATTATATTTATTCCTAAAATATTCTGCATTATTATAAAACCAATTATAAATGCTATATTGAAAAATACCAGCTTAAGTGCTATTTCTAGCTTCTCTTTTCTTATTCTTTCTATAAAATATTTAATTATTCCATATACTCCAAAGAACATAAAATATAAAAATGATATATTAATTGGAACTAAAAAAAAAGCAATTAAACTAGATGATATATACACAAAAATAGATGTCTTAATATTACTTCTTATAATACACACCGGTATTAAAGATGATGCAATTGTTAATATTGCTAATGTACTTATTGGTAATATTGACGTTGAATATAATACTATAGTAGTTAATGCAACTAAAATACCACCAAGAGCTATATCCTTAGCCTTCATAAATCTCCCCCTATTAACAGCAGCCTATAAGGTCTCCACCAAAACATTCACACAATGAATCTAAGCACCATAAGTTCATACAACAATCACAAGTATCCATAGTTCCATTTGATGTTCTATATGTTTGACTATACCCTCTACCTCTTGATTGCAATTGGCTTAATGCTTGCCTATACTCAAAATTATTAGGATCCATCGCACATGCTCTTTGTATATTATTATAAGCTGATTCAAACCAACCTTTCGCCATCATAACATTTCCATATAAATAATACCATTCTGCATCTCTTTGCTTTATAGCATTAAGCTTTGATTCTGCAACCGATATATTTCTCATTTGAATAAGACTTCTTACCTCTGCATAAATAGCTGTATTACTAGTATATGAATTATATCCAGTATTATAACTTGCATTATATCCATTTGATGAAGAATTATAACTTGTATTTCCCCCACCATTTTTTAGCATATCATATGCCTTATTTACCTCAGCTAATTTTTCTTGAGCTAAATCCTTAAGTGGATTATCTCCATATTGATCTGGATGATATTGCTTTACTAATTTTCTATAAGCTGATTTTATTTCTTCTTGAGAAGCTCCTGGCTTTACTCCTAATACCTCATATGGATTCATTTTAAACACTCTCCTTATCATCTGCTACTATTATAATTCATAAATCTTAAATATATCTTAATGTTTATTTTTCTTATCCTTGCAGTTACAATTATTTATTATTTTTTCGTATTTATCCATCATACCAAGACTAATTATATTTTCTAATATAGCTTTATTCCTCTTTAAAGGTAATTTATCTAAAGCATATTTGCAATTATATCCACAATTTAAAATAGTAAATTCCATTCTTGGCTTAATTTCCTCTAATAACTCTTCATAACTCTTATTATCTTTATTATATAAATAATTTATCGGATTAAATTTATTTTTCTCTATATCTTCCTTTAAATCATCTAATGCATCTATTAAATATATCCATTTTCCAAGAGCATATCCTAAATCATAAAGATTATATCTAAGCTCATCACAATCATTATCAACCTTTTCTGGATATAACTCTAAAATTTTAGCTACTATTAAACTAAAAGGATGTGAAATCTCATCTATTGATGAAAATTCTTTATTTTTCTCTAAATTAGATAGCATATTTAAATTTTCTTCTATTATATCATTAATCATAGTAACATTTCTGTTAAATTTTCGTTTATATGGGGATAAAGCTACACTTTCAAATTTACTTTTTAAGCTATTATCATCATTCACGTCATCAATAACCTTATAATATACTAATGATACATTCATAGCCGCTGTATATTCTAATGCTTTATTATTTATAATCATAGGCTTATTCTTTAATGGATGAGCCATACATTTTTTAAATTCAATATTAGGTTCTTCATTATGTAATGCATCTAAAAGTAAACCTAAAAAGGCCATATCATAATTTAAAGCTAACCTTGGAATATTCCCAAAATTCTCTTTAATATGCATACATACACCACAATAATATCCTCTAAACATTTCATATTCTCTTATTTTAAGTTCAGGCTTAAGTGGAGTCACATAACCAAACAAATAATCACTCCTTTAAATTTCTTATTTTCATATAAACTTAGTATAGTTTATTTGCTAATATTAATCAATTTCTACTACTAATTTGAATATGTATACATAAAATAAGAAATATCTCTATAAGATCTAAATACTTTGATATAACTATAACTTAATCAATATTATATTTATCCCTAAACTTTTAAATATCTTCTCTTAACTTATCTACTTCATATTGTAATAAAAGTTTATCATCATCAGCTACTGCATTTATATTAGCTTTAACTATGAAATTAAATGATAGTATAAAATTTAATTTACTCTATTATAATATTAAAGGTTATATATCCATATTTATACTTTTTGTTTTTCTTGAATTTTATTTATTAATATGCTTCAATCCCTTTTATTGAATGTGTTAAGAGCACTTTACCATTATTTCCTATTTATTTTTTGGAATTTCGCTCCTTGTTATATTTATCCATAATAATTTGACAGTATTTTTGATGTATAGTATAAACTACTTGCAGGACGAAGGAATTAAATTCAGAATCTTGGAGGTGTATTTTCTGTTTAAGAAAATTTTTATTTTAACAACTTCACTTTCTATATCAATGTTTGGTATAAATGAATTTTATGCACATGCAAGTGCTTTAAATAATGAAAATAAAAAAGTTGTTAATGTTAGTTATTTAGAAAAACTTAATAATATTGATAATAATGATATAAACTCAAATAACGTTTCAACTAATGACGGTACTGCTGTACTAATTAGTTCTGATGAAGATATAATTCTTACTAACATTACTACTAATAGCAATGTGAATATTGAATTTACTTCAACAATTGATAACATTATAAATGATGTTTCTATCTATAATAAAAAAATAGAAGAACAAAAAGTTACTGAAGCTTCAAATGAAGCTGATGCTGAAGGTAATGTTAAGACTGAAACTATAGCTGAAACTCAAGAAGCTAGTACTTCATATAAAGCTACATATACAATGGAGGCTACTGCATATGCTGGAGATACTATTACAGCCACTGGTGTTACCCCTGTTCGTAACGCAAATGGACTTAGTACTATTGCTGTAGACCCATCAATAATTCCTTTAGGTTCAAAGGTCTATATCCCTGGATATGGTGAAGCCATTGCTGAAGATACTGGTGGAGCTATTAAAGGTCATAGAATTGATTTATTTTTAAATTCTGAAAATGAATGTATTAACTGGGGAAGACGAAATGTTACCTTACATGTCCTTGCATATCCCGGAGAATGGTAAAATTAACAAAGAAACTAACTTTTAAAAAATGCAATAAAATTAAAAATATATATTACTAAAATAACTTTATTGTATAATATAAAAAGGAGTATCTTTATTTCAATATACTCCTTTTTATTTAAATTATTTTATTAATTCTTCATATGTTGATTGTGCATCTGAAGCTACTTCACTATTTAATATAAATAATGAAACTAAGTTTCCATCAACCTTAACCTCTGCACTTTCAGCAATTTCTTGTTCTTGTGGATAAAAAGCATTTCCTATTTTATCTTGTAAAACCTGTTCTACTGAAGCTTTCACAGCATCTACTTTACCTTCTTTAGCCTTAACAACCATAATAAATCCAGGACCTGGAGAAATTTGAGTTTCTAATATACCGTAATCTTCTACATCATCTAAATTTAAATGATATATTTCTGATGCCATAGTATCATCAATTTCAGCTGCAGCTCTTACATATCCTTTTTCATTTAACTTTTCAACTACATCCTTTGCTGATACTGACGATGTCTGTTGCTCATTTTGCTCAGTTGATGATGAATTACCAACATTCTTATTTCCGCATCCAGTTAAAGTTGCTCCAATCATAATTGCTATTAACGTACTTACTAATATCTTTTTCATTTTTATAACCTCACTTTATTCTTTTGTTATAGTAATTATTTTATCATTTCATTAGACTCTCCTCTTATTTAAATTGTTCCCAATAGTCCAAATTTTTTTCACTTTATTTTATTCCAATTATTTACATTTATTATTATTTTCATTATACTTATATTAAGAAGCACCTTCTAAATTTAAATTGAAATAAAATCTTTATTAATCTAATTATCACTTTAGTAATTTCAACTAACTAAATAATAGTTAATTAAACTTTAGAGTTTCTATTTTATGAAATGAGGTGATTTATATAGACCATAATAATTTTGACTTAAACACAAGACGAAAATTACTTCATGAACGAAAAAGACAAAGACAAAAAATGGTTAGGACAACAATATTATCAATTCCACTATTGATTCTATCAATAAGCATAATAGTTATTATGTCAAATAGAAACAATACAGTTGCGACCTTTAATTTAGCTATACCTAAAACCGAAGAAAAGCAAATTTATACTGTTTGCCTAGATCCAGGCCATGGTGATTGGGATTATGGTGCAATCAGTCCAAATGGTACTGCAGAAAAAGATATAACACTTGCTATTTCCTTAAAGCTAGGAAAACTACTAGAAGAAGATGATAGCTTTAAGGTTATTTATACCCGTGCAACAGATACTATGGATTGGATAGAAACAGCTAATGATAGTTTAAAAGAAAGAATTAAAATCTCTAAACTATGTAATGCAGATATATTTGTTTCTATTCATTGCAACTATAGCTCTGATTCTAATGATGTTTTAGGCGTTGAAACTTGGTATAATCCTTCTAATGATAGTAGTCTAGAATTAGCAAAATACCTACAACAATCTTTAATAGATTTAGAGTACACTAATAATAGAGGTCTAAAGTCATATGTTCCTGGTGAAGAGCTTGCAGTTTTAGAATTAAATACTTCAACATCAGCATTAATTGAATTAGGATTTTTAACAAACTCTTCCGATGAAAAATATCTTACTTCAGATCTTGGACAATCCAACTGTGCCAATGCACTTTATAAAGCAATTGTTGAATATAGAAATGACACTAATGAATAATATTGTTCGTCACGTGGAGACGAAAAATTAATGATATAACCTCCAAGAATTGTGTAATTTGCGTTAAGAATTTATATTGTTTTTTCCAGAAAAAGAGCTAAAGCTTCGAAAGTCATTTCATTCCCTCAGCTTCTTAACGCTCTTTTTCTTCCAAAAACAATTAAATTCTAAAACTTAATTACAATA
>NZ_JAPFDR010000109.1 GCF_026168755.1 Clostridium sp. | reverse complement strand
ATTTCTCCTTGCTCTATTAATCTTTTTTCTTCAAATGTTGCTTTACTTAATTTAACTTCTTCGCCTTTTTCATTAATAAAATAATCACTAAGTTTATTAGGAACTAATATTTTTATTCCCTTTTCCCCTTTATTAACTGTAAATCCTTTCTCTTTCCAAAAAGCATATGAACCAACTGCCAATGCTCCTTTAAATTGCTCTTGAATTAGAAAAGTATTTCTAAATGAATAGTTATAAAATTTACTCATATAACTAGCAAGTTCTTTGAAATGCTCTGGAGCTGTGAAGCAATTTTCTATTCCTTCATTAGCTTTTTTCAAAAGCTCATTAACTTCTTTTTCTTTATCTTCTTTTGATTTTTTATTATATGTTTTTTTCATTTTTTCTTTCTCCTTTCCTAAAAAATTTAATAATAAAACACCAGGTATTTTACCTGGTGCTAATCTACAATATTTTCATTTACAACTTTAGTTTCTAAATCATACTCAACGATCATTGTTTCTCCATCTTCATCATTTAACTCTGCCTTTATTGATGATACATAATCTTTTGAAGCTTTAACTATAACATCTTTTTTTTCAACACTATTATATACTTTTAATTCAGTATCACTTAATGCTTCTATTACTATTCCTAAATTGTTAAACATAATTCCTCACCACCCTTAAAGTTTACATAGAATGAGAATATTCAATTTCTCTTTGTAATCTCTCATAAGCTAATTCATTTTTTATTTTTTCAAAGTCTTTATCAAATACTTTCTTTAACCTTTTTATATCTTTTGCCGTTAATACTAAATTGGTATATGAATAATTTTTTATAAAACTTTTATTATCATTTTTCTTAATAACTTCAGTTTTTATTTCTCTAAGAAGTGCATTTCCCATTCTATAATATAATTCATCTATCTTATTTTTCTTATAATTTTTATAAAAATGCTTTTCTCCTTCCCCATAGACTTCCTTTAAATATTCTTCCTCAGCATCTAAACTTTTAATTAATTCTTCAAAATCATCTTTCTTATAATTTTTTATATAGTAAGAAGTTAATTCATCTAATAACGGTTTAACTTCATGAAGAGAATTATATCCATACTGCCATTGTCTTTTATCTTCAGGTAATTTTTTTATTATCTCTGTTACTAATCTCTTCATTTCTATATCTTTATTAAAAGATATTTCTTTCTTACCATTAATAATATTATTTCTCATAATATCATTAATTTTCTTTTGCTCATTACTCCTATCAATAATAGTATTAGCAAATTTACTCTTCATTCTATATAGATTTTTATATTGCATAAATCCATCTTCCTTAGTATATCTTGTAGGATTTAATTCTACACTTGCAATGTGAATATGGATATTATCTGTATTAAAGTGCAT
>NZ_JAPFDR010000013.1 GCF_026168755.1 Clostridium sp. | reverse complement strand
TTTATTTTTGCCTCCGATACCGAAGGTCTTTTTGTCATATCCAATTTTTAAATTTTAGTTGATATTACAACGTTATTTTTTAATTATTATTAAAAATTAGCCATAGGCTATTTTTTCATACGAAACTTTACACTATCTTTTATTATAAAAAGACTTCAATATACCTAATCTTTCTTCAATAGAAAAATCCCTATTTTGTATTATATTTATAGAATTTATTCTTATATCCCAAAAATATTGAAGTAAATTATCACTTCCCTCAAAAACTTCAGTATCAATTATTCTTCTTATTTCAATAGCACTTTCATCCACATCTTCTTCAATTTCAATAAATTCCATTTTATCTTTATTTAAAAATGCCTTAGTGCATATTTCTGGACACGATGCTAATCCCGATTTTTCATATATATCATCTATAATATTATATATCCTAGGAAACCTTTTGCATGTTATACATAAATTTTCTTCCCCAACTCCACCATGAATATCGCAAAGTAAATTATCATTTAAAAATGGACATTTATTTCCCTCTTTTAGTATCATAAATCCCTTATTTAGATAATCATAGCTATTTTTATTTTTCCTAATTTTTCCTTGTACTAATTCTTTAAGTTCTCCAGTACAATTAGTATATTTTTTATATGTATCTTCATCTATATTTATATCCCAACCTGCACAACATGTATCTATGTAAGCTGAACCAATACATTTAAAAGTTAACATATATTTTGGTATAAACATATTTACTTTCATATTTTGCTCCAATCACTGTAGTAAGTACTATATAAATTTATTTCTTTTTTTATAATACACCAAAACATAGCTATATGTAACTAATATAAGTTTTATTATTACTAAAAAACTTTTCTAAATAGTTATTTTCTTAAATTATTACATTCATTTATCTTATATCCCTTCCTTAAAGCACATAAAAGTTAATATTTGATCTGAATCTAAATCATTAAATTCTATTGCTGAACGTATTAGCTTAATTTCATGCTCATCAATTCTATCTTAAATTTAAATATAATAAAAAAGATGAATAAAATAATTCATCTTTTTTATTTCTACTATCTTTTAAATGTTACTTCTTTCTCTTCATTGACACTTATAAATGACTTACTTGGTATAGTTTTAGCTATAACCCTTCCTTCTCTTATTGAATATAAAACCTCAGCTCTTCTTCTAACAGCATCATAACCACTTTCAGCATTTAATAATATTAAATTACCTGGTTTTCCTATTTCTATTCCATATTTATCTTCAATATTTAAAGTTCTAGCACTATTAGTTGATATAAACTTTAATGACTCATTTATATCACCATAGCCCATCATTTGGCATACATGTAATCCAAAATGAACTACTTCTAGCATATTTCCTGTTCCCATCGGATACCATGGGTCAAATATATCATCATGTCCAAATGAAACATTAATTCCAGCTTCATTTAATTCCTTAACCCTTGTAATACCCCTTCTCTTAGGATATGTATCAAATCTTCCTTGAAGATGAGTATTAACTAAAGGATTTGAAACAAAATTTATCCCTGACATCTTTAATAATCTAAATAACTTATATGTATATGCATCATTATATGATCCCATTGCTGTAGTATGGCTAGCTGTTACCTTATTTTTAAGTCCAGTTTCTAAAGCTCTTGTAGCTACTACTTCTAAAAATCTTGATTGCTCATCATCTATTTCATCACAATGAACATCTACTAATACATCATACTTTTTAGCTAGTTCAAATATTTTATTAATAGATTCTACTCCATACTCTCTTGTAAATTCAAAGTGAGGTATAGCCCCTATTACATCTGCTCCTAATTTTATAGCTTCTTCTATTAACTCTAATCCATTAGGGTAAGAAAGTATTCCTTCTTGAGGGAAAGCTACAATTTGTAATGTAACATAATCCTTAACTTCTTCTCTTACTTCTAACATTGCTTTTAATGCAACTAAGCTCTCATCAGTAACATCAACATGAGTTCTTATAAATTGAATTCCATTAGCTACTTGCCATTCTATTGCTTTTTTAGCTCTAGTTTTAACATCTTCCTTAGTTAAGAATTCTTTTCTTTGAGACCATCTTTCTATCCCTTCAAAAAGAGTTCCACTTTTATTCCACTCTGGCTCTCCTGCAGTTAAAGTAGTATCTAAATGTATGTGTGGTTCTATAAAAGGAGCAGAAGCTAAAGCCCCATTTCCTTCTATAACTTCTTCATTATTTACTATTTCTAAATTTTCTGCTATTTCAGCAAATTTTCCATCTACTATTCTTATGTCAAATAATCCTTCTCTATCTAAAAGTCTTATATTTTTAATTAACATATTATCATCACCTTATTTATCAATTATTTTTATTCCTACTATGTAAACTACCATTGTTGTTAATATTGCATTTACAGCTATAACTCCAACTGTTATAACATTTGCAACAATAAATCCTGTTAAGAAAGCTACTATTGCTATCCAATTTACGCTTTTAAATTTCGCTTTTTCAATGTTATCATACTTTCTCTTATTTATAAAGAAGTAATCTGCTATTATTATTCCACCAACTGGAGGTAACATTGAATTTAAGAAAGTTAAGAATGCTGTAAAGTTATTGTTTAACCATATTGCTCCTAGTGTTCCTATAAGTCCACCTATAATTACCATTTGCTTTTTAGGTAACTTAGTTATATTTGATAACCCAAGGCCTGCTGTATAAATTGCATTATCATTAGTTGTCCAAATATTTAATCCTAAAACTAATATTGCTGGTATTACTAATCCCTGTGAGAACATTACATCTGCTATATCAGAATTCCCTGTAACCATTGCTCCAACTGCTCCAAATAAGAACATTAAAGAATTTCCTATAAAGAAAGCTACTACTGTTGTACCTACTGCTATTTTTTTATCTTTTGAGAACCTAGCAAAGTCTGGAGTTGCCGTTCCTCCACTTATAAATGAACCAACACATAAAGTTACTGCTGTTACTAATGTCATTTTAGTAGTTGGTTCTATATTCATTAAACCTTGAACTCCCCCAACAGAATTAGTTGCCATTATTGCTGATGTACTACCTAGTATTGCAATTGCTGGTACTGCTATTGCACTTAATATTGTTAAAGACTTCATTCCAAAATAAGCTGTTGCTGTCATTAATAATCCTGTTATTGCTACTAATAAATATAAGTTTATATTAAATCTATTTGCCACTGGTATTGCAAACATAGCTATTCCAACACCAAACCATCCTATTTGTGTAATACTAGTTACAAATGATGCAACATATGAACCTTTTTCACCAAATGAGTATCTAGCAAGTAAGTGCATCGAAAGTCCTGTATCTGCTCCTATATATGCTAGTAATCCTGTATAACACGCTAAAATTAAGTTTCCTAAAAATACTGCTATGAAAAACTCCCTTAATGATAAGCCTGTCCCTAAGTTTCCTCCAGTTAACATACTAGCTGAGAAGAATGTAAATCCAAGCATAACAACGAACATTGAAAAGAATCCCTTTTTATCCTTACTATGTACATGAGTTAATGCATAATCATGATCTTCTTTAGTAAACTTTGTCTCCATATTTAATTTTGCTTCCATTTTTAAATCTCCTTAAACATAAAATTTAAAAACCAGTGCCTAAGTTATAAAAAAACGCCCTTTCCTTAATATAGAAAGGTCGTTACTACTTAAAATTAGATATTACTATAAATAATATTATAGATTATATTATTATAATATCTAAAACTTTATCTGTCGTACAATATCCGACCTTTTTAATCTCTCTGGATTAAGTTTAAAGGACTAGTTTTCTCGAAGTCATTATATACTTATTTGTCGAATAAAGTCAACACATTTTTAAGACTATAAAAATATCTCCGGGGTTAATCCAATATTTGGATTAACCCCGGAGGAACTTACATTTTTTACAAGTTTTCTATTTCTTTCATTAATTCTTCAATAAGATCTTCTTCTTTAACCTTTTTGATTATTTCACCCTTTTTGAATATTAATCCTTCACCTTTTCCACCTGCAATACCAATATCTGCTTCCCTTGCTTCTCCAGGACCATTTACAACACATCCCATTACTGCAACTTTAATATTTTTATTACAGTTCTCAAGTCTCTTTTCAACCTCTTCAGCAATCTTTATAAGATTAATTTGAGTTCTTCCACAAGTTGGACAAGATACAAATGTCATTCCTTGCTTTTTTAAACCTAAAGCAATTAACATTTCCTTTGCTACTTTAATCTCTTCTATTGGATCACTAGTTAAAGATACTCTTATAGTATCTCCTATTCCTTCTGCTAATAAAGTTCCTATTCCAAGTGTTGATTTTATAGTTCCTCTAAAAACAGTACCTGATTCAGTAACTCCTAAATGAAGAGGATAATTGCATTTACTACTCATTAATCTATAAGCTTCAATCATCATAGGAACATCCGAAGATTTGATTGAAATAACTATATCATAAAAATCTAACTCTTCTAATATCTTAACATGCCTTAATGCCGATTCAACAAGCCCTTTAGCAGTTGGTTTACCCTCTCTCTCTAATATATCTTTTTCTAAAGAACCAGAATTTACACCTATTCTTATTGGAATATTTTTAGCTTTACAAGCCTCTGTAACAGCTTTTACTCTCTCTACGCTTCCAATATTACCTGGATTAATTCTAATTGCACTAATTCCATTTTCAACACACTTCAATGCTAATCTATAATCGAAATGTATATCTGCAACCACAGGCATTGGAGAACCTGCACAAATATCCTTTATTGCTTCAGCTGCTTCCATATCAGGAACAGCACATCTTATTATTTCACAACCTGCTATATGAAGAGATCTTATTTGATCTAATGTAGCTTCTACATCTCTTGTATCTGTATTAGTCATAGATTGAATCGAAACTGGTGAATCTCCACCAATATAAACTGATCCAACCTTAACTTTTCTAGTAAATTTTCTTTCCATTTTTCCACTCCTATAAACTAATAGGGAATAATATATCCTTTAATGTTACTAGTATCATAAATCCTATTAATACCATAAACCCTACATAATTTAATACTCCAACTATTTTATCTGGAACTTTTCTTCTTGTTATAAGTTCAATTAATAAAATAACTGTCCATCCTCCATCTAAGGCAGGGAAAGGTAATAAATTAAATACTGCTAAATTAATACTAAGAAATCCTAGGAAGTATGTTAATGATATTAAACCACTCTTAGCAACCTCTGTTGACATTTTTATTATTGTAACTGGTCCACCAACATCTGTCTTAAAGTTTACTTTACCTGTAACCATCATTGCTAAACTCTTATATGTTTGAGTTACTAATGAAATAGTTTCATTAAATGACTCTTTAATTGATTGAATTATTGTTGGCTTTTCAACAAGTGTATAATAAAGTCCTACTTGATATATTTGACTCCCATTTTCCTCAACTAATTTTGGTGTTACAGTAATATTTTCTTTATTTCCATTTCTATCTACTACTAAATCTACTGAACCACCTTTTGACATTTGAATTCCCATTGAAACATCAGTAGTAGTAAATACCTTTGACCCATCTATACTTAATATTCTATCTCCAACCTCTAAACCTGATTCAATAGCTGCAGAGTTTTCAACTAATTTACTTATTACTGGTTCTGAATATCCCCTATTACTTATTATAATTGCAAATGCAATAATTGCAAATATAACGTTCATTGTAACACCAGCTATTATAACACTAATTCTTCTTAATGGTGATTTGCTAGAAAAACTTCTTTCATCATCACTAGCCTCTTCTTCACCAAGCATCTTTACATATCCTCCAATAGGAAATAACCTTAATGAATATTGAGTTTCCTTCCCTTTTTTAGAAAGAATCTCAGGTCCCATACCAATTGAAAACTCTTCTACTTTTATTCCATTAGCCTTAGCCATAATAAAGTGTCCTAATTCATGAACAATTATTAATAAACTAAAGCCCAATATTGCCATTATAATATACACTTACTTCACTCCTAACTCCAATTTAGTTCTTATATACTCTCTAACCTTTTTATCTAACTCTATAATATTATCTAAAGTTAATTCATCATAATAATTTTCTTTAAATACGCTCATACATTCTTCTATTATTTCTGCAATTTGTAAGAACTTTATTTTTTCTTTTAATAATAAGGCTACAGCTTCTTCATTTGCACCATTTAATATGGTAGGAGCAAGCCCTCCTATTTTACCTGCTTCATATGCAAATCTTAAACATTTAAATGTTCCTAAATCTGGTTTTTCAAATGTTAATGCACCTAATTCATAAAAGTTAACTTGCTTTGCTATCATACCTTTTCTTTCTGGATAGTTTAATGCATATTGAATAGGTAGTCTCATATCTGGAGAACCTAACTGTGCAATAACACTAGCATCTTTATATTCAACCATAGAATGAATTATACTTTGTGGATGAACAATAACTTCAATATTATCATAATCACAATCAAATAAAAAATGAGCTTCTATAACTTCTAAACCTTTATTCATTAATGTAGCTGAATCTATAGAAATTTTTTGCCCCATATTCCATTTTGGATGTTTAAGTGCTTCTTTAACTGTTACATCTTTTAAATCTTCAATAGTTTTCCCTCTAAATGGCCCCCCAGATGCAGTTAATAATATCTTATTTATATCTTTATTTTTATATCCACTTAAACTTTGAAATATAGCACTATGTTCTGAATCTACAGGCAATATTTTTACGTTATTTTCCTTTGCCTTATTCATAACAAGTTCTCCAGCAACAACTAATGTTTCCTTATTAGCTAAAGCTATATCCTTTTTTGCCTCTATTGCTGCTATTGTAGGTTTTAAACCTATCATTCCCACAACAGATGTAACTACAGTATCAATTTCTTCTAAGGTTGCAATTTTAACTAATCCATCTATACCACTAAAAACTTGTATATTAGGATATTCCTTATTACAAAACTCTTCAATAATCTTTGAAGAATTTTCATCCATCATTGCTACATATTTAGGCTCAAACTCTCCTATTATTTCTTTAATCTTATCAACTGAAGAATTTGCTGTAATTCCTATAAGATTAATTTTCTCATCTGAATTTCTTATTACATCTAGAGTCTGCGTTCCTATAGAACCCGTTGCCCCTAAAATCGAAATATTTTTCATTAATACCTCCTATAATGTTCCTTCATATATTATATCTTTTGCAATTAAACAGTATATAGGCCCTATTAATAACCCTATTATTCCAAATACTTCTGCACCTATATACATTGAAAGCATTACTACTAACGGGTGAATATCTAATTTAGAACTAAGAAACTTAAGTTCTAATATTTCTCTTATTACTTGCAATAACAAATATAACGCTATTAATCCAACTACTAGTAAGTATTCTTTCATTATTATATTGTATATTATAATTGGAATAAATACAATTATAGTTCCCACATATGGTAATATATCTAACATACCACATATAAATCCTAAAAATATAGCACTAGGAATTCTTAAAATTTTAAATCCTATAATAGTAATAATCATACACATAATTACCAATTGTAATTCAATTTTTACTACTTCTCTCAAATTATTCTTTTTCACCCTTATAGTATCTACAATATCATAAGGTAATAAACAATTTAATAATCTTAAAAACAATTTTTTATCAACTAAAACAAAATACACACAGATATTTGCAATTATATAAGACAAAATACTTTGTCCTGTTACTGCTAATCCACTTTTAAAAGTTAAAGAAGTTAAACTATGTGAATTATTTGTTATAATTTTTTCCATATCAATATTAAATACTTCACCAATATTTTCTATAAATTCTTTTATTCCATCTATATGCTCAACATAAAAACTTTGTACTAAGTCTATTATAGAGTTTCCAAAATAAAATATAAAACAAAATAATAATATATTTATTATTAAAATAGTTAGTGCTCCAGCAATCTCTTTTTTATTAACTATCTTTTTTATAATATCATATACTGGTGTTGATATAACTATCAAAACTAAAATAGTCATGAAAGGCTTAAAATAATTTTTTATTATAAATGTTAAAATTACAAATATTAATAATAAAAATAATAAATAAACTAATGTCTTATATTGATAATGTTTTTTATATCCATTATATAACCTCATTTTCCTCTCCTATTTTAAATTAATCTTTCAACATATTACATTATTAATTTATTAATATAACTTATAATTTAGACTATATTTCAATTATAAAGCAAAAAGGATACAACAGTTAAACTATTGTACCCTACTTATTAAATTCCTACTATAAATGTTAAGTAGTAAAAAACAACTACTGCATTAAACAAAATTGAATCAAATCTATCTAATATACCACCATGTCCTGGAATAAGATTACTGTAATCTTTTAATCCAACAAATCTTTTAATAGATGATGCAACTAAATCCCCAAATTGCCCCATTATTCCACATAATGCTCCTATTAAGAAGAAATGAATTATATTTACCTGTGGAACATATGCACTAACTGCAATCCCAAACAATCCACATCCAATAGTAGAACCTAAAAATCCCCCAATTGATCCTTCAATAGTTTTCTTAGGACTTACTTTTGGAGAAAGTTTATGCTTACCTAAAAATCTTCCAAAATAGTAAGCTACTGTATCAGAAAGCCATGATCCAATAAATATTAACCATACTAAATATTCTCCACCAACTTTTCTATTAACTAATGGAATAAAACTGAATAATATTACAACATAAATAAATCCTAAAAAGGTTATAGCTACATCTACAAAAGAATACTTCAAATCAATTATAGGTATTATTAATGCTATTACCATTGCTATAACTAAAATATACATCATCTTCTCAAAATCATTATTAAATGCATAATAAATAACAAGTAATATATAACTAATTATAGGAATACTTTTTATTTCCTTTGTCTTTAATGCATTATAAAACTCATATAATCCACATACAGATAATGCTATAGTAAATAACTTTAATGGTAATCCACCTAAAAGTACAAAAATCAATAATGGAGCAAGTACAACAGCTCCTAAATATCTACTATTTACTTTCAAACATCTAACCTCCTTTAACTATACTCCACCATATCTTCTATCTCTATTTTGATAATCATATATTGCCTGTTGTAAATCTTTTTCGCTAAAATCAGGCCAATTCACATTTGAATACCAAAATTCTGAATATGCACACTGCCATAATAAGAAGTTACTTATTCTTTGTTCGCCTGAAGGTCTTATTATTAAGTCTGGATCTGGGCAATTTTTTGTATATAAATATTCTGAAAATCTTTCCTTTGTAATATCATTCTTATTTATATTCCCATTTTCAATATCTGTAACTATATTTTTCACAGCTCTTACTATTTCATCTCTTCCTCCATAATTGAAGGCAACATTTAATACTAATCCTGTATTATTTTTTGTTAACTCTATAGAATCTTCAATTTCTTTTCTACATTCCTCTTGAAGTTCACTTATATCACCTAAAACCCTTAATATAACTCCATTCTTATGAAGTTCTCCAACTTCACTCTTTAAATACTGAACTAATAATTTCATTAAAGCATTAACCTCATCCTTTGGTCTTTTCCAATTTTCAGTTGAAAATGCATATAAGGTAATAAATTTTATTCCTAACCTATCAGCTTCCTTTACTATTCTTCTAATAGTTTCAACTCCAGCTTTATGTCCCATACTTCTAGGCATATTTCTTTTTTTTGCCCATCTTCCATTTCCATCCATAATTATTGCTACATGTTGAGGAATATTTTTTTCATCTAATTCTATATCTAATTCTTCATTATTTTTAGTAGCTTTAAAAAAACTAAACATTGTTTCCCTGCCTCCAATTTACTTTATATAAAACCCATATGCTAAAGTATTCTTTATTAATTAAAGTATTAGTTAAAATCTAATATTTGATTTAATAAAAAAACCTGCTAAATAGCAGGTTTTAAATTGACATAATCTCTTTTTCCTTAGCTACAACAAGTGAATCTATTTCTTTTACAAATTGATCTGTCTTCTTTTGAACAGCCTCTTCACCTTTTTTAACTTCATCTTCTGAAATATGTCCATCCTTTTTTAATGCCTTAATCTTTTCATTGGCATCTCTTCTTATAGATCTAATTGCTACCTTAGCATCTTCACCTAACTTTTTAACATTCTTTACAAGATTCTTTCTTGTTTCTTCTGTTAATTCAGGAACTAATAATCTGATTATAGATCCATCATTAGATGGATTAATTCCTAAGTCAGATTTTAAAATTGCTTTTTCAATCTCCTTTAATAATGACTTATCCCAAGGAGTTATAACTAACATTCTTGGCTCTGGAGCAGAAATATTACCAACTTGCTCAATTGGACATAATCCGCCATATGCTTCTACTTGTATTCTATCAAGCATCTTTGGATTAGCTCTACCAGCTTTTAATGTTGTTAAATCTGAAGTTAAAACAGAAATAGTCTTTTGCATTTTAGACTCTGCTGTATTTAATAATTCTTTTATCATATAATCCTCCTTATTATTTAGATACTATTGTACCTATTTTTTCTCCTTCCATTACTTTTTTGATATTACCTTCTTCACTAATACCAAAAACTAATATTGGAATGTTATTATCCATACATAATGTAGTTGCTGTTGTATCCATTACCTGTAATCCTTGTTCGATTACTTCCATATATGTTAGTTTATCATATTTTTTAGCATCTGAAAACTTATTTGGATCTTTATCATATACACCATCAACATTTTTAGCAAGTAAAATTACATCTGCTTCTATTTCAGCAGCTCTTAATGCTGCAGCTGTATCAGTTGAGAAATATGGATTTCCTGAACCAGCCCCGAAAATTACAACTCTTCCCTTTTCTAAGTGTCTAACAGCTCTTCTTCTTATAAAAGGTTCAGCTATTTCCTTCATTTCTATAGCAGTTTGTACTCTTGTTTTAACTCCTATACCTTCTAAAGCATCTTGAAGTGCTAATGCATTTATACAAGTAGCTAACATTCCCATATGATCTGCTGTAGTTCTGTCCATACCTTCACCAGTTCTACCTCTCCATATGTTTCCACCACCTACAACTAAACCAACTTCAACATCCATATCTACTAAAGTTTTAACTTCTCTTGCAATTCTTCCTACTATATCAAAGTCAAATCCAAATCCATTTGCCCCTGATAAAGCTTCACCTGATATCTTTAACATTACTCTCTTATATTCAATATTTGCCATTGTAATCCCTCCTGCTATATATGTACTCTTTTCCTTAAAAAAAGAGAACACCAAAGTGTTCTCTTGATATTACATACCCATAGTCTTAGCAACTTCTGCAGCGAAGTCTTCTTCAACTTTTTCGATACCTTCTCCTCTTTCGAATCTAGCGTATCTTGTAACAGTTATTGGAGAACCAACTTCTTTAGATTTTTCTTCTAAGAATTTAGATATTGACTTATCTCCATCTTTAACCCATGCTTGATCTAAAAGACAAACTTCTTTGTAGTACTTTTGAATTCTTCCCATTACCATTTTTTCAACGATATTTTCTGGTTTTCCTTCATTTAATGCTTGAACTCTGTATATTTCTTTTTCTTTTTCTAAAGCTTCATTATCTACTTGTTCTCTGCTTAAGAATAAAGGATTTGCTGCAGCAACTTGCATACAAACTTCTTTAGCAACTTCTTCTAAAGCAGCAACATCTGTAGATTCACTAGCAACTTCAACCATAACTCCAATTCTTCCGCCACCGTGGATGTAGCTAGCTATCGCTCCGTTTTCTATGTTGAATTTAACAAATCTTCTTACTGTCATGTTTTCGCCTAATTTTGCGATCAAAGCTGTTAAAGCTTCAGTTACAGTAGATTCACCATCAAATTTTTCAGCAACTAATTCTTCAACTGTTGTAGCTGAAGTGTTAGCAGCCATTTCTGCAACTTTTGTTGCGAATGAAACGAATTCTTCGTTAGCAGCAACGAAGTCAGTTTCACAGTTAACTTCTACCATAGCAGCAGTTTTCTTATCAGCTGAAACGAAAGTCTTAACGATACCTTCAGCAGCAACTCTACCAGCTTTTTTAGCAGCAGCAGCTAATCCCTTTTCTCTTAAAAATTCAACAGCTTTTTCTATATTTCCTTCAGTTTCAACTAAAGCCTTTTTGCAGTCCATCATTCCTGCACCAGTCATTTCTCTTAATTCTTTAACTGATTTAGCAGTTATCATTATTAAATTCCTCCTTAACATTAAATGTAAACCATATTTTAGGTTAAAAGGTAAATGAAGTTTCCCTCACCTACCTCTTAAAATTATTATTCAGCTAATTGTTCGCCTTGTCTTCCTTCGATAATTCCATCAGCTAATTTAGCAGTTATTAATTTAACAGCTCTGATAGCATCGTCGTTTCCTGGAATTACGTAATCAACTTCTTCTGGGTCACAGTTAGTATCAACGATAGCTACTACTGGGATTCCTAATATTTTAGCTTCTGATATAGCGTTCTTTTCTTTTCTTGGGTCAACTACAAACATAGCTCCGATATTGTTAACATCTAAGTTAGTGATACCTCCAAGGTTAGTTTGTAATTTTTCCATTTCGCCTTTTAACTTGATTACTTCTTTCTTAGGTAAAACATCAAATGTTCCATCTTGTTCCATTTGTTGTAATTCTTCTAATCTCTTAATTCTAGTTTTGATAGTTTTGAAGTTAGTTAACATACCACCTAACCATCTGTTGTTTACGAAATGCATGTTTGATCTTACAGCTTCTTCTTGAATAGCTTCTTGAGCTTGTTTCTTAGTTCCAACGAAAAGAATGTCTTTTCCTTCAGTTGATACTTCTCTAATGAAGTTATAAGCTTCTTCTACCTTCTTAACTGTCTTTTGAAGATCTATTATATATATTCCATTTCTTTCTGTGAATATATATGGAGCCATCTTAGGGTTCCATCTTCTTGTTTGGTGTCCAAAGTGAACGCCTGCTTCTAATAATTGTTTCATTGATATTACTGACATTTTGTTACCTCCTGGTTTTTCCTCCACAACCTTCATTCTTATAAAGCTTCCCAAAATTGGGCACCAACTTTATAAATTGGGCTGTGTGTGTATTTATTTACCTAGGTTAGTATATCATAAGCTTTATATCCTAGCAACATATTTTTTGTATATTTTATATTTAACGTCATAAAACTATAAATTTATTATATATTATTAAAATAAAAAACTCATTAAATACTAACACTTTTACATGATTCAAAATATTCACTATATATTATATCCTAATTTAAAAATATAAAACTAATTAAATTGTTGTTTATTTTATTTAGCTACTTCTTTTTATATTATAAATCTCTATTATACACAAAATAAGCTATACTTTTTGTATAGCTTATTTTTATCTTATCTTCTTTAATTCTTCTACTAATTTTTCATTTAAAATCTTAATATGAGTTCCCTTCATCCCTAAAGATCTTGACTCAATTACACCAGCACTTTCAAACTTTCTTAAAGCATTTACAATAACACTTCTTGTTATTCCAACCTTATCTGCAATCTTAGATGCAACTAATAATCCCTCATTTCCTTCTAGTTCATTGAATATATGCTCTACAGCCTCTAATTCTGAATAAGATAAAGTACCAATAGCTAATTGTACTACAGCCTTTTTTCTTGCTTCCTCTTCTAATTCATCTTGTTTAGCTCTTAACATTTCCATCCCAACTATAGTTGCGCTATGTTCTGCTAACACTAAATCTTCATCTGTAAATTCTTCTCCAAATCTTGCTAAAAGTAATGTTCCCATTCTTTCACGATTACCTATAATAGGTACTATAGTAGATATTTTATTAGAGACTTCACAAACGCCCTCTCCTTTAAATACACAATTACCATTGCTCTTAGAGTTTGCTAAAGTTTCTGTAATCTTTAATAAACCTTCATTATAACCTAATGGGAATCTCCCTTCTTCTAAAACATACTTTTTCATTATTCCACACTCAAAATCTATTGAAAAAGTATGTCCTAAAACTTTTCCCTTTCTACTAATTATATATACATTACATGCTAAAACTTCACTCAAAAGTTTGCATATATCATCAAATACTACTGGGTCTGCACCACCCTTTTGTAATATTTTATTTAATCTCCTAGTTTTATTTAATAATGATGACAACTAAATACTCCCCCCATCATAAGCTTTATCATTAAATTGTTAATTTTCAAAATTGTCAAAATTTTAAGATATCACTTCTTAATCTTATACTATCATATAAGACTTTTTTTTACAACAATTTTTACACTCTTTCGACAAAGCCCATGGGAAATATTCATTTACTTATCATCCTTCTTTTCAGTGTTATCTTTTAAAGGCATTGTATTTCCACATTCAGTATTTGAACATATAGCATATTTGCCTTTAGTTTTTGAATACTTAATAGTCATATAGTTACCACATTTTGAACATGGCTCTTTTATAGGCTCATTCCAACTTACAAAATCACAATTTGGATAATTAGAGCATCCAAAGAATTTCTTTCCTTTTTTGCTTCTCTTAGCTAATATTTTTCCTCCACACTTTGGACATGGAACATCTATCTCCTCAACAATCGGTTTAGCATTATGACATTCAGGATATCCTGGACATGCTAGGAAAGTTCCATATCTTCCACGTTTTATAACCATCATTCTCCCACATTTATCACATGGAACATCACTTACTTTATCTTCAATTACAACTTTTGAAATTTCTTTTTCAGCTTTATCTATAGCTACTTTAAGTGGTGCAAAGAATTCACCAACTACTTCTTTCCATTCTTCGCTCCCTTCTTCAATATAATCAAGCTTTCTTTCCATATCTGCTGTAAAATCTACATCCACTATTTGTTTAAAATAATCTGACATTATATTATTAACTATAAAACCTAATTCTGTAGGTATTAAATTTTTCTTTTCTCTTGAAACATAATCTCTACTTAATAATGTAGATATTGTTGGAACGTAAGTACTTGGTCTTCCTATTCCTTTTTCTTCAAGTAATTTTACAAATGATGCTTCTGTATATCTTGCTGGTGGCTGAGTAAAATGTTGCTTATCTTCTACAGATGCAGGTAATAATATTTCACCTTCATCTAACAATGGTAATGTTACATCATTATCATCATCTTCTGTTGTATAATCATAAACTTTCATAAAACCATCAAACTTAATAGTTGAACCAGATGCTTTAAATGAATATTCTCCATTTACTATATCAATACTATTTGTATTTAATGAACATGATGCCATTTGACTTGCAATAAATCTCTTCCATATTAAACTATATAACTTATATTGCTCTGCTGATAAACTTGCTTTTGCTATTTCTGGAGTTATTTCTATATGAGAAGGTCTTATAGCTTCATGAGCATCTTGTATATTTTTCTTTCCTTTATATACTCTCGGATTTTCTGGAACATACTCATTTCCGTAGCTTTCTTTTATAAAGTCAATAGCTTTTTCTTGTGCTTCTTCAGAAATTCTTACAGAGTCAGTTCTCATATAAGTTATTAAACCTACTGTACCATATCCTTTTATATCAACCCCTTCATAAAGAGCTTGAGCTATAGACATAGTTCTTTTAGTCATAAAATTAAGTTTTTTAGAAGCCTCTTGTTGCAAAGTACTTGTTGTAAATGGTGGCAATGGATTTTTCAATCTATTACCCTTTTTAACTTTATCTATTCTATAATCATTTTCTTCTAATTCACTTATTATTTTCTTAGCTTCTTCTTCTGTTGATATCTCTATTTTTTTATTTTTATACTTTGTTAATTTTATTGGGAATTTTTTTCTTTCCTTCTTTAAAACACAATCTACTGTCCAATATTCTTTTGGTTCAAAAGCTTTTATTTCTTCCTCTTTATCACAAATAAGCTTTAATGCAGCTGATTGAACTCTTCCAGCACTTAGTCCCCATTTAACATTTTTCCAAAGTATAGGACTTATTTCATATCCAACAAGTCTATCTAATACTCTTCTTGCCTGTTGCGCATCAACTAAATTTAAGTTTATTTTTCTTGCTCCTTTTATAGATTCTTTTACAGCACCTTTAGTTATTTCATTAAATACTATTCTACATGTTTCATTTTCTGAAATTTTTAATATATTTGCTAAGTGCCAAGATATAGCCTCTCCCTCTCTATCGGGGTCGGTTGCAAGATAAATTTTATCTGCTTTTTTAGCAGCTTTTTTTAATTTAGTTATTAATTCACCTTTGCCTCTAATAGTTATATATTTTGGATTAAAATTATCCTCTATATCAACACCTAATTTACTTTTAGGTAAATCTCTAACATGCCCCATTGAGGCTTCAACTGTATAATTTTTCCCTAAATATTTACTAATTGTCTTTGCTTTTGCAGGTGACTCTACAATAACAAGATTCTGACCCATACCATCAACTCCTATTTATCTCTTAGGAGCTTTTACCCCCCTAAAATTCTAACTAATCTTTACGTAATAATTGCCCGGTAGGCAAATAATTTCATTTTCATTTTGCATTTCAAATAATAACTCAAACAAAGCTATTCTGTCAATATTTACACTTCCAATTATTTTATCTATATGTATAGGTTCTTTACCTATTACATCTAACAAACATTTTTTAATACTATTTTTACTACTATTTTTACTATCTTTTTTAACTATATTAAGAAACTCATATAAATCATCTTTTCCTAAAAAAGGACGTGCACCTTGATGAATTAACAAGTTACATCCCTTGCTAGATTCATTAAAAATCGGACCCGGAACCACCATAACATCTTTAGATTGATTTAATGCATAATCAACAGTTATTAGTGATCCACTTCTACTTGATGCTTCTATAACAATTACCCCATTGCTTAAACCACTTATTATTCTATTTCTTCGTGGAAAATTATACGCCATTGGTTTTGTTCCAGGCAAAAACTCTGATATTAACAAACCTTTTTCAGAAATTTTATCATATAAATATCTATTAAATCTTGGATATATAATATCTATCCCACATCCTAAAACTCCTATTGTTTTTCCACCCCTACTTAAAATTTCTCTATGTGCTATTGAGTCTATTCCAGCAGCTACACCACTTACAACACCATATGAAATATTATATAATTCAGATGTTATAAACTTAGTAACCTGTTCTCCATAACTAGTATTTTTTCTTGATCCAACAATAGAGACCATATTATAATCTAATAATGATATATCTCCCTTATAAAATATAACATATGGTGGATTTGTAATACATTTTAACTTTTCAGGATACAAACTAGAAGAATATGTTACATAATTTATGTTGTTTTTAAATAAATATTCCTCTAATTTTTCTTCTTCTATATTATTTTTAACACTTAATTGCATTAGAAAATTTTTATACAGCAATTTATCTTTAACTATATTATCAATATTATTATAAATATTTTCTTCATTATTATACTTTTCTATTAGCTTTATCTTGGATGAATCAGATATTTTTAGTGATATAAACCATATTTTATACTTATCCATATCTTAAATCCTTTCTATATTATTTCGCCAAAAACATTTTTTCTAAATCCTATAGCTTCAATAATATGATAGTCCATAATTTCAACACTACACTCTAAATCTGCTATAGTTCTAGCTACTTTTATTATTTTAGTATATCCTCTAAGTGTTATATCATATCTACGATAATACTCTTCTAAAACTCTTTTTGCACTTTTATTGATATTACATAAATTCAATACATCCTTTCCTACAATCTCTGAGTTATATTTATATTTTGTTCCCTTAAATCTTTCTTTCTGAATTTCCCTTGCCAAAATTACATTATGTCGCATATTGTCAGAATTAATTTTATCCTTTTTCCCAACTATTTCATCTACTTTTATTCTTGGAACAAAATTTAATATATCAATTCTATCTAAAAGAGCTCTAGACATTCTATTTATGTATCTTCTCCTCTCTAATTCAGTACACGTGCAAGTTGATCCTGAATCATAATCAAGCATCTTTCCACAAGGACATGGATTAAAAGTTCCAACTAATATAAAATTACTGGGCAATGTATAGCTTTCCTTTAATCTTGAAATATTGATTTTCTTATCTTCCAAAGGCTGTCTTAAAAGTTCTAATACTTCTTTTTTAAATTCTAATATTTCATCTAAAAATAAAATACCATTATGAGCTAAAGTTATTTCTCCAGCTTTTACATCCTTTCCACCGCCAATTAATGCCGTTTTGGTTATAGTATTATGTGGTGATCTAAAGGGCCTTGATATATCATACCCATCACCCCACAATCCTGATACACTATATATTTTTGCTACCTCTTGTTGCTCTTCTATAGTCATAGGTGGTAATATAGATGGCAGAGCTTTTGCCAACATTGTTTTACCTGAACCTGGAGAACCAAATAACATTATATTATGATTACCAGCAGCTACAATTTCCATAGCCTTTTTCGATGTATATTGGCCCATTATATCTTCAAATCTATTAACAAATACCTCTTTATTTTTCTCCTTTTTTTCCCCCTTATATGGGAGTAAATCTTCATTTTGTATATATGATATTACTTGATTTAATGTTTTAAAAGGAAAAAAGTTTCCTAAGACAAAACTTCTCATTTCTTTCAAATTTTCAAGTGGAAAAATGAAATTTTGCTTTTTCTTATTATCACCCTCAAAAATAATTGGTACCGCCCCTTTAACCCCCTTTAATTCTCCATTTAAAGAAAGCTCTCCAAACACTATATAATCATCTAATGACTTTTCTTCAATTTGTCCTGATACCATCAATATTCCAAGTGCTATAGGTAGATCTAAAAGGCTGCCTATTTTTTTTACATCTGCCGGAGCTAAATTTATAGTAATTCTACCTAACGGAAATTCATATCCACTATTTACTATTGCTAATCTAACCCTTTCCTTAGATTCTTTAATTGATGTATCTGGCAATCCAACAATACTGAAACTGGGAATTCCCCTAGTTATATCAACTTCAACACTTATCAATACTCCATCCAAACCTCTATGTGTAGCACTAGTTATTTTTAAAGCCATTTCTTATATCAACCCTTTCCTTTTTTCCATATTTCCTTTTTCATTATTGACATAGATTTACTTCTTTAACCTAATATGAATAAAAAAAATCATAAAGTCTATCCTTATTATTAGAGGTGAAAATATGAAAAAGTATAATAAAGCAATTGGAAATTATGGTGAGACTCTTGCTAGTGATTTTCTTATTAATAATGAATATAATATTTTAGATATGAATTATAGAAATAGATATGGTGAAATAGATATAATATGTAGAAAAGATAATCTTATAATTTTTTGCGAAGTAAAAAGTAGGTATACAAACTCCTTTGGAAACCCAATAGAATCTGTTACCTACTATAAACAAAAACAAATTATAAAATTATCTCAAATTTATTTATTATATAAAAAATATCACAATTACAATGTTAGATATGATATTATTGAAGTTGTTTTCAATAACACAAATGCATCTTTTAAAGTAAATCACATAAAAGATGCATTCAGATTATATTAATTAAAATTAGTTATTTATGAGCTTCAAATTATCAACTTAAATTATTAATAACTACTAGTTGTTAGATAATATATTAGTTAAAAATGACATTCTATGTATTTCTGTAGTACCATATGCTTTTATTCCTTCTATATGTTTTGTGGTTCCATAGCCAACATTTTCTTCAAACCCATAATAAGGATATTTTTCAGCATATTCCTTCATTAAATTATCTCTATAAACTTTAGCTACTATAGATGCAGCTGCAATACATGCAGACTTTGTATCTCCTTTAATTACAGATTTATTAGGAATTTGTATCCCCTTTACTGTATATCCATCAGATAATACTAAATCAGGCTTTACTTTTAAGTTAGTACAAGCTTCAAAAAAAACTTCATTATTACAAACACCTATTCCTCTTTCATCAATCTCTTTAGAATCACGAGATGCTATATAATATGCTAATGCTTTTTCCTTTATTATAGACGCTAACTCTTCTCTTTTTCTTTCATTTAATTTTTTTGAATCATTAATCCATAAAATTAAATCTTCATCTATAACATTTAAATCTAATACTACTGCACATGAAACTATAGGCCCTGCTAAAGGCCCTCTTCCAACCTCATCTACACCTGCAATAATATTATAACCCTCAAATGATTTATCAAAGTTATACATATTTCTAACTCTTTTAATTTCATTTTCTATTTTCTCTTTAGATTTTTGAAGCTTATCACCTAAACTATTAATATTTTTTCTTTTATCACTTTTTAATATATTTATAATTTCAATTAACTCTTTAGAATTATAAGCTTCATTTATGTTTATTTCATCTACTTTTTCTTTAACAACTTTAAAACTTAAACTGCTAATATCTGTAGTTAATATATCCATTATCTTTTTTCCTTTTTCTTTTCGTTTCTCTTTTCTTTTCTTATTCTTCTTTTTCTTTCTTTTTCAGTTTCTTCCTTAACTATTACTTCTTCTTCATCAAAAACATCGTCTGGACGTTCTAAAGAAATTTTCCCAAGCTTTCCACCTCTAAATTCATCAATAAGCATAACAGCAATTCTATTATAATTAATTTCATTACGTGCCATTATACACCCTCTTTTTCTAGCAATAGCATCAAGGTTATCTAATGGATTCTCTTGTATTTCTTCAATTCCAAATCTTTCTATCAATCTATCTGGATAATATTCTTGAAGTCTTTCAACAAGCTTATATGCTAATTCTTCTATATCCATTATTTCATCCTTAATAGCACCTGTAAATGCTAGGTTTAAAGCTGTTCTCTCATCTTCAAATTTAGGCCATAATACTCCTGGAGTATCTAACATTTCCATATCAAATGATGTTTTTATCCATTGCTTACTCTTTGTAACTCCAGCTCTATCTCCAGTTTTAGCAATATTATTTCTTGCCATCTTATTTATAAATGTAGATTTACCACAGTTTGGAACACCAACTACCATTACTCTCATCATGAACTTAACTAATCCTTTTGCTTTAGCTCTATCATGTTTTTCTTTTAATAACTCTAATAGTGCTGGTTTTATTTGTTGTAATCCTTGACCTTTTAAACAATTAACTTCTAAAACTTTAACAGTTTCACTAGATAATGTATTTATCCAATCTTTAGTTACCTTAGCTTCTGTTAAATCACTTTTATTTAATAAAATCAATCGTGGCTTACCTGCACAAAGTTTATCTATATCTGGATTTGCAGAACTTCTAGGAATTCTAGCATCTCTAATTTCTATTACAGCATCAACAAGTTTTAAATTATCTTGTATTTCCCTTTTTGTTTTTTTCATATGCCCCGGGAACCAATTTATAGTAGCCATAATTCATCCTCCTTTTTACTTATATGTTATTTATCTTTACTAATTATTTTTATATGAAACAACTCTTCATAACTTCAGAGTTGTAAGTTCGGTTAACTAAATTAAAATTTAGAATCTCACTTATATTATTGCAAACAAAAAGGGACTTAATACTAAGTCCCTTAATATCTTTATTAACTTTAAATTATCTAGTTAATAATTCCTTAACTTTAGCAGCCTTACCTACTCTATCTCTTAAGTAGAATAACTTAGCTCTTCTTACTTTACCTCTTCTTGTAACTTCCATCTTTTCGATGATTGGTGAGTTAACTGGGAAAGTTCTTTCAACTCCAACACCGTAAGCAACTCTTCTTACTGTGAAAGTTTCTCTTAAACCACCGTTTTGTCTCTTAATAACAGTACCTTCGAACATTTGAATTCTTTCTCTGTTACCTTCTTTAACTTTAACGTGTAATTTAACGTTATCCCCAACATTGAAGTTTGGTAAGTCATTTCTCATTTGTTCTGCTTCTATAGCTCTTAATATTTCGTTCATTGTGCATTCCCTCCTAAATTGATAATTGACGCTCTTAACAAATTCTTTGACAGAGGAACGCCCGTACTAGCACAAAAGTTATTGTAACATAAGTTTTTTTATATTTCAAGTTATTATTTTTTGCCATTTAATAATTTCTTATCTTCTTTTGTAAGTACTATATCCTTATATAAATCCGGTCTTCTTTCCTTTGTTATCTCTAATGATTGAAGTCTTCTCCACTTTCTTATATTCTCATGATGTCCTGATAATAATACTGATGGAACACTTTCCCCCTCAAAAATTTCTGGTCGTGTATATTGAGGATATTCAAGTAATCCTTCAGAAAATGATTCATCTTCATGACTTTCAGATTTATTTAATACTCCTGGTACTAATCTTAAAATAGAATCAATAACAGGAATAGCCGCCATTTCCCCACCAGTCAATACAAAATCACCTAGAGAAATTTCCATATCAACTTCTTTAAAAGCTCTTTCATCTATACCTTCATAGTGTCCACAAAGAAAAATAAGATTTTCTTCTTTCGATAACTCTTCTGCCACTTTTTGATTAAAAGTTTTACCCTTTGGTCCTAAAAAAATCACTTTCCCATTATTTTTTTCTTTGCAAGCTCTTATAGAATCTACAACTGGTTGTGCTGCCATTACCATACCAGCACCACCACCATAAGGATAATCATCAACCTTTTTATGCTTATTTAATGTATAATCTCTTATGTTTAAAGTATCAATTGATATTAATCCCTTTTCTTGAGCTTTCCCTATTATACTATGATTAAAAATATCAAACATTCCTGGGAATAGAGTTAGAATACTAATCTTCATCCATCCATTCTCCTACTGGTCTTATTGTAATTTTTCTTTCATCTATATTTATATCCACTACTATACTCTTTAATACAGGTATTAATAGCTCTTTTGGTTTTCTAATCCAATATACATCATTATTTTTAGTCTGTATAACATCATAGATCTTACCAAGTTCTTTTCCTTCAGTATCAAAAACTGTACATTCTCTTAAATCAGCTAAGAAATAACAATCCTCTTCAAGTTCAACTGCATTTTCTCTTTCTACTTCCATAAACTTTTCTTTAAGTCTTTCTGCATCTTCTATTTTATCTACTCCTTTAAGCTTAACTATAACTCTATCTTTTTGATATTTACACTTTTCTATCTCAACTTCTTTATCTTCAATTAAAACATGCTCTAAATCATCAAATCTTCTCATATCATCCGTTAATGGGATAACCTTGACTTCACCTTTTAAACCATGAGTATTTACTATCTTACCTACTTTTAAATTTTTACTCACTAAATTCACCTCTTATGTTAGTTTAATTTTTTCCTATATTATTTATATCAAACTTTTTATATTTTAGCAAAATAATTATTACTTCTCTCCAGATTAATTCCAATATATGTATCTTCCCCGGAGGCACGCCAGTTTTTGTCGAAAAAAAGAGTTAGGAAAATCCTAACTCTTTACATCGATAATTTCAACTACTACTTTTTTATTTTCATTTAGTGCTGCGGCTTTTACTACGGTTCTAATAGCTTTCGCTACTCTACCTTGTTTACCGATTACCTTACCCATATCTTCAGGAGCAACCCTTAACTCAAGAATTAAGTCCTGCTCTCCTTGAATTTCATTTACATGAACTTCATCTGGATTATCCACTAAGGATTTAGCAATTATTTCAACTAAATCTTTCATAAGAGTCTGCAAATACTATGTACTAATTTGTATATGTATTTTGCAGAGTTCACCTCCTAAAAATTACTTGTTAAGTCCTACTGTGTTGAATAGTCTCTTAACTACGTCTGTAGGTTGTGCACCATTATTTATCCACTTTGTAGCTTTTTCTTCATCGATTTTGATTTCAGCTGGTTCAGTTATTGGATTGTAGTACCCGATTTCTTCGATGAATCTTCCATCTCTTGGGCTTCTAGAATCAGCAACAACAACTCTGTAGAAAGGAGCTTTCTTAGCACCCATTCTTCTTAATCTGATTTTTACTGCCATTAATTTCACCTCCTTTAAATGGTTATATATATAAACTCTTAAAAAGGTAATTTACCAAATAGACCTTTCTTGGACTTTTTAGTTAATGATTTCATTTGCTTCATTTGCTTTCTCATCATTTCATGTCCTTTTATGAGTTTGTTAACTTCTTGTAATGATGTACCAGAACCATTAGCTATTCTCTTCTTTCTTGAAGAAGAACCAACTATAAGTTTTGGATTTTTTCTCTCCTTAGGAGTCATTGAATAAATTATTGCCTTTACTCTTGCTAATTGTTTTTCACCAGCATCAAAGTCAATTTCCTTCATCTCCTTAGGTACTCCTGGTATCATGTCTATGATTTTACTTAGTGAGCCTAACTTTTTCATTTGCTCCATAGCTGTTAAGTAGTCATCATAAGTAAAGTCATTTTCCATCATCTTTTGACCTAACTCTTTAGCTTCTTTTTCATCAATTGCTTCCTGAGCCTTTTCGATTAATGAAAGTACATCACCCATACCTAGAATTCTACTAGCCATTCTATCCGGATGGAATACTTCAAAATCATTCATCTTTTCTCCAACACCAATAAATTTAATTGGTTTTTGAGTCATATGTCTAATTGATAAAGCAGCTCCACCTCTTGTATCTCCATCGAGCTTTGTTAATATAACTCCTGAGATATCAAGGGATTCATTAAATGTTTCTGCAACATTTACAGCATCTTGTCCTGTCATTGAATCAACAACAAGTAAGATTTCTGAAGGATTAACTTCAGCCTTTACATCTTTAAGTTCAGTCATTAGTTCTTCATCTATATGAAGTCTACCAGCTGTATCTATAATTACAACATTATTTCCGTTTTCCCTACCGTATTTTATACCTTCCTTGGCAATTTGTACAGGGCTAATTTTATCCCCCATTTGGAAAACCGGAATGTCAATTTGCTTTCCTACTACCTCTAATTGTTTAATTGCCGCTGGTCTATATATATCACAAGCAACTAAAAGAGGTCTCTTATTTTTATCTTTTCTTAATTGTAGTGCAAGTTTACCAGCCATTGTGGTTTTACCAGCTCCTTGAAGTCCAACTAACATAATAACAGTTGGTCCAACACTAGAGAAGTTGATTTTACTTTCACTACCTCCCATAAGATCTGTAAGCTCATCATTAACAATCTTGATGACTTGCTGAGCAGGCGTTAAGCTTTCTAAAACTTCACTACCAACACATTTTTCACTAACATTTTTAACAAAAGTTTTTACAACTTTAAAGTTAACGTCAGCTTCCAATAACGCAAGTTTTACTTCTCTCATGGCTTCTTTAATATCTTTTTCGCCTAATTTACCTTTGCCTCTAAGTTTCTTAAACGTTTCTTGTAACTTATCAGCTAAACCTTCAAAAGCCATGTTAACCCTCCTATGCCTATAAATTTTCTAGAGTTTCTTTGTAATTTATGTAGTCCTCATCCATCAAAGAATATTTCTCATTAACTTCATCTAAGAATTTTGAAATCTTCTTTTCTTTTTCTAAAGACTTTTCAAGTAAATTTAATTTACTTTCATAGGCTAGAAATTGTTTGTAGCATCTTTTTATTAGGTCATGAATCGCTTGGCGACTCGTATTGTTTAATTCAGCAATCTCAGCTAAGGATAAATCCTCATTGTAATATAGCTCCATGATACTCTTTTGTTTTTCCGTAAGTAATGGACCATAATAATCCATTAACAAGGAAATCTCAACTCTATCTTCCATGCATATCACCTTACCCACACCTGAGATTCTAACAGAATAATAATTAGGTGTCAAGTATTTTTACTTAACACTTTTAAATTATTTTTTAATCCCTAAATTTAAGGTGCTAAACTCTTACTATTCCTATTAAGTTTTAATATATCACTTGGGTATCTATAGATATTTTAATGACTAATATAAATTTTCGCAACAAATTTTTTAATTAATATTTATAAATTTTATAACTTATTACAATTTATTTTTATTACTTAAAAGTTAATAGTTAAGAACTAAATTCAATATATACCTAATTTACAATATATATTTTTTATAAACAACAACTCTCTCATTCCTAACTATTAACTACTAACTAAAATAACGCTTCTACAAAGCTTTCTGCATCAAACTCTTGTAAATCATCGATACCTTCTCCTACCCCTATATATTTAACCGGTATCTTAAGAGTATTCTTAATAGAAATTACAACTCCACCTTTAGCTGTTCCGTCAAGTTTAGTTAATACTATACCATCAATAGGACAAACCTCCATAAATTGCTTAGCTTGAATTACTGCATTTTGTCCAGTAGTTCCATCTAAGACTAATAATGTTTGCTTATTAGCATCACTAAGCTCTCTATCTATTATTCTATTAATCTTTCCTAATTCATCCATTAAATTTTTCTTGTTGTGTAATCTACCTGCTGTATCACAAATAAGTAAGTCTACACCTCTTGACTTTGAAGCATTAATTGCATCAAATACAACTGCTGCTGGATCTGACCCTTCTTCATGTTTAACTATATCAACCTTTGCCCTTTCACTCCAAACAACTAATTGATCTATAGCTCCAGCTCTAAATGTATCTGCAGCTGCTAGTAAAACTTTTTTCCCTTTTTCTTTATTCATAGCGGCTAATTTACCTATGCTGGTAGTTTTTCCAACTCCATTTACACCTATTACTAAAATAACTTCTTTTCCATTTTTCTCTTCATAACTTTCTTTAGTGTCATCTATCATCATTTCAGCAATTACACTCTTTAAAGCCGGTCTAACTAATTCAACATCATTGATTTTTTCTTTTCTAATCTTATCTTTTAATCTTTCAATTATCTCCATTGTAGTATCCATACCTATATCAGCCATAATAAGTATTTCTTCTAACTCTTCATATAAATCTTCATCAATTGTTACTGCTAAATTTAAAGCCTCATTTATTTTATCAGTTAATGCATTTCTTGTTTTTGTTAATCCACTCTTAAGATTATTAAATAATTTACCAAACATATTACTACCTCCTAATTCTCCGACAAGTCTACTGATACTACTTTAGATATCCCCTTTTCTTCCATGGTTATACCATACATTACATCACTAGCTTCCATTGTTCCTTTTCTATGTGTTATTACTATAAATTGAATATTTTCTGAGAAAGACTTTAAAAACTCTGCATACCTATAAACATTAGCATCATCTAGTGCCGCCTCTATTTCATCAAGTATACAGAATGGAGTTGGTTTCATTTTCAATATTGCAAATAATAAGGCAATTGCAGATAAAACCTTCTCTCCCCCAGACATTAAGTTTATATTTTGAAGCTTCTTACCTGGCGGTTCAACATTTATTATTATATTAGAACTTAAAACATCATCTCCACCTAAAATAAGCTCTGCACTTCCGCCCTTAAACAACTCTTTAAATGTTTCTCCAAAGTTTTCATTTAATATTTTAAAATTCTCTTTAAACAACTCTTGCATTTGAACAGTCATTTCATTTATAACTTCAATAAGCTCTTCTTTAGCTTTTTGTAAATCTAATTCTTGTGATGACATAAACTCATATTTTTCACATACTTCGTCATACTCTACTATTGCAGATAAATTTACAGTTCCTAAAGCTGCTATCTTTGATTTTAATATAGAAATTTCATCTTTAAGTATATTTATATTTTCAACACTAATAGCTATCTCCTTAGCTTCAGCAAGAGTTAAATTTAATTCACTATTTAATCTATTATAAAGAGCTTCTTGCTCACTTTCTATTTTAGCATGTTGTATTGCTCTTTTGTTTAACTCATTTTCTTCAACTCTTATTATTTCTATTATCTCACTAGTTATACTTTCCTTAGCTTTATGGCTTTCTTTAAGTTCAACCTTAATAACTTCATCTTCTCTAAAGGAATTTTCTAGCTCTAAAACTCTTTTTTCTATTTCTCTTAATATACTTTCTTTATTTCCAATACTTTCTGATAAAGAATTAATATTATTATGCTTAATAGAAATTTCGTTTTGTAAATGCTTTATCTTATTTTCTTTTTCCCTTATCTCTAAATTCTTAGAAGACAATTGTATTCTTTGCCCTTGAAGGCTTTCCTCTAAAGTTGCACTATTAACCTTTAAGTTAACTAACTTTTCTTTTAAAGAATCTCTTTCTTTATTATTGTTAGCAAGTTCTTCTTCAATTAATTTAACTTTTTCTTTTCTCTCTGCACTTTTAACATCTAATTTATTAAGTTCTTCTTTTTTATTTTCTAATTTTTCTAGTAATAATTTAATTATATTGTTATTTTCTTCTCTTTGCCTCTTAGAGTTTTCAATATTTTTGCTTAACTTATCTCCATCATTTACGAGATTTTTTATTTCACCTTCTAATACTGTTAACTCTATATTTTTACCATGAATTTCTTCTCTCTTATTTAATATCTCCTCATCTAATTGCTTTATTTTTAGCTTTATTTCATTAAATTTAGAGACTTCATTATTATACTCTTCTTTTAGTTTTAGTATATTTTGAGCTAATTCTTCAATTTCTCTTTTTCTCCCTAAAAGATTAGCATTTTTACCTTGGATGCTACCTCCAGTTAAGGCTCCTCCAGGATTAATTACTTCACCAGTCAAAGTTACTATTTTATAATTATGTCTACCAATTTTTGATATATTAAGTGCGCAATCCATATTTTCTGCAATTATAGTTCTACCTAAATTATATTCTATCACACATTTATATCTCACATCATATTTTAAAATCTCTGAAGCAATTCCAATATAACCATTAGCACTTTTAATATCATTAGGTACATCTAGCTTCTTCCCTCTAATAATATTTAAAGGTAAAAATGTAGCTCTACCTAACCCTCTACTTTTTAAGTATGAAATTAAATTTTTAGCATCAGTATCATTAACTGTTATTACATTAGATATTGATCCTCCTAAAGCTATTTCAATGGCAACTTCATATTTCTTTTCAACTTCAAAAATTTCCCCTAATACTTTTATATCTTTTATTCCTTGAACTCTTCCTTTTTCAACATGGTCCATTAAATTCTTGACAGTTCTATTATATCCTTCATAATGCTTTTCCAAATTTTCCAAAGTATTATGTGTAGCCTCTGATTCATTAATTTTTTTTGATAACATTTTAAGCTTATTATCTTGATTATTTAAAATAGAATGTGTTTTAGATAATTCTCTCCTTACTGATACTACTTCCTCTTCTAACTTGGAAATATTATCCTTTGTATGTATTAGTTTTAACTTAACTTCATCTATAGTACCTATATTAATAGCTAAGTTTCCTTCTAAAGTAACTATTGATTTATCTAAATTTTCTAATATATTATTTTTATCATTTATTTCTTTCTGCAAAGTTTGAATTCTATTATTAATATCAGAATTTTTAGATATAATTTCAAATTCATTATTTTTCAAAATATTAAGCTCTTTTTCTATTTTATCAATTTTTATATTTATCTCATCAATTAATTGCTCTACATTTCTAATTTCAGCGCCTTTATCTTTACTTTCCTCACTCTTTTCATTTAACTGATTTTCTAAATCTTTCTTTTCTAAGATAACTTTTTCTAAATTATCTCTTAAAATCTCTATTTCCTTTTCTTCTTTCTCAATTAACTCTTTAAAGTTATTAACTCTTTCTTTAAAAAGTTCAATATCTCTTATATGATTAGTAGCTTCTTCTTTTTTTGTATAATACTCTTCTTTTTCTAACTTATTTTTCTTTTCTATATTTTCTATTTTTCTTTGTAATTCATCTAGAACGTTTTTATGAGATTTAAGCTTCTCTCTTTTCTCATCTATTGACTCTTGTCTTTTTTCAATTTCATTTGATAAACCTTCTATATCCCTTGAAACTCTATCAATATGATTAACTAATATAGAAATTTCCTTAACATTTAATTCTTCTGCTAAAGCTTTATATTTTACTGCCTTTTCTTTTTCTATTCTTAATGGCTCAAGTCTCTCTTCATAAGTTGCTATTATATCTCTAATTCTAACTAAATTACTATCAGTATTATCCAACCTCTTTTCAGCTTCTTCTTTTCTAGACTTATATTTAACAATTCCTGCCGCTTCTTCTAATAAAGCTCTTCTTTCCTCTGGCTTACCACTTAATATTGCATCAATTTTACCTTGTCCAATTATAGAATATCCTTCCTTACCTATACCTGTATCCATAAATAATTCAGTAATATCCTTTAATCTACATTTTTGATTATTAATTAAGTACTCTGTTTCGCCAGATCTAAATATTCTTCTAGTTACCGTTACCTCATTGTAATCTGTTGATAATGTTCCATCTGAGTTATCTAAAGTAAGGGATACTTGTGCAAGCCCTAAAGGTTTTCTAAATTGTGTTCCTGCAAAAATAACATCTTCCATTTTACCCCCTCTAAGATTTTTGACGCTTTGTTCTCCAAGCACCCATCTTACCGAGTCAGAAACGTTACTTTTTCCGCTACCATTAGGTCCAACAACTGCAGTTACTCCTTTTTTAAACCTCAATTCAGTCTTATCTGCAAAAGATTTAAATCCACGTATCTCAAGCGACCTTAAAAACATAAATACACTCCTTATCTTTTTATATAAAAGCTGGTAATAAACTTATTAAAAATACTATAAGCATAAAAATAGTAATTCCATACATCATCTTTTCTCTTGTCTTTGCTTTCATAATAACTCACACTCCATTCTTTTTTTAGTTTATAGCAAAGCTAAAGAAATATCAATAAAACAATGACAAGATTCAAAGCTAATAAACAAGAATATTATTTATCTTGATACATAGCCTTTGCCCCTTGTCACCTAATTCTATATCTTTATTTTTTTAAATAACATAGTTTAAATTGCCACAATTATATTTTAAATTCTTCTCTCTTCTCAATAACTGTTAGCTTAATTTTTCCCTTTTTCACCTTATTATTAGTATTAACATATACCTTACCGGCTCTATTAGCTAAGAACGCTTTAAAATACTGCTTTTTATTAGTATATAATTTACTAACATCTTTTTCATTAATTTCAATTATAATATCCTTTTCCTTTGGACATTTTTTATCTAAAGTTTCACAAATTAAGTGCCCTTCTACTAACTCTCTAAAAGCTGGATGGAAAGGTCCATCTACTATATCCTTTCCTGTAGTAATAGTATCTGTAGGTTGTAATCCAATTCTAATTACTTTAATTTTAGCTTCATTATATAATTTAAGCATTTCACCACTAATATATACAGCTTCATTTAAAGAATATGGAACATAATCACCTCTATTATACATATCCTCCATAGGTGTATCCTTAATAACTAATGATGGATATATTCTACATATATCTGGTTTCATTTTAATGGATTTTTTAGTAGTCTCTATATCTATCTCAAAACTATCTCCTGGTAATCCTGGCATTATTTGATGACCTAAAGTAAATCCAGCTTCTTTAATAAGCCTAGATGCAACTATTACATCATTAACACTATGCCCTCTTCCAGCCTTTCTTAAAACTTCATCATCTAATGATTGAACTCCAAGCTCTATTATATCAACTTTATATTCTTTTAAATATCCTAAAATATAAGGTAATATAGCGTCTGGTCGTGTTGATAGTCTTATTTTATGTATTAACCCCTTTTGCTTATATTCTCTAGCAACGCCTAATAACTCCTTTTGCTTATTAACATCAATTGCAGTAAATGTTCCCCCAAAGAATGATACTTCTATAGTAGCTCCCTTGCTATTTATAGTTTCTAAATATTCATCTATAATTTTTCTAACATCACTAGCAAATACTTCTTCATATTTTCCCGCTATTCTATCTTGATTACAAAAAACACATTGATGTGGACAACCTTGATGAGAAATAAAAACAGGAATTATATAATAATTCTTACTCATTCCTTCCCTCCAAAACTTTTAAAGCTGCTTTTGCTGCATTTTGCTCTGATTCTTTCTTACTATAACCTTCTCCACAAGTTAACTCATTATTATCAATTATAAGTTTAGTATAGAATTTTCTTCTATGAGGAGGTCCTTCAAACTTAATAAGTTCATAAATTATAGATATCTCCCCATTTTTTTGAAGATATTCCTGCAATCTAGTTTTATAATCTAATATTATATCATTATTTATTGCACGTTTTATTATGTCCTCAAATCTACCTATAATATAATCTTTTGTAAACTCTAATCCTTTATCTAAATATATAGCAGCTATTAAAGCTTCTACAGCATCAGCTATTAAAGATACTCTTTCTCTTCCTCCAGTTAATTCTTCACCTTTACTCATTCTTAATAAGTAACCTAAGTTTAAAGATTTTCCTATTTCATATAAAGAATTTTCACAAACAATTAAACTACGAATCTTAGTTAATTCTCCTTCGCTTTTTTCCTTATAATTTAAAAATAAATATTCAGTAATACATACTTGAAGAATAGCATCTCCTAAAAATTCAAATCTTTCATTATACTCTTCATCTCTGTGTTGGTTAGCATAAGATGAATGAGTTAAAGCTGTAAGTAATAATTTAGGCTCATTAAACTTAATACCTATTATATCTTCAGCTTCTTTCTGATAGAAATTATTCATTATTTACACTCCTTCAAGTTTATTCTTCAACTTGCTTATATAAACAAATTCAAGAATAAACTATTCCCATTTTTAATTAAAGTATTTATAAATAAAATCCCGCAAATACTGCGGGATTTTATTTATTCCTCAACATGTGACTTTACAAAATTAACTACATCACCAACAGTTACAAAGTTTTCTGCATCTTCGTCTGGAATTTCCATATCTAACTCATCTTCTAAAGCCATTATAAGTTCAACTATATCTAAAGAATCTGCATTTAAGTCTTCTAAAAATGCTGAATCCATAGTTATTTCGTCTTCATTAATGCTTAGTTTATCAGCAATGATTTCTCTAATCTTTTCAAACATTCTTTCACCTCCTAAACACACCCATTTAGATAATAGTATATATTTTGATTGCCGTCAATATACATTACTTATATTTATTATCAAAACAACTAATAAATAAAAATTTTAATTTTACTTAATGTATAATAAAATATATTAAAAATTACAAGTAATTTTAAATACTAAGCTTTTAGTTCTAGTTCTTCCTTAATCTTATCTAAAACTTTGCTATCATAGAACTGTTTACTTTGTCTTATAGCATTTTTAAAGGCCTTTCCATCAGAACTACCATGAGCTTTAATACAAATTCCATCAACACCTAAAAAAGGTGCTCCACCATATTCTTTATAATCAAATTTTTTCTTTATACTTTTAAATACAGGTTTCAATAAAAGGGCTCCAACCTTTGCCTTAACACCAGAAGAAAGCATTTCATCTTTAATTATATTTAAAAGAGTAGATGCTGTACCTTCATACATTTTTAAAATTGTGTTACCAGCAAAACCATCACAAACAAGAACATTAGTATCCCCTGAAGTAACATCTCTCGGTTCTACATTACCTATAAAATTTAGTCTTTCTTCATTCTTTAATAATTGGTATGTATTTTTAGTTAATTCATTACCTTTCTCTTCTTCAGCACCAATATTGACCAATCCTATACTCGGATTTTCTACATTTAATACACCTTTATAATATTCTCTTCCCATATGAGCAAATTGAACTAAATACTCTGGTTTACAATCTACATTAGCCCCTGCATCCACAATCATAAATGGCGCATTTTTACCTGGCATAATAGGCGTTAAGGCTGGTCTCTTAACCCCTTTAATTCTTCCAATAATAAAATTACATCCTGCTAAAAAGGCTCCTGTGCTCCCAGCAGATAAAACCGCATCACACTTTTTCTCCTTAACTAGGTTTAAAGCTTTACACAAGCTTGAATCTTTCTTTTTTCTTATAGCCATAACTGGATGCTCATTAGTTGATATAACTTCTTTAGCATCTATTATAGTTATTTTATCACCTGTATAATTTTCTTTCCTTAATTGCTCTTTTATTACCTCTTCCGGTCCTGTTATATAAAACTCTAAATCATTAAATTCATTAAGAGCTTGCACTACCCCATTAATAACTGCTTGTGGTGCATTATCTCCACCCATACCATCTATAGCAATCCTCATTTCTTTCACCCCTTATTTCTTTATATACAAAGAAAAGAAAGTCATAAGACTTTCTTTTATTCTTCAGTTGAAGCAACTACTTCTTTACCTTTGTAGAATCCACAGTTCTTACAAACTCTGTGAGCCATCTTCATTTCGTGGCATTGTGGACATTCAACTATTCCTGGTAAGCTTAACTTAAAAGTTTGAGCTCTTCTAGAATCTCTTTTTGCTCTATATGTCTTTCTAGCTGGATTTCCCATTATTACACCTCCTTATTCCCCAAACAACTCTCTAAGCTTTGCAAGCCTAACATCAACATCATAATCTAAACAACTACAATTTTCAACATTTTTATTTATACCGCACTGAGAACATAGTCCCTTACAGTCTTCCTTGCAAAGTCTTTTGATAGGTAAGGTTGAAATAATACTATTTTCAATAATCTCGGTAATATCTAATGTATCACCATCTACAAACATAATTTCCTCACAGTCAAGTTCCTTATTGTTTGTAAACCTTTCTTCTATATCAATATCTATTGGATAGATAAAGGTATCTAAGCATCTAGAACAATTTAGCTTTAACTTAGTTTTTATAGAAGCATTTATTACTATGACATCATTTTCTGATATTGCAACACCTTCTACATAAACTTTTTCAACTGCCCTAATTTCTTCTCCTTCGAATTCAAATGGTTCTAACTCGAATGATAAAGATATTTGTTTTTTTCTGTTCTTTTTAGATAGTAAATCTGAAAAATTAATTACCATATCTTAAATTCTAAGCATACTGCTTATTATGTACATAGTATATTATACACTAAGTACAGCTTGAGCTAAAGCAGTATTTCACTCCTCGCTAAAATTTACTGAATTCAAACACAATTTATTATATAAAGGTCCACATTAAAAGTCAAGCTTTATTACATAAATTACTTTTGGATTAATTCTAACGTATCTCTAGCAATCATTAATTCTTCGTTAGTTGGTATAACAAAAGCCTTAACCTTGCATCCTTGCTTAGATATTTCTCTTATCTTACCTCTAACATTATTAGCTTCTCTATCTATTTCTACTCCTAAGAATTCTAATCCTTTTAAGCACTCTTCTCTAGTTTCTGGTCCATTTTCTCCTACACCAGCAGTAAATACTATAGCATCTACTCCACCCATTATAGCAGCATATGATCCGATTGTAGCTCTTACTTTGTATTCAAATACTTTTAGTGCTAATATCGCTCTTGGATCCTTATCTTTGAAAGCACCATCTTCGATATCTCTGAAATCTGAACTTATTCCTGATATTCCAAGAACACCTGACTTTTTATTCATTAAGTCATTAACTTCATCAACTGATAATCCTTCTTCTTTCATTAAGAATGTAACTATAGCAGGATCTATGTTACCACATCTTGTTCCCATTGCAACACCTTCAAGTGGAGTGAATCCCATTGAAGTATCAACAGATACACCATTTTTAACAGCACATAAACTTGCACCATTTCCTAAATGACAAGTGATTATCTTTAAATCTTTAATATCTCTTCCCATAACTTCAGCAACTTTTTGTGAAACATACTTATGTGAAGTTCCATGGAATCCATATTTTCTTATTCCGTGTTTCTTGTATAATTCATATGGTAAAGCATAAATATATGCTTCTTCTGGCATAGTTCCGTGGAAAGCAGTATCAAATACAGCTACCATTGGAGTATTTGGCATTAATTCTTCACAAGCATTAATTCCTATCATGTTTGCTGGGTTATGAAGTGGAGCTAATTTAAAGCATTCTTCTATATATGACTTAACCTCTGCATCAATTATAACAGACTTATTGTACTTTTCTCCACCATGTACAACTCTATGTCCTACTGCTGAAATTTCATCCATTGAAGAAATAACACCGTTTTTCTCATCAACTAACGCTTCTAAAACTAACTTTATTGCATCTTTATGATCTGCCATTGGTTGTTTTACTATATATTTATCTCTACCTTCAACCTTTTGAGTTAAAACAGAACCTTCAATTCCTATTCTTTCAACTAATCCTTGTGCTAGTGATTCTTCTGTTGTCATATCGATTAATTGATACTTAAGTGAAGAACTTCCACAGTTTATAACTAATACTTTCATCTTTGTACACCTCTTAAATTGTTTAATTTTACTTTTTTGTATTTTGTGCTTGTGCTTGCACTGCAGTTAATACTACAACATTAACAATATCTTCTGAGTTACATCCTCTTGATAAATCATTAATTGGTTTTGCAAAACCTTGACACATTGGTCCTATAGCCTCTGCTCCTGCAAATCTTTGAACTAATTTATATCCAATATTACCTGATTGTAAATCTGGGAATATTAATACATTTGCTTTACCAGCAACCTTACTATTTGGTGCTTTTTGTGCTGCAACACTTTCTACTATAGCTGCATCTAATTGTAATTCACCATCTATTAATAAGTCTGGTCTTAATTCTTTTGCAAGTTCTGTTGCTTTTCTAACCTTATCAACCATTTCATGATCAGCGCTTCCCATTGTTGAAAATGATAACATCGCAACTCTCGGCTCTACTTTACAAAGGTTACGCGCTGTATCAGCAGTTGCAATTGCAATAGCTGCTAATTGTTCATAATTCGGATTAGGGTTAACAGCACAATCTGAGAATAATAACATTCCATTTTCTCCATACTTAGATCCTGGTACCATCATTATAAAGAAACTTGATACAACAGATACTCCTGGTGCAGTTTTAATAATTTGTAAACCTGGTCTTAATAAATCTCCAGTTGTGTGAACAGCACCTGATACCATTCCATCAGCATCATCTAATTTAACCATCATTGTTCCAAAGTATAATGGATCTCTAACGATTTTGTCAGCCTTCTCTAAAGTCATACCTTTACTTTTTCTTGACTCATAAAATGCATTTATATAATCTTGAAGTCTATCTGATTTGTCTGGATTGATTATTTCAACACCAGTTAAATCAACTCCAAGTTCTTTAGCTTTTTCTAATATTTTTTCTTCGTTACCAACTAGGATTGGAAAAGCTAATCCTAACTTTTGAATTTTTTCAGTAGCAATGATAGTTCTTTCTTCATCACCTTCAGGTAAAACTATTCTTTGCTTATTTTCCTTAGCCGCATTCCATAATTTATCCATAAGTTCCATATTTAATTTCCCCTTTCGATTCTGTACGGTCTCATCTTCACTATTACTATACTCCTATGACTATATATTTTTCAATACCTAAATTATCAAAAAAATTAATTCTTTATATTATAAATTTTCTGAATTTTACTGTATATTTCATGTTATATAATATAAATATTATATAAACTCTTTTACATTTCCTCCTCTATGCTATAATATTTTTATATTTCCCAAAAAGGAGTTTAAATATGAATGTAACAGGAATAATTACTGAATATAATCCATTTCACAATGGACACCTTTATCATTTAAGTGAAGCTAAGAAAAACACTAATGCTGATGCTATTATTTGTGTAATGAGTGGTAACTTTGTTCAAAGAGGTGGTCCTGCAATAATTGATAAATGGCAAAGAACTGAAATGGCTTTAAATAATGGAGTTGATTTAATTATAGAACTTCCAACATACTACGCAGTTTCATCTGCTGAATTTTTCGCAAAAGGCGCTGTATCAATACTTCATCACCTTGGTGTAGTAAACAACTTATTTTTTGGTTCAGAGTGTGGAAATGTAGATAAATTAACTACAATTTCTAAGGCTTTAGTCAATGAAGATTCAAAATTAAAATCTCTTATAAAAGAACATTTAGCTAAGGGGGATACATTTGCAAAAGCTCGTGAAAAAAGCTTAATTGAATACTTAAAAGATGAGGATATAAACAAAATAATAACTTCATCAAATAATATTTTAGGTATTGAATACATAAAGTCTATTCTTAGATTAGACAGCAACATTACTCCTTCTACCCTTAAACGAGAAGGCTCTAATTACAACGATAAAAATATTTCTAATTCTTTTTCATCTGCTACATCAATTAGAGAATTATTAAAAAATAAAAATTCTTTAGAAAAATTAAAAAATATAATTCCAGAAGAATCTTTTGAAATATTTAGTAAATTGCAAGATAAAAATTATCCTTTTGTCTTTGATGAAGATATGTTTAAATTTATTAAATATAAAATCCAAACAAACTGTATAAATTTTAACAATCTTTACGAGATAATAGAAGGCATAGAAAATAAATTAATAAAAGAAATATCTTCATCAAATTCTTATGAGGATTTTATTTTAAAAGTAAAAAGCAAGCGATATACATACAGTAAAATTTCAAGAATTCTAACTCATATATATATTGGTCTTGATTCTAATAATTTTTTAAATATAAGTGATCAAAATAACCTTTACGCAAGAGTTTTAGGATTCAATAAAACAGGTAGAGAGGTTCTTTCATTAATAAAGGCAAACTCTTCTATTCCTCTTATTACTAAGGTACCTCGTTTTATCGATAACCCTTTATTAAAACTTGATATACAAGCTACAGCAGCTTACTCAAACTTAAATAATAAAATAGATCCTAATAGCGATTATATTATAAGCCCAATAATAAAATATTAATAATACCTTATGTATACCGCATATAAATACTATAGATGGGAGGGACTACCATGTATAGTATTATTTTTTTATTAATAATCATATTTTTTCTACTGTTAATATTATTTAAACTTTTCAACAAAAACCAAAATTATTTTATATGCATTTTAATAACTGGATTTATTTTTATTTTTGTATATAATCTAGAAAATTGTATAGATGCTGCACTAATTGGAGTAAACCTAGTTGTAAAGACAATTATTCCAACGATTTTTCCATTTTCGGTAATATGTAATCTTTTAATTTCTTACGATGGAGTTGGCTTATACTCAAAAATATTAGGTCCAATTCTTTGTAAACCTCTTAAGCTTTCAAAATCCTCTTCATTCCCTATAGTAGCTAGCTTTTTAAGTGGTTATCCTCTTGGTTGTAAATATTGTTGTGATCTTTACTCCCTAGGATACATAAATAGAAGAGAGTTTGAAAGACTTTTAAATATAGCTAGTAATGCTAGTCCTATGTTTATAATAGGATCAATTGGAGCTACAATGTTAGGTGATATAAGATTAGGTTTTATTTTACTTATTGGTAATTATTTATCTTCAATTATTGTAGGTATTTTAACAATGAATAATAGTAAAACTTCCTCAACTTTGAAAGAATTACCTAAAAATAATATCAATACGAACTTTGGTTCTGCTTTAAAATCAGCTTTAGATAATGGAATTAACACCACTTTACAAGTAGGTGCTTTTGTAGTTTTATTTTCCATAATTATAAGCATAATAAAAAACAATACTTATATAAGCATTGTTTTTTATAACATAGAAGAATTTTTAAATCTTCCTAAATATTCAATTTACGGACTCTTTTTAGGCAGTGTTGAATTTACTAATGGTTGCAAACTTATAACTACTTTACCTCTAACACTACCATTTAAATTAGCTATAATAAGCTTTATTTGTTCTTTTTCTGGGTTATCAGTAATAGCACAAATAAGCTCATTTGTCTATAAATATGATATTTCTATAGCAAAATATAGCTTTATAAAGTTTATCCAAGGAGTAATAAGCTTCATAATAACTTTTATCCTAAGCAGTGTTTTCTCACTACAATATACAGCTTATACATCCACTACTACTATTGATAATTACAATATTTCAATAATAATTTCATTATCTCTATCACTTTTACTAATAGGAACTTTAATAATTTTATTATTAAAAAAATTACATCGTTCTTAGCTCAGCTATATTTTCTTTAATTATTGTTCCTGTTTGAGTTAAATTATCATCTATTTCTTTTGCTACTTTTTCAAAAGACTCTTGCATAGATTTAATTAATTGAGCTTTTTGTTTTTCTATTTCAACATCTAACTGCATTAAAATTTCATTTGAATATTCTCTAGAACCTATTCTAATAGCTTTAGCATCTCTTTGTGCTAGAGCTATTATTTCACTTGCTCTCATTTTAGCTTCTCTAACAAGATCATGAGTTTCAACATTTTGTTTCATTATCTCAACTGTTTCTTTTTTAGCATTATCAAATTCCCTTTGAGCTTCTTTAAGAATTCTATCTTTTTCATTAACAACCCATTGCGCTTTTTTAAACTGATCTGGCAAATAATTAATTATTTGATCTATCACTTCATTAAATTCTTTCTTATCAATAATTGTCTTTCCTGTTATAGGCATTTTAGGCGAACTTTCCACCATATCTTGCAGATACTCTAACAATTCAATAACATTCAATTCTACTTTTTCCAAAATATCCTCTCCTATGTTTTATCACTTAATCTTTTTAATAACATCATCAATTATTTCATCTGGAACTAATCCTTTAATATCTCCTCCAAATTTAGCAACTTGCTTAACTGACGAAGAACTTAAAAAAGAATTAGCTGCTGATGTAGTCATAAATAAGGTCTCAACCTCTGAGTCTAACTGTGAATTCATTAATGCCATTTGAAACTCATACTCAAAGTCTGATACAGCCCTTAACCCTTTTAATATGACTTTTGCATTATTTCTTTTAGCCAATTCTACCAAAAGCCCATTAAAACTCACAACCTCAACATTTTCTAAATGGGATGTCACTCTTTTTATAAGCTCTACTCTCTCTTCAATAGAAAATAATCCTACCTTATCAATATTTACTAAAACACCAACTATAAGCTTATCAAAAATCTTTGACCCTCTTGTAATTATATCTAAATGTCCATTAGTAATAGGATCAAAGCTACCTGGATAAATTGCAACTCTCATAATTTTCTCCCTAAGTTATTCTCCTATATATTTATAGTAACAAACAGTTGTATTACCATATTTTTTACTTTTAAATAGCTTTATATCTTCATATCCATCATAAATTTCTTCTATTGAATCTATTTTAGTTATTATTATACCATCTTCAGCTAGCATATTATTTTCCTTAACAATTTTAATCGCTTCTGGAATCATTTCTTTACAATAAGGTGGGTCTATAAAAATAACATCCATAACCTTACCTTTCTTAGCTAAACTTCTAAGAACTTCATATGAATCCATGTTTAAAGGAAAACAATAATCTTCGAATTTTAAATTTTTTATGTTTTCTTTTAATAAAGGAAAAGTTACAGCACTCTTATCAACTAAATATACTTCCTTAGCTCCTCTACTTGCTGCTTCTAACCCCAGACTACCTGTTCCAGCAAATACATCAATTACTACTGCATCTAATAAATAGTTTTGTATTGTACTAAACATAGCTTCTTTAACTCTATCTAGAGTTGGTCTAGTTTCCATGGTTGCTGGAGGTATTAACTTACGTCCTCTTGCTTTTCCTGCTATAATCCTCATTTAATTTCCTCCTTTGTCATTAACATTATAATTCTAACATATAATTAATTTATTAACAATTTTTTTATTATTTTTATAGATGAAACTCATATTCATTTCATTCATAGGAGTAAGTTCATTTAACTAAATTAAAATTTTGGAATTCGATTAATTAAAACAAATATATTTACTCCATCTTTCTAAAGAATTTTTCACTTCATTACAAAACTTAACTTTTTCTTTGTCATCTGAATCTAACAATATTTTTGCTTCACTTTTAGCACATCTTAATATGTTCATATCATCATATATATTAGCTAAAATAAATTCTTCATCTCCGCTTTGTCTTCTTCCAAACATCTCACCTGATCCTCTTAACTTTAAATCTTCTTCAGATATATAAAATCCATCAGTTGAACTAGTCATAATTTCCATTCTCTTTTTAGTATTTTCAGTTTTTGCTTTAGCAATTAATATACAGTAGGATTCATAGCTTCCTCTTCCAACTCTTCCTCTTAACTGATGTAACTGTGCTAAACCAAATCTTTCTGCATTTTCAATTATCATAACAGATGCATTAGGAACATTAACCCCAACCTCTATTACAGTAGTTGAAATTATAGCCTTTGTTTCATTTTTCTTAAATCTACCTATAATCTCATCCTTTTCCTTTGGCTTCATTTTTCCATGTAAAATTTCTATAGGTATTCCTCTAAATACACCATCACTTAATTCATTATATAATTTTTCAACAGAATTTAGCTTCATATCCTCATCTTCTTCAATAAGTGGACATACTATATAAACTTGACGCCCTTTACCTATCTCCCCTAAAGCTAAATCATAAGCAGAAAATCTTTCACTTTCATTAAAAAATCTTGTATCAACCGGTTTTCTTCCTGGAGGTAATTGGTCTATAGCTGATATATCTAAATCTGAATATACATACAATGCTAAGGTTCTTGGAATTGGAGTTGCTGTCATTACCATAACATCTGGACGTCTTCCTTTATTTATAAGTCTACTTCTTTGTTCTACTCCAAACCTATGTTGCTCATCAGTAATAACCAATCCTAGATTTTTAAAATCTACATCTTCTTGAATTAAAGCATGAGTTCCTATTACTATTACAGGTTCCTCTGTAGTAATAAGTTCTTTTATACGTCTCTTCTCCTTTAAAGATGTGCTTCCTGTTAATAACTCAATATGTATATTAAAAGGCTCTAGTAATTTTTTAGCCTCTAAATAATGCTGATTTGCTAATATTTCGGTAGGAACCATCAAAGTTGCTTGATATCCATTTTTAATAACATTAAACATAGCAATTAGTGCAACTACTGTCTTTCCACTTCCAACATCACCTTGAACCAATCTGTTCATCGGCCATGGACTTTTTTGATCTCTTAAAATTTCTCTTACCACTCTTGTTTGTGCATCTGTTAAGCTATATGGCAATGCAGCCTTTAAATCTTTTAATTCTTCTACTAACTTAAACTCTATTCCATTCTTAGTTCTTAGATTCTTTTTAAGCATTAATAATTTCATAGAGTAGGTAAATAACTCTTGAAACTTTAATCTATTTATAGATAATTCAAGTTCTCTTTTCCCTGTTGGAAAATGAATATTTTTTATAGCAAAATCTAAGTTAATCATTTTATATTTTTCTAATAAGTATTGGGGCAAATTATCCTTTATAGTTATTTGTTCCAAACAATTACCTATAAGCTTTATTAATATTTTATCTGTTAAATCTCCTTTTAAACTATATTTAGGAACTATTTCATTTTCCTTAGCTAATTTAACTCCTATTATAGGATTAATAACCTCAAGTCTATTTGTAACTCTTTTAAATTTTCCCATTAAATCATAACTTTGCCCAATTCTAAATGTATTTTTTATAAATCCTTGATTAAACCATTTACCTAGTACTAAATTTCCTAAATAATTAAATCTTATAGTAGTTAATGTTTTTCCTGTTTTAGTTCTAACATCTCTATCTATACCAACACATACACAAGTTAACACCTGTTTATCCTCTTCATCTATTTCATTAAAGGAAATATTACTTCTTAAAAATTCATAATCTCTCGGAAAATATAAAAGTAAATCTAAAACAGTAAATATTCCACATCTATTTAGTTTTTCTAATAATTTAGGTCCAACACCCTTTAGATATTTTACATCTTGTGATATATCCATGTTACTTCTCCTAGCCTTTAAATAATAAGTATAATTTTATAATATTACATAAAAAAATAAAGCACAAGAAATTAAACTTCCTTGTGCCTCTAAAAACAACTATTCTACAGCCATTATAAAGTAGTATAAAGGTTGATCTCCTTTGTAGAATTGAACATCACACTCTTCATACTTTTCTTCTAATTTTTCTGTAAACTCTTCTATTTTACTTTCATCTACATCTTTACCATAGAATATAGTTATAAGTTCACTATCTTCATCAATCATAGACTCTAAAACTTCTTCTGCTACTTGGAAGTAATCTTCTCCAACCTTATTGATTTTTCCTTCAATAAGACCAAGCATATTACCTTCCTTAATTTCTATTCCATCCATTTCAGTATCTCTAACCGCATAAGTTACAGAGCCTGTCTTAACAAGTTCTAATGCTTCCATTAAAGCAGCTTCATTTTCATCAACTTCATGATCTGCATTAAACATAGTTATACAAGTAATACCTTGAGGAATACTCTTAGTTGGTATAACTCTAACATCTTTATCAGATATTTCTGCAGCTTGAGTAGCAGCCATAATTATATTCTTATTGTTAGGTAAAATAAATATGTGGTCAGCATTTAATTTAGATATACATTCCATCATATCTTGAGTTGATGGGTTCATTGTCTGACCACCTTCAATTACGTAGTCAACACCTAAATCCTTAAGAACATGAGTTATTCCTTCTCCCATAGCTACTGAAACAAATGCATATTTCTTCTTTTCTACAGATACTTCAGCTTCTACTTCTTCAGTTTGAGCTTTATCATATTCTTCTTTTGACATTAAAACTTCTCTATGCTCTTCTCTCATATTATCTATTTTAATTTTAGATAATTCACCAACAGCTACAGCTTTAGATAATACTAATCCTGGATCATTAGTATGAATATGTACTTTTATTACATCATCATACCCAACAACAATCATAGAATCACCAAGAGGTTCAATCTCATCTTGGAATGCTTTAGCTTTAGAAGCATCTCCTAATATTATAAATTCTGTACAGTATCCAAATTTAATATCTATATCTTCTATAGCTTGAGCGCTTGCTCCTGTTGAAGCTTTAGCAGATATATCTTTTATTTCTGCTTTTATTCCATCTTTTAATGCATCATACATTCCTTGTAATATAATATATAATCCCATACCACCTGAATCTACAACCTTAGCCTTTTTAAGTGCTGGTAAAAGATCTGGAGTTTTATCTAACATTATCTTTGCTTCAACTACTATTTCATTTAATAGTTCTACTATATCAGTTTTATTACTTTTTATGGCAGCTTCTGAAGCAGCTCTAATAACTGAAAGTATAGTGCCTTCCGTTGGTTTCATTACAGCTTTGTAAGCTGCCTTACTTCCTTCTACAAAAGCATTTGCAAATTCGACACTATCAACGCTTGTTTTTCCTTCTAATCCTTTAGAAATACCTCTAAGTATTTGAGATAAGATAACACCTGAGTTACCTCTTGCTCCCATTAAAGCACCTTTTGCTAATTTCTTGGAAGTTTCTCCAATTGATTCTGAATTTAAATTTTCTATTTCTTTTACAGCAGCCTTAAAAGTCATAGACATATTAGTTCCTGTGTCTCCATCTGGCACAGGAAAAACATTTAAAGCGTTAACGAAATCACTTTCCTCCAATAATCTATTACTAGCATTAACAACCATATTATAAAAATCATGGCCGTTTATTCTGTCATATTTCATCCTGTTACCTCCTAGACTCTTACCGCTTGAACATTAACTGTAACTGAAGCAACCTTTAGTCCAGTATAATTTTCAACACTATAACGCACCTTTTGAATTATATTATTAGCTATTACAGAAATTTTAGTTCCGTATTCAACCATTATTGATAATTCTATTATTAATTTATCTTCATCATTAAATTTTAATTTAACACCCTTACTTAAATTCTCAATTCTCATTAGCTCCCATAAACCTTCAGTAGCATTTTTAGAAACCATACCAACAACACCATAACACTCCATTGTTGATAATCCTACTATTTTCCCTAATACTTCTTCAGAGTAATTTATACTTCCAAGGTCATTTAAATATCCTACCATAGAAAATCCTCCTTTTTTATCTTTCCATATAGATTATTGTATATTAGTTACTATATTAATTCAAGTAAATTTATCCTATTCATTAGCCATTTAATAAAATAATATAAATTTTTTTAATATTTTTTTCAAATATCCTTGCATTTTTGATATGAACTATGTTAAAATCTATTTTGTCCTATTGAAGAGAAATTATCTTCAAACATAAGGAGGTGTTTTCAAGTGGCAAGAAGATGCGAAGTTTGTAATAAAGGTGTAGTATCTGGAACTCAATACTCACACTCACATCGTCAATCTAAGAGAACTTGGGCTCCTAACATAAAGAGAGTAAAGGCTTTAGTTAACGGAACACCAAAAACTGTTCACGTTTGTACAAGATGCCTTAGATCTGGTAAGGTTGAAAGAGCAATATAAGTTCAAATAGAAAAAGCAATTGATTGATTCAATTGCTTTTTTTATTATTAACATTTAATAATATATAAATTAAAGGTATACTATCCTTAATAGCATCTGCTATTTTTCTCCTATGTACTTATTTTTTCCTAGTAAAAAATTTAATTATAGATGATAAAAACTTTGGTAATTTAATAGCAACAATTTTCAAAATTAATCCCCCCATTCATTTCTATTCTTTGAATAATTTTAAATTTAAAATAAAAACACCACTCCTTACTATACATATTATGCAAGCAACTGCTAAGTGGTGATTACTTTTTTAAAATTTTTTTATTTTTTTATTTTAATCCTTTGAATATATTACCAAAATACTACCATTAGAAATTTCCAAACTTATTTCATCTGTTAAGAACTCATTAGATACAGTTCTAGAATCTCCAATTTCTAAAGTATATTTATCTAAATTATATTTAGCACCTTTTATACTAAATTCTTCTACTGTACTATTATATGCTAAAAAGGATATATATTTATATTCATTCTCTCTTTTAACAACAGTATTTTTATTAATTAAAAACATTTTATTTCTATCATCAACTATTTCTGAATATATTCCTGCATTTAAAGCTTTTAATAATAAACCTAAGTTACCTAATGCATGGTCAAACCTTTGTCCTGTAGCTCCTAAAAAAGTAATTCTTTTTACACTCTTAGAAATTGCTAATTCAAAAGCCTCCTCGGAATCAGTAAAATTTTTCTCACATTGATATTGATGTTTAACCACACCTTGTCTAACCATTTCATCTATAACCTCTAAATTAGAAGAATCAAAATCTCCCACAATATAATTCGGTTTTACTTTGGTCTTAAAAAGATAGTCACAGCCTTTATCTACTCCTACCACTAATTCACATTGTTCTGAATAATACTTTATAATTTTATCTTTAGGTTTAACTCCTCCAGCTACTATTAAACAATTCATTACTACCCTCTTAAAGCTTTTATATTTTCTGCTATATTTCCATCACCAAAAACAGCAGATCCTGCTACTATAACATTTGCACCAGCTTGGATAACATCTTTAACATTATTTTTATCTACTCCACCATCAACTTGAATTAAAATATTAAGATTATTAGCCTTTATTGCCATTTCCTTAACTTCTTTAATTTTATCTAGTGAATATGGAATAAATTTCTGTCCGCCAAATCCCGGATTCACAGACATTATTAAAACCATGTCCAAACTTGCAATTATATCTTTTAAAACAATTGTTGGTGTAGCTGGATTTAATGCAACTGCAGCCTTAACACCTTTTGATTTAATATATTGTATAGCTCTATCTAAGTGTCTTTCTGCTTCATAATGTAAAGTTATTATATCTGCTCCTGCTGCTATAAATTCATCAATATATCTTTGGGGATTATTTATCATTAAATGTACATCAAATACTTTATCTGTTTTTCCTCTTATAGCTTTTATTACAGGCATTCCAAATGTAATATTAGGTACAAATTCTCCATCCATTACATCAATATGAATGAAATCCGCTCCTGCATCATGTAGCTTTTCTACTTCCTCTCCTAATTTTGAAAAATCTGCTGATAATATAGACGGTGCTATTTTAACCATTAATACTTCCTCCCATTATTTATTTCTTCTAAAGTTCTTATATAAAATTCATATCTAAATTTATTGATTTCTCCCTCTTCAACTGCAGTTTTAACAGCACAACTAGGTTCTTTATGATGTAAGCAACCTCTAAATTTGCATTGATTATTATATTCTTCAAACTCTGGGAAACAATATTTCAAATCATCTTTTTCAATAAAAGTTACTTCTAACGTTGAAAAACCTGGGGTATCAACTATGTATCCATCTTCTACATCAATAAGTTCACTATGTCTGGTAGTATGTCTACCTCTTCCTATTTTATCAGAAACTTCACCTGTTTCCATATGATATTTTTCTGTTAGTGTATTAATTAATGTTGATTTCCCGGCTCCTGATGGTCCACATAAAACTGTTACATTGCCATTTAATCTCTTTTTTAATAATTCTACACCTAACCCCTTTTTAGCATTAATAAATAATACTTCATATCCAATATCATTTATTTTACTTTTAACAAATTCCTTTTCTTCATCTGATACTAAATCAACCTTATTTAAACACACTATTGCTTTAATATTATTGTGTTCACATAATACTAAAAATCTATTTAGTAAATCATAATTAATATCTGGATTCTTTATAGCAAAAACAACAAATGCTTGCGTTACATTAGCTACTGTAGGTCTAATAAGTTCAGACGTTCTTTCATGAATATCACAAATAACTCCTTTACCATTATCAATTAATATCTCTACATCATCTCCAACAAGAGGTTTCATATCTCTATGTCTAAATTTCCCTCTCGCTTTACATTCAATTAATCCATCAGTAGTTTTTACATAATAAAATCCACCAATTCCTTTGATTATTTTTCCTTTCATAGTACCTCCAAACTTTTTACTCTTCATATTTATAATAAACACTATTTTAAAATAAATGCAATATTTTCTTTTAGAAACTAAAAAAATAAGATTGCTTAAAATTAAGCAATCTTATTTTTTAGTTCTTTGTTGTATCATTTCCTTTATCTACATTAACATTTGTATTTGCAGCTTCTCCATTATTTGTATTTTGATCTGAATTTGAATCTGTATTTGTTTTATCATCTTCACCTTCATCTGGATCAGTGGTTTGAGTTTTTTCAACTTGAATCTTAACAGTTTCACCTTGCTTTATTTTATTTGTAAAGCCTTTTACAGTATATAAACTCATGTCACTTTCAGGTGGTGTTCCACCAGATATACTATATGATATTCCTGCTGTATTTAAAGAATTAATTGCATCTACTAACGACATACCAACACTTAAATACTGACTGATATCTATATTACTAGGCGCTGTATATTTTCCATAAGTTAAAGTAATTTCATTACCTTCAGAAATTTTACTACCACTTTTAATAGATTGTTTTAATACAACTCCATTTTCAGATTCATTATCAGTTGCTTGCTCTTGAAGTATAACTGTTAATCCTAAAGCTTCTAAGTCACTCTTTGCACTATCTACATTTTGACCTAAATAATTAGATACTGATACAAGCTTAACTTCTGGTCCTTTGCTTATAGTAAGTTCAATTATTGTTCCCTTTGTAACTTCTGTATCTCTTTCTGGATACTGGCTTATTAAATATCCTGATTTAATATTTTCACTATATTGTTCAGTAATATTCCACTCTAAACCTTTTTGAGTTAATAAGTCTTTTATATAATTTATTTCATAATCTCTTAAATCAGGAACCTTTATTTTAGCTATACCACCAGAAACTTTAACCTCTATAGTATCTCCTTTTTTAGCTTCTGTATTTCCTATAGGATTCATTTCTAATATTGTATTTTCTTCTTTATCACTTTCAACAGTTTCTATAACCTTAATATTTAAACCTAACTTTTCTAACTCTTTTTTAGCATTATCAAACGTCATACCAACTATATTAGGAACTGTAACCTTATTGCTACTTACTCCACTTCCACTTAATAACCCTGAGCCAAATGCTATTCCACTTAATAATGCAATTATCATAACTATAACTCCAAGAATTATCATAGTTTTATTATTTCGCTTACTTTTCTTTGATTTATTTTTTGATCCAAAGAAATCATCATCTTCATCCTCATCATCTTCTTCATAATCATTTTCGAAATCAGATTTAGAATATAAATTTTTGTTCGGTGTTACACTTGCATCTTTATTTACAATATTTTCAGTTCTAATAGGCTCCATCACTATAGTTCTACCATCATCATAATTAACTCTAGCACCAATAGGAGTATTAGGATTTTCTTTTATCTTTTGTAAATCATTTATCAATTCTCTACAATTTTGATATCTATTTACACTTTCTTTACTTATAGCCTTCATTATTAAATTATTTAGACTATCTGGTATAGAAGCATTATATTTTTTAGGTTCAATAGGTTCTGACTGAATATGCTTTAAAGCAATTGTAACTGGAGATTCACCATCAAAGGGAAGTAATCCTGTTACCATTTCATATAAAACTATTCCTAAAGAATAAATATCTGATCTTAAATCAATAAATGTACCTTTAGCTTGCTCTGGTGATAAATAATGTGCAGATCCCATTATTGTTGTTGTATTAGTTATGGTTGCTGATGTTGAACTTTTAGCTATCCCAAAATCAGTAACCTTTACTAATCCATTTTCAGTAACTAATATATTTTGGGGCTTTACATCTCTATGAATAATATTATTTCTATGAGCACATTCTAAAGCTTTTGCTATTTGAATTCCTATGCTAATGGCAACTGTATAATTTAGTTTCCCGTTTTCAACTATTAGATCTTTTAATGTCTTGCCATCAACATATTCCATAACAAAATAGTTTATATTTCCTTCTTCCTCATGCCCAACATCTAATACATTAACTATATTTGCATCTGAAAAATTTGCTACAGCTGTTGCTTCTTTTTTAAATTTATCTGAAATATCTTTATTATTGGCAAATTCTACTTTTAGAATTTTTACAGCTACTAGTCTACTTAACTTATTATCTCTAGCTTTGTAGACTATAGCCATCCCACCTTCACCTATTTTTTCTATCAGTTCATATCTATTTCCTAATACTTCACCGATCATCTCTACACCTCTCCTCCAAATAGCAAGACCGTAATATTATCTCTTCCCCCTCGATTCTTTGCTAATAAAACTAACTTGTCACAGGCAGTATTGTAGTCATTAATATCATTTATTTCCCTTAATATTTCTTCTTCTAAAACCTCATTAGATAATCCATCTGTACATAACAAATACTTATCATAAGTGTTAATATCCTTTTTAAATATATCAATCTTAACAACATTATTGGTTCCTAAGGCTCTAGTAATAACATTTTTTTTAGGATGATTTCTTCCCTCTTCTTCAGTTATACTTCCAGAATCTATAAGTTCTTGGACTAAAGAATGATCTTTTGTAATTTTAATGATATCACTACCAGTAATACCAAAACAACTACTATCTCCAACATTAGCAACAATAATATTATCTTCATACACTAAGGCAGCAACTAAAGTAGTTCCCATACCTTTATACTCCAAACCACATCTTGCTTTATCATATATTTTCTCATTTGCAAAAAGTATGGCATTTTCAAGTACACTACTACCTTCATTTTTATAATTTTCTTTAACATATGCTTTAACAGAATTTACAGCCATTTCGCTAGCTACTTCTCCAGCATTATGACCTCCCATACCATCAGCTACAACATATAACTTATACCCTTCTTCTTCAATGTACCCAGCATAATCCTCATTTAAATTTCTAACTATACCTACATCACTTTTTATACCCACCATTTCTCTTCTCCCCTTTATTTTTGAGTGTCTAGATAACTTCTTCTTAATTGCCCACAAGCAGCATTAATGTCTGTTCCCATTTCTCTTCTAACAGTAACTTCAATACCTTGCGATTTTAATATTTCTTCAAAACCTTCTATAGTCTTTCTCGATGGTCTTTTCAATTCATTTTCTTTGATTTCATTAACTGGAATTAAATTAACATGACAACTCATATTTTTTAATAGTTTTGCTAAAGACTTAGCATCTTCTTTTCCATCATTAACTCCAGATACTAGCGAATATTCATATGTAATTCTACGCCCTGTTTTATCCATATAGTATCTACAAGCTTCTAATATTTCATTAATACTATATTTATTAGCTATAGGCATTATTGTTTTTCTTTTCTCATCACTAAATGCATGTAATGAAATTGCTAATGTAATACTTAAACTTAAATCTGCTAATTCTTTTATTTTAGGTACTATCCCACATGTAGATAATGTTATATGTCTTTGACCTATATTTAATCCATATTCAGCATTTGCCAAATTTAAGAATTTAACTACATTGTCATAGTTATCTAATGGTTCTCCACTTCCCATTAAAACAACATTTGAAATTCTTTCTCCTAAGAATTTTTGTGCCACCATTATTTCTGAAAGTATTTCACCAGCACTTAAATTTCTTATTCTACCTCCGATTGTAGAGGCGCAAAATTTGCACCCCATTCTACAACCTACTTGAGTAGATACACAAATTGAATTTCCATGTTTATATTTCATAAGAACACATTCTATTAAATTATTATCTTTCATTGATAATAACATCTTTTTAGTGTCATCTACATTAGATTCATATACTTCTACAACTTTAGGAATTTCAATAGTGAAATTCTCCTTTAACTTTTCTTTCAAAGAACCTGGTATATTCTTCATATCTTCAAAGTTCCATACCTCTTTATAAATCCAGGAGAAAACTTGCTTTGCTCTAAAAGCACTTTCACCATTTTCCTTCATCCAATTTTGTAATTCTTCTAATGTAAAATCTAAAATATTATACATTTGTTCACCTACTACTTTTTAGAAATCTTAGCAATATAGAATCCATCCATATATTCATTTGGTAATATTGTTAAAGAACCATCATTGTTATAAATGAAATTATCCATATTTCCTAAGTATATCTTTTCTACTTTTGCATCTTTATATTTATTTAAAAACCATTCTACATTATCTTGATTTTCTTCAGTATTTAATGTACAAGTTGAATAAATCATAGTTCCACCATTCTTTAAATACGCCCAAGCATTTTCCATTATTTCCCTTTGCGTTGGTACTAAATCCTTAAGGGCTTTTCTTGATTTATTCCACTTAATTTCTGGTTTTTTTCTTATTATACCAAGTCCTGAACAAGGTACGTCTATCAATACTTTATCAGCACATGCTACATATTTAGAGTTTAGCTTTGTTGCATCCATAGCCTCTACTTCTACATTATTTAAACCTAATCTCTCTAAATTTTCATTAATTAAAGATAGCTTATTTTCATGTAAATCAAAAGAGTATACCTTTCCTTCATTTTCTAATAATTCAGCTATGTGAGTTGTTTTCCCACCAGGTGCAGCACAAAGATCTAAAGCAACATCTCCAGGATTTAAATCTAAAAGTGGTGATACAAGCATTGCACTTTCATCTTGAACTGTGATTAATCCTTCTCTAAATAGCTCGTTATTTTCGATAGAGCTTCCACCTTTTATTATTATAGCTTCAGGACAAGCATATCCTTCTTCTACATCGTATCCCATTTCTTCAAGTCTTTCAAAGACTTCATCATATTCGCCTTTGCTTGCATTAACTCTAACTGTCACCTTAGGTGTTGCATTTAAGCCAGCTAAAATCTTTCTTCCATTTTCTTCTCCATATTGCTTATATATCATTCTTATAAACCATGGCTCATAAGAATATTGATATACTAATCTATCAATTTTATCTTTTACATCCATATCATCAGGATTTTTAGTGTAACTTCTTAATATTCCATTAACTAATTTTGAATCTTGAACTGAAATTTGCTTTGCTAGTTCAACAGCCTCATTACAAGCTGCAAACTCTGGAACCTTATCTAAAAAGTGCATTTGATATATAGCCATTCTTAATATGTTTAATACTCTTTCATCCATTAAAGATATATCCTTAATATAATTAGAAATTATCATATCTAATGTTTTCTTTCTTCTTATAGTTCCATAAACAAGTTCTGTTACTAAAGCTCTATCTTTTTCATTTAAATCAGATTCATTTAATTCATTAGATAAAACTAAATTAGAATACGCTCCTTCAATTAAAACTCTGTTAATTATATTTAATGCTACTTCTCTACTATTCATACGCTACCTCTTAATCATTATTTCTATTGCTAATTGCAATTAATCTTATTAATTGTGAAATTGACATTAATGCCGCTGCTACATAGGTCATTGCTGCCGCACTTAATACACTTTTTGCCCCACTAACTTCATTACCATATAGTATATTTCTACTTTCTAATATATTTAATGCTCTTCTTGAAGCATTAAATTCTACCGGCAATGTTATTATTTGATAAATTACTGCTACTGTAAAAAATATAATTCCGATATTTGTTAGTAGTGGAATACTAAAAAGTAAACCTATCATAAATATAATAATTGATGCCTGGCTGCTAAAATTAACAGCTGAAGCTATAGATGTTCTCAATACTAAAGGCTTATATGCTTCTTTATGCTGTATTGCATGACCTACTTCATGAGCTGCTATTCCCGCTGATGCTATACTTGCTCCATGATATATATCACTAGATAATCTTACAACTCTACTTCTTGGATCATAGTGGTCTGTTAACTCTCCTCTGATTTCAACTACAGGCACATCATAAAGTCCTGCTGCATCAAGCATCATTCGTGCAACTTTTTCTCCTGTATATCCATTCATAGCCCTTATGGTTCTATACTTTCTATATGTTCCACTTACCTTTGATTGTGCCCAAAATGCAATTATTATTGCAGGTAGCAACAAAATCATAGTTCTGTCAAAATAAAATCCTGTATAAAACATAAAACTTCCCCTTTCATATTATACCAATTTACAACCAACCTCAATATCTTTACCATTTATATATTGTTCAATAGTTAATGGCTTTCCATTAGGGAATTGAACTTTTTTAACAAGTAAAACACCTTCATTACAACTAACTTTCATACCTGTTTTGTTAACACTTAATATAGTTCCAGGTTCTTTATTACTATTTTCATTTAAAACCTCAGATTCATATATCTTCATATTATCATCCTTATATGTAGTATGTGCAATTGGCCATGGGTTAAGACCTCTAATTAAATTATGTATTTCTATAGCGCTCTTATCCCAATATATTTTACCAGTATTTTTAGAAAGCATTTTTGCATAACAAGTTTCACCTTCTTGTTTTATACCTTTTATAGTATCCTTAGCAACACCTTCAATTGTTTCTATTAAAAGATTTCCACCTCTAACCATTAATATATCATGTAACTCTCCAGCTGTCATGTTTTCAGTTATTTCTACCTCATCTTTTAATAACATATCACCAGTATCTAATCCAACATCCATAAGCATAGTTGTATTACCTGATTTTTTCTCTCCATTAATTACAACCCAATTAAGTGGAGCTGCACCTCTATACATAGGAAGCAGTGATGCATGTAAATTTATACAACCATACTTAGGAATATCTAAAACCTCTTTAGTTAATATTTGCCCAAAAGCAACTACTATTATAAAATCTGGCTTAATATCCTTTAGATATTCTATAGCCTCTCTATCATCCTTTAATTTTTCTGGCTGAAACACTTTTATATCATGTTTTATAGCTACTTCTTTTACTGGAGAAAAGGCCATCTTTTTACCTCTTCCTTTAGGTCTATCAGGCTGCGTAAAAACAGCCTCCACTCCATACTTTTCTATTAAAGCTTCTAATGATGGAACAGCAAAATCAGGAGTTCCCATAAATACAATTTTCATTTATAAATACCTCCTACTTTACAAGATCTACATATAAAACACCATTTAAATGATCATTTTCATGTAATATAGCTCTTGCTAATAATCCTTCTCCCTCTAAAATAAACTCTTCACCCTTTTCATTTAGCGCCTTAACCTTTACATAATTAGGTCTTTCTACTTCACTAAACTCTCCAGGTACACTTAAGCATCCCTCTTCTCCACATTGAGTTCCACTAGTTTCTAAAATTTCTGGATTAATAAATACCATTGTTCCATTTTCATCATCAATATCTATAACAAATATTCTCTTAAGTATTCCAACTTGTGGTGCAGCTAATCCAACACCATTTGCTTCAAACATAGTATCTACCATATCATTAATAAGAGTTATTTCTCTCTTAGTTATCTCAGTAACCTCTTTACACTTCTTTCTTAAAACATCGTCTCCCTTAGTTCTAATAGTTCTAATTGCCATTTTATCTCCTCCTAGAATAAATTATTTGGATTTATATCCATACTTATTCGTATATCATTATATACGTTCTTGTTCTCATCATAAAGTAGTTCTTTAATTTTTTTAGCAAATTCTGATTTAAATTCACCTTTTATCACAATTTGCCATCTATAATTTTCTTTAACCTTAGATACTAAACATGGTATCGGTCCTAAAACATCAACCTCTAATTCCTTTTCAGCTAGTGATTTTATCATATTAAATATTTTATGCATAAAGTTTTTCAATAACTCCTCTTTTTTTGATATACCATTTATTAATAATATCTTACAAAAAGGTGGATATTTCATTAATGCTCTAACTGTAAATTCCTTCTCATAAAACCCTTCATAATCATAATTAACAGCATATTCTAAACTATAATGTTCTGGAGTATATGTTTGTATTACTACTTTACCTTGATTTTCTCCACGCCCTGCTCTTCCTGCAACTTGAGTAATTATCTGAAAAGTTCTTTCTGCTGCCCTATAGTCCGGTATGTTTATAGACATATCCGCTGCTAATATACCTACAAGAGTAACATTTTTAAAATCAAGACCTTTTGAAATCATTTGAGTTCCTATAAGAATGTCAGCTTTCCCATCTTTAAATGTATTATAAATCTTTTCATAAGAGTCTTTACCTCTTGTAGTATCAACATCCATTCTTAAAACTCTAACATCCTTAAAATATTTTTTTACTTCTTCCTCAACTCTTTGAGTTCCTGCCCCAAAAAACTTAACATATTTACTATCACATTTTGGACACTTTTGAGGCGCTCTTTTGGTTTTTCCACAATAATGACAAACAAGCAGCCCACTTCTATGATATGTCATAGAAATATCACATTCCTCACACTTAAATACATATCCACAACTTCTACAGGATACAAAAGTAGAAAATCCCCTTCTATTTAAGAATAATATTATCTGCTCTCCCTTAGAAAGTTTTTCTTGCATATCTCTAAAAAGTTCTCTACTAAATAAAGATATATTTCCACTTCTTAATTCATTTCTCATATCAACAATATTCATAGGAGGCATAGCTTTACCATCAACTCTTGAATTTAGCTCTAATAAATCCAACTCACCTATTAAAGCTCTATAATAGGTTTCTATAGTTGGGGTAGCTGATCCTAAAACTACCTTACACCCTTTTTGCTCACTTAAAAACTCTGCAACTTCTTTAGTTTGATATTTAGGATTTTGATCTGATTTATATGTATTTTCATGTTCCTCATCAATGATAATAAGACCCAGTTTTTTTGCAGGTAAAAAAATAGCACTTCTTGCTCCCACTACAAGTTTAGCTTTACCTTCCTTTACTCTAAACCATTCATCAAATCTTTCTCCATCAGATAACTTACTGTGAAACAAGGCAACATTTCTTCCGAATCTCCCCTTAAATCTCTCAATCATTTGAGGGGTTAGTGATATTTCTGGAACTAGAACAATGGCAGATTGATTTTTCTCTAAAGCTTCTTCAACCATTCTCATATATACTTCTGTTTTCCCTGAACCAGTAACACCTTTAAGTAAAAATAAATTATTATCAGAACTATTATATTCATCAAGAACATATTTTTGCTCAAATGTTAACTCTTTTTCATAATCTATATTGTAAGTTCTATTATTATACCTAAAAACAGTCTCTTCTTCTACTACTAATAAGCCTTTTTCTATTAATTTATTTAATTTATATTGAGATATTGAATTAGCATTAATAAGCTCACTTTTTGTATATTTACCTGAATTTTCTTTTAAAAAGTTAATAATTTCTACATATCCTTCTGGTTTTTGTATACAACTTAAATCATCACTTTTAAATACTATTACCTTTTTACTTTTACTTTTAGCACCTTTCATAATTCCAACAGGAATAAGCAATCTAAATGCATCAATGTATTTACACAAGTACTTTTCTCTTAAAAAATTAATAAGATTAATATCATCTTCATCTATAATAGGCTCATCTGTTATTATTGAAGAAATTTTTTTAACTCTAAAACTTATGTTAACTTCATTTTCTTCCTTTATTGAAAGCACAAAACCTTCTGATGTTTTATTGCCCATTCCAAATGGAACCTTTACTATTTGTCCTACCTGAACTTTTTCTTCAAGCTCTACTGGAATCTTATATGTAAAAGGTCTATCAATTTCTAGTGCTTCTGAATTTAATATTATTTCAGCATATAAATTCAATTTATCACCCTCACTCCACATTAATTGCTATACATAAAGTTAACAATTAAATTTAAACTCATAAGAGTTCATTGAATAATTACATTTTCTTAACATTCTTGTATATAAAGAAAAGCGCAATTAGCGCTTTTCTAAAATCATGTCAAATATATTACTTGCAACTTCTTTTTTACTCATTTTTTCTAGCTCTAACCTTTCATTATTTTTTGAAATAATAACTACTTTATTGTCTTCACTACCAAAACCAGTATCAGAAGATGTAATATCATTTGCAACTATAAAATCTAAATTCTTGTTTTTTAGTTTTTTCTCTGCATTCTTTAACACATCATTACTTTCTGCTGCAAATCCAACTAAAATTTGATGAGTTTTTATATCTCCTAAAGATTTTAATATATCATTATCTCTAGTTAAGCAAATATTTAAATCACCCTCACCCTTTTTGATTTTTTCTTTGCTATATTCTTTAGGCTTATAATCAGCAACAGCTGCTGATTTAATAACTATATCTGCCCATTCAAAGTTGTTAAAAATTTCATTTTTCATTTCTTCATTAGTTTTTATGTTTATTATTCTTACGTTCTTTGGTGGATTTAAGTTTGTAGGTCCTGAAACTAAAATAACTTCTGCACCTCTATCTCTAGCTTCTTCGGCTATAGCATAACCCATTTTCCCTGTTGATCTATTAGTCAAATATCTTACAGGATCAATAGGGGCAATAGTTGGTCCAGCGCTTACAAGTACCTTCTTCCCCTTTAAATCTTGTTCTTTATCACTTAACTCTGCTAATACTCTTTCTACAATTGTATTAACATCTGCAAGTTTTCCAATACCAATATCTCCACATGCTAATCTTCCACTAGCTGGTTCAATAAATTCATATCCATAACCTTTTAACTTTTCTATGTTTCCTTGAACTATTCTATTTTGATACATGTTAGTATTCATAGCTGGCGCAAATATTACCTTAGCCTTAGCTGCTGCCATTATAGTTGTAGATAACATATCATCTGCTATGCCATTTGCAACTTTTCCTATTATATTTGCTGTTGCTGGAGCTATTAACATTAAATCAGCCTTTTGAGCTAATGATATATGTTGAATTTCCCAAGCCTTTGGTTCTGCAAACATATCAGTAACAACCATGTTTTGACTAATAGATTGGAATGTTAATGGATTTACAAACTTAGATGCGCTTTCAGTCATGATAACATGAACTTCTATATCCTTTTTTCTTAAAGCGCTAATAACATCTAATGCCTTATAAACTGCAATCCCTCCAGTAACGCCAATAACAACACATTTACTCATGATTACTTTATACCTTCATTATTTTTATGATAACTAATTAATCCTTCATTAACCTCATTAATTGCCATTGTTAATGGTTTCTTTGAAGGATTTGATGTTAATGGTTCATTTCCGTCTATTATTTGTCTTGCTCTTCTTGATGTCACTATAACTAGTGAATATCTGTCTTCTACCTTTTTTAATAAGTCCACCACTGATGGATTAATCATAGAGTTGTTCATGAATTAAGCCCTCCTTAGAATCTAATATTGTATCCTTTATTCTATCTACTCTACATTTTTCTGCGGCAATTATTCCTTCTATTTTATTAACTGCCGTCTCAACTTCATCATTAACTACTGCATAATTATATTTAGAAACATAATTTATTTCTTGATATGCATTTTTAAATCTTGTCATTAATGACTTTTCTGTTTCACTACCTCTTTTAATTATTCTTTGTTTTAATTCTTCCATTGATGGAGGTAGTATAAATATAAATACTCCTTCGCTGAAGTTTTCTTTAACTTTTAAAGCACCTTGAATATCTATTTCTAAAATAACATTCTTACCTTCAGCTAACATTTCTTCTACTTTGAACTTTGGAGTTCCGTACATATTTCCATGTACTTCAGCGTACTCTAAAAAATCATTACTTTCTACTCTAGAAATAAAATCTTCTTTAGTTAAGAAGTGATAATTTATACCATCTACTTCTCCTGCTCTTGGACTTCTTGTTGTTGCAGAAACAGAAATAAATAAGTCATCACGCTTTTCTAAAAGTGCCTTACATATTGTTCCTTTTCCTGCTCCTGAAGGACCGGAAATTACAATTAATAGTCCTCTATTATTTTTCATTACTCATCAACCTCATCTACAGTTTCATCTTTAACTACTAATCTATGTGCAACAGTTTCTGGTTGAACTGCTGATAATATAACATGATCACTATCAGTTATTATAACTGCTCTTGTTCTTCTTCCATAAGTTGCATCAATAAGCATACCTCTATCTCTAGCTTCTTGGATTATTCTTTTAATCGGCGCTGATTCTGGACTAACTATTGCAACAAGTCTATTAGCTGAAACTATATTACCAAAACCAATGTTTATCAATTTTATTCCCATTACTATCCTCCTACTATTCTATGTTTTGTACTTGCTCTCTTATCTTCTCAAGTATATTTTTTATATCAATAACTATATTAGTCATTTGGATATCACTAGATTTTGAACCAATCGTGTTAGTTTCTCTATTCATTTCTTGAACTATAAAATCAAGCTTTCTACCTATTGGATCATTTAAATTTAATGTTTCCCTAACTTGGTTGATGTGACTTCTAAGTCTTATTATTTCTTCATCTATAGTTGCTTTATCTGCTAACATGCAAACTTCCATAGCAATTCTACTTTCATCTATATCAACATTTCCTAATAGCTCTTTTACTCTTTCTTCAAGCTTTACTTTAAAAGCTTTTGGGATAGTATCTGCAAATTCTTCAACTTTTGAAACTAACTCTTCTATAACAGAAGTTTTAAATAAAATATCTTCTTTTAACTTATTACCTTCAACTTCTCTCATTCCTATCATCATATCTAAAGAGTCACTTATAAGTGGTTTAAGTTCTTTCCAAACCTCTTCAATTTTATCCTCTTCTTCAACTACAGTAATAACTTCTGGAAATCTTGCAATTTGCATTACTGAAACATCATTTTTTACACCTAATTTTGTTTCTATTTCCTTAAGGCACTCTAAATATCCTTGAGCTAAGTTAATATCAACCTTTGGAGTTCCACTACCATCATTGTAATTCTTTAAATTAATAAATACATCAACTTTTCCTCTATTAAGTGAATTACTTATCATTTTTCTAATTTCTTCTTCTAAAGAAATTAAAGTTTTAGGCATTCTAATATTTATATCTAAATATCTGCTATTTACGCTTTTCATTTCAACAGTAAAAACTCTTTTTTCGCCTTCTTCACTGCTACTTCTTCCAAAGCTAGTCATGCTCCTTATCATATTATTCTCCTTACCTTATATGGATTATTAACTCTAATTTATATATATTAAATAAATTTCTTTTGCTATATCATAGTTTATAACCTTATTAGATTTACTGTCAATGTTTTGTTCACAAATTGTTAATATTTATTTTGTTATGTTATATTCCTACTATTAGAATTGTTTCTTAATTTCTTCTTTACTTATTGTACTATTTATTGCTAAAGCTAATTTTATTCTTGCCTTTTGCCCTGGAAGAGTATCTCCAAAAATTACCCCTAAATCTTTAAGCATCTTACCTCCACCTTCATAACCATAAGATTCATGAACTCTTCCTTCAAAACATCTAGAAACTACAACTACAGGTATTCCTTTATTTAAAGCTGATTTTATTCCATCTACCATTTTAGGAGGAACATTTCCTCTTCCTAATGCTTCAATAACGATTCCTCCATATCCCTTATCTATTACAAAATCAATAAATGAAGAATCCATATCTACAACACATTTTATTAATGCAACATCACTTTTTATTTCTTCTACATCATATTTTTCAGTACTTTTAGTTTCTCTGTAGAACATAACTTTATTATTATCAACTATTCCAATTGGCCCAAAATTAGGAGTTCTAAAAGCATTCAAAGCCATAGAATTTGCTTTTGTAACTTCTGATGCTGAATTTAACTCACCATTAAAGCAAACAAGCACTCCTCTTTTCTTTGCATCATCTGAAATAGCAGTACAAATTGATGCTGCTAAATTTGATGGTCCATCATAACCTAATTCTGATCCACTTCTCATAGCTCCAGTAATTACAACTGGCTTTTCACTTTTTATAGTTAAATCTAAAAGATATGCAGTTTCTTCTAAAGTATCAGTTCCATGAGTTATTACAACTCCATCAATATCATCTCTATCTAATAATTTTTTAGTAAATTTACTTAACTCTATCATAGTTTTAAAAGTCATATGTGGTGATGGAAGGCTTGAAAAACTATATGATTCTATATCTGCAAATTCCTCTATTCCTGTAACCATTGACATTATTTCTTCTCCAGTCAAAGTTGGTACAGCAGCTTTTATTCTTTCATCTACCTTCATTGATATTGTTCCACCATTAAATACTACTGCTATTTTCTTCATTTTTCTCCTCCAGTTTTTTATATTCCTCATCTACTATATCAATATTACTAAATTGTTCGTTAGAGCTTGAATGCCGTGATGACGAAAATTAATGATATTACTTCCAGGAATTGTGTAATTTTCGTTAAGAATTTATATTGTTTTTTCCAGAAAAAGAGCTAAAGCTTCGAAAGTCATTTCATTCCCTCAGCTTCTTAACGCTCTTTTTCTTCCAAAAACAATTAAATTCTAAAACTTAATTACAATATTCCTTCCAAAATATCATTAATTTTTCTTTATCACTGGCTTTAAAGCTAAAAGATACAATCTCCTACGCAATCAC
>NZ_JAPFDR010000037.1 GCF_026168755.1 Clostridium sp. | reverse complement strand
GACCAAGACTTTGCCTCCGACTTCCTTCAGATTCCATCTCACGATGGACACCCTTGTCATTAGCTAGTGGTTCCCACTACCAAGCCCACAACGGACTTTCACCGTCAAGTTGTTGCCCATGCTGGGCGCACAATAAAAAATAATCTATTGAATTAATATTATCCAACAGATTATTTTTATCCATATTTTTCAATTTATAATATCTCTTTATATTGCTCTTCCTTAAATCCTACTAATACCTTATCTTCACATATTAAAAGTGGTCTTTTAACAAGTTTTCCATCTGTAGCAAGCAATTTAATCATTTCTTCTCTAGACATATCTTTAATTTTATCTTTTAGCTTCATTTCCTTATATAACACACCTGAAGTATTAAAGAATTTTTTAATTTCTAATCCACTTAAATCTATCCATTTTTCTAATTCTTCTACTGTAGGATTATCTATAGTTATATCTCTATCATTAAAAGTTACATTGTTTTCTTGTAAAAATTTCTTAGCTTTTCTACAAGTAGTACATTTAGGATATTGTAAAAATAACTTTTCCATAATTATCTCCTTTTAAATTATTTTTTATAATTCTATCATAATTATTATATAATAGTAAATATTATCTCTTAATTTTTTCTAAATAATGATTTATTTTTTAATATTGTATATAATAAATACAATATTACTTTTATATTAATACATACTTATAAATTATAACTTTAAGGAGTGAGCATTATGGATAATTCATATTCTATTAACAATAATTCATTTATTACTATTAATAATTTAATAAACAAAAGAGATTTTGATACAGCTGAAGGTTTATTAAATTCTTCTATAGATAAAAATGCTGATTATCACTATCTTTATAGCCTCTTACTTGAAAAAAAAGCTTGGTTTGATGAATCTTTAAAACATCTAAAAATAGCTGTTTCTCTTTCTCCTAATAATACTTTATATAAAGAAAGCTTAATTACATTAATGGGTAGACATAGGCATTACTCTGATGATTATTATCATAATGGCTATAGAAGACGTAATAGAGGTTGTGCTTGTTGCTGTTGTGATGACTGTTGTGATTGTGGTAATTTTAGCTGCTGTGATTTAATATGTTTAGATCAATGTTGCGAATGTATGGGTGGAGATTTAATTGAGTGTATTTAATATTAAATTCTATTTTTTATATGAATCACTTATTTAGATTACTCTGAATATATTATAATAATTCAATAATCTTTTCTAAGGAGATTTATTTATGAACCCTTATAAAGTACTTGGTATAAGACCAAATGCTTCATTGGATGAAATTAAAGATGCTTATGAATCATTAGCAAGTACCTATAGTATAAATGACTTTAATGGTTCTCCAGAAGAACCACTTGCAGAGGATAAACTTTCAGAAATAAACGAAGCTTATACAATTTTAAATAACAATTTTAAGTACAAGAATATAAGAAACTTAATTGAAAATAAACAATTTTTATCAGCTGAAACAGAACTTAATCTAATCTCTGATAAAAGCTCACCTGAATGGAATTATCTACAAGGCTTTGTATTATTAAAAAAAGGATGGTTCCAAGCTGGCGTAAATCACTTAAAGACCGCTGCTGAATTAAACCCTAACAATGAGGAGTATCAAGAAGCATTAATGGTACTTGTCAAAAAGGTTAGAAAAATGAAAGCAAATTATGCTAGAACAATGCAATATAATAGTGCTAATAATAACAACAATATGTGTGGTGGCGGTGGTCAAACAAATAACATGTGTGGTGGTTCCGGCAGCGGTGGTGGAATAGATCCTAACATTTTAAATATGTTTATGAATGCTAACGGTGGTAGTCCTATGGGTGGTGCTAATCCTATGGGTGGAGGCAATCCTACTGATGGCATGAATACCACTAACAACGTTAACCCTATGGGCAATATTTCCAATATGATGGGTGGTATGGGTGGTGGCAATCCTATGCAAAATATGCTTATGCAAAGCTTAATGGGCGGCGGAAATGGAATGAATATGTGTGGTAATTCTGGTGGCGGTGGAATGTGTTAGTATTACTTTGAATAGACTTTTTGTCTTAATAAAGGAGAAGTTTAATGTTTGGCTATGTTACCCCTCTTAAAAGCGAACTAAAGTTTAAAGAATTTGAATACTTTAGAAGCTATTATTGTGGATTGTGTAATGAAATTAAAAGAGAATATGGTAATATTCCAAGATTTTGTTTAAATTACGATTTGACTTTTATAGGATTTTTATTAGATGGTCTTTACAGTAATCCACTAATTTTTGATTCCATTAAATGTTTACGACATCCTGGCAAGAACATTATAATAACAAAACAGACAAATGCTTTAAATTATTGTGCTAATTTAAGTATACTTCTTTTTGATTATAAACTAAAAGATAACATAGAGGATGACAAAAGTGTAAAAAGTAAACTTTTTAAATTTCTCCTTTCTTCATCTTGCAAAAAAAGCTTACTTGAATTGGAGAATCTTTCTGATAAAATATCAAATAATATAGATAGCTTATCAAATCTTGAAAAGTCAAAAAAACTTTCTTCTTTGGATGAAATCACGCATCCTTTTAGCGATATAATGGGAATGATTTTAAGTGAATTTCCTTATAATTTTGAAGAGGATTCTGATATATTACGCGAAAATCTATATAATCTTGGATATTTTATTGGAAAATGGATTTATTTAATAGATGCTCTTGATGATTTGAAAGATGATCTTAATACTAATAATTTTAATCCTTATGATGTATTATTCAACCTAAATTCATTAAACTTCGACGAATTAATTTTATCCTGTATTAATGAAATTGACTTTTATATTTCAAATTGTCTTGTAAATTGTAGCGATTTTCTTAAGGTTATTCCTTTTAAAAAGCATTATAGTATTATTGATAATGTAATAAATTTAGGAATGATCAATAAATACTATGAAATTTTAAATAAAATACCTATTATAGAAACAAAAAAATAAATACCAGTAGCTAAAAAGCTACTGGTATTTATTTTATTTACTATATACTGTTATATCTCTCTTTGTATCTAAAATTGCATTTCCATCCTTATCAACATCAAACACTGATGTTACTGTAACCTTTGTTATTTCACCCTTTAAATTTTCTAACTTTGCAATAAAATAATTTCTTGCTTTTTTCTCTATTTTTTGTGGCTCTTCTACTATACTTGTAAATGTTCCTTCTGTTGTTTCAACTACAATTTCTGTTTTTTCATCTGTTGTACCAAATACATATGAATTGTTAGTATTATTATATAAATTAACTCTTATTAGTGCCCCATCAAATAGTACAGCCTCTTTTACTAAATTTAAATTTAATTCTTTTTCTTTATCAACTGGAACATCAAAATTTATACACTCAGTAATACCATCTGGTGAAACTGCCCATCCATTATCTTCTTTTATTACTGCATATACATAATCTTCTGTAACTTCTTCATCATCTACCATTGCTGAAATAGTGACTACTGCTTGTTTTAGATTTTCATTTATATCTTCTATACCTTTTACTGTTGAATACTTTATATTTAAATCTTTTCTATTTTTCTTCATTACCTTCATTATTTGGTTTGCATCATACCCAATATAATCTATATATTCATTTGAATATAACTTAACCATTTCTTCTACATTATTCTCTGAATTATATGTATTAAATAAATTAATTGCCTCTTCTGGTGTATTTGCTCTAACCATTTCAACATTCTTCGTACATCCAAAAGATAAAAAAACAAAAATTAATAAAATACCTAACATCCCAGATATTTTCAATATTTTTTTCATAAGACTTCCTCACAATCTATAATTTCTCCTAATAAGTATATATCATACTTTAAAAACTTCATCAATATTTGCATAACTTAGTTTTCAAATTATTTAAAACTTCTAAGTGATTATCATAGTCTTTTATTACACCCTTTATATCATTCATTATGCTTTCTTCTATATTTTTATTTTCTTCTATAAATTTATTTGCATTTTTTATTCCCATATTCATAGCTTTTATTGCATGTTCACATACTTCAGAATCAGTATCAACAGATATAAGTTTTATTTTTTCACTCAATTTTATCACCTCTAACCTTTTTACATTATTTTTCCCATCTTTGAAAATAATATTTATAAAAATCTAAAAGCTATGCAAAATATTTTGCACAGCTTTTAAATTAATCTAAATCCTTAATATAGAATCCCTTATTATAAATTTCTTTATCATACTTAATTTCAAGGTTATTACAAGCTTTAACGTCTTTTTTATTTACAACAAACTTAATTCCTTCTATTACCTCTTCAACGTCCTCATCACTCTTAAAATCACAATACAATTCATAAGCTGGTCTACCACAACCATAGAAAACCTTTATTCTTATGTATTCCTCTGAACTTTGATTTACTAAAGCTTTTAAAGCTTCTTTTGCTTTTTCATCAAACTTTAATTCCATAACGCTACTCCTTCTTGGGTAAAATAAATATATTTATATTATATATTAAATTGTTGTATATTAAAACACTATAAATATTTATTAATATAATTAAACTATAAACTATATATAAAAATAAAGACCCTTTAATAAAATAAATTACACTTTACTAAAGAGCCTTTCTTATTTCATTATTTACCTAAACCAAATTCACTATGAAGCAATATTACTGCTTCTGAAACATTTTCAGTATCAATTAAACACCAAATAGTCATATTAGAATCTGTTGTTTGCAATATTTCAATATTATTACTTGTTAGGGTATTTATTATTCTTGCCATAACTCCCGGAACTCCATTCATTCCTGCACCAACAATAGCTACAGTACTACAATTTTCAATAGTTGTGTACTTAATTTCAGCTTTACTCATAACTTCTGAAAGTTTGTCTTTTTCAGTAGCATCAATAGTGAACATTTGATGCTCTGGAAAAATGTTTATTAAATCTAAACTTATATGGTTTTTAGCTAATAATTCTAAAAGATTTCTGTAAGTTCCTTTACCTTTATTATCTGATAATCTTACTCTTACTTGAATTCTATTATTTAAATGAGTTATTCCAGAAATCAATCTCTTTTCTTCTTCTGAAACACTACTCTTAATTATAGTACCCTTTGAATCATTCATAGTATTTTTAATAACTAATGGTACATTTCCCTTTTTGGCTAAGGCAACAGCTTTTGGATGAATAACTTTTGCGCCTTGATCAGCTAATTGGAATACCTCATTATATGTCATTTCATTTATAAGAGATGCATCCTCTACCATCCTTGGATCTGCTGTCATTATACCATCAACATCAGTATATATATCTATTTCTTTAGCTTTTAATGCAACTCCTAATATACATGCGGAAGTATCACTTCCACCTCTTCCTAAAGTTGTGAAAAATCCATCTTTAGTAACCCCTTGGAATCCTGTTACTACTGGCACTTTTCCTTCCTCTATAATTTTCATTATATTATGAGTATCCACATCAATAGCTTGTGCATCAGTGTGGACATCATTAGTTATAATTCCAGCTTGCCCTCCAGTTAGTGGAACTGCAGTTATTCCATGCTTATATAAGTCATTACATAATACTACTGAACTTATTATCTCTCCACAACACATTAATAAGTCTTGAGCCTTTTTATTATTATCTTTAAAATTATTATCTACAAGTGATAATAGGGTATCTGTTGCATAGGCTTCTCCCATTCTTCCCATAGCTGATACTACTACTACTGGTCTTAATCCACTTTCAATTGCCTTCCCTATTTTATTTATTACTTGTTTTCTTCTTTCCTCTGTAGATACAGATGTTCCTCCGAACTTTTGCACTATTATATTCAAGGACTCTCCCCCTTAAGTTTTTTAAGCTCTCGCTCTTTTTATCTTTCCTTCCTCAGCAGAGATTACTATGACATTAGTTCCAACCTTTGTTACACATTCCCATGGTATTTCAACATATTCTTTGCTACCAAAGAAGCTAAACTTACTTGCACTAATACTAACAACCAGGAATTTAAGATATCCTTCTTCATCAATTATAAAATCAATATTTTGAGCGCTATCATACTTTTCTGCACTTTCTAAGTTAAAAATTTCATATCTTTCTAACTCACTTAAGTTTCTAAGTTGACTTTCTGGCTTTTTTTCGTAATATTCAAAATCCTTCATAATAATTACCTCCTTGTTATACATAATATTATGCACTCAAGAGGTAATATATTACTTTACATATACTATTAAAATCCAAGTAGCGCTTCACTCTACTTAAATAATATATCAACTATAAGCTAAAGTTACAATAGAAATTTTTCATCATTACAACTCTTATATGCAACTTTAGATTCATTTATTATTTTATTTAAATTTTCAGATTCTATTCCTTGACCAACAAAAGCAGTACTAATTATTCCCGGCTTAAAGCACCTCTCCAATACATAGTTTATGTCATCACTATCTATTTTGTTAATTCTCTTAATAACATCTTCTTGTGTTTTAATTTTATTTTGTAATAAGAAACATTTTGCATTAGCAAACATTCTAGATGAAGTACTTTCTAAACCTAATATATAACTTGCTTTAATTTTCTCTTTATTAATTTCTAATAACTCTTTACTTATACATTTTTTAGCAAAATCATGTAAATGTTCATTAATAACACTTATAGCTTTATCGCAATACTTATTGCTTAATCCTGTATATATATTTAATGTTCCAATACCTAGATAAGGTTGCATATAAGAATAAATACTATAGCATAACCCTAACTCTTCTCTAACTTTTTGGAAAAGTATTGATGATGCACCACCACCAAATATATTATTTAACAATACTAACGAATAAGCTTTATCATCAGCATATGGCAATCCATTTAAACCTAGATTTATATGAACTTGCTCTATTTGTTTTTCTGTATATTTACTATCATGTTTTAATGTAATAAATTCATATGTTGGATTATATGTATCATCCTTGCTCCACTTTCCAAAATACTCTTCTATAAGCTTTCTTAATTCCTTTTCATCAAACTTTCCACAAATACTAAGTACAGAATTATAAGGAGTATAATGTGTTCTAATATAATCTTTAATCTTCTTTCTATTAAATGATTTTATTCTATCAGGTGTTCCTAAAATTGGATAGGCTAAAGAATCATTTCCAAAGATAGCTTCTGAATGTATTTCGTCTAATACATCTTCTGGATTATCTTGACTCATATTTATTTCTTCAATAACTACACCTTTTTCTTTTTCAATTTCTTCTTCATCAAATTTAGAATTTAATATCATATCAGAAATTACGTCTAAACATAAATCTACATATGTATTTAATGCTTTTATATAATAACAAGTAGTTTCTTTACTTGTATACGCATTAATTTGACCACCTATATTTTCTATTCCTTGTACAATATCTTTTGCACTTCTTTTATCTGTTCCCTTAAAAAACATATGCTCTATAAAATGTGAAATCCCATTTACATCTTTACTTTCATTTCTAGAGCCATTTTGAACCATTACTCCCACACTTATAGAATTAACATGCTCAATATATTCTGTTACAACTCTTAATCCATTATCTAATGTATATAAATTAAACATATTTGCCTCCATTTTTATCAATTTGCTTTTAGTTTATTTTAATCTTATCATATTTATTCTACATAGTAAAAAAAAGAGAATTATTTTAAATTCTCTTTTAACATATATATTATTCTGTTACCTCTTCTTGTGGAAGAGCATCTTTTCTTGAAAGGTTAATTCTTCCTTGAGAGTCTATTTCAGTTACCTTAACTAAAATTTCATCTCCAACAGATACAACATCCTCAACTTTTTCTACTCTCTTCTTATCTAATTTAGAAATATGGCAAAGTCCTTCTTTATTAGGTAAGATTTCAATAAATGCACCAAATGCAGCTATTTTAGTTACTTTTCCTAAATAAACTTCACCTGCTTGAACTTCCTTAGTTAAGCCTTCGATTATTCTAATAGCTTCATTTACTCCATCATGGTCTGGTGAAGAAACAAATACTGTACCATCTTCTTTTATATCAATCTTAACACCTGTATCAGCTATTATCTTATTAATAACCTTACCACCTGCTCCAATAACATCTCTTATCTTTTCTGGATCAATAGTAATAGTTGATGTTTTTGGTGCAAACTTAGATACTTCTGATTTTGGTGCTGGAATACATTCATTAATTTTATCTAAAATGTGTAATCTAGCTTTTCTTGCATTTTTAATTGCTGTTTCAATTACATTAAAGCTTAACCCCTTAATCTTAGTATCAACTTGAATTGAAGTTATCCCTTCAGTTGTACCTGCTACTTTAAAGTCCATATCACCAAAGAAATCTTCAATTCCTTGAATATCAGTTAAAACTTCTTCTTCAGTTAAATCTTCTGATGTTATAAGTCCCATTGCAATACCTGCTGCTGGTCTCTTTATTGGAACACCTGCATCTAATAGTGCTAATGTAGATCCACAAACAGAAGCTTGAGAAGTTGAACCATTTGAGCTTAATACTTCTGAAACTAATCTAATTGTATATGGGAATTCTTCTTCTGAAGGAATAAGTGGCTCTAAAGCTCTTTCAGCTAAAGCTCCGTGTCCTATTTCTCTTCTACCTGGTCCTCTTAATGGCTTTACTTCACCAACAGAGTAAGCAGGGAAGTTATAGTGATGCATATATCTCTTAGATTCTGTTTCACCTATACCGTCTATAATTTGAATATCTCCAACAGCACCTAAAGTAGCTACTGTCATAACTTGAGTTAACCCTCTTGTAAATAAACCTGTTCCATGAGTTCTTGGTAATAAATCAACTTCACATGAAATCTTTCTTATTTCATCAAAAGCTCTTCCATCAGGTCTTCTAGAGTGATTTAAAAGCATATCTCTTACTACTTCTTTTTGCATGTTATAAACTATTTCTTTAGAATCCGCAAATGTATCTGGATACTTTTCTGCAAACTCTTCAGTTATTTTATCGTTTACTACATCCATTGCTGCATTTCTTTCATCTTTATCAGTAATCCACATAGCTTCTTTGATCATTTCGCTAGCAAATTCCTTGATATCTTTTGTAAGCTCTTCATCTGGCTTATAAAGAACAGGCTCATCCTTTTCTTTTCCGAATTTAGCCATTGCTTCTTCTTGGAATGCAACTATATCTTGACACTTCTCAAAACCATATTCAATTGCTTTAATCATTGTATCTTCTGGTATTTCATTTCCACCAGCTTCAATCATCATAACTCTTTCTTTAGTTGCACAAACAGTTAATTGAAGAATACTTTCTTCTCTTTCTTTTGAAGTAGGGTTTAAAACAAAATTTCCATCGATTAATCCAACTTGCACTGCTGCAACTGGAGTTGTAAAAGGAATACTTGATAGAGATAATGCCATTGATGCTGCATTAATTGCTAGAATTTCTGGTAAGTTATCTTGTTCTACAGATACAACTGTACAAACCACTTGGACATCATTTCTATATCCCTTAGGGAATAGTGGTCTTAATGGTCTATCTACAGCTCTTCCGAAAAGAATTGCATTTTCTGAAGGTCTACCTTCTCTTTTTATAAATCCACCTGGTATTTTGCCAACTGCGTATAATCTTTCTTCATATTCAACACTTAATGGGAAGAAATCTATTCCTTCTCTTGGTTTTTCTGAAGCATTAACATTTGTTAATATTACTGTATCTCCATAGCTCATAAAAATAGCTGCATTTGATAGCATTCCAACTCTACCAAATTCAACTTTCATACTTCTACCAGCTATATTTCTTTCTAGTATATTAGTCATTTAATAACCTCCCTTCAGGTTTTACGGTTCTACTAATTTAATTTTTTTAAAATAATAGAGCGGATAAAACCCGCTCTATAAAGACTATCTTCTTAAGCCTAATTGTGCTATTATAGCTCTGTATCTTTCGATATCTTGTTCAGCTAAGTAATTTAAAAGACCTCTTCTTTGTCCAACCATCATTAAAAGACCTCTTCTTGAGTGGTGGTCTTTCTTGTGAACTTTTAAGTGTCCAGTTAATGAGTTGATTCTTTCAGTTAAAAGAGCGATTTGAACTTCTGGTGAACCAGTGTCTCCTTCGTGTCTTCCGTATTGTTTGATTAATTCTTGCTTTCTTATTGCGTCCATAATGACACCTCCAGTTAATTTATCCCCTATTTCCAGGAAAAGAGAAAATCACCCTCAAATCTTAGAAGTAGGTTCTTCATGAAATATTATAGCAAAGTAAGTCTATCTTGTAAACATAATTTATAATTTTACACTTATTTAAACTTTATTATCTAATAATAAAAATTTATATATTATTTTGCTCTATAACTTCACTATTTTCCTCTGCAAATTTTTTATCTTTTTTTAATTGTTCAATCAATTCATGAATATTATTAAATTTTATTTCATCTCTAATTCTATCAATAAAATAAATATTAATTTCTTTTCCATATATATCATTACTGAAGTCTAAAATATAGGTTTCTACCGTTAATTCTTGCCCATTTACTGTTGGATTATTCCCTACAGAGGTAATTCCTTTAAAAATTTTTTCATTAATTTTTACATTAGTGTAGTATACACCCTTTTTAGGAATAACTTTTTGTTTATTTATTTCTAAATTAGCAGTTGGAAATCCTATAGTTCTACCTAGCTTTTTCCCATCTATTACTTTTCCTGAAAGCATATATGGCCTAGATAACATATTAAAGGCCTTTCGCACATTTCCATTTACTAATTCTTTCCTAATATTTGTAGAACTTATTATTTCACCTTCACTTTTACAAGGTTTCATTACATACAAGTTATATCTATATTCTTCTTCAAACTTTTTTAAAAGCTCAACATCTCCTAAATTTTTATAACCAAATTTAAAATTAAATCCTACTACAATTCCTTTTACATTATAAGTTTTACATAACCAGTTAATAAATTCATCCGGCATCATCTTCATCATTTTTTCATCAAAATCTTTAAATGCCAGTATATCTATACCTTCTTTTTGTAAAACATCAATCTTCTCTTCATTAGTCATGATTAATTCTATTTTGTTATTAATATTTATAAATGTTCTAGGATGATTTTTAAAAGTAAAAACAATAGATTTCCCATTATTTTCTTTAGCTAAACTTTTAACTTTTCTCACTAATGATAAATGTCCTAAATGTAATCCATCAAAGCTACCAAGGGCTATATAATTATTTTTACTTTCTTCATCAAAAGCTTTGTTATCATATATTAGCATTATTTTTTTCTCCTATGTGATTAGTAACTTTTCTATTTTAAAACCAGAATTATTTCTTTCGCCTAATCCTATAAAATTACTATCTTCATCATATACTCTATATAATCTATTATTGATAATCTTATCTTTAGTAAATCTATTATCAGCAACTCTAACTCCATTTACAAGAAGTCTTACATACTTTCCATGAACCGTAATTGCTTCATATTTACTTAAGGCTTCTTCCATAGTTACAATATAGTCACCTATATTTTCCTTTGTTAAATCATTAATATTAATTGAACTTTCTTGTGAGAATACAGAAGTTTTTGCTCTATTCAAGTCAGTCATAGTTGCAAAAACTTCTAACTTTTCTCCTATATCATAACATAGACTTCTTATATAAGTTCCTTTAGAGCATGTAACCTTCATAGAAACATAAGGATTGTTTATTTTAATATCTTCAATATTATAGATTTTTATCAATCTACCTTCTCTTTCTACTTCTATTCCTTTTCTAGCTAATTCGTAAAGTCTAACACCATTTTGCTTTAAGGCTGAATACATAGGTGGAACTTGAGAATATTCTCCTATAAACCCTTTAACTACATCTAATATATCTTCATTCTTTAAATTAGAAGAATCTCTTTCCTCTAAAATTTCCCCTTCTAAATCATAAGTAGTTGTCCTAATTCCCAACTTAAAAGTAACTTCATATACTTTTTCTGAATCCATTATATAATCTATTATTTTAGTTGCTCTTCCAATACATACAGGCAATACACCTGTTGCTTCTGGATCTAATGTTCCAGTATGCCCAACCTTTCCTGTTTTAGCTACTTTTTTCACTAATCTAACAACATCAAAAGATGACATTCCCTTTGGTTTAAAGATATTTAAAATTCCATTCATATCTTACAACTCTTTCTGTATTTCATTTAATATTTCGTATTTAGCTTCTTCCATTGACATATTTTTAATTTTTATACCAGATGCTCTTATATGACCACCGCCACCAAAAACCTCTGCTATTTTTCTTACATCAACATAGCTCTTTGCCCTAAGGCTCGCTTTTACACCATCTTCAACTTCTTTTAATAATAAAGTTACTTCAACACCTTTAATTTGAAGTCCATAAGAAATTATATCTGATGTATCTCCTACATCAATTCCTAAATCTTCTGTAAAGTTTTTATCTATTTCTAATAATGCAACTTTTCCATTTAAAATAAGTTGCATACTGCTCAATGCTTTTCCAATTAGCTTTATTCTACTAAAATCCTTATTATCAAAAAGACTTTGATAAATAAAAGTATTATCTACACCTATTTTCTTTAATACTGCAGATATTTTATGTGTTCTTTCTGTTACGTTAGAATGTCTATATCCACCTGTATCAGTTACTATTGAAGTATACATACAAGTTCCTATATCTTTTATAACTCTATCTTCTTTTTCAAAACTTATTCCCATTAAATTTAATAATTCAAATACTATTTCTGCTGTTGCAGCCGCATTTGAGTCTATATAATTAATATCACCATATTTATCATTTGAGAGATGATGATCTATATTTATTATTGTGCCAGTGAATTCTTTTAAATTTGCACTTACTCTCTCTAAGTTTCCACAATCAAGCACCACTACAATATCAGTTTCATCTACAGGTTCTGTAATTTCTCCTGTAATTTCATCTGATCCCTTTAGAAATTTTAAATTTTCTGATAAAGTATCCTTTGATATTATGTAACAATCCTTGTTTAAACTTTTTAAAGCGTTAAAAAGTGCAAGAACACTACCTACTGCATCACCATCAGGTGATACATGGTAGGTAATGCCTATTTTTTTACTTTCTAATATAAACTTTGCAATTTGACTTAATGTCATATTACTTATCTTTTACCTTTTGAATTAATTCTTCAATATGCATTCCATAATTTATTGAATCATCAAGTTCAAATATTATTTGAGGATTGTATCTTAAATTAATTCTTTGACCTATTTCTCTTCTAATATATCCACTAGCATTTTTTAGAGCAATAAATGTATTGTTCTTTTCTTCATCATCTTTTCCAAATATACTTACAAATACCTTTGCATATCTTAAATCTTTAGTTACCTTTACATCAGTAACTGATACCATGGCAGTAAGTCTTGGATCTTTTATTTCATTTCTTATTATAGTACTAATTTCTCTTTTTACTTCTTCGTTTATTCTTCCGCCTCTATAGTTAGCCATTCAAAACACCTCTTAAAGCTCTTTTCTTTTAATAGCTTCCATTGTAAATGATTCTATAATATCGCCTTCTTTAAGATCGTTGAACTTTTCAATACTTAAACCACATTCATAGCCCTTAGCTACTTCTTTAGCATCATCTTTAAATCTCTTTAATGAAGCTAATGTTGATTCAAATATTACGATACCATCTCTAATTACTCTAACTTCAGAATTTCTTACAATTTTACCATCTATAACATAACATCCTGCTATAGTTCCTACATTTGAAATCTTGTATGTCATTCTTACTTCTGCCTTACCATTTACAACTTCTTTATATTCTGGTTCAAGCATACCAATCATAGCTGACTTAACATCTTCAATTGCATCATATATTATTCTATATGTTTTTATTTCAATGCTTTCTTTTTCTGATTGAGCTGTTGCATTTCCATCAGGTCTTACATTAAATCCAATTATTAAAGCATTTGAAGCTGCAGCAAGTGTAACATCTGTTTCTGTTATAGCTCCAACAGCACCATGTATTACTCTAACCTTAACATCATCAGTAGATAACTTTTCTAAAGATTGTCTTATTGCTTCAACTGAACCTTGAACGTCAGCTTTAACAACTATAGCTAATTCCTTAACTTTACCTTCTTGAATTTGGCTATATAAATCTTCTAAAGATACTCTGTTAGACGCTTGGTGACTATCAGCTTTAATCTTTTGCTTTCTTAAATCAGCCATATTTCTTGCAGTCTTTTCATCTTTACAAACTATAAATCTATCACCAGCAGCTGGTACTTCTGAAAGACCTAATATTTCAACTGGAATAGATGGTCCTGCACTCTTTATCTTCTTTCCTCTATCATCAAACATAGCTCTTATTCTACCGTAAGTAGACCCAACTAAGATAGAATCCCCTACGTTTAAAGTACCATTTTGAATAAGTAGTGATGCAACAGCTCCTCTACCTTTATCTAATTTAGCTTCAATTACAGTACCCTTAGCTTTTCTATTTGGATCAGCTTGTAATTCTTGCATTTCAGCTGTTAATAGTACCATTTCTAATAGACTTTCTAGGTTCTCACCTGTCTTAGCTGAAACTGGAACACAAATAGTGTCTCCACCCCAGTCTTCTGAAACTAATCCATGCTCAGTTAATTCTTGTTTAACTCTATCAACATTTGCACCTGGTCTATCAATCTTATTTATTGCAACAATCATAGGAACATCTGCAGCTTTACAGTGGTTAATTGCTTCCTTTGTTTGTGGCATTATACCGTCATCTGCAGCAACAACTAATATAACTATATCAGTAACTTGTGCTCCTCTAGCTCTCATTGCAGTGAAAGCTTCATGTCCTGGAGTATCTAAGAATGTAATCTTTTCTCCATTTAAAGAAACTGTATAAGCCCCTATATGTTGAGTTATTCCACCAGCTTCACTAGCAGTAACTTTAGCATTTCTTATAGCATCTAAAAGTGAAGTCTTACCATGGTCAACATGCCCCATAATTGTTACTATTGGAGGCCTCTTAACTAAGTTTTCTTCAACAATATCAGCTTCTTCTTCAAATTCTTCTAATTCTGTTCCTTCTTCTTTCTTTTCAACTAAAACTTCATATTTTTCGCAAAGTTTTTCAGCAGTAGAGAAATCTATTTCTTGGTTAACACCAGCCATTACACCTAAGAATATTAAATTCTTAATAACATCATTTGTTGGCTTACCAAGCTTTTCACATAATTCTTTAACTGTTATTGTTTCACCAATCTCAATTACTCCACATGCAGCTTCAGCATTTCTTTCAACTTCTTCTTGCTCTAACTCTTTCTTAGTCTTTTTCTTTTTTCTTACACCTTTATTAAGTGACTCAGCAAGTTCTTCTTCATATTCATCAACTAAGCTCTTCTTACCTTCACTATCACTAGTATCACCTAATAGTTCTTTTATTAGTGTTGCATCTTCATCTTCTATCACACTCATATGATTTTTAACTTCAACACCAAACTCTTCCATCAATAAATTTATTAAATCTTTTGAGCTAACATTAAGCTCTTTTGCCAATTCATATACTCTAATCTTTGACAATAAAATCACCCCCGGTTAATTTCTTCCTTCTTCATTTTGGTACAAGGATATTAACTTTTCAGCCATATTTTTATCTATCACAGCTAAAACTTTTAGTTCCTCTCTTCCAATTGGGTTGCCTAGTTGTTCTTTCGAAAAGTCTTCTATAAGAGGAATTCCTTTTTCAGCACAATGATTTCTAAACTTCTTTTTTGTACTGTTAGAAGCATCATCACTTAGTATTACAAGATAAAAACTACGTCTGTTACGTTGTTCATCACATTTGCTATACCCTTCTATTAAATTCCCTGATCTTTTAGCAAGACCTAAAAAATTAAAAAACTTATTCATTAACTATCTCTTCCCTTAATCTGTTGTATATTTCTTCATCTATTGCAACATCAAGGTTTCTACTTAATCTTTTTGCTTTAAATGCTTTTTCTAAACACTCAATACTTTTGCAAATATAAGCGCCTCTACCTGCTTTTTTTCCTGTTAAGTCAACAGAAACTTCACCTTCTTGGCTTTTTACAACTCTAATAAGTTCCTTCTTAGGCTTCATTTCCATACAACCTGTGCACATTCTTAAAGGTATTTTCTTTACTTTCATAAAAAAATCCCCCTTATTCCTCTATAGCTTCAGCTTGTGACTTACTCTTTATATCAATTTTCCAATTAGTTAGCTTAGCAGCTAATCTTACATTTTGACCCTCTTTTCCAATTGCAAGTGATAATTGGTTATCTTCAACAATAACCTTAGCTGACTTTGAATCTTCATCAACTGTCACACTTAAAACCTTAGCAGGGCTTAAAGAACTTGCTATAAATTCTTCTGGGTTTTTGCTCCATTTAATTATATCTATTTTTTCACCCTTAAGTTCATTTACTATGTTTTGAACTCTTGCACCCTTAGGTCCAACACAAGCTCCCATAGGATCAACATTTTCATCATGAGATAATACTGCAATTTTACTTCTTGATCCAGCTTCTCTTGAGATGCTTTTTATTTCAACAACACCTTCATATATTTCTGGAACTTCTAGTTCAAATAATCTTTTAACTAATCCTGGATGTGTTCTAGATACTATTATTTGAGCACCTTTAGAAGTGTTTTTAACTTCTACAACATATAATTTAATTTTTTCATTAAATTTATACTTTTCCCTTGGAATTTGTTCATTTGGTCCAACTGCTGTTTCTAGCTTTCCAATATTAACAAAAACATTTCCTTTATCTTCTCTTAAAACTGTTCCAGTTATAATATCATATTCTTTTTCTTTATATTCATTATATATGATACTTCTTTCAGCTTCTCTTATTCTTTGAGTTACTACCCCTTTTGCAAGTTGCGCTGCAACTCTTCCAAAATTCTTTGGAGTAACTTCAAAATCTACTACATCATCTAAATCATATGTAGGTTTTATTTCTTGTGCTTCTTCTAATGCAATTTCAGTAACATTATCAAAGACCTCTTCAACAACAATTTTTTGAGAATAAACATGTATTTCTCCATTTTCTCTATCAATTGTTACTTTTACGTTTTGTGCTGAAGATGTTGGTCCTGCATAATTTTTCTTATAAGCTGCAACTAATGCATCCTCAATTGTTGTAAATAATAGATCTTCACTAATACCTTTATCTTTTACTATTTCTTTAAGAGCACCTATAAACTCTTGGTTCATCTTAAATACCCTCCTTACTATATTTCCCCTTCAATATTTGCACTTTTAATTTTTTCCTTTGGTATGCTTATTAAAGTGTCTGCTTCAACTATTATATTTTCTTCATTTACTTCTTTTAAAATACCTTTAATACTTTTCTTTCCATCTATAGCTTTTGTAAGTTTAACCATTACTTCTCTACCTACAAATCTCTTATAATGAGCTTCATTAAATAATGTTCTATTTAAACCTGGTGATGAAACTTCTAGGAAATAAGCTTCTGGTATAGGATCCTTTTCATCCATAAGGTCACTTACTCTTCTTGAAAGAGCTTCACAATCACTTAAAGTGATGCCGCCTTCTTTTTCTATATATATTCTTAAATAATATTCTCCATTTTCCTTAACATATTCAACATGATATATTTCATAGTTAAGTTCATCTGATATGGGTTTAACCATTTCATAAATTTGAGTAACTAAGGCATCATTCTTCATAATTATCCTCCTTTGCAATATTCAGTTTTTAGGTAATTTAAAAAATAGATATGTAAAAACGCAACTAAAAAGTAGTTGCGTTCAAATATAAAGAGCGGGAACAAGCCCCACTCTTCATTTTCTAGCTATTAGTAAATTACTTCTTAATCTATCTTATCATACTTTACTAATAAATACAAGGGGCTATAGCAACATTTAACTTTCCCATTTAAAACTTGCCCAAATTTGTATTTTTTTATTCAATATAAATCTTCTTTAATTATATTGTTTATACAACTTTATAAGCTCATCAAAAGATTTTAATGATCTTTCAATCTTATCATAAGATATACAATAAGATAATCTAAAATAGCCTGGACATCCAAAAGTTTTTCCTGGTACTGCTAATATATTAAACTTTTTAGCATCCTCACAAAATTTAACATCATCTTCTATTGGTGACTTTGGGAAAAGATAAAATGCTCCATCTGGTTTTAAACATTCAAACCCTATAGACACTAGGTGATTATATAATAAATCTCTATTTTTCTTATAAATGTTAACATCAACTCCTAACTTTAAACTTTCTTTTATTACCCTTTGAAAAAGCGAAGGTGCATTAACAAAACCTAAAATCCTATTTGCTATATTTAAAGCTGATGTTATATCTTCAAAAGTATTCATTTTAGGATTAACCACAATATAACCTATTCTTTCACCCGGCAGCGATAATGATTTACTATATGAATATCCTATAAATGAATTATTATAATAATTTAATATACAAGGCACTTTAGTATTCTCATATACAATTTCCCTATACGGTTCATCTGAAATTAAATAAATATCTTTATTAAATTCCAACTCTTTCTCCATTAATATATTAGATAATTCTTTTATTGTCTCTTCACTATATATAACTCCACTTGGGTTATTAGGAGAATTAATAATTATAGCTTTAGTCTTATTTGATATCTTCTTTTTTAGTTCTTCTAAATTTAACTGAAAACTATTTGTGTCTGCCGATACAACAGTTACTACCCCATCAAAATTTTTAACATAATTAACATACTCTCCAAAGAAAGGTGCAAAAACAATAACCTCATCTTTTGGGTCTAAAATACTTTTTAAAATTACATTTAGTCCTCCAGCAGCACCACAAGTCATAATTATATTTTCACATTTCAATTCAAGATTATATTCTTCTCCTAAATGGTTAGCTATTGCTTCTCTAACATCTTCATATCCTGAATTATTCATATACCCATGAATAAAATTTGGCATTTCCTCATTAACAATTTTATTTATTATCTTTTTAATCTCTTTTGGTGGTTCTACATTAGGGTTACCTATACTAAAATCAAAAACATTTTCTTCTCCATATATACTTGATAATCGCTTTCCTTCCTCAAACATCGCCCTAATAGTAGAGTTATTTGAAACCATAGCTCTCATCTTACTTGAAATCATTCTCTAGCCCCCTTATTTCACAATTAATTCAATTTATTTTTTATTACCCCAATAGCTACACCTAATATGCTCACTTCCTTGCCTTCTAAATATATCTCACTATATTTAGGATTAGCTGGAATTAACATAGGCTCACTCCCATTTAGCTTTAAGGTTTTTAAAGTCGCTTCTCCATCTAAACTAGCAGCAATAATATCATTATTTAATGCAGTATTTTGTCTCTTAATAACAACTAAATCTCCATCATTTATATTTTTCTCAATCATACTATCACCCTTAACATGTAATATGAAAGTTTCTTTTCCTTTTTCTAACCAACTCTTAGGTAAATTAAACTTTTCTTCCACCTCATCATTAATTTCAATAGGGTTACCTGCTGCTATATCACTATATACATCAACTTCAACTAATTCCCCTTCATTAAATATAGTATTATCTTCTAAATAAATTTCTTTCTTAGAAGAAGAACTATCAATATTAAATTCAACTATATTTTTATATTTCAAGTTTACATATTGGAACTTTTCCATATAATTTTTCCCTTTACTTTTTTCTTCTTTAAATTCCTTCTTGAAAGCAAAACTTCTTCCTTTAAAATCTGCTCCAAGAGTTTTTAATCTTCTACCTTTTACTAACCAACACATTTTATCATTACAAAATTCATTGTTTAAAATAAAAACAAATGATGAATGTGCATGGTTAGAATATATACTCTTTACAAATTCAATTTCACCCTTAGTTAATACCTCTACATCATCTAAAACTATGTGAGTATACTTTTCTTTATATAGTTGTCCATATTTTATAGCAAATGATATTTCATCATAATAATCATAATATCCATTTTGTCTTAATATAGAAGTGTATAATTCCATAAGTCTATATATAGAATCTCTACTATATGAATTTTTTATTAATCTATATTTTCTACCTTTTCTTTCAACATCACTATATTCTTCCCTTGTAAAATTGCATGCTTTTATCCACATAATTTCATCATACAAGTCTTCACTTTTAATCTTATTAATAACCTTAGATTTTTTTGCTAACAATAATAATTCATTGTAAAAGTCTTCTGTTTTTATAAACTTATATGCTTCTTCAAAAGAAATAGTCTTTAAATTTAATTTATTTGCATTTATGTATCTTTCTGAAAAATCTTTTATTAATACCTTTACTAAATTAAACTCAACTCTTTCCTCATCAATACTAAATAATGAGTAAAAATCACTTTCTTTGCTTTTTTCTTTATATAAACTTTTACTATTATCTAACTTTTTATAATTTGAAGATAAATATAAAATCTTATCCTCATTATATATACAATAATTATTTTCTAAATTTATAACTCTATGCAAAGCTGCTACTGTCTTTCCTGTTAATGATTTTCCTTTCATCAATGAAAAGCCCATATTTTTATTATTTATAAATCTATTTTGATTTTTCGTCAATTTCATAATTACACCTACTATCATACTTCCCATTATTATAAAGAAAAACCCCAAAGAAAAAACATAACTTTGGAGTTATAAAATAATTTTATTCATTTATAGATAAAAAGTCAATTATTTCTACTTATTGTTACTTAAATATTCATCTATTGCAGCAGCGGCCTTTTTTCCTGCTCCCATTGCTAAAATAACAGTTGCAGCACCTGTAACTGCATCTCCCCCAGCATAAACACCTTCTTTTGTTGTAAGGCCTGTTTCTTCATCAGCAACTATGCATTTCCACTTATTAACTTCTAATCCTTTAGTTGTTGATGAAATTAATGGATTTGGAGATGTTCCAAGAGACATTATAACAGTATCTACATCCATAACAAACTCTGAATTTTCTTTAACCACTGGTCTTCTTCTTCCAGAAGTATCTGGTTCTCCAAGTTCCATTTTGACACACTTCATTCCTGTAACCCATCCATTTTCATCTGTTAAGATTTCTGTAGGATTAGTTAATACATCAAATATTACTCCTTCCTCTTTTGCATGATGAACTTCCTCAAGTCTTGCTGGTAATTCTGACTCACTTCTTCTATATACAATGTGAGTCTCTGCACCAAGTCTTAACGCTGTTCTAGCAGCATCCATTGCAACATTTCCTCCACCAACTACAGCTACCTTCTTTCCAACTTTAACTGGTGTATGATATTCTTCTTTGAATGCTTTCATTAAGTTTACTCTTGTTAAAAATTCATTAGCTGAAAATACTCCATTTGAATTTTCACCTGGTATGCCCATAAATTTTGGTAATCCTGCACCTGATCCTATAAATACAGCATCAAACCCCTCATCTTCAATTAATGAATCTATTGTAACTGTTCTTCCTACAACTACATTAGTTTCAATTTTAACTCCTAGCTTTTTAATATTTTCAATCTCTGATTTTACTACTTCTTCCTTTGGTAATCTAAACTCAGGTATACCATAAACTAAAACTCCACCAGCTTCATGTAAAGCCTCAAATATAGTAACATCATAACCTTTTTTAGATAAATCTCCTGCACAAGTAAGTCCTGCTGGTCCTGAACCTATTACAGCCACCTTTTTACCTTTTGATTCTTCTTTATCAGAAAGATCAACATTATGACATCTTGCCCAATCAGCAGTGAATTTTTCTAGCTTCCCAATAGCAACTGGTTCACCCTTTATTCCTAACACACATTTTCCTTCACATTGTGACTCCTGTGGACATACTCTTCCACAGACAGCTGGTAATGCACTATACTTTGCAATTTCTTTTGCTGCCCCTTCAAAATCTCCATCTTTAACATGAGATATAAATCCTGGTATATCTATTGATACTGGACATCCACTTACACATTTTGGATTTTTACATCCTAAACATCTGCTCGCTTCATCTAAGGCCCTTTCCTCATCATATCCTAAACAAACTTCATCAAAGTTTTTTGCTCTTACACTAGCTTCTTGTTCCCTTACAGGTATTCTTTTCATTCTATCTACTACTTTATTCATTACTTATGTCCTCCGCATCCGCAACCTTCTCTATGGTGTGTGTCGCCTTCTTCTAACTTAAGCATAGTTCTTCCCTCTTCGCTTTTATAAAGAGATTGCCTTCTCATACTTTCATCAAAATTTACAAGATGTCCATCAAATTCTGGGCCATCAACACATGCAAATTTAACTTCATCTCCTACTGTAACTCTACAAGCGCCACACATACCTGTACCATCAACCATAATAGGATTTAAACTTACAGTAGTTTTTATTTCAAGCTCCTTAGTAAGCATTGACATAAATTTCATCATTATCATTGGGCCTATAACAACTGCATGATCATATTTCTTCCCTTGATTATTTACTAAATCCAATAAACAATCTGTAACTCTGCCATTAAATCCATAAGAACCATCATCAGTAGATATATATAAGTTTTGGGCTACTTTTCTCATCTCTTCTTCTAATATTACTAACTCTTTATTTCTAGCCCCAATAATAACATCAACATCAATATTATTATGATAGAACCATTTTACTTGTGGATAAACAGGTGCTGCACCTACCCCTCCCGCTACAAATAAAACTTTTTTCTTTCTAAGTTCATCTAAATCTTCATGTACAAACTCACTTGGCTGACCTAATGGTCCAACAAAGTCTTGTACATAATCACCTACTTCAAATTTAGCAAGCTCTTTTGTGCCATATCCAACGGTTTGAAAAACTATTGTAACAGTTCCATTCTCTCTATCATAATCGGCAATAGTTAAAGGAATTCTTTCACCTTTATCATTATTCTTTATAATAATGAATTGCCCAGGCTGAGCTGATTTAGCTACTCTTGGAGCCTCAATATCCATTAAATATATGTTTTCAGTTAATAATCTTTTACTTGTTATCTTATACACCTTAATAACCCCCATAATTTTCTTATGTTATATATTTATAACTAAATTTTAAATTTAGAATCTTTATTATAAGTTTAAGAATGCACCTTTAAATTTCTTTACTTAAAAATGCATTCTTAAATCATAAACTATTTATTAAAAATCTACTTTATTTCCATAGAATGTACATGAAAGAAGCTTTTCCATAGTTTCATCATCAATTGTTCTTGGATTAGATCCAGTACATGCATCTAAAACTGCATTATGAGCTATATGTTTAACATTAGCTAAGAAATCTTCTTCAGTTACTCCATATTCTTTCATTGATGATGGAATATTTAATGCTACATTAAATTCATTTATTTTTGCTATTAATGAATCTGTTAATTCAGCATCTGTATTTCCTTCTAACTTTAACATTCTTGCTATATCTGCATATCTACCTTCACATTCTGTTCTATTATATTGAATTACATATGGTAGGAATATTGCATTTGCACATCCATGTGGAATATGGAATACCGATCCAACCTTATGAGCCATTGAGTGTACTATTCCTAATAAAGCGTTACTAAATGCCATACCAGCCAAACACTGTGCTTCATGCATTAAGTTTCTAGCTTCTACATCACCTTCAAAAGACTTAACTAAATTTTCATTAACCATATCAATAGCCTTTAAAGCCAATGGATCTGAAAAATTTGATCTTAATGAAGCTGTATATGCCTCTATTGCATGTGTTAATGCATCCATACCAGTATGAGCAACAAGTTTAGCAGGCATTGTTTGCGCTAATTCTGGATCAACTATTGCAATATCTGGAGTTATATTAAAATCAGCTAAAGGATATTTAATCTTAGCTTTATAATCAGTAATTACAGAAAAAGCAGTTACTTCTGTTGCAGTTCCTGAAGTTGATGGTATTGCTACAAATTTAGCCTTTTGTCTTAATTCAGGTAAACCAAAAGGTACAACAGCTTGTTCAAAAGTAAAGTCAGGATACTCATAAAAAATCCACATAGCCTTTGCTGCATCTATTGGTGATCCTCCTCCCATAGCCACTATCCAATCTGGTTCAAAATCCCTCATTACAGCTGCTCCACTCATAACAGTTTCAACTGATGGATCTGGTTCTACTCCTTCTATTAACTTAACTTCTATTCCAGCTTCCTTTAAATAACTTTCTACTTTATCTAGAAACCCAAATCTTTTCATTGAGCCTCCACCTACAACTACTACAGCTCTTTTTCCTTTTAAAGTTTTTAATACTTCTAAAGAACCTTTCCCATGATAAATATCTCTTGGTAATGTAAATCTCGCCATATTCTTCTCCTCCTGAAAATCTTTAATCAATACACATTTATACTATATTTTTAATATATTACTTAATTAGTAATATAAATTAATTATACCATAATATTACTAAATTAAAATATATTTTTATACATAAAAAGATACCTAAAGACAACTTTCATAAAAAGTTAATCTTTAGGTATCTTTTTTTGTATTTTATTTTTTTCCTTTGTTTTCTTCCTTGTATTTTTTAGAATTATTATCAAGAGCTTCTATTATTTCATCAACTTTTTCCCAATTTGCAAGAGATGCACCGGCAGCTAACATATGACCGCCTCCCCCAAAGCTAGATGCAATATCATTAACTCTAGGTCCATTAGACCTAAACTCACAAAAAATCGAACCATCTTCTTTTTCTACAAAGAAATTCCAATTATTTATTCCAGAAGTGTCTTGAAGAGCATTCACCATTCTTGCAGCTTTTATTGGCTCTAAACCATATTTTTTCGCTATTTCATTTTTTACTTTCAAATATGCCATTCCATTTTCAGTAGTTACATAATTACTATAAATATATCCTAAGAATTTTAATTCTGTTTCTTCTCTTTTATACATATTTGCATAAATTACTTTTGTTTCTAAATCAAAAGTAATTTTAGATAGCTTTTCAAATAAATTAGTTGGATTATCTATATATAAAAATCTCCCAGTATCTCCAATTATACCTGTAAATAAAGCACGTCTTCCTTCTTTATCTATTTTTAATTTATCTTCATTAGCTAAATATAAATCTAAAATCATTTCACTACAAGAAGAATAATTGGGGTCTACCCATGTTAAATTTTCAAATGGAGCGTCAAAAGGTTTATGATGATCAATTTTAATTATATAACCACAGTTATTAAATGATTGATTGTCAACTCTTTCTTTATTGGCTACATCTACTATAATAGCTAATGAATCTTTATTTAATTCAATTTCTTCATCCATAATATTTATATATTCTAGATTTTTTGAATGTTCACCTAATAATACTACCCTTTTATTAGGATATGTATTTTCTATTATACTTTTCAGAGCAGTTTGTGAACTATAAGAATCTGGATCTGGAAAAACATGACGATATATTGCTATAGTATCATATTCTTCAATTTTCTTTATTATATTTTCAATGAGTTTTTCCTCCACTTTTAATACCTCCTAAAAATAAAATTTAAATATTTAATAAAAAAATCCCCTACTTAGCTAAGCTAAGCAGGGCATAAATAAAATTATACATTTTTATGTATTATTGACGACTTATTGAAGTTTCAACTTGTGAATTCATTTCTTCTAACATACTATCAACATCATCTGAAGTTCCAGTAACATAAGATGCATATTTTTCATCTGCAACTGTTCTTGCTGATTGAGCATTGTTTACTGCAGGAGTAAAGTAAGCAAAATTTAATGATTCCTTAGCTACATTGTAAATTTTACCGTATAAAGAATTACTATCAGCTAATACTTCTTGAACTATAGTAGAATCTTGAGCTGACTTTCTAACTGGTAAATATCCAGTAGACGTTGCAAACTTAGCTGTATTTTCAGTATTAGTTGCAAATTTAATAAATTCATAAGCAGCATATTGAGCTTCTGGAGAAACATCTTTAGTTACAAATAAAGAAGCACCTTGTTGAATAACTGCTTTATCTTTTCCTTCAAAATGAGGAACTTCTACTACAGCTATTTCAAAAGCACCATTAGTGTTTATATGCGCAAATCCAGCTGAAGATCCTTGGTAAGCTAAAACCTTTTGATTTGAGAATGGTCCTGATAAGAATTTATCTTCACCAGCTACTCTAAATGCACCAATTTGAGTGTTTTCTCTAAAGAATTGCATAAACTCCTTAGACCAATCGTTAACAACATTTATTTTTCCATCTAATTGAACAAAGTCTTTTCCATCTGCTTTTAAACTAGAAATAAATGCATTTGAGCTTGAATCAAATCCAAACCCTGGTATCCCTAATTCAGTTTGACATTTTTCTGATATTTCTGCTAACTTTTCAAAAGTTAAATCTTTTAAATCATCCACAGTATATCCTAATTGTTCTAATAAATTCTTATTAACATATAAAACTTCTGTAGATTTAGTCATTGGAAGCCCATATATTTTATTTTCTCCCCATTGTGATAACTCATTAATAAAATCTGGAATAAAGTCATTCTTTAAGTCTTCTGCCATTCCTATAGTTTCATTTTCAACATATGGTGTTAAGTCTACAACCTTATTATCATTAATAAGACCTGTAGCTGCATCTGGATAAACATTAACTATAGCTGGTAAAGTATTTGATTGAGACGCTGCTATAACCTTTTTGTTTAAGTCCGCAATACTACCTTGGCCTGAAGCCTTAACTGTTATTCCTTGAGTGTTTGAACTATTAAAGTCATCAACTATAGTTTGTAACACTTCTGCTTGTTTTCCAGTCATATAATGCCACATTTCAATTGTTACTGGTTCTTGTAATTCTGTAACGATCTTCTCGCTTGATGAATCACTTTTTGAGCACCCTGTTAATGCTGTAGCTGCAACTATTGCAGTCATTAAAGATGCTAATAATCTTCTTTTCATTTGCTTCACCTCTAAAACCTAATAATTTATATATATATATTTAAGAAAAGATGACTAAAAGATAAAGTATTAAATTTTCATATATACATAATTAAAGTATTTACAATAACTTTCATAATAAATAATTAAAGCATTAATATTTTAACTTTTAATTCAAACTCTTCCTATATATCTAACTTTTTATATTATCCCTTTATTCCACCAATAGATATACCATTCATAATTTTCTTGTGTAAGAACATATAAATTACAACTATTGGCATTGTAATTATTGTAGATGCGGCCATTAATAATTCATATCTATTTCCTACATCTGATTGGAATGCAGTTAATCCATTTGCTAGCAATCTCATATTATCACTATTTGTAACAAGTAATGGCCATAAGAATGCATTCCATGAGTTTATACCTACTAATATACAAATTGTAATAATTGATGGCTTAGCCATAGGTACAACTATTCTCCATAAAAACTTCCAATCACTTGCACCATCTATTTTTGCTGCATAATATAATTGTTTTGGAATCTTTAAGAAGAATTCTCTAAGCATATAAATATATAATACATTTGCCATGTAAGGTACAAATAATGCTGAATAACTATCAATTAAATTTAATGTTGAAATTGTTTTAAAGTTAGTTACTATTAATACTTCTCCTGGTATCATCATTGAAGCTAAGAAAATAGCAAATATTAAATCCCTTCCCTTAAACTCAAGATGTGAAAAAGCAAATGCTGATAATATTGAAATTACAACTGTACTAACAATACTTAAAGCTGTAACTATTATTGTATTTATAAAATATCTTCCAAAAGGAGCCATTGCTAATGCAGTACTAAAGTTATCCCACATAAAGTTTTCTGGAAACATTGTTGGTGGTGTTTGAATAACTTCAAAACTTGACTTTAAAGACGATGCTATCATCCAATAAAATGGGAATAGCGTTATAATAGCAAAGACAACTAATAAGAAGTATTTAATGAATGCTTTAAAATTATTTTTATTTTTCATATTTACACCTCTTAGTAATGAATCTTATTACGAGCAACTGTTTTTTGTACTAAAGTAACAGTTAATATTATAATTAATAGAACAACTGAAGCAGCAAATGCTAGTGGGAAATCTTGATCTCCATAGAATCTATCAATTATATATCTAACAACAGTTGAAACTGCACCATCTAATGTACGTCCTCCAAATAGAACATAAACTTCTGTGTAAACTTTAAAAGCAGCTATTAAACTAATAACATATGTATAAGCAATCATAGGAGAAACTAATTTAACAGTTATCTTTCTAAATATAGTTCCATTTGTAGCTTGATCTATTTTAGCAGCTTGATAATATTGTGGATTTATTGATGCAATACCTGTAGTTAATATTAAGGTATTAAAAGCTAAACTCTTCCACACTGCAAATATTATTAATGCTATCATTGCATATTTAGGATCATTAAGCCAGTTTATAGGATCTACTCCTATTTTCCCTAATAAGAAATTAATAATTCCATATTCAGAGTTAAATAACCAAGACCATACTATCCCTATAGCAACCAATGAAGTTACATAAGGTAAAAAGTAAACACTTTGGAATATACCTCTTACTTTTTCATTCTTTATATTAGCTAAAGCATTAGCTATTAATAAAGAAATAAATACCGATAAAGCTGGAACTATTGCAGCATAAATTACAGTATTAAATAAAGATTGTATAAACCTTTTGTCTTCAAATAGATATTTATATGATCCAAATCCAAAAACAAATCCACTAGCTTTAGTTTCATCAAAACTAAAAATTATTGTATTAATTATAGGATAAAATACAAAAACAGCAAGTATTATAAGTGCAGGTAGTAAATATATATATCCCTTAAATTTATTTGTCTTCTTTAGCATTTTGTTATGAACTCCTCACTTTCAGCATCAAACACATAACTCTTGCCTGTCTTTGGCTTAATTATTAACTCATCACCTTCATTGATAAAGAACTCTTTATCAACTAACATTTTGTATTTACTACCATTATGATCTAATGTTAATAATCTTTCTCTACCTAATATTTCTACTGTAACAACTTTAGTTTTTAATCCTTTATCTGCTACCTCAAAATCTTCTGCTCTTACCCCTAAAATAACCTTTGACTTATTATTAGGTAAGTTTTCTATTGTTAAGGAATCAATAATAGCCGTTCCTTCTTTACATTCTAAATTTATAAAGTTCATTTCTGGACTTCCTATAAAAGATGCAACAAATTTATTTACTGGATTCATATATATATCACTAGGTGATGAAACTTGTTGTATTGCACCATCTTTCATCAGTACAATTTCATCTGAAATAGACATAGCCTCTTCTTGGTCATGAGTTACGAATATAGCTGTAACTCCAGTTTCCTTTTGAATTCTTCTAATTTCTTGTCTTGTTTCAACTCTTAACTTTGTATCTAGATTTGATAAAGGTTCATCAAGAAGTAAAATATCTGGCTTCTTTGCTAATGCTCTTGCAATAGCAACTCTTTGTTGTTGCCCTCCTGAAAGTTGAGCTGGCTTTTTATCTAATTGACTTTCAATTTTTACAATCTTAGCAACTTCTAAAGCTCTCTTTTCTGCTTCTGCTTTATCCCACTTTAAATTTTTTAAAGGAAATAATATATTTTCTCTTACAGTCATATGTGGATATAATGCATAATTTTGGAATACTAATCCTATTCCTAACTCTTCTGGTTCTAATCCAGTTACATCCCTATCTCCGAAATAAATCTTTCCACTATGTGGTTTATGAATTCCTGAGATAGTAAATAATGTTGTTGATTTTCCTGATCCTGAAGGTCCTAATAATGAAACTAACTTTCCTTTCGGAATTTGTAAAGTAACTTCATTAAGCGCCTTAAAATCTCCAAATTTTACAACTAGTTTCTCTAGTTTTATTCCCATTGATAATTCACCTCATGTTTTTTAATACATATACTATTAAATACAAAAATCCATAGACTTTCGTGCTATTACAGAATACGACAATATCTTTGTCTTTGTCAATATTTTCCCTAATTTCTTCTCTTTATAATTTAAAAATTTTATATTACTTATAATTTCCTAGATTATCTTTTTTTATGTTTACCATTTTTTTCTCCAATGTTATTCCTTATATTTATTAATGTTAAACATTATTTAATTAATCTACTAATTATATCTTTAACCTCTCTTTTAATATTCTTATAATAGTAGTTGTAAAAATTTCTAATTTCATAACTGTTCTCTAATATAGCATCACAAGTAATGAAAGTTATAATAGCAAATTTATCCCACTTATCCATATAAGATTTACCTCTCACCTCTTAATGTTATATTATATGTTATTCTTTAAATTATTGATATTAAGAGTAAATGCTTATTAAATTTTTATTTATAAATATTTCTTGCATAATTTAATATTCTTAAATATTATATTTATGTAAAGATATATAAGGAGGTATATATGCTACCATTATTAATTGTTTTTTCATATCTTATGGGTTCAATCCCCAGTGGATATATTTTAGTAAAAAAGAAACTTAATAAAGATGTAAGAGAATATGGAAGTGGTAACATTGGTGCTACTAATGTTAAAAGAGTTGCAGGTGAAAAACTTTCAAAAATAACAGCAATTTGTGATATGCTAAAAGCAATTATTCCTGTACTATTAACACGCATTTTAATTTGGAGTGATATACTAAAGACTGACGCAAGTTTAAGTTTATCATTAGTAGCCATTGCAGCAATATTAGGACATAATTATACTGTCTTTTTAAATTTTAAGGGTGGTAAAGGCGTAGCTACTTCTGCAGCTGCTTTTATGATAGTTGTTCCTATACCATTTTTAATTACAGCTGTAATTTTCTTCGGCTTAAAATTGGTAACAAAAATTGTTTCAATTCGTTCTTTAGCTGCTGGTATTACATTATTTTTATCAACTCTTTTATTAAGCTATAATAAATATTATGTTTATGCTACACTTTTTGCTTGTCTTTTAGTATTTTGGAGACATAAAAGTAATATTGCTAGATTAATTAAAGGTGAGGAAAAATAAATTTTTATAAAAACACTGATATAAATATAATTCAGTGTTTTTTTATTGTGCGCCCAGCATGGGCAACAACTTGACGGTGAAAGTCCGTTGTGGGCTTGGTAGTGGGAACCACTAGCTAATGACAAGGGTGTCCATCGTGAGATGGAATCTGAAGGAAGTCGGAGGCAAAGTCTTGGTC
>NZ_JAPFDR010000025.1 GCF_026168755.1 Clostridium sp. | reverse complement strand
CTTCCAAGGAGAATACTAAACTATAAAACTCCAGAAGAACTATTTGAAATATATCTAGATAAAATCTATTCAATCTAAGTAAATTCAAGTATTTAAGTCATAAACAGAAATTAGTTCAATTTGTTATTGCAATTTATAATTAATTTCTTTTTATCTTCTTCATTATTAACTACATCCATAACATTCATATCTATAATTAAAACTTCAGATGCATTGTAATGATTATTAACCCAATTATCATACCCTTCCCATAAGAAATGATAATATTCTTTTAAACTATCATCAATCTCAAACTCTCTTCCTCTAAGATTGATTCTATTAATTACAGTTTCAAAAGATCCTTTAAGATATATCATAACATCAGGTGCCTTTTTAGGTAATGATTCTAACTCTTCCATCATATTATTTAATAGATTTTCATATATACTCATCTCTAAATCTGATATTCTACCAAGCTCCATATTTTTCTTAGCAAAATACCAATCTTCATATATTGATCTATCTAGAACGTTATTATCATTAACTAATGCTTCTTTAATACTTTTAAATCTAGTATTTAAAAAATATAATTGTAGTAAGAAAGGATATCTCTTTCTTTGTATCTCTTCTTCAGATTCACTATAAAATAACGGTAAAAGCGGATTATCATCAACAGATTCATAAAAAACCTCTGAATTAAAATGTTCTCCTAAAATTTTTGCTACTGAACTTTTACCTAAACCTATCATTCCACCAACAACTAACAACATACTTCACCTATCCTTTATTATTCATCCTTAGCGCTAATTTATGATACCTTGTATTTATATTTAAATCAAGTCTTGACAATATTTAATAAAAAAAATAAGACATACTGTTTATAACAACATGTCTTATTTTATATAAACTATTTATTTTTTAAGATATCTATATATCTTACAGCACTTAATGCTGCTATATTTCCTTCACCTGCTGATTTTATATATTGATATGGCTTACCTACGCAATCTCCTGCTGCAAAACACCCAGGAATATTACTTTTCATTTCTCTATCCACATTAATATGTCCATCAACAATTTCTAATCCTGGAACTAGTTGTCCTGGCGAAATACTATCTTTAAGAACAAATACTCCATCTGTTTCCAAATCTATACCATCAAGTTTTAATGAAGAAACTTTATTATCTCCTACTATTTCTAATGGCTTTTTATTGATAACTTCTATATTATCTCTAACTTCATATTCACCCTTATACATAGGTATATAGTATACTTTTCCTGCAAGTTCACTTACATAATTAGCTTCCTCTTCAGCTTCTTTATTATATCCTACTATTGAAACTGTTTTTCCTTTATAAAGAGGAGCATCGCAAGTTGCACAATAACCTACACCTTTACCTAATAATTCAAGTTCTCCCTTAAGAGGCTTAGTATATTCCATTCCAGTAGCTAAAATTACAGCTGTAGCTTCATACATTTTATCATTTACCATTAAAGTGAAATAATCACCCATAGCATAGATATTATTTACTCTTTCCTCTGTAATTTGTATTTCCATCTTATCTATATGCTCTGCAAACTTTTCTTTTACTTCAGCTCCGTTCATTCCATAAAAACCCAAATAGTTATTTATTTTAGGAGCTTTCACTATTTTATTACTTAAATCCTTAGTTCCAAAAATAATGAACTTTTTATTTCTTATTTTTGCATTAAGAGCTGCTGATAATCCTGCCGGACCGCTACCTACTATGGCTAAATCATATCTTTCCATAGTATTCCTCTCTTATAAATGTTTTTCAACTGCAGCTTTTAATTGTGGCTTTGGCATAAATCCAACTAATGTATCTATAGGCTCTCCATTTTTAAATACCATTATTGTTGGAATACTTGCAACTCTATATTTTCCTGCTAAATTAGGACACTCATCTACATTAACCTTTGTAAATTTAGCATTTGATAATTCTCCTGCAACTTCTTCATAGATAGGACCTATCATTTTACAAGGACCACACCATTCTGCCCAGAAATCTACTATACTAACACCATCAAAATTAACAACTTCTGAATTAAATTCATTTTCTTTTAAATGTTGAACCATTACAATTCCTCCTACTCCCCCTTAGGGGACTATTAATATTATTTGTTTTATTGTACTGCGATAATCATTATTAGTCAATAACTTTATTCTTATTTTAGTTTACCCTCTTTTTATAAAAAAATTCTATGATAAAGTTACCTAATTAATTTTTGAATACCTATTTAATTCAGTATAAATTCCACCTTTTTCAATAAGCTCTGTATGGCTACCTCTCTCTTCTATACCATTATCAGTTAGCACTATTATTTCATCTGCATTTTTTATTGTAGATAATCTATGTGCAACAACTATAGTCGTTCTATTCTTACAAAGATCTTCTAATGATTTTTGAATTAAATATTCAGTTACATTATCTAAAGCTGATGTAGCTTCATCTAAGATTAAAATTGGTGGATTTTTTAAAAACACCCTAGCAATTGATATTCTTTGTTTTTGGCCTCCTGATAATTTTATTCCTCGCTCTCCAATATATGTATCATAGCCATCTTTTAATCCCATTATAAATTCATGAATATTAGCTTTTTTTGCTGCTTCAATAACTTCTTCATCACTTGCATCTTGCTTTCCATATTTAATATTTTCCTTTATTGTTCCTGTATATAAGAATACTTCTTGTTGGACTACACCTATATTTTTTCTTAAAGAATCTAACTTAATATCATATATGCTCTTTCCATCTATTCTTATATCACCATTGTCTACATCATAAAATCTAGGTATTAAATTACAAAATGTAGTTTTTCCTCCACCTGATGGCCCTACTAAAGCTAACATTTTTCCTTTCTCTATAGATAATGTAATTTTATCTAATACTTTTTCATCTTCATCTTCATAACTAAAACATACATTTTCAAAGCTTATATTACCTTCTACTTTTTCTAATTCTACTGCATTATCTTTTTCTTTTTCTTGTTCAACATTCATTATATCAATAAATCTTTTAAATCCAGTCATTCCATTTTGATATTGCTCTACAAAATTAATAAGCTTTTTAATTGGATCTGTAAATAATTTAACATATAACATATAAGCTAAAAAATCACCTATGTTAATAGTATTATAATAAGTAAATAATCCTCCTGCTATTAAAACAACATAATCCAATATATCTACTCCAAAATTAACTCCTGCAAAATACTCTGCCATAACTTTATAGGATTGTTTTCTTACTTCTTTAAACTTATTATTTCCTTTATTAAATTTCTCATTTTCATATTCTTCTGCAACAAATGCCTTAGATATTCTTATACCTGCAATTGAGTTTTCTAATGTTGAATTTATTGCTGAAGTCTGTACCCTTGTCTCCATAAAGCATTTATTCATCTTTTTTCTTTTCTTTAAAGTAAATATTACTATAAATGGAACAAATGCAAATATTAAAATTGTAAGAGGTAAATTTATAGTTGATAATATTATAAATGAGCCTAAAAACATTATTATTGAAATAAATAAATCTTCTGGTCCATGATGAGCAAGTTCAGATATATCCATTAAATCATTTATCATTCTGCTCATTAAATCTCCAGTTTTTGTATTATCGAAATATGAGTTAGGTAATTTTTCAAGGTGCTTAAACATATCTCTTCTCATATCACCTTGCATTCCAACTCCAACAAGATGTCCAAAATACTGCATGAAATAACAACAACCTGCCTTAATTAAGTATAAAACCATAAGAATAATTGCAAATATACTTATAACTTTTATCTCCTTATTAGGTATAGCATCATTAACTAAACTTCTTGTCATCATCGGGTATATTAAATTGCATAAAGTTGCTATAGTTGCAACTATTAGATCTGCAAAAAATAATCCCTTATACGGTTTGTAATATGAAATAAACTTTTTAATCATAAAATATCTCCTTTTTATTTAACACACAAAGGAAGAACAGGGTCTTATTTATCCCTGTTCTTCCTTTGCTTTATTTATTAATAAACATCTTTAAATAGATTTATGAATATCTAACACTCCAGCTTCTTCATCAGAAATTGGCACTAAAATCGTACTTAGTAATCCTTCTTCTTTTCTTGCATAAAAATAAGAATCACTACCTATTCTAAGCTTTTTACTATATTGATTCTTTTCAATTTTATACTTCTTATTATCATAGGTTTTACCTATAAAATACTTTGATGTTTCTTTTTTTATAATAACTCTATAAAGCATTAAGTATCTCCTTTAATTTGTCATTAGTTCCACAATACTAATTTATTTAATTTTGAAAATAGTCATTTAATATCATTTTATCTTCATCATTAAAAATATAATCTTCAATGTTTCCTTTAGAAATCCATTTTATATTATTTATACTTTTATGGCAAGTAATATATTCCTTTATGCTCCCTGTAAAAACTTTCAATTTCCTTTCATCTTCTAAAACATATTCTTTAAATGGTTTTAAATCAAATACTGTACATTTTATATCTTTATCAACAGCTTTAGAAATACATTTTTCCTCTGTTTCTTTTCCCTTCATTTCCTTTCCAAACATACCCCAAGTTCTTTCGTTTCTTTTTCCTCTTTCTGCAATCAATACATTTCCAAAATCATCATAAATAATAATTGAACATCTTGTAACCATCCCCGTCTTACCTCCAATTAGCAATTAAATTTTAATGAATTTATTTATTATTATAATTATAATCTCTTTTTAGCTATTTTTAAACATTATTTTATTTTTTATTACAAATTTATTTATGATATTTTTACAATTTATTTATATTTTTATTTAAAACTCATTTAACAATTAATGTATATTATATGTAAATTTTGTTAATAATTTATATGAGGTGATTTTTATGAATTTTATTAAATCTTTGCCACTTATTATATTATTATTTTTTACATTAAAATTTTTAATATCATATATAGAAAAATCTACTATTGATTTAAACAAAAAACAATCTGAAAAACAAATTAAACTTGGTCTATTATCTATAAAAGATCTTCAAAAAAACAATTACACTACATTTATAAAAATTATAAATATTTATCTTAATATTTTGGGTTTTAAAGAAAATACAATTCTTCCTAATGGTGATAGTAATTTAACTAATTTTAGATCTTCATTAAATAATGAAGATGTATTTATAAGTTGTATTCAAAATAATTTACTTGGTGAAACTGCTGCTGATGAAGACAATTGGGAGTTAACCGGTAGGCCTGCGGTTCAAAGCTTTTTAGGCAGATTACTTATTAATAACTGTAAAAAAGGAATTCTTATTACTAATAGCTCATTTTCTGATAAAGCTATAGAATTTGCTAACGATTTTAACAACCAAAATCGTGGAATAGAAATTAAGCTTATTGATGGTTATGAACTTACAAAGTCAATAAGAACTCATAATTATTACATTAGGAAAGAAGGGCTAATAAATGAAGTTAAATACAATATATAGCTATTTCATAATAATCTTATTTGCTCCTTTAATAGGTAAATTGATAAAAAAAATTATTATATACTATAAATCATACAAAAATTTTGAAGGAAATAACCAATTATATAATTTAGTTCATAGATTAACCCCCCATGAATTTGAAATTTGGTGTAGTGAATATTTATCTAAATTAGGTTTCAATAATATTATTCTCCTTCCTTTAGGGCCAGATGGTGGAAAAGATATTATTTGTGAAAAAGGTTCTGAAAAATTCTATGTTGAATGTAAAAGATATTCCCTCAATAATTCTATATCAATATTACAGGTTGAAAAATTATTAGGTGCTATGATTTCAGATAATATAAATAATGGAATAATTATAACTACAGGTACTGTATCTGATGATGTAAAATCTATTTTAAGTAAAATAAATAAACCCTATAATATAAAAATAATAAGTTCTATTGAATTAGATATTCCATACACAGAATATATACTTAAAACTAATTAATTTAGCTATCTCATTTTTCTCTTAAATATATTAGGGATGTGTCATTTTTAATACACATCCCTTTATAAATTTCCTTTAATTAATACCACTTAATTATACTAACTATTTTAAATCCTATAATAATTATTTATACTAATAAAATTGCTAAATATATTTATTTAATACTAGGAATTATTAATTTAACTATTATTATATTGTTTTTTATATAATACATTAATTCACTATTATTTTCTTCTGCTAGCTTATTGCATATATATAATCCTAATCCTGAACTTGTTATTCCTTCTTTTTCAAGAATAATATCATTAGTATGTTTTACAAAAGCTTCTAATAAATTATTTTTTATATTTTCTGGTATTTCATAAATTTCATTTGATATTTCAAATATACTTTTTTCTGATTCTTCATAAACATTAACTATTACTTCTTTTCCTGCTGTATATTTAATAGCGTTATCTAAAAGATTTATTATTATAGTACTAATTTCTTCTTTATTACAATTTACCATTGTATTATTAATATTAGCTTTCAAATAGAGATTTGACTTTATAAATCTCATCTTCATATCAGCTATTTTTTTATTAATAAGACCCCCAAAATCAAACTCCTCTTTATCTATATTTCTCTTTACTTTTCCCCGTGATATTTCTAAAATATTTTTAACAAGGGAATTTAATTTATTACTTTCCTTAAGAATTCTCTCTAATGCTCTTTCTCTAAATTCCTCTTCTATTTCTGAAATATCATTATCTATTAATAATTGAGTATATCCACTAATAGCTGTAATAGGCGTTTTAAGTTCATGTGTTGCATTATTAAAAAACTCCCTACTTTTATTTTGCTCCTTTATAATAATTTCCATTTGATATTTAATTTCATTTTTCATAAAGTTAAATTTGTCAGCTAATATAGCTACCTCATCTTTTGTTTCTATTTTAATATCTCCTTCATCTTTTCCAATTGCAAAGTTCTCAATTGCATTAGATAGATTATTAATTGGTTTTGTAAACTTATTAATTATACTCCATAATGCCATTACTAATATTAATAGTATTATAGATTGTCCTATAAATATAGAACAACTAATTTTATAGTTTTCATTATATTCTTTAGTGTAATCTTTTTGTATAACTATATTTCCATAATAACTTTCATCAATATATATTGGATAATTAAATGTTGCAATATATAATTTACTATCTTTATTTAAATTTAATAATGATTTTCTACTATTACTTTCCTCTAAAATTTCTATTATTTTATCTTCTCGTATGAGACTCCCCCTACTACTCATCACATTATTATCTTTATAAGCTATAGCTATATAATCACCAAATATATCATATAAATTACTTACAATAATATTATCTTCTTCATTAGATGAACCGCTTGTCATTGCAATATTTCTAGCCATAAACTGTATTGTCTTCATATACCCTTGAATTGAACTTTCTAATTTCTTATTTATTGTTATATAAATAAAAACACTTAAAATTATATTTAATATTCCAACTATAATTATTGACCATAAAGTTACCTTTCCTCTTATAGTTTTAAACACTTTTTTCACCTCATTACATATCCAACCCCAAAAACTGTTTCTATTAAAGTACTATTTTTCTCTTCACCTAATCTAGCTCTTACTCTTCTAATATGAACATCAACAGTTCTTACATCACCTTCATATTCATCTCCCCATACCTTATCAAGTAATTCTTCTCTTGAAAATACTATATTTTTATTTATATATAAAAAACTTAATAAATCAAATTCCTTCTTCTTTAGCTCTATTTCAACTCCATCCTTATACACTTTTCTATCATTTAAATTTATAAATAACCCCTTATCTAATATTTCCTGGGAAATATTAGACATAATATTATTGCTTTTGCTAAGTCTTCTAAAAATACTTTTTATCCTTGCTGTTACTTCTCTAATTTCAAAAGGTTTTGTTATATAATCATCGGCTCCTATTTCTATACCCAGAATCTTATCTATAACATCATCTCTTGCTGTCAACATTATTACAAAAGTCTTATCACAAATTTCTCTACACACTTGAAATCCATCTTTGTCAGGTAACATAATATCTAAAAGCACTAAATCTGGATTAAAGCTCTCTACCATCTCTATCGCATCTTGCCCCCTATATACACCTCTAACATCATATCCTTCTTTTCTTAATGCAAATGTTAATATATCATTTATTGATATTTCATCTTCTACAACTAAAATTCTTTGCCTTTCCATGTCTCCCCCAAATTTTTCACATTTTCTATTCTATATCTAAATTATACAAAACATATCTATAAGTAACTATATTCTCATCTTTCCAAGTTCCATATTGAACAAACATATTTTTTTCATCATCATCAAATACAACTTTTATTGGACCCTCTTCAAACTCATAGATATACTCTACTTTATTTTCATGAACCTTTCCTAAAAATATCCTACTTTTCTCTTCTCCCGCTTCATGATTAACAGTTATTACATATTTGCTTGAATTAGATTGCATTAAAAAGTTAGTTTCATTATTCTTCTGTATTACATTAATTTCCTTGCTACTTAAATCAAGTAACATAGTCTCTTCTTCCGTCATAATAAACTCATCTTCACTACCATCAGGTTTAAATGACCCTATAAGTAAACTGTCTCCTATTATTTTACTCTTCCATGCAGCAGTTATCTTATCACCTAAGTCAAATTTATATATTAAATCTAAACTATAAGTGTCATCATTAATATTTATTTCATAAACTTCATCTTCATTGCTTCCACCTATAGCATAAATTTTATTATTTTCTTTTGAATACATCAAATTGCTTAAAATAGGAAAATCTCCATTAAACTTTCCATCAAAAGTTATTACTTTATTATTTTCATAATCATATAAAACAATAATTGAATCTACACTTTTAAATTTTGTTAAATCCCACTTACCATATACAGTCCTATATGAAAAGTCTTTATCATCTTCTACTTCATATACAAAATTTGTTATTTGCCTATAAATATAATTATAATTTCCTTTTACAAGATAATATTGATCACTCTTCATAGAGCGTTCATTTCCATAATATTTTTTATCTATATAGTCTTTAGCATAATTATTATTTACTTTATTATTGCTTTCTTCTGCTACTACTCTTATACCTTCTGTATCACTAGTAAAATCAATTTTAACTTCTGGTATACTTTTCTCTTCCCCTGTTACTACATCTTTAAAAGTTTCATTGTTCCAATTATATATTCTTCTTTCATTATAATTCATGTTTGAAAATATTTCTTCATTAGTCAACTTATTTAGTTTCACCAAATTATCCTCTTTAGAATAATATGCACTATATCCTTCTACATCACCCTCTGAACTTTTTGCAGTATTTATCAAAATTCCATATATCTTACCATCTTGAAAAAATCCTGGTTCAAACTTAAATCCCTCATCTATCTCAATATTAATTTCTTCACTTGTTATCTTACTTGAATTTTCTATCTCCTCCATATAAACATCTTCATTCATAGTTATAGTCTTATCCCCTATACTACAGCTAGGTAAAATAGATGTAATTATACATACTGATATCCCAAATAATATTCTTTTATTTGTATTAAGCATTTAGTACCACCCCTTATTAGTTTACAAATATATAATACATCTAAGTTTTTACATATTTTAATTAACTTATTGCCAAATTGTTACCTAACAAAAAACTTTAAATTTTTTTACATAAAAAGAACACCTTTCTGAACTATTTTCTGATAAGTATCCATCAAATAGTTCACTTCAGTGTTCTAATCTAAATTATTATTAACTTTTCATTATATTAAAGAAGTTATTAACTACTAACTATAGTAATCTACTTCCCTCTTTATCTTGAGTAAGCTTTCCAGCCTTCATAAGCCCACCTAAAGCCATCTTAAAGTAATTCTTACTAGTTCCAAAAGTCGCTTTTATATCTTCTGGATTAGACTTATCATTAAACTCCATAAATCCACCATTTTTTCTCATATAAGTTACAATTTTTTCTTGAAGTTCATCTCTTTCATTTAATCTAGTCTTTCTTGGTGTTAATCCTATTACACCATCTTCATAAACCCTCTTAACTCTTAATTGCATTTCATATCCTGGATGAACCTCATTATAGTACTCATTTGGTAATACTAATCCCCTATATTTAGCATCAATTGCAACATTTAAAGTTCCTGAAGGAGTCTTTGAAAATACCATTGCAGTAACTTCATCTCCAACTTTAAATGTTCCTTCCTCAGCAACTTCAATATATGGCTCAACCTCTGTTGTAGCTGCAAGTCTTCCTGTCTTATCTACATATATATAAAATAAATATTTTTTTCCTGTATGTAATTTATATCTTTGCTCTTTTAATGGTACAAATATATCTCTATCTAATCCAAAATCAACAAATGCACCAAACTCACCTTGATGTACAACCTTTAAATAAGCAACATCACCAACTATAGCTAAAGGCTTCTTAAATGTAGCTATTGGTCTATCCTTTGAGTCTCTGTATATAAATACTTCAACCTCCTTACCAACTTCTACTCCCATTCCTTCCGCTAATGACTTAGGAAGTAAAACATCCTCTTTACTTTGTTTATCAACTAGATAAAATCCAAAGTCCTTTTCTCTATCTACTACTAAAGTATTATATTCTCCTATTCTTAACATACGTCCTCCTACTTTTTATATCTTTTACTTAAATTTACGTAATTATCTGCTGACTTCTTAATGTTTTTTATTTCATCATCAGTTAATTCTCTAACTACTTTTGCTGGATTTCCTAAAATAAGAACTCCATCTGGAAAACTCTTTCCCTGAGTCACTAAACTTCCTGCCCCTATAATAGTATTCTTTCCAATTTTAGCATTATTTAATATTATTGATCCCATTCCCACTAAAACATTATCTGAAATACTACATCCGTGAATTATAGCTCCATGACCTATAGTTACATTTTTACCAATAATACATGGAAAGTTAGTATCAACATGTACTACTGAATTTTCTTGAATATTAGTATTAGCACCAACTACTATTTTGTTCATATCAGCTCTAAGCCTGGTACCAAACCATATGTTTACATTATCCTCAATTTCAACTTTTCCTATTATATCAACGCTTTCTGAAATATATGTATTCTCATTTATTTTAGGTTTAAATCCCTCAAAATCCATAATCATATTTTTTAACTCCCTTATAACTTATATTCATCATGAAAGTTTCACTTTATTTTATCACCCTTTATAATTATTGTCATTATTTTAATGCCTTTAATACTATATATTAATAATGAATAATTTTAAGAGGCGAATTTGTGAGTAAAAGTAAGCGTAAAACCAGAGTAATCTTTGATCAGAATAAATTAAAATATTATTATGGTATTCCCCACTGTCATTCTAGCTATTCAACTGGTAAAGGTACTCCTTTAAACTTATATGAATTTGCTATAAAATGTGGTTTAAATTTTTTATTTGTAACTGATCACAATGATTTTCTTGCAAATAAAACTACTGTTAAAGATCGTACTTTAACAAAATGGGATGCAACAAATTATTTTTCCAATAAAATAAGAAAAAATGAAGATGACTTCTTACCTATTGTTGGCTTTGAATGTAGAACTATTCCCTTTGGTGATTTTAACATAATAAATCCTAGTAACTTTTTTACCGGTGCTATAAAAGATTTAAGATTATTAACTTTATGGATGATTAATAACCCTCAAGCTTTTATAATTATTAATCATCCTCATAAGGAAATTGGTAAAATTCAATATAATGAAATTTTTAATAAGATTATTACATCTATAGAAGTTTACAATGGTAATCCTGCAAGTAAATATACTAAACATGAAAAGTACTATTATCAATTACTAGATCAAGGCTGGAAATTAGGTGCTGTTAATGGGCAAGATAATCATAGAATTAATTTCGATCAATCTGATAATTTAACTGCATATATTGCAAATGATTTATCTAAGAATTCATTAATTGATGCCTTTAGAAATCATAGGACTTATTCAACTGAATCACGATTTTTAAAATTACATTTTACTATAGATGAAACATTTATGGGCGATACATTATCAATTTATTCTTCAAAAATAAAGTTTTCAATTTTTGCTGAAGATATAAGATATAAAATAAAAGAAATTCAAATAATATCAAATGGTGGTACAATTATAAAGAAAATTGAAGATATTAATTTAAGTAGTATTAAATATATATATGAACATCAAAGTTTAAAAACAGAAACTTGGTATGTTATTAGAATACTTCAAGATGAGAATAAAACTGCAGTAAGTTCTCCAATTTTTATTGTTCACTTAAATAATAACTATATTTAGAAATTATTCACTTAAAGTTACATAAAGAATACAACTTGAGTGAATAAAGTTGTTTAATAAAAAATAAAAAGCATTTAATTTTAATATTCCCTTTATAGAAAGTAATTTTAATAATAAAACTATTTCTATAAAGGGAAAAATTAAACACTTTATTTTTTATTGTTTTGATTATTATTTAAATGCTTTACTCTATTAGGCTTAGCCTTAGGTCTAATTTCAATTTTCTTTTCTTTCTTTTTAGGTCCACCAGTTGCTTGAATATCCAGGAACCATAAAAAGAATGTTACTGTTAATATAGTTAGTAAAAATGATACCCACCAAATATTTTCACCTAAAATAGCAGGCATAAATCCTTGTAAAATTAATGTTACTATAGATATACCAAGTGGTATATACTTATTAATTCTAACTTTTGAAAATACATACTTTCTTCCTAAGAACATTACTCCAAATACAATTGCTAATAGAACAATGAAATAAAGCAGCGTTGATAAAAAGCTTCCCATCAATAGCTCTCCTTCCTATATCTTTCTAATATATATATTACTTTCTATTTAACATATTTTCAACCCAGTTTTATTTTCATATTTTTATAAAACCTATTTTATGTTAAAAATTACTAATTTTCATATTATATCTCTTAAAAAATAATAATTCGATAATTTGGACTAGCATATATTTAAATTATTTGATAAAATGTATTAAAGATATTATAAATTTATTAAAGGGGTGTTATTATGGGTTCAAATCAAACCTATCAACTTGATGAATTAGATCTTCAAATTTTAGATATATTAATAAAAGATTGTAGAACTCCATATTTAGAAATTGCAAGACTTTGCCATGTTAGTGGGGGTACTATTCATGTTCGTATGAAAAAAATGGAGGAACTTGGAATAATTAAGGGAACTAAAATTCTTTTAAATCTTCCTAAATTAGGATATGATGTTTGTTGCTTTGTAGGAATATATATTGATAAAACTTCATCATTCTCAGATGTTTTTGAAGAAATGTCCAAAATTAAAGAAGTTGTTGAATTACATTTAACTACTGGTGATTATTCTGTATTTGCTAAAGTGATCTGTAAAAACATAAGTGATCTTCAAGATATACTATTAAACAAAATAAATGTTATTTCCGGAATTCAAAGAACTGACACTATTATATCTTTAAATCAACCTATTGATAGAAATATTTCAATTTAATTTTTAAATATATTTTCGCATGAATATAAATTTCTCTTTTGGAAAAAATAACTATGTTATTAAAACTAAAGGAGTTGTTTTTATGAAGGTAATTGACACCATAGTACTTATACTTATTATAATTGGAGCTATAAATTGGGGCCTATTAGGCTTTTTTCAATTCGATCTTGTTGCTACAATCTTTGGTGATATGAGTACTTTTAGCAGAATCATTTATGCTATTATTGGTATTTGTGGTTTATATGCTATATCATTTTTTGCAAAAGATAGATTTTAAAATTAAGAAAGAGCTTTGCACATAAAAGTGCAAAGCTCTTTCTTATAACTCTTTAATAATATTAAATAACTCTATTGCAGCCTCTCTTGGCCCCTCTTGCTCTCTGCCTTTAACTCCAAGACATGTCTTGATTTGTCCAACTTTTACATTTGTGTTAAACATTGTCTTAAAATATCTATCTATCAATATATCAGTAGCTTCTTGCTTTTGTGCAGGTCCAAATGGATTTGCAAAGTAACTTTCAACTAATCCTTCTTCAGTAGTAGTTCCCTTTGCCATTCTTGGACCTGATTTAAATAATTTAATTGCATCTTCAGTATTATTAAAATATTCAATAGATTTATCACCTTTGTTTATATCAGTAAAATTATTAGCATATAAAAATAAATCTATTTTATAACCTTTTACTATTTGACTATATGGTGCTACAGGCATTACTAATCGTGCATTTATTTTATCTGGATTCATAAATATACTTCTATCTATTTCTCTAAATGCATATCCTTGCGCTAAATCGTCTAATCTAACAAAAGCACCTATTTCTGTACCATATCCATATATCTCTCCATTAATTTCTTTAAATGTACCCATATCATCAAAAATAATACTCATATTACTTATATATTCTTCACTTAATGTTCTAAAAGCTTCCAAGCTTTCAGATTTTCCTGCACCACTATCACCCATTATTACTACATTAGCTTCTTTTCCATTTTTCATTTGAACATTTACCATTGCACCATGTATAGGTAAACAACCTCTTTTTATCATTATTAAATTATGCAATGTTAATATCATCTTTTTCATATATCCAAAGTAATCTATCTCCTCTGAATAATTTATATATCCAAGCATTATATTGTTTTCTTCATCATCATAGAAAACTGTTTTTAACTCTTCTCCATCATTTATTCCAAATACATAAACAATATCAGGACGCCTTCCTCTACACTCTTCTCTCTTAGCCATTTCAAATAAATTACATAAAGTTATTCCATGATTCATAAAATCTCTATGGAAATATATATATGCTATTAACTCTCCAACTTTTGCAGGATAACAAAACCAATGCTCTTTATTTATATGTGCATACTTTAAAGGATTATTATTAACCTCTGAAAACATGCCATTTCTTGTATTTTTTTTAGGATATGTTATAAATGGTGGCTCTAGTAAAATACAATCTATAAAATTAATATCCTCTAGTGATTCATATCCTTTTGGAATTGGCCATAATAACTTATTTATCATTATACTACAATTTCCACCAGCTGTTATTTGTCTAAAAACTTGCGGAGTTCTACCTAATACATTTTGCTCTATTTTTCTATAGAACTTTAATATTAACTTTTCAAAAGCTGAATTTGCTTCTGTAAAATTCATGGCTGCTAATCCTTGACTAACTTTATCATTTTGAATAATAGTATATCTTTCTAATCTTCTCCAAAATAAATAAAAATCCTCTATTACATTAATAAACTCTTCTTTATTACTAAGAAGTTCACTATATCTTGGATTTAATTCAACAACCTCTTTTACATCTATTATAGTTAACCATTTAAAAATTTTCGTAATATCTTCTCTTAAACTTGTTATCTCGGTGGTATTTAACGATTTAATTAAATATCTATATGATAAAGTTCTCTTTTTTTCAGATTTCTTTAAATAAACACTTAAAACCCTTCTAAATCCTTCACTTTCTAATAAACTCTCAAAATTATTACAATACCTAGTTGAAAAATTCATTAATACTTTATCATTACTTATTGAAAACTCTTTTTTCATCCCCATCCTCCTAATATCATTTTATTTAACTTAGCTCTTACACGATATTTTATACAATTATAACATATTATACCAATAAATTCACTTAACTAACTTATTAAATATTTATAAACTTAAGATTTCTTTCCCTAATTCTAGGCAATAATCTAAGATATATATTCTTATTTAGGAGTCTTTAATTATGAATAAATTTAAACATAAAGGTTATAAAGGATTAAAAATAATACTTACTATTTCTGTAATTATTATTTCTATTTCTTTTTTAACTCAAAATAATAATGTTAATTCCCAAAACAAAATGATTGTTCACTATATAGATGTAGGTCAAGGAGATTGTATTTTAATTCAGGTTAATAATAAAAATTTACTTATAGATTCTGGTCCATCTAGTAATAGAAAAGATTTACTAGATTATTTAGAAAATTTAAATATAAAAAAACTTGATTATATTATTGCAACACATCCTCATGAAGATCATATTGGAAATATGGATACAATTATAAAAAGATATAATATTGGAAGTTTTTATTCGCCTAAAGTAATAACTTCATCTAATACCTTTGAGAGCATGATTAGTGCCTTAGTTGATAAAAACCTTAAAATAAGTGTTTTAAAGAATGGCGTTAAAGGAATTGATCTTGGAAAAAATGTAGAAATTCAAGTATTCTCTCCTCTAGAAAATATATCTAGTGATAATTTAAATGACTATTCTCCAATCATAAAAATAACTTTCGTTAATAACTCTTTTTTATTTACAGGAGATGCTGAAGTATCCACGGAAAATATAGTACTATCTCAAAATAATAATTTAATTTGTGATATTTTAAAAGTTGGACATCATGGATCTTCAACATCTACTTCTGAAGATTTTCTAATTTCAGCAAACCCATCTGTCGCAATAATATCTGTAGGTAAAAATAACACCTATGGTCATCCTACACCAGAAACTTTATCTCTTCTTAACTCTTATAATATTAAAACACTTAGAACAGATATTAATGGTACAATTATAGCTATTTCTGATGGAAAAAATATTAATATATCTACAGTTAAATAAAAAATCCTATAAATGATAGATGCTCCTAAATAATTAGGAGCATCTATCATTTAAGGATATTATCCTTAAAATAATATAAACTTAATCTACAATACAATCCTGATTTTTTTCAATTTTAGTTTCTTCTATTTCTTCTTTATCCTCTTCTATAATCTCATTGGAATTAATTTCTTCCTTATCAACCTCTATATCTTCTTTATCTATATTAATTTTTGTTTCTTCATCTTTACTTTTTATATAGTCTTTCCAAGTAATAAAAATCTTATATAAATTTACTACATCTTGCTCATTATATAATAATATTGTCTCTATTTTTTCTTTTGGCATTCTTTCGATGTATTCTTTATCTTTTAATACCTTATGAAATGTTTTAGCTAAATTAGAACCACTAATAACATCTCCTTCTCTATATATATTAAAAACCTTTTCTAAATTTTTAAGTCCTATAGATGTATTCATATTTCTTTCATATTCTTTTTGTATATCTAAAGATTTAAACTCTTTATCAAAATCAAAATAAATATTATATTTATTAAATAAGTATTTTATAACAGTAAAATCATTATTTCCTGAAAAAGTAACTATGACTTTCTTTCCCACCTTCTTCATTTTAGTAAAATATTTTTTTGCAAGTATTAGTATTTCAACTACTTCACTCTTATTTTCTATCATATATTGAGTTACATGTATTTTTTTATCATCTTTATTATATATACATGCTCCAAATACACCTATACATTTTGGTTTCTTATAAACATAATGTTCTAAATCAAAATATATAATGTCCTCTGGTTTACACTGCACCTCCTTCCCTTCTAACATCTTTTCAATATTATATTCCTCTACATCAACAAAATTTTCTCGAATAATCACATTATCACTCTTTCTTACATTATTTATCTCCTGTTTTATAATTTGTATATCTATATCTTTTTATTATACCATGTTATTAATACAGTGAATACCATTTATACTTCTTACTTTTTTCAAACATATAGTAAATTTGTTTTTAAATATGTTGTTTATATTGACCAAGCCTTCTTTTCTTGCTATCATATATTTGTAAGATTTTTTTGATAATGATTTTCAATTTGAGGTGATATAAATGTGCCTTTGTGATTTAAGGCTTGGCGAAAAAGCTAAAATACATGAAATAAAAGGAAATAATAAACTTACTAAAAGACTTTATGCTTTAGGTCTTATTCAGGGAACTGAAATAGAATTAAAAAGGGTTGCTCCTTTAGGTGATCCTTTAGTAGTAAACTTAAGAGGTTTTGATTTAGCTATACGTAAAAAGGATGCTAAAAATATTATTCTAATAGATTAATTACAAAAAGATAAAAATAAGGGGATGACGAAATGAAAAATGTAGCTTTGCTTGGTAATCCCAACGTTGGAAAAACTACACTTTTTAATAGCTTAACTGGCTCTAATCAAAGGGTTGGTAATTGGGCAGGTGTAACTGTAGATAAAAAAGAAGGCTTTTTTGATGATTTTAAAATAGTAGATTTACCTGGTATATATGCTATGGATACTTTTTCAAATGAAGAAAAAATATCAAAAGAGTTTTTAGAAAATGGACAAGTAGATTTAATATTAAATATTATCGATGCTTCTAATATTGATAGAAACTTATACTTAACTATGCAACTGAAGCAATTTAAAAAACCTATTATTTTAGCTGTTAATATGATAGATGTAGCTGAAAAAAAAGGTATAGATATCGATTATAAAAAATTAGAGAAACTTTTAAATGTAACTGTTGTTCCTATACAAGCATCTAAGGAGCAAGGTATAGATGATGTAAAAAAAGCTTTAAAAAATCTTCATACCAATAAAATAGATAATAATGATTATAATTTTTCAAGTGAAAAAGAAACTTATACTTACATAGAAAACTTATTAAGTCAATGTACTAAAAAAGATAATAAATCAACAAGGACTATAAAAGAAAAATTAGATAATATAATGCTAAATCCATGGCTTGCTTATCCTATTTTCTTTATAATTATGGCGTTAACATTCCAAGTAACCTTCTCTTGGATAGGACAACCGCTTTCAGACCTATTAGATTCATTATTAAATGACTCTTTAGTTCCTATAATTGAAAACTTAATTCAAGAAAGTTCCCCTTGGTTCCAATCATTAATTATAGATGGTATTATAGGTGGTGTTGGCGGAATATTAGTGTTGTTACCTATAATATTATCACTTTTTGCTTGTATAACTATTTTAGAAGATAGTGGATATATGGCGAGAGTAGCTTTTATAATGGATAAAATCATGAGAAAAATGGGGCTATCAGGAAAAGCATTTATTCCTATGATTGTTGGCTTTGGATGTTCTGTTCCTGCAATTATGACTGCAAGAACTTTAGAAAGTGAAAAAGATAGAAAACTTACTGCTTTATTGATTCCTTTAATGAGTTGTAATGCTAGATTACCTGTTTATAGTATATTTGCAGCTGTATTTTTCCCTAATAGTATCGGATTTGTTGTAGCTTCACTTTACTTCTTAGGTATATTATTAGCATTTATACTTGGTATAATCTTTAAGCATACAATATTTAAAAATGAAGAAGAACCTTTACTTATAGAATTGCCAGAATATAAATTGCCATCATTAAAAAATCTTTTAAATCAATTATATGAAAAAACTAAAGGATTTTTAGTAAAAGCTGGTACATTAATTTTTGCAATGAGTATAATTTTATGGTTCTTATCAAACTTTAATTTTTCTGGTATGACAGATGTTAACAATAGTATATTATCTTCTGTAGGTGGTTTTATTGCACCAATATTTAAACCTCTAGGGTTTGGTAACTGGCAAGCATCAGTTTCATTGTTAACAGGATTAATTGCTAAAGAAACTGTTGTTTCTTCGATGAGCGTAATCTTTGCAGGTGATTTACAGCTAATGCTACCACTTCATTTTACTACACTATCAGCAATATCATTTTTAGTATTTGTTTTGCTTTATACACCATGCATTACTGTTGTTGGTACTATGAAAAAGGAATTCGGATCAAAATTAACTTTATTTTCTGTAACTTACCAATTAATTTTAGCTTGGCTAGTTGCATTCTTAGTATTTAATATAGGTTCGTTATTTATTTAAATTTCAATCTTTACTTAAAAGAAGGTGAATTTATTTGGAAATTTTTATTACAGCTTTATTAGTTATAGCTGCTGGATATATATTATTTAAAAACATAAAAAAATCTTCAAAAGGTGATTGTAACTGTGGAAGTTGTTCATCTCACTGCTCGAAGTATAAAAAATAAGAACTGTGTTTAGTACAGTTCTTATTTTTTATATAATTAAATTATAACCTTATTCTTCTCTAAAAGTTTTCCATAGTATATTTTAATTGTTGCTGCTGTTGGAGATGCTAAAAGCATTCCTATAGGACCAAAGAAGCCCCCTCCTATTACAACTGCATAAATAATCCAAAATGGTCTAACCCCAACTTTATCTCCTATAAGCTTAGGATCTAAATACCAACCATCAAACATCTGCAATAAGAATAATGTTAAAAATACAATAATCCCTTTTGTAGGTGATACAAATACATTTATTAAAAGCCCTATAACTTCACCTACAAATGGCCCAAAATAAGGTATCATATTAGTTACACCAACTAATATAGATAATAATATTGTGTATTCAGACCCTACTATATTTAATAATATAAATGCTAATATCCCTATTATCATTGAATCAATTGCCTTTATACCTATATATGTTACTATCATAGAATTATATATTTTAATAAACTCAATTAATTTATCACTTTTCTCTTTCTTTAAAGTTAAATACATCATTCTTTTACATTCACGTAGTAATCTTTCTTTATCTATAAGAATATATATAGCTACTAATAATCCAATAATAAACTTAAAAATTATTGATGATAAGTTTACTACTTGAACTAACGAGCTTTCTAATGCACTAATAAGCATTTTCCCAGTTTTGTCTATATATGTATCAACATTTATTTTAGCGCTATTATTGTTTATAATACTACTAAATTCCTCTTGCTCTAAAACACCATTAACAACATCTTCAATAGAGTTTATGTAATTAGGTATATCTCTTCCTATTTCCTTTACATTTTCTATGAGTCCAGGTATTCCATACAATGCCCAAATAGTTATTCCTCCAATTAAAATAGCATAAGTTAAAGCTATAGATACTCCTCTTTTTAATTTTGCTTTCTCATCAAATAATTTAACAACTGGAGTTAAAACATATGCAATTACTATCCCATAAACAAAGGACATAGATAATGAGATAAATTTTTTAATTATATTAATAAATATTTCAATATTATCTATCAGCTTGAAAGCTAGCAGTGATACTACTATAGTAATTAATACAGCTACTATTAAACTGTTATATTTATTATTCTTTAGAAACACTAACTTTTCACCTCTCTTTTACTATCTCTTATTATATCAAAAACAGTGTAAATTATATATTAATATTTCCTTATATTTAACTAAATTTAATATAAACACTAGGTTTCTTCTACTACTTCAATTCCTATTAAAGCTAATGCATTTTTTATAACTTGACAAGTAGCCTCAACTAAAACTAATCTTGCCTTCATCAATTCTTTATCTTCCAAATTTAACAGTGAATGAACACTATTAAACTTATTAAATTTATCAGCAACTTCTATTATATATTTTGTCATTATTGACGGCTCTAAATTTTCTATAGAATTATGAATTGTAATAGGAAATCCTTCTAGGATTTTAACTAAATCTAACTCCTCTTTTGAATTTAACTTTTTAAAATTGGGAGCTATATCAATGTCTGCAGAGCTTTTTAATATCCCATTAGCTATAATATATAGCTTTTGTACATATAAATCAGTTTCGCCTTCAAATGAAAGAGTTTCCTTCAAATCAAATATTATATTTTTTTCTATTGAATTCTTTAAATAAGTGAATATTAATAATCCTACAGCTATCTTCTCTGCAATTTGTTTTTTATTTTCTAAGTTTGGATTCTTCTCATTTATTCTTTGTAAAATATTATCTATAGATTTATTTATTAAATCTTCTAAAATTACAACTTCACCTTTTCTTGTAAAATTTCTTCTATCCTTAAATTTGACTAATCCAAACCCAACATGTATACAATCCTTTGCCCATTTATACTCTAATAACTCTAAAACTTTAAATATTTGTTTAAAATATAATGTCTTAGGAGCTTCAGCAACATATATACATTTATAGAAATTATAGTTTTTTTTCCTATCAATAGCAGCAGCTAAATCCCTAGCTACATATCCTGTTTTTTCATCATCTTTTAAAATAATACATGGAGGCATATTATATTTATTAAGCATTACTACTTGTGCCCCATTACTTTGAGATAATAACTTCTTTTCTCTTAACTCATTAAATACATCTTCAATTTTATCATCATAAAATGATTCTCCTAAATATGAGTCAAATTTTATATTAAATACATCATAAATCTTTTTAAACTCTCTTAAGCTTAAATCTCTAAACTTATTCCATAAAGCTTCTACTTCATCCTCTTTATCCTTTAACTTTTTAAAATATAGTCTTCCTTCCTCCTCTAATGATAACTCTTTCTGTACCTCTTCATGAAACTTAACATATATTCTTAAAAGTTCTTCTATAACATCATTTTCTAAGGCTTCTTCATTTCCCCATCTTTTATATGCAGATATTAATTTACCAAATTTACTTCCCCAATCTCCTAAATAATTTAACCTTTCAACTTTATATCCTTCCTTTTCAAATAACTTATAAAGAGAGTTGCCTATTAAAGTACTAAATAAATCTCCTGATTGAAATTGTTTTCCTATATTAGGTGATGAATATTGAATACATATAGTCTTACCTTCTCCAATATTAGAGCTCCCATAATCATCCCCTTCTGATAATATTTTTTCTAAAGTGCTTTTTATAAACTCACTTTTATCAATAAAGAAATTTACATATGCTCCTAAACTTTCTACCTTTTCAAAGTTATCTTGATTTAACTTACTCTTTAGTTCCCTAGCAATTATATTAGGATCTCTTCTAAGGATTTTAGCTAATTGAAAACATGGAAATGCATAATCCCCCATCTCTGGCTGTGGTGGAATTTCTATTAATTTTTCTATTGCTTCCAACTCTATATCAACATTATTTTTAATAACTTCAGCAATTTCATTTTTGTAATTCATTATTTATTCCTCTATTTTTTATATTTTGCCTTAATAATAAAAAACGCATCTTTGAAAAACAATTAAATCTTAATTTAGATTTAAAGGTTTTATCCCTAGAAGGAGTATATAATAACTCAATCAGATAAGTAAAGGTGGCAAAATTAATTGCCACCTTTTAAAAAATTCCAAATATTAATCTTGCAAAAACCATAAATCCATTTAAAATAAGGCTAACTGGTATTGATAAAATAGTTCCACCAATAAATATAATTGCAATAAGTATTAAAAATTGATATTGATATATCTTATCTGACACCTTGTAAAATTTTTTGGGCCATAAATCTCTAAATATATCAAACCCGGCTAATCCTGGTAGAGGTAGTAAATTAAATACAAATAAACTTACATTTATTACTGCAATATACCTTACCATACTAATTAATATAAAAAATATTGTATCATCTGATAAAATATTAGGTGAAAATTTATATATAGCTACATATAATATTGTTCCTACAAAGCCCACTAATAAATTAGCTAATGGTGCTGCAACAGAAACCTTTATTGCATCTTTATATCCTCTCCTATATGCACTTGGATTAGTATTTAATGGTTTAGTCCATCCGAATCCAGCTATCAAAATCATTATAAAGCCAATTAAATCAACATGAGCTGATGGGTTTAAAGTTAATCTACCTTGAAACCTTGGTGTTTTATCTCCTAATTTATCTGCAACTAAAGCTTTTGCATAGCCTTGAACAGTAAAAGCTATTAATATAGCTGGTATTTTTAAAATAATTTCTAGTAATTCCATTCTAAACGAGCCCATTAATTTATCTCCTCCCTGTTGTTTATTTGATTATTATACCACATATTGTTATATAAAGTATTATATTAATAATAATTTAATAAAATAAAAGCGATGTGTTCATCGCTTTTATTTTATATTTATTCAATTAATTTTAGTTATTAGGTGTTGTATTTTGTGCTCCTGTATTTCCATTATCAGTGTTTTCTCCGGTATTTCCACCTGGCTTTTCTCCAGTATTTCCATCTGTATTTCCCCCGGTATTTCCATCTGTATTTCCCCCGGTATTTCCATCTGTATTTCCATCTGTACTTCCTCCGGTATTTTCATCTGTGCTTCCTCCGGTATTTTCATCTGTGCTTCCTCCGGTATTTTCATCTGTACTTCCTCCGGTATTTTCATCTGTACTTCCTCCAGCATTTTCATCTGTACTTCCTCCGGTATTTTGATCTGTACTTCCTCCAGTATTTTGATCTGTGCTTCCTCCAGTATTTTGATCTGTGCTTCCTCCTGTACTTTCATCCTTATTATCATCACTACTATCATTTTTAGATGGTGGAGTAACTATATCTTCACTATTATCTATATAATCTTCTGGATCAATATTATGTTTATTACTATAATCTTCTGAATCTGTCTTATAATTAGATATTGCTTCTTTCAATGAATTATAATCATATTCATCAGGGTTTGGAACTTTTCCCTCAAATATAAATTCATCTAAAAATTTAGCATTTTGCTCTACGTCCATTAAGAACACCCATCCTAAGTTTTTATATAATCCTCCATCAGTTAACTCTGGAATTGGTATTTGAAGTTGTTGAACATCCAAACTTGGGAATTTATATATAGTATATGCCATATTTAAAGCTTGTATTGGCTCAATATTAGTTTTTATATGATCTAACATACTGTTCATTATCCCTAAATATTTACTTGGCTTAGTTTCTTTTAATTTTTCTGCTACCTTTATTAAAACCTCCCTTTGTCTATCAGTTCTTGCATATTCATCTCCAACACCTTTTCTTATTCTTGCATAAGATAAAGCTTGTTTCCCATTTAAAACTTGTAATCCTGCTTCTTTAACTGGACAGTCATTTCCACCTGTAGATTCACCAATATACTTATTTAACTCCTCTAACATATACTCTTCTACATTTAATTCTAATCCATCCATTTGATCAATAATTGCTTCAAATCCCCAGAAATTAATAATTACATATTTGTCAAGGCTAATTCCATAAGTTTCTTTTATAGTTTCAATTAAAAGCTCTATTCCCCCATATGCTAATGCTGCATTTAATTTTCCTTCTCCATGACCTGGAATATTAACTAGTGTATCTCTAAATAATGAAGTTAATCTTATTTGTTTATTATTATTGTCTAATGTAGCAATAATAATAGAATCTGCTCTCGATGCTTCATCTAATGTTCTTGCATCCGTTCCTATTAATAGAACATTAGTTATTCCTTCAATTTCTTTATATTCAGTATCTGATATTGTTTCTGAGGGAGTTAATCCCGAATATATTTTGCTTCTAATAACCATATATCCAGTTACAATAGTACATATTAATAAAGCAAAAACAATAACTGTCGATACTATAACCTTCTTTTTAGTTGACCATCTTTTCTTTCTAGAATTTTTTTTTCTTTTTCCATTTGGTTCACTCATCTCTGTGCCATCCCTTCAAAAATATTAATTTTAATATTAAAAGTTAAGTATATGCATTATTATTTTAAATATAGTTTATGTAATTTACATTTTATAATTATAAATTAACACATATAATAATATCATATTTTACATGAAATTTTAATTTTTTAATAATATTTTTGTAATTTGTTAAAATTCTATCTAATTATTATAAATTTTCCACACAAAAATAGTTATTTTCCCTTTATTTTATTATTTTATTAAACAAAGAAACTCATTTTTATATATTTTCTCCTTTAAAAGAAAACATCTTTTTTATAATATTGGATATAATATAAATAAATTATGTATATATTTTAACTTATATTTTAATAAATAAAATAAAATTTATTATTTACTTATATTATTTAAAGTATTATTATAAATATTGTTCAAAATTTAGATAATCGATGGAGGTCTTTTTATGAATATAAGTATTATTGGAATGCCTCTTTTTTATGGTTGTGATAAACCTGGAGTAGAAAAGGGACCTGAAGAATTAAGAAAAAACAACCTTATAGATATTTTTCAAGAAAATCATACTGTTAGTGATTTAGGAGATATTGAAGTTGAAAAAGTAAATGCTGAAGATAAGTTCTTAAGCAATTCAAAATTAAAATATTTAGATCAAGTTGTTGCGGCAAATAACAGGTTAGCTGCTAAGGTTTTAAGTGCATTAGAAAATAACACCTTACCTCTTACTGTTGGTGGTGACCACTCATTAGCTTTAGGATCAATTGCTGGTGCTAGTAAATTTTTAGGAAATGATTTAGCTGTAATTTGGATTGATGCTCATGGAGATATAAATACTGATGAGACCTCACCATCTGGAAATATTCATGGAATGCCTTTAGCTGCATCAATGGGCATTGGATATGATAAATTAACTTCTATTTTCTTTGATAACTTTAAAATAAAACCAGAAAATGTTTTTATTTTAGCTTGTCGTGATTTAGATGCTGGTGAAATAGCTTTAATAGATAAATTAAATATTAATGTTTGGACAAATAAAGATATAAATGATAAGGGAACTACTGTAGTTATTAATGAACTATTATCATTAATAAAAGAAAAGAATATAAAAAATATTCACCTTTCCTATGATATAGATTGTTTAGATCCAGAGTATGTTCCTGGTACTGGAACTCCAGTTAATAATGGATTATCTTATAATGAAAGCAAAGTATTACTTGAATCCATTTTAGGTACAAGCTTGGTAAAATCTATGGATTTTGTAGAATATAATCCTGATTTAGATAAAAATAATAGAACTAAGGAAACTTGCATAGAATTATTAAAACTTATATCTAAAAAATTAAAGTAAAAATGTCACCTTTATATAGATGTTATATAAGGGTGATTTTTTATTATTAATTTGTTTATTAACATAAGTTATGATATCATAAAATGAATAAATTAAAATTTTGGAGGTAAAGATGAAATTATTATTTTTCGATACTGAAACAACTAGCGTACGTCCTGGCCACATATGCCAGTTAAGTTATATAACGGTAGATACATCTACAAAACCACAAACAACTATAGGTAAAAACTTTTTCTTTACAGTTGATGAAATGGATCCTGCAGCTCAAGAAGTTCATGGTTTTTCTCTTGAAAAACTTTATGAATTATCTGATGGATTAGAATTTCTAGAACAAATCCAAGATTTTATGAGTGATTTTTTTGATGCAGATTTTGTTATTGGTCATAATGTTCAATTTGATGTTAAGTTTTTAAAACATGAAGTTAATTCGCTATATGAAGCTGGAATGATAGATGCAACTTGGGAACCAAAAAGAACATTCTGTACTATGGCATATTATAAAAATATATGTAAAATCCCTTCACCAAATGGTAATGGAATTAAAAATCCAAAGCTTTCTGAAACAATAGAATATTTAGGAATTACTGATGATGCTATTGCAAAAAAAGCTGATGAATTATTCCAAGGTAGTGGGAATTATCATGATGCTAGATTTGATACCGCTGCTGTTTATCTTTTAGTCATTGAAGGTATGAAGAAAAAATTAATAAAACCTGGATTTTTTTCAAGCCAACTTTAATTTAAATTAATAAAAAAATAGTAGCAAACTCTTTATAAAGTTTACTACTATTTTTTATTTTATAAATTAAGTAATTTATATAACTCTTTACATTTTTCTTTATCCATTGCAGGAACACCCTCTAGTCTATACTTTATTCCCATGTTATCGTATTTATTTACTCCAAGTAAATGATATGGAAGTAATTCTACTTTTTCAACATTATTTAAAGATTTAATAAATTCTCCTAATGAAGTTATATACTCTTCACTATCAGTCATTCCTGGAACAACAACTTGTCTTATCCAGATTTTTGTATTGCACTTCTTACATGCTTCTAAGAATTTTAAGCTTTCATCTATTTTTATTGCTGTCATTTCCTTATATCCTTCTGGTGTAAGATGCTTAACATCAAAAAGAACTAAATCTGTATACTTTAATATTTCTTCATAATTTCCAAATCCCACTCCAGATGTATCTAATGTAGTATGTATTCCCTTTTCTTTACAAAGTCTTAAACATTCTTTTAAGAACTCTGGTTGTCTTAATGGATCTCCACCTGAAAAAGTAACTCCACCTCCAGATCTTTCAAAATAACTTCTAAATCTCGCAATCTTATTTGCTAGTTCCTCAGGAGTAAATTCTAATGTTTCTTCCCCTTTATCACTCCATGTATCTGGATTATGACAGTATTGACATCTTAATGCACATCCTTGCATAAATACTACAACTCTAATACCTGGTCCATCTACTAATCCCATTGTCTCTATTGAATGTACTGTTCCCTTTAACATTGCTTCTCCTCCATCTTATCTTATAAGTTTATGTTAAATATTCTTTAGCTTTATCAATTTTTTTCTTCATAACATTATTTTTATTTTCCCCAACAGACATTATTATACACCTTAACTTTAAATTTGTTAATACTTTCATATAACTATTATGACTAGATAATAATTATTATTTAAATTAATATTATTTTATATGAACTTATATTTTTTATTATCATATTAAATATAAATTTATATTTAATAATTTTATATGTATTTTTTTCTGTTGTTTACCAATTATAAATTTATATAGAATTTTTTATTTTAATTATATAAGAAAATTTATATCTATAATTTGCTATTCCCCCTTAAATTGAGTATTTTGTTTTTTTTTATAATTTAGTCGTTTCTTAGTTATACTAAACTTTTAATGTATAAATGTTAAACTTTTTTTATTCCTTTTCTTCAAACCCTTTATTTATAAGGTTATATAAAGAATTTTTTATTTAAATATTTTTCAAAAAAATATTGATTTTTCATTTACAAGTCTATATAATAACATTGTTTGTTTAGTAATTTTAAACCTTTAGTTTAGTAATAGTTATTATTAAACTAATTGAAAGGCAAGGTGAAATTGTGCAAATTGGTGATAAAATAAAACGAATGAGAATTGAAAAAGGACTAACACAAGAAGAACTTGCTAATAGATGTGAATTATCCAAAGGTTTTATATCTCAAGTTGAAAATGATTTAACTTCGCCATCTATCGCTACACTAATAGATATTCTTGAAATACTCGGAACAAACTTAAAAGAATTCTTTAGTGATGATAAGGATGAAAAAGTAACCTATAAATATGAAGATATGTTTGAAACCGAAAATCATGATTTAAAATACAAATTAATGTGGTTAGTTCCAAATGCACAAAAAAATGAAATGGAACCTATAATGATAACATTAGATCCAGGTGGAAAGTATATAGAAGAAGAACCTCATCAAGGAGAAGAGTTTGGTTATGTTTTATCTGGAACAATAACTTTACATCTTGGTGATAAATCTTACAAAGTTAAAAAAAATGAAAGTTTTTATTTTAAACCAAGATCAAATCATTATATAAGCAACAGTGGAAAGACATCAGCTAAAGTTATTTGGATTTCTACTCCACCATCATTTTAAGTAATACTCTAAATTTTCAATTTAGCTAATATAACTTAATCAATTGGCTAACAAGACAAAGTGTTAACATTAAAGAAAGAGGTGTTTTTTTTGAGTCAAAATATTATCGAAATACAAGGTATTTCTAAAGTCTATGGTGATAATACTGTTTTAGATAACCTTTCATTAAATATACGTAAAAATGAATTTTTAACTTTACTTGGTCCTAGTGGATGCGGTAAAACAACTACTCTTAAAATCATAGCAGGATTTGAAACTGCTGATAGTGGAAAAGTTGTCTTTGATGGAAATGACATATCAGATTTACCACCTTATAAAAGACAATTAAATACAGTATTCCAAAAGTATGCATTATTTCCTCATATGAATATATATGAAAATATTGCATTTGGATTAAAAATTAAAAAAGTTCCTAAAGAAGAAATTGATAAAAAGGTTCGTGAAATGCTAAAAATGGTTGCTCTTGAAGGCTTTGAAAAAAGATCTGTTGAATCATTAAGTGGTGGTCAACAACAAAGAGTTGCTATTGCTAGAGCTTTAGTAAATGAACCACAAGTTCTTTTGCTTGATGAACCTCTTGGCGCATTAGATTTAAAACTTAGAAAAGAAATGCAGTTAGAACTTAAAAAAATTCAAAAAAGACTTGGAATAACATTTATATTTGTAACTCATGACCAAGAAGAAGCCTTAACAATGTCAGATACTATTGTTGTAATGAATAAAGGAGTAATTCAACAGATGGGTTCACCAGAAGATATATACAATGAACCTGCTAATGCTTTCGTTGCAGACTTTATTGGAGAAAGTAATATATTAAATGGAATTATGATAGAAGATTACAAAGTTAGATTTTCTAATAATGTTTTCACTTGTGTAGATAGTGGTTTTAATGAAAATGAAGATATTGACGTTGTAATTAGACCAGAAGATATTGAAATTACAACTGTTGATAAAGGAATGTTAACTGGAAAAGTTAACTCAGTAATCTTTAAAGGTGTTCATTATGAAATAGAAGTAGAAACTGAAAATGATAAGTGGATAATACATAATATAAAAAGTGCAAATGTTGGCAGTACTGTAGGATTAATTATAGATCCTGAAGCAATTCATATAATGAGAAAGGTTGAGACTCATGAAAAATAAAAATAATCAAGGTATACTTCCAGCATCACCTTATATTGTCTGGAGTGCTCTTTTTATTGTTATTCCACTCTTAATTGTAGTTTTTTTTAGTTTTACAGTAAAATCTGGAGATAATTATAGCTTTTCTCTTGAAAACTTCAAAAGATTAATTGATCCTAATTATTTAAAAGTATTTTGGCGAAGTTTACTTTTAGCTGCGGAAGCTACATTAGGCTGTCTTGTCCTTGGATATCCTGTTGCATATTTAATTTCTAAAATGAAAGAAGGAAAGCGAAATATATTAATTATGCTTTTTATCGTTCCAATGTGGATGAATTTCTTACTTAGAACTTATGCATGGCTTCCTATATTAGGTAAAAACGGACTTATTAATAACTTTTTAGTTACTTTAGGATTTTCCCGTATTGATATTCTTTATAATGATTTTGCAGTACTTTTAGGTATGATATATAACTTTTTACCATTTATGATATTGCCTATATATACTGTTCTTACAAAAATTGATAAAGACTTAATTAATGCCGCTGCAGATTTAGGTGCAAATAGAAAGAAAATATTCACTAAAATAATTATACCTTTAAGTATGCCTGGTGTTATTTCAGGAATTACAATGGTATTTATGCCTGCTGTTTCTACATTTGTTATTTCAAGAATACTAGGTGGCGGTCAATACATGTTACTTGGTAATTTAATTGAAACACAATATACAACAATGGGCGATTGGAACTTTGGTTCTGCTATTGCAATATTTATGATGATAATAATATTAATTTCAATGGCCTTCATGAATAAATTTGAAGGTAAAGATGATAAATAGGAAGGAGATATACTATGATAAGAAAACTTGAATCTTTCATTAAAAGATTTTACTTAATACTAATTTTTATATTTCTTTATACACCAATAGTTACCTTAATGGTATTCTCCTTTAATGATTCAAAATCCATGGGAAAATGGAGCGGTTTTACTTTAAGATGGTATACCCAACTTTTTCAAAATGCTAGAATAATGGAAGCATTAAAGTACACAATAATAATAGCTGTTATTTCATCTATTGTTGCTACAATAATAGGTACATTAGCAGCAATAGGAATCCATAGAATGAAAGGACTTCCTAAAAAAACTTTATTAAATATAAATAATCTACCTGTATTAAACCCTGATATTGTTACAGGTATATCTATAATGAGTTTATTTATATTTATCTTTCCTATATTAAATAAGATAGGAATAAATGCTCAATTTGGATTTACAACAATGCTTTTAGCACATATTACTTTTAACATTCCATATGTTATATTATCTGTATTACCTAAACTAAGACAACTACCTTCTAATATAACTGAGGCAGCCTTAGATTTAGGTGCAACACCAGGATATGCTATGAGAAAAATAATTTTACCTCAAATAAAACCTGGTATAGTTGCTGGTTTATTAATGGCCTTTACAATGTCAATTGATGACTTTGTAATTAGTTTCTTTACAACTGGTCCTGGAGTAACTAATCTTTCTATTGAAATTTACTCTATGGCTAGAAAAGGAATTAATCCTTCAATTAACGCATTATCTACTTTAATGTTTATAACAGTATTAATTTTATTATTAATTGTAAATAGAAAAGAATTTACTTCAAGGGGTGAATAAATTGAAAAGATTTAAAAAATTAGCAGCATTAGTTTCAGCAACTTTACTAACAACTTCTCTTTTTGTTGGGTGTGGAGGTAGTAATGCTGGAGAAAATGGAACATTAAACTTCTTTAACGTTGGTGATTACATCGATGAGGCGCTTATCAGAAAATTTGAAAAAGAAACAGGAATCAAAGTAAACTATTCAACTTATGATACTAATGAAATAATGTATCAAAAAGTTAAAACTAATCCTGGTACTTATGACTTAGTTGTACCATCTGACTATATGATTGAAAAAATGATAGAAGAAGACTTATTAGAAAAGATAGACTTTAATAACATTCCTAACTATAAGAATATAGGAGATAATTATAAAAACTTATCTTACGATCCTACAAATGAGTATTCTGTACCTTACATGTGGGGAACTATAGGTATAATTTATGATAGTACAAGAATTACAGAACCTGTAACTAGTTGGGATATACTTTGGGATTCTAAATATAAAGATGAAGTCTATATGTTCAATTCTCTTAGAGATTCTTTGGCTATTTCTTTAATAAAAGCTGGATACTCTATAAATTCTACAGATTCTAGTGAGATAGATTCTGCTAAAGAAGAGTTATTAAATCAAAGAAAATTAACTAATCCAGTTTATGTTGTTGATGAAGTTAAAGATAATATGATTTCAGGAGAAAAAATGCTTGCTACAGTTTGGTCTGGTGATGCAATTTATATAATGAATGAAAACCCTGATATGAAATATGTTGTACCTGAAGAAGGTTCTAATAAATGGGTAGATGCTTTATGTATTCCAAAGGGTGCACCTAATAAAGCTGCTGCTGAAGCTTTCATAAACTTCTTATGTGATCCTGAAAATGCTAAAGAAAATGTAGATTATATTGGATACTCTACACCTAATACTGCAGCTTATGATTTACTTGATGAAGAGACTAAAAATAACCCTGCTGCATATCCATCTGAAGAAACATTGTCTAAATGTGTGTTATTTACAAATTTAGATCCTGAAACATTAAAACTATATGAGAATGCTTTTACAGAAGTACTTTCTCAATAAAAAAATAATGCAGAAACTTATTAAATAGTTTCTGCATTATTTTTTATGTTTCCTTCTTTCTCTTAAATTTATACTCCTTTTTATTTCTCTAATCTTATGTAGCCTAACATTTTATCAGTAATTTTCCAAAACTTTAATTTTGGATTTTTAAAATTATATCTTATAGCTACTATTTTTATATATGATATAATTCTAAATATATGGTTGTTTATAAAAGGAGGAACTTATGATTAGATACTATATAATTGTTGAAGGTCGTGTACAAGGCGTTGGATTCAGATTCTTCTGTACAATGAATACTCGTACATTAGATTTAACCGGCTGGGTTAGAAATATGGATAATGGCATGGTAGAAATGGAAGTTCAAGGTGAAGAAAGTTCCATTGAAAAATTTATTAAAAATATCAAAAAAGGGAATCACTTTATCAGAGTTGATGAGCTTTATCAAAAGAAAATAGAAACACTCCCTCAAGAACATACCTTCACAGAACACTATTAAAAACATCGTTCACCACATGGATCCGAAAAATTAATGATATAACCTCCAGAAATTGTGTAATTTACGTTAAGAATTTAATTACAATATTTCTTCCGGTTATATCATTAATATTTTCTCTTCCACTTGCTGAACCGCAATGCCACCTTAAAAGTTAATTATTTGTCATATATATGTAGCCAGAAATGATTAACTATAAGGTGCAAGGTTATAATTAGTTACGTGAAAAAAGAAAAAATGAAATATTAATTTGGAAGGACCATTGAAATTAAGCCGTAGAATTTAATAATTGATGTAGTAAAGTTGCGTAAAGAAGTTTTTACTGTTTGAGCGAATAGCGAGTTTAAAAACTTTAGCAAACTTTACGGAATCAATTATATAAATTCTAGGTGAAAATTTCACGGTTACTGGAAAATAAATATTTCATTTTTTCGCTTCCACGTAACGAACAATTTAGTCATATTGCATTAGGTTGTATTTTTCTATAAGTGATATTAATTTATCAGCATATATTGGCTCTCCATTCTCATTTTTAACTGTACTATATCCTGCATCTTCTAAAGCTTGTGCTTGAGCTTTATAATCTTTTCCATCAAATAATCCATATTCAGCATATCTTGAGTTTTCATATAGAAACTTTCCATGATCTTCAATTGATTCATTAATACTATCATACTTTCTAAAATTAGCTACTGTAGAGTCATTATAATTTTCATTTGTAACTATAGTAGCAACAGCACCATTCCATCTTAAATCAGCTTTTATTCCAAATAAATTATTATGTGTAACTGCTAATTCAGAGTTTCCCCACCCTGATTCTAATATTGCTTGTGCCATAGTTATTGATGGTAATATTCCATACTTATTATAATTACTAGTAGCTCCTTCCGATATACTTTCTATAAAGGCCATCTTTTCACTATCTATATATGTATTAGAATATACCTCTTGATTAGTAGGATCTACCTTACTTTCTTCTAAAGCAGCTTCTTGGGTATTATTTTCTATAACTGATATTTCTTTCAAATCACTTGTTTCTTCAGAAATATTACTTCTTAATTTCAAAATCATTATATATAATGTAAAAATTGTAAATACACTAACTATACATATTTTTTCTAACTTTATTTTTTTATTTCTTTGAGTATAGCTCCTTAACCCATTATATTTAATTTTTTTTTTCATTCCAAACTCTCCTATAACCTTTAAAATACACCTTATAATTTTGGTATCTCTAAATTAATATTCTTTTTGTAATTATTTTGCCTTTATATATATTTTTTATTACACTTAATAATATGTATTTATTAAATGTTTATTACTTATTTTACTTTTTTAAAAAGCAAAAGGATCCATATATATTCTTAATAACATATATGGATCCTTTATTCTCTAATTAACTTGTAATTTATTATCTTTTGCTATTTTGCTTTCCTCATTTAACTTTTCAAAGAACTCATTAGTCTCATTTATAACTACATGCCTCAATGCTATTAATCCAACTAAATTAGGTAATGCCATTAATCCATTTACTATATCTGCTATTATAAAAACTAAATCTAATGATAAAAAAGGCCCTACCCCTACAAATACTATAAATACAAATTTATATAGCTTTATACCTTTTACACCAATTAAATATTCAATACATCTCTCACCATAATAGTTCCAACCTATAATAGTAGTAAATGCAAAAAATATTAACCCTATATTTACTATATATTTCCCTAAAACTGCAAAAGGTAACCCTTGTTGAAAAGCTAATGTTGTCATTTCAGCTCCTTTAAGTCCACTATTAAAACTTCCTGTTAAAACTATAGCTAATCCTGTCATTGTACAAATTATTATTGTATCTATAAATGTTCCAGTCATTGAAATTAACCCTTGTTTAACTGGAGACTTTGTTTTAGCAGCAGCTGCTGCTATTGGTGCACTTCCTAAACCAGCTTCATTAGAAAATACACCTCTTCCCACTCCTCTTTGAATAGCTATTGCCACAGTTATACCTACTGCACCACCTAATGCAGCTCTAGGATTAATTGCACTATACAATATTAACATAATAGCTCCTGGTAAAGCCTTGAAATTAAACACTAATACCATCAATGCTCCTAATATATATAAGATTGCCATTGCTGGAACTATCTTTTCAGCAACTTTTGATATTCTCTTTATACCACCTAATGTAACTAATGCTACTAAAACTGTAATAATTACTGCACTAATCCATGATGGTACATTAAATATTATTTTAGCTGCCGATGCTATAGAGTTCACCTGTCCAAATGTTCCTATTCCTAAAAGTGCTACTCCAACACCAAAAACAGCAAACATCTTGGCCAAAAATTTATTTCCTACTCCTCTTTCTATATAATACATAGGACCACCAGACATTTGACCATTTTCATCTACTTCTCTATACTTAATTGCTAAAACACCTTCTGCATATTTAGTTGCCATACCAAAAAATGCTGCTATCCACATCCATAAAAGAGCTCCTGGACCACCTGTTGCTATTGCAGTTGCAACACCTACAATATTTCCAGTTCCTATAGTTGCTGATAAAGCAGTGCAAAGTGCCGCAAAACTTGATACATCTCCCTTTGCATCCTCATCATACTCTTCATCATCTTTTGAAAATAAATATTTAATAGCTAATGGTAGCTTAAATATTTGTAATAATTTTAACTTAAAAGTAAAATAAATTCCTGTTCCAACTAATAATATAAGTAAAGGTGGCCCCCATACTATACCATTAATACTATTTAATAATTGCTCAATTGATTTAAAAATTTCCATAAAAAAATCCCCCTTAAAAATAAATTTATAGGAGGAGATTAAAAATAACTATAGGTTTAAAAACTAAATTGTTCGTTGCGTATAAGCGAAAAAATGAAATATTTATTTTCCAGCAACTGTGAAATTAAGTCGTAGAATTTATATTTCATTTTTTCTATCTCCACGTAATTACTTGTAGACCTACACCTTACATTCAATTTATTTTTTCACTATAATCACTTTTATCCCCTGTCCTTTTACCTGAGAGTTTCAGTTTAATTTAAACTAAACCTTGCTCCTTCGGTGCTCTAATATGAGTCTCTCCAGAGGCTCGTCCAGTAACGGTCCTAATACCTGAAAGATTTACTTCTTCGGTGGATTCAAATCGCTCTCCCATTACCTTCATCCGAACATATTAAATTATAAGGTCATTATATACATTAATTTCAAAAAAATCAATGTATTTTTTACAATTTATACAATCTATTTATTGCACTAATTATAGATTTTATAGATGCACGTGTTATATTACTATCAACTCCAACCCCAAATGTTTTCTTATATATATCATCTCTTTTCATATATACATAAGCTGCAGCTTCTGCTTCTGACCCTTTGCTTAATGCATGCTCCTTATAATCCATAATAGATATATTTATTAGATTACTGTTATATAAAGCTTTACCTAAAGAGTCTATAGGACCATTACCAACACCTTCTATATCAATTTCTACATCATTATATTTAATTTTTGCATTAACTTTAGTAGTTGCATTACTTCCATGATTTACATCAGATATAGATATATTTATTAATTTAAATGGTTCATCTAACTCTAAATATTCCTTCTTAAATACTTCTAGAATTTCATTTGGTTGAACTTCTCCCTTAACTTCAGAAATCTTTTGTACTACTTCTGCAAACTCTTGTTGCATTGCCTTTGGTAACTTATATCCAAAACAATGATCCATTACGAAAGCTACTCCACCTTTTCCTGATTGGCTATTTATCCTTACTAAAGGCTCATATTCTCTTCCTAAATCACTTGGATCAACAGGTAAGTAAGGCACTTCCCATAATTTACCTCCTCTTTCCTGGTACTTTTTCATTCCCTTATTTATAGCATCTTGATGAGAACCTGAGAAAGCTGTAAATACTAAATTACCAGCATAAGGATGTCTTACATGAACAGGTATTTTAACACACCTTTCATATGTTTCAATTATTTCATTTATATTTTCAAGATTTAACATAGGATTTACACCATGTGAAAACATATTATATGCAACAGTCAATATATCAACATTGCCTGTTCTTTCTCCATTACCAAATAAAGTTCCTTCTACTCTATCAGCTCCAGCTAAAAGTGCTAATTCTGCATCAGCTACACCTGTTCCTCTATCATTATGAGGATGAACACTTACTATTACTCTCTCTCTATCTTTAAAGTTTTTACACATATACTCTATTTGATCAGCAAAAATATTTGGTGTATCCATTTGAACAGTTGATGGAAGATTTATTATTATTTTATTATCCTGGGATGCTCCCCAAATATCTGCAACTGCATCACATACTTCAAGAGCATACTCTACTTCTGTACCAGTAAAACTTTCTGGTGAATATTCTAAAAATATTTTCCCTTCAAAGTCTGAAGAATATTTTTTTACAAGCTCTGTTCCCTCTATAGCAATTTTCTTTATTTCCTCTTTGCTCATATTAAAAACAACATCTCTCTGTAACACAGATGTAGAGTTATATATATGCACTATGGCTTGTTTAACTCCCTGTAATGCTTCAAAAGTCTTTTCTATTAAATGTGGTCTTGCCTGTGTCAATACTTGAACTACTACATCATCAGGAATATAATTTTCGTCAATTAATCTTCTTAAAAAATCATACTCTATTTGAGATGCTGATGGAAAACCGACTTCTATTTCCTTAAACCCCAATTTAACTAACAAATTAAAGAACTCTATCTTTTCATCTATATTCATTGGATTTATAAGAGCCTGATTCCCATCTCTTAAATCTACACTGCACCATATTGGTGCTTTTTCAACAATATTATTTGGCCAAGTTCTTTCCTTAAAATTTATTGTTTCAAATCTTCTATACTTATTGTAATTTAACATTCATAAAAGCCCCCTTTAAATTTAAATATAATAGATTTGCAATAAGCCATTTAAAACAAAGCAAAAAAACCGCACAAACACACCTTATATTGGAGCGTGTTTGCGCGGTACCATCCAAAATTTCACTTAATTAAAATAACGGTATTATTCCGATAAAGACTACTAAAATTTCATCCCTATAGCTCATGAGCGAGTTCAAAAATATTAATTCATAGACTCACAGCCCCGTCTACTCTCTGAAAAATTACTTATTTTCTACTACTCTCAATCTTTGCTTTTTTATGACTTTTTATAATTTTACTATAAAAGTATATTCCTGTCAATTAATATACTATATTTATTTATCTACTATATTTCTAATTTCACCATTATAAAATGCTATTATATTTTCTATAACCTCATTAAATAACCTTTCTCTTGCCTCTACACTTGCCCACGCTATATGAGGAGATAATATTATTTTATCCTTATTTTTCATTGTTAAAAGAGAACTATTTATATTTATTGGCTCTACTTCAAATACATCTAAAGCAGCTCCTCTAATTTTATTTTCATCAATAGCTCTTGCTAAATCCTCTTCTACAACAATAGGACCTCTACCCATATTAACTAATATAGCTGAATTTTTCATTTTACATAATGCATCATAATCTAGTAATCCTAAAGTATTCTCATTTAATGGTGCATGTATAGAAATAATATCACTCTTACTTAATAACTCATCAAAAGATACTCTACTAAATTCATCATTAGAATTATTGCCTGTTGTTGAATAATATACTACTTTAGCTCCAAAAGCTTCAGCTATTTTAGCAACTTTTTTACCAATGTTTCCAAGCCCTATTATTCCCCAAGTTTTACCCTCAATTTCATAATAAGGTTTATCTAAACATGTAAATAATCCTGATTTTGAATACTCTCCACTCTTAACATAACTATCATAATAAGTAACCTCATCTAATAGAGCTAAAGCAACTGCAAATGTATGTTGAACAACTGCATTAGTAGAATATCCTGCAACATTAGCTACTCCTATTCCTTTTTCTTTAGCATACTCTACATCTATATTATTAAATCCAGTAGCTACCTCTGCTATAAATTCTAAATTATTTGCATCACTTAAGTTTTCTCTATTTAAAACTACTTTATTGGTTAATACTATATTAGCTTCTCTTACTCTCTCCTTTACTTCACTAATATCAGTAGTGTCATAATATTTAACTTCTCCAATTTCACTTAATTTATCTAATTTTATATCTCCTAATGTTTTACCATCTAATATTACTATTTTTTTCATTTTTTATTTCCTTTCCTCACTCAATATATAACAAAAAAACTATTTCTAAAAATAAATACAAATAACAGCTTGTCTTTTGTAATTTAGCTATCAAACTCTGCATCTTTTCGTTGAAATAGTCTATAGTATAATAATTGGTGCAGATGGTGGGACTTGAACCCACACAAGGATTCCCTTAATAGACCCTCAATCTATCCTGTCTGCCTATTCCAGCACACCTGCATAAATACCTATTAATTTAATTTTAAATTACTTCAAGCTTATTTTCAAGAATTATTTTCCATTTAATCCTTTAATGATTTTAAAATTTTAGCAATATTATCAATATCCTCAAGTGTTAACTCATCATAATTATCTAGCATACTTTTTACATCATCAATAACCCTATCTTTATATGTCTTTCTAAATCCTTTTCTCCCTCCTATAATAGACAATGTTAGACTAGTAGTTATAACACCAATAATCCCTATTCCTATTATCATTAATAATACTGCAATAGTTCTTCCTAACTGTGTTTTTAATAAAACATCTCCATAGCCGACTGTTGTAAAAGTTACAAAGCTCCACCATAACGCATCCCCCAGAGGCATTCCTTCTACAAGCGAAATTAAGACTGCACCTATGACAATAAATATTGTAGAAATCACTAATAAAAAATTTAATCTATTTTTACGTATTTCATCTCTAACTCTAATTTTAAATTTTATAGCACATATTACAAGCATCATAAATTTAATTATTTTTATACAATATGATGGATTAATCACATTAGGTAGAATTGTAAAACCTAAAATTCTTATATAAAACTTTATAGGAAAAATCGAAAATAAATCAATTTTATTTTTCTTTATAAATTGTTTTTTTCCTTTACTTATTGATAATCTAGTAAAATAATCTCCTATAAATATTAATCTTACTATATTATCTATATAATAAAAAGTCCATTTAACTTCATTAGGTATATTAATAAATATCTCAATCACTAACATTAGTGAAAGCATTAGTGCTAATAATCCTATAAAAAAATCATATATACTTTTCTTACTCATAAAAATTATATCCCTTATAAACATTGATTGATATATCTATATTTATGTAAGATAGTATAAATTTATGAAACACATAACTAACTTAAATTTATATAATAAAATGTGAATCAAGATTTAAATAATTTTAAAATTCTGAAAATAGATATTATTTATTATTTATAACTAAATATATAATTTAAAATTATAAACAAAAAGTATTACTAAATACTAACATAAAAGCTGAAAGTTTACCCCAAATGTG
>NZ_JAPFDR010000029.1 GCF_026168755.1 Clostridium sp. | reverse complement strand
TGAAAATCCAAAATTATAAAGAGAGGTTGGCGTGAATATGAAAAATGAGCGTTTACAAAGGCTTGAGCCGTATGAGTTGAAAGACTCACGTACGGTTCTTAGACGGGAAAAGATGAGTAATCATCTCGACCTAGTCGTCAAGAATATTTTTGGCTCTCCAAATCATCCTGAAATATTAATATCATTTTTAAATGCAACTTTAAAACCTAAAAGAAAAATAGTAAATGTTGATATAAAGAAAACAGATATAGAAAAACAATATCTAGAAGATAAATATTCAAGATTAGATGTAAAAGCAACAACAAGTAATGATGAAATAATAAATATAGAAATACAGCTTAAAAATGAAAATAATATGATAAAAAGAAGTTTATACTATTTAAGCAAAATGTATGAAGAACAGTTAAATGAAAAGGAAGATTATTCAAAGTTAGTAAGAACAGTTTGTATTAACATTTTAAATTTTAAGTATCTTAAAACAGATAATTTTCATACTGGATATAGATTTAAAGAAATTGAAACTAATGAAGAATTAACTGATGTTATGGAAGTTCACTTTATTGAAATACCAAAGCTTGAAGATTCTAATGATGAAAAAGACATGCTAGTTGCTTGGACAGAATTTTTAAAGGATCCTGAAAGTGAAAAAGTTAGAGGATTAGAGTTAAGTATAGATGAAATACGTCAAGCAAAAGATGAGCTTATAAGAATGAGTAATGACAGTACTCAAAGACAGTTATATGATATGAGAGCTAATTCTTTAAGAGATAAAATAAGTGAGTTAAATGCAGTAGAAAGAAAAGGTAGAGAAGAAGGTAGAAAAGAAGGTAGAGAAGAAGAAAAATTAGCTATAGCTAGAAATTTATTAGATATTCTTGATAATGAAACTATTGCATTAAAAACTGGATTAACCATTACTGATGTTGAAAAATTAAGATTAAAATAGAGTAAAGAGTAGATAGATTTGTTTTTACACAAATCTATCTACTCTCCCTATTAATTTAATTTAAATTTTATTTTAATATGATAATTATTTCATAATTCCCCTTTCAATTTTATACCCTTATAATAAAAAATTTAAACAGCCCCTTATCTTATACCAAGGGACTGTCCATAACTTAAAACAGTATTCCTAAAACAATTGTAAAAATATATGCTACATTTAACAAAATAAAATTTTTAACTGCTAATACAAAAGTATCCTTCTTTGATTGCACTATATAAAATGATTTAATATTTTTATCAATTGGAATAAATACTAATAATGTTAATAATGATAATATAGGTAAAACTTTTAAAATAACTCCTATAATTATACCAATAAATCCTATATAATATAAGCATTTAAAAATAGTTAAAGCATTTTCTTTTCCTATATATATTGGTAAAGTAAATCTCCTATTTATAAAATCATCTTCAATATCACAAATATTATTAGCCAACATTATATTTGATATTCCAACAATTAGTGGAATACTTATTACAAATATAGATATAATAACCTTTAAGTTAATCATTAATTTTAAATTACCTTCTAATATAGATATATTTAATATTTCTTTATCAAATATATGTATATATACTGCTAAAAAAGTTATAAAAAATCCCATTGTTACTCCTGAGAAAATCTCACCAAATGGAGTTCTTGAAATTGGAATAGGCCCAAAAGAATAAAAAATTCCTATTGTAAAACATACTAATCCTACTAGTAAAATTATTATATTTGTATTTAAAAATAATAGTATTCCTAATGTTGATGATAATATTAACATAACTATAATAATTCCTAAAACAGTTTTAGGTTTAAGCCCATATTTTGTTATAGCATTATGTTCTTCATATCCAAATCCCTCTTTTTTTATAGCTTTAATATAATCAACATAATTATTTATTGCTGTTACAGTCATATCAAAAATTATCATTGATAAAAATAGTAATATAGCATTTTTTATATTAAAATTATCAAATTTGTATAAAACAAAGGCTGTTCCTACCATATAAGGAATGACACTAGCTACTTTTGTTTGAATTTCTACTAATTTTAAAAAACTTGTTATCCCCATTAAAAATCTTCTCCTTAGTTATATTATATATCCCAAAAGGAGAACTAACCTTAAATAGCCCTCCAAATAACCTTTAAAATACTAATTCTTTGTACTATATCTATTAAGCTATAGGTGCCATAAGAATTTTTCCTGTTCCACGATATACTAGAACCTGTCTCTTTCTAACATTCATTTCTGAAGCAAAATATGCATTAATTGCACTTGCAGCATCAACACTTAAATCTTTTTTATATTCAATAACCTTAACTCCACCCTTAGAAGCGATAACTTCAACATTTTTATTATCATATAAATTTTTACACGTAATCATGTTATACCTCCATATATCCTCTATTAATTTTAAACTTTAATCTATCTCTTTTATTAACAATTATATAATCTTCATCTATAAACTTCAATGTATATAGTTTGTTTTAAAATCAATTGTTTAATTTGATGAAATTATATAGATTTGATATACTATTCTAAAAAACATAATAGGAGGAAATAAAATGATTGAAGAATATAACTATAAAGAAGATGTAAGTTTATTTACAAAAATTGTTTCTGAGGAAGCAGACAAATTATTATCTAATGAAGATTTAGCTGTTATCTATATCGGTAGAGAAACTTGTCCATACTGTCGTAAATTTGCTAAAAAGCTTAGTGGATTAGTTAGCGAAATTAATACAACTATTTATTATGTGGATAGCAATAATTTTTCTGATAATGAACTTAGCTCTTTCAGAGAAAAATATAATATTGTGACTGTTCCAGGTTTTATTGTTGGTAAAAATGGAGAAATTGAAGTTCGTTGTGACTCTTCAACTCCTGAAGATGAGATTTTAGAAATGATAAAATAGTTTAAAACTGAATAAATTATATTTATGTAAAAATTTAAGAGCTTCAAATCTATGAAGCTCTATTTTATTATATATCTTCTATCTTACAACTATGACTCTTACTCTTCGAATCATAACATATTGCTACTGCTAATACTTTTTTACCCTCATTTTCTCTTTTAAACTTTTCAACATACTCTTTTTCTATAATTTGATTTATAGCTACTTCAGGTAGTACATCCTTTTTTAACTCAACAATAAAAGGAATATCATTCTTTCGTCTAGTAGGTAAAACTCCTGTCATATAACATAATGCAACATAAGGTTGATCTTTTAAAAGATTTCTTAAAAATTCCAAAAAATTATTCTGATTTTCTTCAAAAAGATTATTATTAAAAATATAATCCCATTCATCTATTATGAATTAATATTAAGCTTATCAAAAATACATTTAGAATCCACAGCTTTACTATAATAAGTGCCTAACATATGAGCAACTGATGATTTTCCAAATCTTCTAGGCCTAGTTAAACATATATATTTACTTTTTGTGAATAGTCTTTTATTTAGTATTTCTATTATAGATGATTTATCAACAAAATACTCTTCATTTAGAAGTTCTCTATAATTTTCTAAAGGATTAGTTGTATTTAAATATATAGTCACCTTTTCATCTCCCTTCCTAATTAGTATCTTCTCATTAATAACTATAAATAATTATAACATAAGTCAATGACTCTTTTGAATCATTGACTTATGTTATAGTTTTTATTCCCTTAACCTTCCCCTATTAATTTAGTTTAAAAATTATTTCCATACATCTCTTAATTTCCATACTTCTATTGATTTAACTTTTGCACCATTACCATCTGAGCAAATTTCAAGTTCATCAAATTTATTTTTAGGATAAATTCTACTTGTAATCGTAGCCTCTCCATTATTAACAAATACTTCAACTGATGATCTATCTATAAATATTATTAATGAAAGCTTGCCTTCATTGTTTAAAATAGCCTTTCTTACACTATCCTTATTCTTACCACATTTAGAGCAGTCAAGAATTAATTCTGAAATATTTCTATTATAATTTAAACTTAACTCTTCTTCATCAATTCCTTTTATCTTAACCCCAATTTTATCTGACTCAAATTTAGATAAATCAAATGCAATGTTAATTTCCATCATTCTTTCGTTTGTTTTTAATTGATAGCTTTTATTTTCATATACATTTATATCTTTTTCTTCTAAGATAGATTCTTCTCTTAAATCCTTTAATTCTTCAACAGGATTCATCATTATTTTATTATCAGAGTTTAATGTTAATTCACGTGGAATTGTTAATGCTCCACACCATCCATCTTGTTTAGTAGGCATATCAGATTCCCACATATCCATCCAGCCTATTGCAATTCTACGTCCCTTATCATCTAAAAATGTTTGAACTGCATAAAAATCATGTCCATTATCAAATTCATGGAATTCTCCATGTACAAATTCATTTTTAGAGTAATCATAATCCCCTACTATATATCCTGTTTGGAATAGATTTGGATATTTACCTTCTTTCTTTTCAATTCCTTGTGGTGAAAAACTCAATACATATTTATTCCCTAGTTTAAAGAAATCAGGACACTCCCACATATATCCTAGCTCACCTTTGCTTGTTGCAAGTGTTCCAACATAATCCCAGTTATATAAATCTGATGAAACATATAATATTACTCTTCCTATATTATCTTTTGTAGAATTTCCTACAACCATGTACCACTTGTCCTCATGTTTCCAAACCTTAGGGTCTCTAAAATGATGTATACTATCTACAGGTGGTTTAGCTATAACAGGATTATTTTCATATTTTTCAAAAGTAACTCCACCATCTTTACTTATTGCAATATTTTGATTTTCATAAAATACATCTTTCTCTTTATCTATATAATTATGTCCTGTATAAATCAAAACAAAATTTCCATTATCATCTACTGCACTTCCTGAAAAACATCCACCCTTATCAAATTCATCTCCTGGGGCTAAAGCTACAGGACAATACTCCCAATTCACTAAATCCTTACTTTTAACATGCCCCCAATGCATAGGTCCCCAGTTCTCATCATAAGGATGATGTTGATAAAAGGCATGATATTCTCCTTTATATTGAATAAGTCCATTAGGATCATTAATCCAGTTAGCTGGTGCCATAATATGATAACCAAGCCTATATCTACCCTTTACATTTTCCTTTGCATTTTTTAAAACTTCTTCTGCTTTTTCAATTCTTTTATCTAACATAATTATTTTCCCTCCACTTTATTAACTATTTTCATTTATTATTTTTGTTGTAGCTAGATTTTCTTTTTTGGAACTAGCTAAAGTAACCATTGATATTAATGTAAATACTAAAACTATACATCCCATTATAATATAAGTACTACTAAAACCTACAGTATCATAAAATCTACCTATTATTGGTGATAATACTGTTGCGCCTACTTGAGAAGCAAACTGATAGCCAACTAAATATAATATTGAAGATAAACGAGTATCAAAATTAGCGGCTAAATACTTAAATACTGCAATTAGCATTATTGGTAATTCAACTGCATGTAGTAATTTCATACATGATATTAATATGGGTTCTGTTGCTAATCCTGAACCTATAATTCTAAAACTCATTAATAATCCTGCAAGAATTAATCCTTTTTTAGCACTAATTTTATTTACTATAAATGGTGCTATAAACATCATTGCTGCCTCTAAAAATACTTGAAATGAATTTAAGTAACCGAATATCTGATTACCTAGTTCTTTTGTACTAAACATAGATGAATAATATAATGGAAACTGTTGATCATAAACATTATAGAAGCAAGTTACACCGATTACATAAAGTATAAAGAACCAAAACTCTTTTAGTTTAAAAAGCAAACACACGTCTTTTATATTAACAGATTGAGCTTTTTCTACATCTTCATCACTCATTTCTATTGATATAGATAAAATTATAAAAAATAATATTATAGCTGAAATAGATGCAATCCAAAAATTAATATTAGGGTTTATATTAAATAACTGTCCAGCAAAAAATGTAGCAGCTGCCCATCCTAATGATCCCCACATTCTAGAACGTCCATATTCAAAATTATACTTACGACCTATTTTTTCTACATAAGATTCAATTGCTCCAACTCCTGCAAGAAACGCTGTTCCTAAATAAATTCCACCAACTACTGCCCCTAAGATTGTATTATATTTTAATAAGGGTCCATAAACATATATATAAAATGGTCCTACAAAAATTAACAATATACTTATAAAAGTTAATATACTCTTTTTTAATCCTATCTTATCAGAAATATAACCATATATGGGTTGCATACATAAAGCAAAGATAGCGTTTACAGAAAATACAACACCAGTATCCGCACCACTCAAATTTATTTCTTGTCCTAGCCAAATAGAAAATAATGAATAACTTGCTGACCAAGTTATAAAGAAGAAAAAGAAATAAGCACTCAATTTTAAATATACTGCCTTTGATTTTGACATTTTTAAAATCCCCCTTTATCTTGTAAATATTTTTATTTGATAAATAAATTATATGTCAACCGGTTTCATATGTCAATCGGTTTCATTCAAATTTATGTAAAAAAAGTAACATACTAAAATCTATATAATATTTTAGTATGTTATCTATCAATAATTTTATGTGGTTTTACCTTCTAAAAGTGTTACTGGAATTGCTACGTGAGACTTTTTGTAAGAAAAATCTCCTTCAATCTCTTTCATCAATACATCAATAGCTTTTCTTGCTATCATCTCTATTGGTTGTTTTATAGTTGTTAAATCTGGTAATAAACTTCTACTAGTTTCAGTTCCATCATATCCTATTACTTTTATATCTTCTGGTATTCTTTTTCCACGCTTTCTAGCTTCATTTATAAAAGCTGCTGCAAATAAATCATTTGTTGCAAAAACTCCATCTACTTCTGGATTTTCATTTAAAATTTGGTTTACAATCTGCATTTGATTTTTCCCATCCAATGCACCTATAATTTCATAAGTTATAGGCGATTTATTATTTGCTTTCATTACATCTTCATATGCAACTTTTCTCAACCTTGCTTGTGTTTTTAAATTACAGTCTCCATCTATATTAATTATATTTTTACATCCTTTAGCTAATAATAATTCTGTTGCTATTTTCCCTCCATTATAATTATCAGATCCTATAATTGGTATATTTTCTGACAAATATGTATCAATAGATACTGCTGCTAAATTATCATTTTTATAATCTACTATTCCCTGATTATGTGTTCCAACTATAATTCCATCAACTTGGTTTCTCATAAGCATTTCTAAATATTTTTTTTCATTTTCAATATTATTAAGACTATTACAAATCAATATTTTATATCCAATAGAATTGCAAATAGTCTCTATATAAAAAGTAAGTTCTCCAAAAAAAGGATTACTTACAGTAGGTATAATTAATCCTATTAAATTTGTTCTTTTATTAAATAATGAACGTGCAACATCATTTGGAAAATAATTAAGTTCCTTCATTGCTTTATTAACTTTTTCTCTTGTTTCATCACTTATATATCCTCTGTTATTAAGAACCCTTGATACAGTAGTTGCTGAAACTCCTGCTTTTTTAGCTACATCTTGTATTTTTACTTTCATACGATTTCCCTTCTTAATTATTAACATTAAATAAATTATATCATATATAAGTCTTTTTCTACATCTTCATCACTCATTTCTATTGATATAGATAAAATCATAAAAAATATTTATTATATCCTTACAATTTTTCTTATGCTAAAATATAGATATTCTTAAATTTCCAAATAAAAAATATATTTTAAACTTTTAGGAGATATTATGGCAAATATATTAGTACTTGAAGATGATGAAAGTGTAAACAGAGGAATTACATTTTCCTTAAAAAAATCAGGAAATACCGTATTTTCCTGTGAAACTATTTTTGAAGCAAAACAATTAATAAAAAAACATCCTATAGACCTTGCTGTTTGTGACATTAACCTTCCTGATGGAAATGGACTAGATTTCATTATGTGGCTAAGGCAGGAATTTCAAACATACGTTATTTGCTTAACTGCATTAGATCAAGAAATAGACCAAGTAATGGGTTATGAAGCTGGTGCAGATGATTATATTACTAAACCATTTAGCTTATCTGTGCTAATGTTAAAAATTGATGCTTATTTAAAGCGTAAAATGATTAATAAAAAGCAAAATAAAATAATTTCTAGAAATATACATATTCATCTTGATGAAATGAAAGCTTCATTAAATGGTGAAGAAATTTTACTTACAAAAACTGAATGGAAACTATTAATTTTATTTTTAAAGCATCCAAAGCAAGTTCTTTCAAAAAATCAAATATTAGAAAATATATTTGATGTAAATGGGGAATTTGTAAATGATAATACTGTTGCTGTTAACATTAGAAGATTGCGTGAAAAAATAGAAGATGATCCTGCAAAGCCGATTTATTTAAAAAACATTAGAGGCTTGGGCTATATATGGAATCAGGAAGTTGAAAATATATGATGAAAAAAAGAAAATTTAAATCTATTATAAATTTAATTATTATTTCTCTTTTAACATGGTTATTTATAAATATTTTAACTACTTGCTTCTACTATAAAAATTATAATAGCAATATTGATATTATAGCTCAAATGTTATCAGCTACTACTGAAAATAATATATCAAATGACTATGAATCAAAAAATTCAATTAATAAAGCTGTTGAAATTTTAAAAGGCCATAATCTTGAATCTATTAAAAATGGGAAAGAAATTTTACAACAATATGGTTACTTAAAAAATAATCAAAATGCACTATATAAACAATTTCAACAAAATTGTATTATAACAGCATTAATTTCTTTTTTACTATTAGGAATTTCAACTTTTCTTCTTGCTTTATGGCAAAAATCAGTTTTTCAAAAAGAAAATAATATATTATTAGAAATTGAACAAACACTTATCAATTTTAGAGAAAATAACTTATCAATTTTATTAAATAATGATGAATCAAATGAATTAGAAAAAATAAAATATCAGCTTGATGCTATTGGAAATCACTTAAACTTATTAAAAGAAGAAGCAAGATTAGAAAGAGAAGGAACAAAGGAATTAGTTTCTGATATTTCACATCAGTTAAAAACACCTGTAGCAGCATTAGATACATGTTTTAGTATTTTACTTCATGAAAATTTAAGTAAAGAAGAACAAATGGAATTTTCTACAAGATGCAGAAATGCATTAGATGGTTTAGAAACATTATTACAATCATTACTTCAAATTTCTAAAATGGAAGTTAGCTTAATTCAAATTGAAAAAAATAAGCTTCCAATCTTGGATACAATCATAACTGCAATTAACCGTGTTTATCCAAAAACATTAGAAAAAAATATTGAATTAATTTTTAATTGTGATGATTCATTAGAATATTATAAAATTATGCAGGATAAGAAATGGTTAAGTGAAGCAATAATAAATGTTTTAGATAATGCAATAAAATATAGCCCTGATAATTCTGAAATATTTGTTTATCTTCAAAAAAGAAATGGCTTTATCCGTATAGAAATTAAAGATAATGGCATTGGAATACCAAAAGAAGAATATCATAAAATATTTCAGCGTTTCTTTAGGGGAAAGATGAATGCTGTAAGCAATGAAAATGGATCTGGAATTGGATTATTCCTTACACGAAAAATTATTGAAAATCATAATGGTACAATTACTGTATCATCTAATTTAGGAAATAATAAAAATAATAACTGTGGCAGTACCTTTGTAATTCAATTGCCAGAAAGTGAGTAGAAGTCTTACAAAACTGTAAGACTTCTACTCATTTTTTGAAATCAAATTGAAAGATTACATTGTTAAGATAAAATAGAAAAGACTAAATGGAGGTTATTTTAATGAGTATAATTTTAGAAACAAATCAGCTTTGTAAGTTTTACGGGACAAAAGAAAATCAAGTAAAAGCTGTAAACAATGTTAATATAAAAATTAATCAAGGTGAATTTGTAACAATCGTAGGTAAATCTGGTTCTGGAAAAAGTACTTTACTTCATATGCTTGGTGGCCTTGATATGCCAACAAAAGGCAATGTTATCATTTCTGGAAAAGATGTTTATAAAATGAAGGAAGATCAGCTTGCTATTTTTAGAAGAAGAAAAATTGGATTTATTTTTCAAGCATTTAACTTAGTTTCTGCCCTTAATGTTTGGGAAAATATCGTATTGCCATTAGGCTTAGATGGTAAAAAGGTAGATGAATCATTTGTAAATGATATTATTAAAACATTAGGAATTGAAAATAAAATTCATAACTTACCTAATACACTTTCAGGAGGACAACAGCAAAGAGTTGCAATTGCAAGAGCCTTAGTTACAAGGCCAGATATCCTTTTTGCAGATGAACCAACAGGAAATCTTGATTCTAAAACAAGTGATGAAGTAATTGCATTATTAAAAATGACTGCAAAAAAATATGGGCAAACAATTGTAATGATTACTCATGATGATGAAATTGCACAAGTAGCAGATCGTATTTTAATAATTGAAGATGGAAAGGTGGTAGATTTTCGTTGAATGCAACTACAAAAATTGCATTAAGCAATAATAAAAAAAATAAAACTAGAAGTATTCTTATAATAATTGCAATTTTATTAACTACTTCCCTACTTACTATTATTAGCACCTTTGCAAATGGCTTTGTTAGACTTCAAAAGAAAAATGCAAGTAATCATTATGGAAGTAATTATGGGTTGTTTTTATCTGTAAATAATCAACAATTACAAGAAATTTATAGAAGAGCTGAAATTGATGATATAGGAATTATGTCTGCTGCTGGAATATTAAAAGGAAATGAAAAAGGTAGTTTTGTAAGTACAGATTCATCAGTTCGTAAAATGCTTCCATATAATAAAGAATATTTACTTGAAGCTGGAGCTTATCCTGAAAAGGAAAATGAAATTGCCGGAAGTAAAGCTTTTTTTGAATCTCAAGGATATAATGATGTACAAGTTGGTGATGAAATAAAGTTATATTATCGTTCTGGAATGTCAGAGGAATATACAGAAAGGTCATTTGTAATAAGTGGTATTTTATATAATAGAGAAAACTATCAAATTTCTTCATCTTATGTTGTTTTTTGTTCTCCAGCATTTTATGAAAATGAAATTTCAAATGATTATAAACAATATAATGTTTATTTTACATTAAATGATTCAGTAAAAGTTTCAATGAATAATATAGATGATGTTCTTACAAGTATCGCTAAATCTTGTGGAATAAATAGTAATAATTTAATTATAAATAGTTATTACTTATCTTGGATGCTAGACCCAAGCTATGAAATGATTTTATTTTGTGGATTTACATCTTTAATAATCATATTACTTGCTGTAATTGTAATTTATAATATCTTCCAAGTTGGTATTGCTCAAAAAATACAGGAATATGGAAAAATAAAAGCATTAGGTGCTACAAAAAAACAAATGAAGTATCTTATTTTAAAAGAAGGATTAATTTTATCAGTAATTGCAATTCCCCTTGGATTAATTATTGGATTTTTTATTGCAAAGTTAAGTTTTTCATGGTTAATAGAACAAGGCAATTTACTTGAAACTAGTGTTAAAAATATACAAGTTCCTTTATTTTCAATACCATTAATGTTAATTACTATTATTATTTCATTACTTACAGTAATACTTGCACTTCGCAAGCCAATGAAAATAGTTGCACGTATCTCTCCAATTGAAGCAACAAGATATCTTGAAAATTCAACTATTAAAAATTGTGGGATTAGAAAAGGCAAAAAAAATATCACTGTTTTTTCAATGGCAATGGCAAATATTTTAGGTAATAAAAAAAGAACTCTTACAACTATTCTTACAATGGGATTATCTTGTGTATTATTTGTAATAATTTCAAATTTTGTTGGAAATATTGATACAGAATATGAAGCAAGAAAAGGATTAAATCATGGTCAGTTTGAATTAAAGCTTGATTATTCCCTTGAATGGGATGAAGCTTATCCTGAAAATAACTTAGATTCTATATTAAAAAATAATCCATTAAATGAATCATTAATAGCTAAAATTAAAGCAATTCCAGAAGTTAAGGATGTTATTACTAGGGAAATTGCTGTTGTAAATATTGATGATGTAAAACAAGTAATTTCTATTGTAAATAAAAATGATTTTGAAAATATGCGCTTTGAAGACGATCTTGGTTTAATGGACTATGATGAAGCTGTAAAAAATAAAGATATCTTCTTTGGATGGTCTATGTGGATGGAACCAGATGGCTATTCCTTAAATGATTTAATTTCTTTACAAATAGATAATGGAACTGAAATTTTAAACTATCAGGGTAATATTCTAGGAGCTTTTGTAAGTTCTGATACTTACCTTGTTATGCCTGAAGAAGTATATAATAGCTTACACCCTTCTGGTTCTTCATTTGGCTACCTTTGGGTTGATTGTGATAAAAATGATGTTTCAGTTGTTGAAAATCAACTTAGAGATTTAATTGAAAATACTTCTTATATTAAACTTAAAACTTATCATGATGAATTAGCAATGACCGAATTTACAAGTACTATGATGAAACTTGGATCTTATTTATTTGTTGGAATCTTAGGCTTAATTGGATTTATGAATCTTGCAAATACAATTATTATTAATATAATAACTAAAAAGCAGGAATATGGAGTATTACAAGCAGTTGGAATGACAAATAAGCAATTAAATTTAAGTTTGCAAATTCAAGGATTAATTTTTACAATTGGAAGTATTTTCGTTTCACTTATAGTTGGATTACCTCTTGGTTATATGCTATTTTCATTTGCTAAAAGAAAGGGAATATTTGGAATGAACGTTTATCACATTCCTATTACCCCAATTTTAGTTATGATTGCAATAATCTTAATTCTTCAAATTATATTATCATTTACATTAAGTCATAATTTTAAAAAGGAAACATTAGTTGAAAGAATTCGTTATCAAGGATAAATAAAAATTCATTTTTCTATTTTTATCCAAAACTTCATTAATATAAATGTATAAATAAATTGAACTTATTAAAACTAAGTGTAAAACTTCAAGTAATAAAATAATATTAAAGAGCTTATTTTTATAGGCTCTTTTTTTATGATAAAGTGAGGTACTAATATGAGAAAAGTTGGTAGTTAACTAATCCAGACTTACTTATTATGGATGAACCAGATGTATTTTTAGATTTTAAAAATCTTAATGCTCTTAAAAATTTAATTAATGCTCATAAGGGAACACTTTTAGTTATTACTCATAACAGATATTTATTAAATCATTGCTTTAATAAGATTCTTCATCTTGAAAACATGGAAATTCAAGAGTTTGATGGTGGATATGTTGAGTATAATTTCTCATTACTTCAAACTAAAATCGAATTACAAGAATTAGCTGTTGCTGATACTGAAGAAATTGAAAGAAATGAAATATTAATAGATAGATTAAGAGAACTTGCAACAGAAAATGCTGAAAAGTTTAGAGGTAAAACTTTAAGAGCTAGAGTTAAATTCCAAGAAAGATTAGAAAAGCGTAGAATTAAAACTCCATTTTAAGCTCCCTTTTCTTTAATTTAATTTTTTATTTTAGGTAAATATTGTATTGCTATACGATTTTCAGGATTAGCATCAAATAAATAAATTACTATTAAAAAAATCCATTCAAGAGGTTTCATTAAAAAATATACAAAATCAGCTGTATACTTAGAATTTATATGTTTTGCAACTGGATATCCATACTTATCATAAAAACTTCTTACTAAATAATGAAACTTTGGAGTTCTCTCTTCAATTATCTGCTCAAAAGCATTGGCAATACATAACTGCCTGTTTACTACAATATACTTTCCACCTCTTCTTCCAAGCCTTATTGGTTTTACAATTTCTTTATGCCCTCCTGCTGCCACAGTGCACAAATAATGTCCATCATATTCAAGACTTTGAGCTGGTATCTTTGTAGACAAATTCCACTCTGCCGTTTCAGTAAATGCCTTTATTACGCTATCTGGTGCTTGGCCAAATAGTGCTAGTATTCCTATTAATATTCCAAGCAATGGAACCATAAAAATAAGCGCCAACCATGGCCAGTTTAGTGCATTATTTAATATTTTATTACATAAATTAATTAATTTATTATTCTTTAAAACTCTTTCTTTATCCTTGTATTCTAAATTCCATTTAATAACTATGTCTTTTATAACTTTAATAAATATTACTATAACGTTCAATGGAAATAATACAAGTATTAAATTTAAAGTATTAATCTTAAATATTTGGCATATCCAAAGTACATCTACAATTATTCCAATATATAAAGCTGACATTGATAATACTAAAACTAAAGGTGGTAACTTATTCATTTTTGAAAATCTTAATACTAAGTAACCTAATATAGCAACTAATATAAAGATGGCTATAGTTAACATCATTTCTGTTGCAATAGGTGTATGAATTTGAAAGTAAAATATACTTTCATTCCAATCTTTATATGTTATATTTGGTAAGCCACTAGCTAAATATATAAACATAAAACAACTTCCTATTATCATAGTAGTAGCTTCTACTTTAATTTCTTCCCTTTTAATTTCTTCATCTTTTTTCAAGTTAAATAAATATATTAAATTAAGTATTGATAATAATACTGGAAATACTGAAAATCCACCTATTAAAATTCCAAATATCAACATGGAAATTATAGTTTGAGGAATTTCATTTAACCTCATATTGTTTCCTATTAAAATAATGTATAGTAAACAAATACCATATCCAATAACCAAGCTACTACTAAATGCAGTTACTACAGGTTTACTTTTAAAAAGCTCTATATATCTTTTAATCACTCTTATACCCCCTAATTTAATTACTCTATATTCATTATACAATACTTTCCGTTTTATAAAATACTTTATCCCCTTTTATTAACAGCTGGTTAAATGAAAATACTTCATAAAAAAAGAAGAAAGTAATTGTATTTTATTGTATAAACTTTATATTTATCTTATTATATTGTTATAAAACTATTTATATATGGGGGAAAAATAATGTTTATTGATCCATTTTTTAATATTATGCAATTTTTATTTCCTATCTTTTTTTTACTTATATTTGGTATTGTTATATTTACTCTTATTAAAAACATTAAAGAATGGAGTTATAATAACAAACAGCCAATAATTCCTGTAACTGCAACAATTATATCTAAAAGGGCTTCAGTATCACATCGTCATGGCAATGGAAATTACATATCAACAACCTCTACAACATATTATGTAACATTTGAATATACTAATGGTCAAAGACAAGAATTTCATGTAGATGGTACTCAATACGGATTATTAGCTGAAGGTGATAAAGGAACTTTATCATTTCAAGGAACAAGATTTATAGACTTTAAAAGAGAGTTTTAATACTAAAAGAGCAGAAAATCAAATTCTGCTCTTTTGACATTTCATATTATTATCTAATATTTTTACTTCTTATAAATATAAAAATATCAAACTTTTTAGTTAAACGTTTCCTCATTAACTTTTCAAATAATATTTTAACTTTTTTTATTAAATTACTATTTTTTCTTTAAATTTGTTGACGTTTTATCACACCATCACTATAATTACTATTATATTAGAATTTATGAATTATTTGTAAATTATACTATTTTTTTAAAGGGGGCTTTTATAATGAATGGATTAACTATAGTAGGACTTGCCATATTAGTTTTAGCTATTGCTTATGTTACTTATGGAAGATATCTTGCTAAAACTTGGGGCATTGATCCAAATGCCAAAACACCAGCTTATACAAAAGAGGATGGAGAAGATTTTATTCCTACACCAAAATCTGTAGTATTCTCCCATCAATTTTCATCAATTGCAGGGGCAGGACCTGTAACAGGACCAATTATTGCAGCAATGTTTGGATGGTTGCCTGTTTTATTATGGTTACTAATTGGGGGAATATTCTTTGGAGCAGTACATGACTTTGCTGCTTTATATGCATCTGTTAAAAATGAAGGTAAATCAATTGGTGGCTTAATTGAACAATATATCGGAAAAGCAGGTAGAAAATTTTTCTTTTTATTTGCTTGGATATTTACTTTATTAGTAATTGCAGCCTTTTCTGACATAGTTGCTAATACATTTAATGGAATAGCACAAGATGGCTCTTTACTTACACCAAATGCATCAGCTGCATCAATTTCAATGCTATTTATAATAGTTGCAATGATTTTTGGAGTTTTTATTAAATATAAAAATCCAAGTCAAGTATTACAATTTATAATTGGAGTTGTTCTTTTAGTAGCTATGTTAGCTGTAGGAATAGCATTTCCTCTATATTTTGATAAAACAACTTGGTTAATAGTAACTTTTGCTTATCTTTTCTTAGCATCAATTACTCCAATGTGGTTATTAATGCAACCAAGAGATTACTTAAGTACATTCTTATTACTTGCAATGATTATAGGTGCTGTTTTAGGTGTTGTAGTAGCTAAACCTGAAATGAACCTACCTGCCTTTGTAGGTTTTGAAGTAAATGGAAACTTCTTATTTCCAACATTATTTATAACAATTGCTTGTGGTGCTGTTTCTGGGTTCCATAGTTTAGTTTCCTCTGAAACTTCATCTAAACAAGTAAAAAATGAAAAAGATATGCTAAGTATCGGATATGGTGCTATGCTTATTGAAACTCTACTTGGTGTAATTGCTCTTGTTGTAGTAGGTACTGCTGCTGTTGGAGGAAAGATGCCTGAAGGAACTCCTTTTGCTATATTTTCAAGTAATGTTGCTGGTTTCTTAGGACTTTTAGGAATTCCTGAGCATATCGCTAGTTGCATAATGACAATGTGTGTATCAGCATTAGCCCTAACATCTTTAGACTCTGTTGCACGTATTGGTCGTATGTCTCTTCAAGAATTATTTAAAGATGATTGTAAAGAAGCTACTGGAATTTCTAAGTTAATGACAAATAAATATTTTGCAACAATTCTTACTTTAGTAATAGGTCTTATTCTTTCACTTGGTGGATATAATAATGTTTGGCCATTATTTGGAGCAGCTAATCAATTATTATCTGCATTAGTATTAATTACTCTTGCTGTATTCTTAAAAAGTACTAAAAGAAAAGGCTTTATGTTATGGGCTCCTATGATTGTAATGCTTTCTGTAACATTCACAGCATTAATACAAGCTATTTTAGGTATTATGAAAAAAATAACTGCAGGTCAATTTGTATTTCTTACTGATGGATTACAATTAATATTTGCAATATTACTAATATGCTTAGGATTTATGGTTGCAATTTCTTGCTTTAAGAAATTATTCAAAAAAGATTCCACAAATAATGTAATTATAACTAATTAAATATTTAATTTAAGCCGAAGCTTACATAACAATGTATACTTCGGCTTTTTTATTATTTTTTCAGTTATTATCTCTACTAAGTTAAAAGTAAGTAAAACAGGAACCACAACACTAACTCATATTAAATTTAATTTTATGATTTAATGAAATAAATTAATGTTATAAGAATTAATTGCTAAATATGGAAAAGCCAAATTTAATTTTAATAACCATAACTCCACCTATAATCATAAAAACTGCAAAAGATACTATTGGCATTGCGTTTTTTGCTCCAGTTTGTGGTAATTTATTATTTTGATTATTATCACTATTAGAATTTTCACCCTTATCTTCACTAGGATTTATAACTAATTCATCATTTTTATCATTCTCTATTGCTTCATCTGAAATATCTTTAACTACTAATCTCTCTTCCTTATCAATGGCAATAATCCCTTCTGAACCAATTTCCTCAATATATTTAATTAAACTCTCATCTAATGCTGAATATTCATTTAAAGTTGAATAATCACTAAGCATTGTATATCCATCTCCACCTACAGCCATAAAATCATTTGTAGCTAAAATATATTCTTTATTTAAATCTAAATCCTCACCATTTATCTTAATAGAAATAACTTTATGTCTAGTTACACCATCATCATCTGTTTCCTTTTTAGTTTCAACTGTAATTCCTGCAAAATGTGTAAATGAACCAGCACCTTCTACCATTCCATGCTCTAAAGCAGCTACTATATCAATCCCTTTAACCTTTTTAGTTATAATATAATTACCAAAAGGCAATACTTTAATAACCGAGTCTTTAGTAATATCTCCAGCTTCTATTGAATCTCTTATTCCACCACCATTAGTTATGGCTATATCTGCTCCAGTTTCATTTAACATAGCTGAAGTTATTAATCTTCCTAAATTAGTATGTCCTCTTCTAACTAATTCTCTAGAACCTTCTAATTTTATAGGAGTACTTCCAACAACTTCATTTAAAATATCCTGTTGATTATCTTTTATATTAGTAATCAAACTAGAAATTTCAGCATCCTCTTCCACTAAAGTAGCTGTATCTACAGTTTTTAAATCAATATTCTCTATTTCTAAATTTTCATCAAAAGATACTGTAACTTGACCTAATCCCTTTAAGTACTCTCCAGTACTTGCTATTTTAGTTTCATTATTATTATTAAATTCTGAATAATCCTCTAATATTGAATGACTATGTCCATCAATAATTAAATCAATTCCATCCACAGCTTCTGCTATATCAGTTGATTTTACTTTGCTATCTCTATCAATACCTAAATGGCTTAATGCAATAATTATATTAGCTCCTTCATCATTTAATTTTGATACCATATTTTTAGCATCTTTAATAATGGAATCTTTAGTACCAAAATCTAATCCAATTACATTATTAGGATTTGTTTTATATGCTGTTTCTGGAGTTGCAAGTCCAAAAATACCTATTTTTACTCCATCTACCTCTTCTATAGTGTATTCATCATATTGAGCAACTCCATTTTTCTTGACATTTGCAGCTAAAACTTTTATATCTGCTTCTTCTCCAAGCTCTGTTAATCTATCTTGCCCATAATTAAAGTCATGATTTCCTGGAACCATTGCTGAATATCCCATTGCCTTTAATATTTTAGCTATACTACTACCAAACTCTAAAGTTGCAATACTTTGTCCATGGAATGTATCTCCTGCATCAAATAATAATTTATTGTCATAATTATTTATATAAGCCTTAACCTTAGAATAATTATCAACCCTTGAGTGAACATCATTAGTATGGAAGATTGTTATTTCTTTAGACTTCTCAACATATCCTTCATTTATCTGCATTACAGCAACTGTTCCACTTACTTCGCAAGCAACTAATAATAATGGATATCCAGTTGGACTATCTTCTGCTGATATAAAATCCATCCCCTCTGGCGCAACATCTCCTGCCATATCACTACTAAAATCTCTAGTATTTATATATTCTTTAAAAGATATATTATTAGGATCTGTAATGTCATATGACATTACTCCACCAATTCTCTCAAGACCTACAAATGCATAAATTTTATCACCAACAACTCCAACTCTAACTTCTTCCGGTTCAGGTCCCTTTTTACCACTTCTATTATCAATTTCTACTGATTTATTAGTACTATTAAAATAATCTGGATACACTTCTGCAGTTATCTTTTCAAAATTACTACCACTATCATATACTAACTCCATAGTATCAGCATCCCAAACTGAAAAAGAACGTCCACCTAATACATAATTTTTATCTTCTTCTAATCCATCAAATTTACTATTATCTAAGACCTCTACTTTTTTACCATCTATTTTTATTTCTTTTAATGCATTAAAATCCCCAAACTCTCTTGCATCACCTTCATTTGCAGTTAAAATATAGGTTTTCCCATTTACTTCATATAAAGTTATACCATCAGTCATATAAACACCATAAAGATTTTCTTCTGTTTTAATATTAATATTCTTATCTTTAACTACATCAATTTCATTTCCTTCTTGTGAATGATCTTTAAAGCCTAATCCTTTTACAGAAACAAATTCTCCTGATTCAATATCTAATGTTGCTATGGAGTTAGCTTCTTGTAAAGAAATATATGCCTTATTACTACTTGAATCAACTGTAATATATTCTGGCTCTAAATCAACTGATGGTTTTGCATCTTTCATTAATATTACATTATCATCTAAAAGCTCATCTCTCTTAGCATCAAACTTTTCAAATGTAGCTAACTTTGATTCCCCACTTTCAAGATTAACTATAGTTACTGAACCCTGTGGATCAATAATTCCTTCTCCAACCCCTTCTCTTGGTTCACCTTCATTGGCAGTTAAAATATATTTTGAGTCAGGAGTATATGTAATCATATCTGGTTGAACTCCACATTCATAGATAGCTTTTAAGTTGCCATCATAATCAACAATTACTATCTTTCCTTCCTTAGTATAATCTTGCTCTTGTACTGATACTGCAATTTCTTTTCTTTCATTATTTATAGAAATACTTGTTATATCACCATATACAAAACCATCTTTTTCAACAAAAGATTTAACATTAATAATGTTATCCTCATTTAAATTACCATTAGCATTATCTAAACTAACAATATGTATTTGAGACTTAATGCCGTTAATAACATAAAATTTATTATTATCCTTATTATATTTTACAATTTCTGCAGCTCCACCATCTTCACTAGATGAACCTGTACTAAAGCTTGCTACCTTTTCTATAAAACTTTTACTTTCTGCTTTTACTAATGTGAAATGGAACATTGATGTCATAATCATAGCAGTAAGTGCCACACTTAATATTTTATGAAGTATCTTCTTTTTAATCACTCTGTTTCCCCCTATTAATCTTAATAAACACTACTGTTTTACAACCTAATTATATTTATGTTATTTAAACTCTAGTTTAATTCTATGTTAAATATTGTTAAATGAGGGGATATGCTCAAATAATTTAAAAAATATGGTATGCAATATAAATTAATGTATTACACGCCACATTTTACTTATCAAATATTAAATCAAATTTTATTTTTTTGAATTATAATTTAATCCTTTAGAAACTATATATTCTAATATTAACACAACTAATGCTAAAATTGATAATATTGGATTAGGCAATTTCCCTAATTGTTGGAATGTAAAAAAATCTAATAAGAAGAAAATCCATATTACTGCTGTACTAATATGCAATGTTATTCTTGACCATTTTTTACTCATAAAAGTCATAAATGGTCCATTCACTTTTACACTCTTCTCTTCTTTAATAACTTTTTTATTGTTAGTTTTTCTCTTTGTATTTTTCTTACGCTTCTTACTATTTGCCATATTGTTACCTCACTTATGATAGTTAATTATATAACTCTATCTTATTTAAAACATTTTCTTTGTTAATAATTAAAGTTACTAATTTGCTTGCAGTAATTTTGACTAAAATATCTTGATATTTTAAATTTAATTTGAACATAGAATTCCCCCTAAAATTATAATTTATATTTAGTGGTTTTATAAAATAATTTCATAAATTTTATAATTAATAAAATTCATCATTCACCTCTTAATTACAAGTTGTAATTTAACTAAATTATATCATATTCTACTAATACCATACTATTCTATTTTCAAAGATACTTTAGTTTTCAATATATTTAAACTACTCACATTTTTTAATTGCAGAATAAAAAAATACCGCATATTCTTTTCAATAATACGGTATTTATATACTATCCTTTTTCTTTAGCTATTTTGAAAAGGGTATATTGACAAATATTATCTTCTAGGATTATCAAATGAAGGTGGTGTTGGATTAGGAGATTCATGATTAGGGCCTGGAGTTGATAAATCAAAGTATAATTTAGAATCTTCAGTAACTCCAAAATCTTTATTTGAACCACTCTTTTGAACTTTATTTAAAGCTTCCCTAAATAATGCATTATGAGCTTCTTCTCTATTAAGTAAAAAATCTATGGTTGCTCTTACTTCTTTATCTTCTATTTGCCTATAAAGATATTCATATACAACCTTTGCTCTTTGTTCAGATGCTATATTTGATAATAAATCTGCAACTAAGTCACCAGTAACAGTAACATAATCAGCAGTCCAAGGCACACCTGATGAGTTAATAAGTACTGGTGATAATCCACATTGTACATGAGTTTGAATTTCTCCATTACAAACTTCATTATTATTAACATCATGTCCATTTAATAGATTAATAGTTTGTGAAACCATCTCCATATGACTTAACTCTTCTGCACCAATATCTAAAAATAAATCCTTAATTTCAGGATCTTTTATTCTAAAACTTTGAGAAATATATTGCATTGCTGCTTTAAGTTCACCATTTCCACCACCTAGTTGTTCTTGCATTAATACTGCATATTGTGGATTAGGTCTTTCAACCTTTACCTCATGTAATAGTTGTTTTTTATGTTCAAACATTAATATTACCTCCAAATAATATTTTATCAATTATATTATTGGAAATTTTAATTATTAATATTCAATATTGTATTATTAAATTTCTGCTATCTATCCTTACAATACTTATTATTGTTCATATTGTTTATCATATTTTTTAAAGAAATATATTCCTATTCTTATACAAACTAAAAGTATACCTAATATAAACAATATAACCCCCATTGCTGAGTATCCAAAACCTTGTTCAATAAGAACACCATTAATTTCTAATATATCTTGCATAGTACTTCTTTTGATAAAGAACAAAATTGATAAAATAAACGGTATACATAGAATTAAATTTATAATATATCTTTTCATAATAATGCCTCCACTCTCTATGAATAATTGTTATTTATAATATAACATCCATTTTATCATTTTACAATATTTTTTTATTGTTTATCAATAAAAAATATTGATTTAGTACTGATTCATCACTTTATTTTATACTTATTGTAACTTTTCATCATACAAAATAAGGTATTCTCCCAAACGAAGAATACCTTATATATCACTATAACATTTTATTTTGAATTTTTTACTATACTCTTATATCCTGTATATGTTACATAGAAATATCCACCATACACTATTACAAGTATAGCTAAAGTAAGTAATGCAGTTGGAACTATATTAGTATTTCCATACATAATTAAAAACTTATTTACTACATTTATTCCAACTATAGAACTTACTATAGCAAGTCCTAGTGGCATTACAAAGTAAATAACTGTTTGAGCAAATATGGTCTTATTGATCATTTTTTCTGTTGCCCCAATTTTCTTTAAGGCTTTATATCTATCACTACTATCACTAGCTTCTGATAATTGTTGAAGAGCAAGAACTGCTGCACTTGCTATTAAGAATACAATTCCTAAATATAATCCAATATAAAGTATAGTTGTACTCATACCTTTATTTTCATTATATACATCTTGTTTTGTATATACTATTAAAGGTAAATCATAAAGTTCTTTATTATTTCCTGTGTTATGGAATGAATTTTGCATATCTTCTTCTGCTGATCCATCATTCGGATTTTTATAATTAACATTCATATATGCATTACTTAAATATATATTTCCATCAAAATTATCATTTACAATAAGAGTTAATAAATTATCTGCTATTGCAGAGTTATAAAGTGCATCGTATAAATACTCTATATTTGCTACTTTATATTCTTTTCCATTTAAATTAACTATCCCTTTAAGTTTTATCATATTTTCTATAGATGATTTTGCAGATTTAAAATTTGAAAGAAGCATAACTTCATCATCCTTCATAGTAAATGTGCTTTTTCCTTCTAATTCTCTTATTTTGTTGAAATCAGATAATTTAATCACATCAATAAATTCCCATCTTTGTTTTCCATTATCTAAATCTTTTTTAAAATTTCCTACTGCATAATTCTTTAATATAGAGTTTGCATCTGGACCATCCATTCTATAAGTATTAAAGAATATAGCTTTATTATCTTTAACATCATAGTTAGCTATATTTAGTATTTGCTCTACACTAGTATACTCTTCCCCTTCATCTGTAAACAACTTAACAGATGCATCAAAAGGTGCCACAATTCCTTCCTCTAATGCACTTTTAAAGCTAAGTCCTGTTGATAAAAGCACTATAGTTATAAATAACATAATAGAAATAACTGCCATTGAAAGAAAGTTAGTATTTACTTTACTACTAATTTGTCTAGTTATAAATATATTTAACTTTTTAAGATATATATTTTTACTTTTTTGTACTATGGATATTATAAATCCTGATATACCAAAGAAAAATCCCACTGTTCCTAAAATTCCAAAAACTATAGATGCTTTGAATTCAACCTTTTGCATATTTAATCCAACCTTACTAACAAGATAATATGCAAATACTAATATTGCTACTGAAATAATAAATATTATTGAAGATACTATTGGATTTTTAATCTTTATCTCTTCATTTTTACGCCCTGCATTTAACATATCTATTAATTTGTATCTTGATACTATAGTTGTATTAAATATCATTAATACACCAAATATAATTGCAAAATAAAGAATTGTCTTACTAATTGCTCCAAATGATACTATGAACTTAAACTCAGTCATATCTACTTCAAAAAGTTTAGCTGTAAATAATGATAAACCTTGTGAAAGTAATACTCCAAGTAATAATCCTGCCACTAAAGATAAAATTCCAACTATTAAAGTTTCACCTAATAAAATCTTTGATATCTTACTCCTGCTCATTCCAAGAGTCATATAAATTCCAAGCTCTTTTTTTCTTTTCTTTATTAGAAAATTATTTGCATATAGAATTAAACCACCTAAAATAAATGATACAAATACTGAAACATAAGATATTAACGTTGTTACAACTGTCATATATTCTGCTTGACTCTTACTCATAACTAATACTGCTTTTTGAGCATCTATAGCATTAAAAGCATAAAATATACAAACTGCAAAGGCTATTGTTAAAAAGTATATTGTATAATCCTTAAAACTCTTTTTTACATTATTTATTGCTATTTTAGAATACATTTTCTACATCCCCTCCAAGCAACGTTACTACTTCAATTATTCTATTGAAAAACTCTCTTCTTGAATCATTTCCTCTTATTAATTCATTAAAAACTTTACCATCTTTAATAAATAAAATTCTATGAGCATAGCTTGCAGTAAAAGCATCATGAGTAACCATTAAAATTGTTGCTTCTAAATCTTTATTTAAATTTTCAAAAGAATCTAAAAGTAATCTTGAAGATTTAGAATCTAATGCACCTGTAGGCTCATCAGCTAAAATAAGTGATGGACTTGTTACAATAGCTCTTGCAGATGCAACTCTTTGCTTTTGTCCCCCAGACATTTGATAAGGATATTTATTTAAAACTTCTAATATTCCTAAGCTTTTTGCAACATTTTTTATTTTAATATCTATTTCTCTAGGTTTAACCCCTTGTATTGTTAATGCTAATGCTATATTCTCATATGCTGTTAATGTATCTAAAAGGTTAAAATCTTGGAATATAAATCCTAATTCATCTTTTCTAAAGTTTTCTAATTGTTTTGGCTTCATTTTTGTAATATCTTTATCGTTTATTATAATATTTCCTGTAGTTACAGTGTCTATTGTTGAAATACAATTAAGTAATGTTGTTTTACCACTTCCTGATGGCCCCATTATTCCAACAAATTCACCTTTGTCTACTCTAAAGCTAATATTATCTATAGCTTTTGTTATATTATCTTTATTTCCATAATATTTTTCTATTTTTTCAACTTTTAATATATTTTTCATTTAATCTTCCCTCCAATTATTTTATCTATATAAGTATTTGTAATCATTGCTGTCTTCATTATTTATTTTATAGTAATGTTATGAAAGTACATATTGAATTATATTTCAGTAATCTTACAAAATCGTAATCTAATTAATAATAAGACAAAAAAATATCTAATAACATCTTTATCATGTTATTAGATATTTTTTCATATAATTTATTCAAATTCATTTCTAATTTTTTTAAGCTCATTTAATAACTCATAAAAATTATTAATATAATCAATATATTCTTCATGTGTTAAAACTTCATAGTCATCACTAGCATACCTTCTACTAAAATAAAAATCTTTTAAGTCTCTACACAAACTCTTATACTTTTTTAATTTAGAATAATCTTGTAAGTATAACACTTCTAATAATTTAACAAGATTATGTTCCCTTGATATCATCCCATATTTTTTTTGAATAATAGCTTTTAAGTTTTTTTCAATACATTGCTGACAATGAACTAATACCCCATCTTCTAACCCTTCATTATCTTTTGTTGAATCTATAAATTTTTCATCAATATCTGCAAAATAAAACATATCTCTCTTAACCATAATTCCACCACCTTATATCTATTAAATCTTTTACTATATCTTGCTCAAAGCTTATTTCCCTACTTAGTTCAATATATCTATCTTTATTATATAATTTAATATCTACATTTCTACTTAAATTCAGATTATCTATATCATCTTCTAATTCATGTCTTAATTTTCTCAATTCACTAATAGTTTTATTCTTATCAACTAATATTAATATATCAATATCACTACTACTCCTATATTTACCCTTTGCTATAGAGCCAAATAGTAATATATCTGCATTTTTTAATCTATAAATACATGTATCTCTAACCTTAATAATCTCATTTCTTATTTGCTTATCAAGGCAATATTTAACATCATTTTTTATATCACAACTATCAAACATGATTTAATCCCATCCTAAGAATATCATTTTATAATATTATATACTAAAATTTAACTTTATTATATATATTAATTATCATCTCTTACTAAATTAAAAATCAGTAAATTTACCTTGTGGAAATACTATATTTACCTTAACTCCTAAACCTTCCTTTGAAGTTAAACTTATTCCAATACCAAGCTTATCACAAAGCTTCTTACATAAATATAGTCCTATCCCTGTTGATTTTCCAAACTTACGTTCCATTTTCCCCAGTAAAGCCTTTTTCAAATACTCTATCTATATCTTTTTCACTTATTCCAACACCATTGTCTTCTATAGTTAAAATAATATTATTTTCATTTATCTTTGAAAATATTGAAACCTCACCTTTATTATCTATAGAAAATTTCACTGCATTTATTATAATTTGATTTATAATAAATTCTACCCATTTTGCATCACTAAAAATAGTTCCCTCTATATCACTAACATTTAATTTAATATTTTTATTTATAAAATCTCTACTATTACTCTTAACAGCTTTCATTACAACATTTCTTAATGAAAACTCCTTAATTATATAATCTTTACTTACATCACTACTTCTAGCATAATATAATACTTGTTCAATGAAACCTTCTACCCTCTTCATTTCATAATTAATTCTTGAGCCTAAATTACTATCATCATTTTCTAAAATAAGCTTAGCTGATGCAATTGGAGTTTTTATTTCATGTACCCATGTTTCTATATATTCTCTATACTCAAATTGCTCATCTTTATAGTATTTAACATTTTCATGCATAGATTTATTACATTCTTTTAAAACTTCATTAATAATTCTTTCTTCTTGAAATCTAGGTTCATTAATTATTTCCGGTAATAAATATTTTCTATCTAACCCGTCCATAGTATCAGTTAAGTTCTTTAAATATCTATTATACTTAATAAACTCAAAAAACATATATATTACTACGGGTCCAAACCATATAAAAAACAATATAAGTATTGTATTTATTGGCACTTCTGCTATTTTCATTAATATTCCTATTAATGAAAACATAATTAAATTAACTATAAAGAAAATCATCCTTTCCTTTATAAAAGTAATTATACTCATGATATTATATACCCTAGTCCTCTCCTAGTTTCAATTATATTTTTAATGCCTATTTCTTCAAGTTTCTTTCTAATTCTTGTAACATTTACTGATAAAGTATTGTCATCTATAAACATTTCACAATCCCAAAGATAATTCATTAAGTTTTCTCTAGAAACTATTTTTCCCTTATTCTTTATTAAATAAGATAGAATTTTTAATTCATTTTTCGTTATTTCAATAGTTTTATCATTATAACTTACTGTTCCATTTGATAAATTAACCTTCATATCCTTGTATTCTAACACATCCTGTGGTACTAAACTTCTATTTACTCGTTTTAAAATCGCTTCAATTCTTGCAAGTAAAATTTGAGTATTATAAGGTTTAGTTACAAAATCATCTGCTCCTAAATTCATACTCATAAGTTCATCTATATCGCTATCTCTACTTGTAACAACTATTATTGGAGTTTCTGAAAATTTTCTTACTTCTCTACATATATAATATCCATCAAAGATAGGTAAATTTATATCTAATAATATTAAATCTGAACTACTTTTCTTTATGTCTTCTATAATATTTTCAAAATTCTCTGGAGCTTCTATTTCATATCCATATCTAGATAAAAAAATGCTTAGCTCCTCTCTAATAGTCTTTTCATCTTCAACTATAAAAATTTTACTCATCTTATACTCCTTACATAATTATTCATTTTAAATTTTCTTAAAACAAAAAGCTTTGTATATGAAATATTATAACTATATTTATCAATTTTTGATATAATATTACGAAGAATATAAAAGGAGGATAGTTAATGAATATAATTGTTTGTTTAGATGATAAAAATGGCCTTATGTTTAATAAAAGAAGACAAAGCCAAGATAAAGTTCTTAGATCTAATATAAAAGAACTTATAAAAAATCAAAATCTTTTTATGAATGAATACTCTTATAAATTATATAAGGATATTGATGATGGCAATATAAAAGTCTGTGAAAACTTTTTAAATGAATGTCCAGATACTGATTTTTGTTTAATAGAAAACACCGAAGTAAAAAACTATATAAATAATATAAATACTATAGTTGTTTATAAATGGAATCGACTTTATCCATCAGATTTTTATTTTGATATTGATTTAAACACTAACTTATGGGAGCTACTTGAAGTAGAAGAATTTCAAGGATCATCTCATGAAAAAATAACAAAAGAAACTTATAGGAGAATATACTAATGAAAAATATATTTAAATTAAAAAAATCACTAATTACAGCTTTAGGAGTTTTAGTATGCTTATTTGGATTTATTAGTTGCTCTTCAACTAATATTTCTTCTACAAACAATAGTGGACAAGTAACTGAAAACTCTAACTCTAATAATATACTTTTAACTAACCCAAATGAAAACAATGCTGATACTAATATAAGTATTTCTGATATTCCAAAATACTCTGGAAAAGACTATATAATATTAAATAATAATGTTCCTAATTTTTCTGAAGCTGATTTAACAACTACTTCTTTTGAAGAATATAGTCCATTAGATAGCTTAGGAAGATGTGGTGTTGCATATTCTAATATAGGAACAGATATAATGCCAACAGAAAAAAGAGAATCTATTAGTTCTGTTAAACCAAGTGGTTGGCAATCAGTAAAATATGATATTGTTGAAGGAAAATATCTTTATAATAGATCTCACTTAATTGGTTATCAATTAACTGCTGAAAATGCAAATGATAGAAACTTAATTACTGGTACAAGATACTTCAATGCAACATTAATGTTGCCATATGAAAATATGGTAGCTGACTATATAAAAGAAACAAATAATCACGTTTTATATAGAGTAACACCTGTATTTGAAGGAAATAATCTTGTTGCAACTGGTGTTCAAATGGAAGCAAAATCTGTAGAAGATAATGGTGAAGGAATTGAATTTAATGTATTTGTATATAATGTTCAACCTGGAATTACAATAGATTATGCAACTGGTAATAGCGCACTTAGTGGTGAAGAAATAGTTAAAACTGAATCATCTTATAATAATACAACTAATTCTACTACTAACTCAAATAACGCTAATACTAACACTACTACTAATTCTACTGCTTCAAATAATAACTCAACTAATAACTCAAATAGTGCTAATAATACTACTTATTCTAATGAAAAAACAGTAATAAGAGGAAACTCAAAATCAAAAATCTACCACTGTCCTGGTCAAAAAGATTATGAAAACATGTCAGATTCTAAATATCTTGTTAACTTCAATAGTGAACAAGAAGCCATTGATGCAGGATATAGAAAGGCTTCTAGATAGTTTTTAATTATATCTATAAAGAATAAATACTTAACATTTAGAAGTAAAAGAAATATTAACTTTAGTTAAAATAACAAAGGTCTTAATAAATTTCTTGATTTATTAAGACCTTTACTTTATTTCAATTTATAAAAATAATTCAAAATTTAAATAGAACTAATATGAAAACTGACTATTATATAAATCATAATAGAATCCTTTCTTTTCTAAAAGCTCCTTATGATTTCCTTGTTCTATTATATTTCCTTTGTTCATTACTAATATATTATCAGCATTAACAATAGTAGAAAGTCTATGAGCAATAACAAAGCTAGTTCTTCCTTCCATAAGCTTTAAAAATGCCCTTTGTATTCTAACTTCTGTTAAAGTATCAATAGAACTTGTAGCTTCATCTAATATAAGAATTTTAGGTTGTGCTAGCATTACTCTAGCTATAGTTAATAATTGTCTTTGCCCAGCTGATAAATCTTCATCATTTATTATAGTATCATATCCATTCTTTAACCTTTTAATAAAAGAATGTGCATGAGCTGCTTTTGCAACATTAATTATTTCTTCTTCTGTTGCATCTGGTTTTCCATAGGCAATATTTTCTTTTACTGTACTGTTAAAAAGCCATGGGTCTTGAAGTACCATACCAAAATTCTTTCTTAAACTATCTCTTGTTATACTCTTAATATTAGTACCATCTATATATATTGAACCTTTATCTATATCATAAAATCTCATTAATAAATTAACTAATGTAGTTTTTCCACACCCTGTTGGTCCAACAATAGCTACTGTCTCTCCAGCCTTAGCTTCAAAAGAAAAATCTTCTATCAAAGAAATATTTTTATCATAAGAAAAATATACATTTTCAATTTTTACATTACCAATACAGTTATTTAAATCTACGGCATCCTCTTTATCTGGCGCTTCTGGCTTTTCATCTATTATATTAAATATACGAGTTAATGAAGCAAAAGCAGTTTGAATTTGAGATGTTATTCCTGATATTTCATTAAAAGGTTTTGCAAATTGAGCTGAGTATATTAAAAAACTCGAAACTATTCCAACAGAAACACCTTCTTTTATAGCTAAAATTCCACCAACAAGCCCAACAGCTATATAAGATATATTATTTATAAATCTTGTACTTGGATTAATCATTGCTGAAGCAAACATAGCTTTTGTAGCAGTTGTACAAAGGTTATCTGAAATTTTTTCAAATTGCTCCATAACAGTTTTTTCTCTATGAAATGCTTTTACAATTTTTTGATTACCAACTATTTCTGATACAAATGAAGATAATTCTCCAACTGATTGTTGTTGCTTTAAAAATGATTTTTGACTAAATTTACTTATCATTGAAGCAATGAAAAAACATATAGGAGTTACTACCAATATAGCTAAAGTAATTTTAACATTTAAATATAGCATACATATAAGTGCTGTAATTACAGTAACTGCTCCTGAAAATACATTAGTAATTGATACTGCTAAAGCATCACTAACATTATCTAAATCATTAGTAAAACGACTAATTATATCCCCATGTGGATTATGATCATAATAAGCTAATGGTTGCTTATTCAAACTTTCAAAGGTATCCCTTCTCATATCTCTAACTATTAAATATGAAACTTTATTTGCATATCTTGATATAAACCATTGAAATATAGCTGAAATTAAATAAATAAATCCAAGGGCTATTAGTATTATCATTAAACCCTCAAAATTAACATTACCTATTCCACCAATTTCATCTATTGCCAATCCACTTAAGTATGTTGCAACAACCACTCCAATGTTTGTAATAAAGGCACATAAAATTGCTAGTATAACTTGAACTTTATATTTATTTGCATATGTTAATACTCTTTTAAAATTACTCATAAGTACTCTCCCCCTTTACTTAACTTGAGATTCATATATTTCCTTATAAGTAGGACAATTTTCTAATAACTCTTCATGAGTTCCAAGTCCCATACATTTTCCATCATCTAATACTAAAATTTTATCTGCTGAAATTATTGAACTAATTCTTTGAGAAATTATTATTGTAGTAGTATCCTTTAAATTTTCTTTTAAAGATTCTCTAAGTTTTTTATCAGTTGCATAATCTAAAGCACTTAAACTATCATCTAAAATAATTAATGAAGGTTTTTTAACTAAGGCTCTTGCAATAGCTAAACGTTGCTTTTGTCCACCAGAAAAATTCTTTCCACCTTCATAAATAACAGAATCTATCCCTTCTTGCATTTTACTAACAAAGTCATAGGCTTGAGCAGCTTTTAATGCTTCTATTATTTCTTCATTAGTTGCATCTTCTTTTCCCCACTTAATATTTTCACTTATTGTACCTGTAAATAATACTGATTTTTGAGGTACTATACCAATTTGATCATGTAGGGAATTTTGTGATATCTTTCTTACATCTTTACCCTTAAATAATACTTTACCCTTTGTTGTATCATAAAATCTTGGTATTAAATTTGCCACAGTAGACTTACCACTTCCTGTAGTTCCAACAATTCCAAAGACTTCTCCTTTTTTAATTGAAAATGATAAGTTTAATAAAACTTCTTCTGAGTTATATTTAAAACTTACATTATCAAAAGTCACGATTTCTTTATTCATTGTTAATTCTTCTGAAACCTCTTCTAAATATTCCTCATCTTTAATACTTGGTACATATTCTAATACTTCATTTATTCTTACTGAAGAAGCTGAAGCCTTAGTAAATGTAACTAATAAATTTGCAACTACTATTAAAGCTAATAAAACTTGTGTTATATAATTTATTAAAACAACAATATCCCCTTGAGTTAATGTTCCGATATTTACATTAATTCCACCAACATAAAGTAAAACTATAATTCCTATATTCATTATAAGTGAAGTTATAGGATTCATTAATGCAGATAAATTAGTAACTTTTATATATGCCTTAGATACCTCTTCTGTTGCATCTTTTATACGTTCACTCTCATTTTCGTGTCTTGCAAAAGCCCTAATAACACGAACTCCAGTTAAATTTTCTTTAAGAACATGACCTAAACTATCCATTTTCCCTTGAGCATTTTTATATAATGGTATAGTTCTTTTCATAATTATGGCTATTACTAAAATAAATATTGGAATTAAAATTAAAAATATTAATGACATTTTTGGTGCTATATATATTGACATTACTATAGCACCAATACATAAAAAAGGTGCTCTACTTACAAGTCTAATTAACATGGCAACTGCTAAAACTACTTGATTTACATCATTAGTCATTCTATTTATTAATGTAGAATTACCAAACCTATCTATATCTGCATAAGAAAATAAAGATATTTTTCTTAATAATTCTTTTCTAATATCATTACCAACATTTTGACATGTATAAGAAGCATAATATTGACATAAAGAAGCTGATGCTAATCCTATGCTTATTACCACAAACATTATTAAAGCCATTTTCCCTATGTATGTCATATCCTTATTTACTATTCCAACATCTATTATTTTCCCCATAAAAATAGGTAATAATAATTCTAGAATAGCCTCAAACAATTTAGCTCCAGAACCTATTACTGTTTCTTTTATATATGGTTTAAGAAACTTACTTAGTTTAAACACCCTATATTCATCCTCCAATATCGTATTATTCTATATATTCTAATCTATAACTCATTATAATAAACCTATCTAATAAGTAAAGTTTTTAATTATTTTTCCTATATAAAAAAATAGTTCTTTTATCATATTTTAATTTAATTTTAACATTTTATCTTATTTAGTAATATTTTACTAAAATTTTAATAATTGAAAACAACTACATATTAACAATGGAATAATTTAAAAATATTTTAAATAAAATTTCATTATTTTTTAACATATTGTTTTTATATGGTGTTAGATGTATAATCTAGCACAATATATATATAATATTACTTTTACGAAAAGGAAGTTTAATATGGAGTCGATTGATAAAAAAAATAATATTTCTAAATTAACCTTGGCTGGAATTTTAGTAACATTAGGTGTAGTTTATGGAGATATAGGAACATCTCCACTTTATGTAATGAGATCTGTAATACATAATAACGGTGGTCTACAAAGTGTTTCAGAAGATTTTATTCTTGGAACTTTATCTTTAGTATTTTGGACACTTACTATTTTAACAACAATAAAATATGTATTAATAACACTAAAAGCAGATAATAAAGGAGAAGGAGGAATTTTTTCTCTTTTTACTTTAGTTCGTAAACAAGCTAAATGGCTTATTATTCCTGCTATGATTGGTGGTTCTGCTTTACTTGCCGATGGTATGCTTACACCTGCTGTAACAGTAACTTCAGCTGTTGAAGGTTTACAATTAATTCCTAGCTTTAATAATCTATTTGGTGATAATCAAAATAATATTGTTATAATTGTAATTTGCATTATAACTATTCTTTTCTTTATTCAACATTTTGGAACTGATTTTATAGGTAAATTATTTGGTCCAATTATGTTACTTTGGTTCTGTTCACTTGCATTCTTTGGTATTATCAATCTTTGTAATGATTGGACTTTGTTACGTGCATTTTCACCACATTATGCAATAAAAGTTCTTTTTAGTGAGGAAAATAAATTAGGATTTTTTATTTTAGGAGGTATATTCCTATCATCAACAGGTGCAGAAGCTCTTTACTCAGATCTTGGACATGTTGGGAAGAGAAATATATATGCAACATGGCCTTTCGTTAAAATATGCCTGTTAATAAATTATTTTGGACAAGGTGCATGGATATTAGCAGCAAAAAATAATCCATCTTTTAGTGCTATAGAAGATTTAAATCCATTTTTCCAAATGATACCTAAACCACTATTAATGTTTGGTATAATAATTTCAACATTAGCTGCAATTATTGCTTCTCAAGCATTGATTTCAGGTTCTTTTACACTTGTTTCTGAAGCAATTAAATTAAATTTATTTCCTAGACTTCATACATTATATCCATCTCACTCTAAGGGACAATTATATATCCCTTCAATCAATAGAATATTATGGATTGTTTGCATAGGAATAGTACTTTATTTTAAAAGCTCCGAAAGTATGGAAGCAGCTTATGGACTTGCAATTACAGTTACAATGCTAATGACTTCAATTTTATTATTTAACTATTTATTAAAGAAAAAAATACCTTTTATTATTTCTTTAACTATTTTTATTTTCTTTGCTACATTTGAATTTTCATTCTTTATTGCAAATGCAGTTAAATTTACCCATGGAGGATTTGTTGCTGTCTTAATCGCTTTTATTATTTTATCAGTTATGTATATTTGGATTAAGAGCTATTATATTAAGATGGGATTATTGGAAAATATTAGGGTATCAAAGTATAAAGAACAATTAAATAATTTACGCAAAGATGATGCTAGACCAAAGTTTGCAACAAACCTTGTTTATTTAACTAATAGTTATTCTAGTAAAAAGGTAGAAAAAAAGATAATGTATTCTATTCTAGATAAAAGACCTAAAAAAGCTGATGTTTATTGGTTTGTTCATATCTCTGTTACAGATGAACCTTATCAAGCAGATTATACAGTAGATACATTTGGAACATCTTATATTGTAAAAGTTCAGCTTAATCTTGGATTTAGAGTAGAACAAAACCTAAATGTTTTTTTACGTCAAATTTCAACTGAGTTAGTTGAAAGTGGAGAAATCGAACTTCAATCTAGAACTTATACAACAATAAAAAATAGAATAGTTGGCGATTTTCGTTTTATCTTAATTCAAGAGCAACTTTCACAAGAATCAAAGTTAAATCTTTGGGAATCAATTATACTTAAGCTTAATTTATTTATTAAGAAATTTACAGTTTCACCATCAAAATGGTTTGGCCTTGATACTAGTGATGTTTATATTGAAAAAGTTCCCCTATTTTTAGGGCATAGTAATCCTACTATTTTAAAAAGAAAATACCCATTAAAAAAAGAAGTTCTAAAATTTAAATATAAATAAACTTACCCATAAAAGTCGATATCACTAACTAATAGATATCGACTTTTATAATATCTTATTTTAATATATATTTTTGTAAAAAACTATAATCACTAGTTACTCTAAATCTATTCCAACTAATATTGAATCAATCTTTTCTTCAGCATTTTTTATAGCTTTTTTTCTTTCTTCTTCACTTGTACCAGTTCCATCTACCTTAAGCTCTTGAACATGCTTAATTCCAATAAACTTCATTATTTTTGCTACATAATTTTCTCCCTTATCCATTATAGGATCCAATAACCAAGGTATATTCCCACCTGAAGACTCTATATATACTAATGATCTATTCTTATTATTTAATAATCCTTTTGGCTTTTTTCCTTCTTCAAAAGAAATAGTCTTATCTGCTTGAACTATGCAATCAATATACTCTTTCAATGGTGCCGGAAATGATAAACTCCACATTGGAGCTGCTATTACATACATTTGTGCACTTATAAATTGATCACATAATTCCCTTATTCTTCTTATTTCCTTCTGATCCTTTTCAGGCAATTTCTTAGCATCTTCTTCACTAATTACGCAATTTCTGTCTTTAAAATATTGATATTCTAATCTTGGTATGTGTTCCTTATATAAATCTATTTCTTCTACTTCAAAATCACTATACTTTTCTAAAAACCTATTAATAAAAGTTCTTGCTACAGTTTTAGAAGATGATAACTCTTCTGGTTTTGAATTAACACTTATATATAATAATTTTTTCTTCATACTATGCACCTCTTTTCTTTAATATTATTTGCTTTTTATATAAATTTAATAACTAAAAAATCCTACAGTAAAATTACTGCAGGATTTTTTATTATTAAATCAATTAGCTACCAACCTAACTTTTTTTCTTTTATTGTAAAATGACTATCATCATTTTTAAACTCTATATTAAATCTATTATTTTCATCTACATTTATTTTAGTTAAAGTTGATTGTCCCATAACTTCAGAATTTACATCTTTATCATTAAAGTAATACATAATAGCTTTTAAGGTTATTCCATGAGCTACTATTAAAACAGTTTTGCCTCTATTTTCTTCAATAATTTTATTCATTGCCTTAGCTACTCTAAATCTGACTTCTGCTAAACTTTCTCCATTTGGTGCTGCTACTTCAGTATTTCCTTTCATAATAAGACTTATATCCCAATTAGGATTCTCTTTCATAACTTCATCTGTTATTTTACCTTCATAGTCTCCAAAGCACATTTCCATAAGGTTATTATCAGTTACTACTTCAATACTTTTATCACCTTTAATTATATTGGCAGTAGTTAGTGCTCTCTCAATTGGACTTGAATATATTATATCTATATGTATATCTTTTATCCTATCTCTAAGCTCCTCTGCTCTTTCTATTCCTTCTTTTGTTAATGGTGAATTACCTCTACCTTGCAGCCTTTTTTCAATATTCCATAAAGTTTGGCCATGCCTTGTTAAATATATTATTGTATTCATTTATTGTATATCCCCAAGCTTTCTCTTCTTATTTTAATATTTTATTAAAATATTATACTAAATCACTTACTATTTCAGCTTCAACGTAAGGTGCTTCATTTTTCCCATACTCTTTTCTAATTATTTCAGTATCAATATCTATGCCCCCAAACTCTACTTCAACTTCTTTATCTACTATCGATACATCTATAACTTGTACCCTATTTAAATCAATAAACTTTTGTTCCTTATAATATTTATTTACTAATGTTGCAACTTCTAATTTAAAGTCATTTCCTTCAAATGTAACACCTTCTATATCAGTAAAAGCATTAATCACATAATTAAATATTTTTTTAGATATTTGATTTACTATATTCATTTTTAAAAGTTTAAAACTCTTTATATTTAAATAGATATTATTGTATTCAACTTTAGAAAAACTTAATTCTGTTTCTATATTTATATTCATTCCAAATACTTGAACATTTCCTATTAATCTTAAATAATCATTAATAAAAATATCACTTATATTAATCTTATCTTGTAACTTCAAAAAGTTTCTTATATCTTTCTTTGTTATACAAACAACCATTTTTTTTAATTTCATTTTTATCCCTCCCTAATAATTATGTTAGTGTAAATTTTTCTACACTACTTCTCTTTTTAAATCTTTATATATCAAGGTTTCGCAAGTTTTTTTGTATAAAAAAACAACGACCCCCTAATTTCATGTTAAAATTGAATCTCTTACAAAACAAAAATAACCAT
>NZ_JAPFDR010000048.1 GCF_026168755.1 Clostridium sp. | reverse complement strand
CTTTTTCAGTGTTGTATAAAGTGATGCAGGACCAATAGTAACTTCATTATTAGTAAGATTCTCAATAGTTTTCATAATTAGGTATCCGTGCTTTTCCTCAATAACACTAGATAAAATATAAAAAGCAGAATCTGTTAGTTCCCCAATATCAATAGAATCTTTTCTTGGCATAAAATTCTCCTTTCTATTATATATCATTTATTGATATATCGTTAAATATAATATATCAATAAATGATATATATGTCAAATGTTTATCTACTGCCTTTTTTTATTTATATATCTTGTTTAATTATAAAAAAACACCCCAAGAAAGGCTTCTAATATAACCAATCCTGTAAGTGCTATCAAAACTTTTATCATTACATTTTAAAATTCAATTTTATTCAATAAAAAGGCTGAAAATACTATTTTGTACTTCTAGCCTTTTCTTCACATTATAACTAAATTGTTCGTTAGAGCTTGAATGCCGTGATGCCGAAAATTAATGATATTACTTCCAGGAATTGTGTAACTTTCGTTAAGAATTTATATTGTTTTTTCCAGAAAAAGAGCTAAAGCTTCGAAAGTCACTTCGTTCCCTCAGCTTCTTAACGCTCTTTTTCTTCCAAAAACAATTAAATTCTAAAACTTAATTACAATATTTCTTCCAATAATATCATTAATTTTTCTTTATCACTGGCTTTAAAGCTAAAAGATACAATCTCCTACGCAATCACCTTAAAAGTTAACGACTTTTTGCCATATTTTATATTATGAATTACTAATCTTTAAATAAACTAATAATAGTAATATACAAGTTAGCTATCATACCAGAAAAATTTGTAGCAGAAAACATTAACTATAAAGGCGGTGTTATAAGCAAACACATAGAAAAAGAAAAAATGAAATATTAATTTGGAGGGAACATTGAAATTGAGCCGTAGAATTTCACAGTTCCCGGAAAATAAATATTTCATTTTTTCGCTTCCACGTGGTGCGCAATATCTATCAAAGGTATTTGCTATCTTTCTTCCTTCATTACTTATGACAAGCCTCATACCTGCTACTAGCTGTGGAATCAAGTATTTAACTGATTTTTTATAATCCTTTATGCTTTTAGCCATTATAATCCCCGCTGGCTTTTCATCTAAAAGCGCAACCATAGTGAACGTCTGATTAGATAAACAGCTAGTTAGATATAACTTTGCCATTTTCTTTGCTACTTCTTTTGAGCAAAATAAGTCATACTGCCATGTATTCCTAATTATATCCTCAATATGAGGTGCATCCTCTTTTCTATATTCTCTAAAGTAAATACGTCAATTCATTCTACATCACTTCCATATTTCATTATTTACCAGAATAGTTTTTTGCTAATTCTCTAAAAAACTCCACATGCTTTAACTCATAATCTTTCTCCATAAAGTTTGGATCAGCACTAGTTTTTACTATTATAATATTTTTAGCTCTATTTACATAAATCCACTGACTGTATACACCAATTGCTAAAAATTCCCCCTCATTTCCATCTGGTATCCACCACTGATATCCATATCCAATAGCATTGTAGGAATCATTATTTGCACCTGGCTTTGCATAATCTGCACTTATGTCCATACTATCTTTTACCCACTCTTTAGGGATTATTTGTTCATTATTCACCATTCCATTATTTAAATATAGTCTAGCAAATCTTGCATAATCTCTAAGGGATATACTAAGTCCTCCCATTGCTAGTTCCTTATCATTACTTAATGTCCAAAATGCATTTTTTTCAACTCCAAGCTTTTTCCATAATTTTTCTTCCATAAATTCTGTTAAAGTATATCCAGTTGCATTTATAATAATTTCTCCAAGTATTTCTGTGTTTATACTTAAATACTTTCTTACAGTAAAAGGCTCTGCTTCAATACCTAGTTTAGATATAAGCTTCATTGCAGGAGTACCAAGTAATGTTCTCATTGAGTACTTACTCATATCCTTATCTTCATCAAAAGCTAGTCCAGATACCATTTGTAAACAAGCTTTTATTGGTATATTTTCAATTTTAGTATCTTTAAATTCTTTTATGTATTTTCCTATAGGTTCATCTATACTTTCTATATAGCCCTCATTTATAGCTATTCCCATTAATGCTGATACAAAGGATTTTCCCATGGAGTTTGAGGCAAACAATGTATTTTCATCTGCACCTAAATAGTATGATTCATGTTTTATTTTGTCATCCTTTATAACTATTAAACCAGAAGTTTTTGTATCTTTTAAATAATCCTCTACTAAAAACTCCTCTCCATTAAATTTAAATTCTAAAGGTAAATTATCCTCATCTTTGCTAAACCCATATATATTATCCCCCTTTTTTATCTCTCTAGTTGGCTGTATCTTGTATATGTTTTGAAAGGTATGTGCTAAATTTTCTTCCTTAAAGCTATTTAAAGATTTATATAGTAGTTTTATTTCCTTTCTATATATAAATGTGAAAACTACTGTGCTACATACTACTACAACTCCTATTAATGCAATAATTCTTTTCATAATCTTTTATTCTCCTTCTTTAATTAATAATTATATTTACACTTATATTTTTTTATATAAATCATTGAAATAACACCTGCTAAAAGCTCTGAAATAGGTACAGATAGCCAAAGTCCATTTATTCCAAAAATTGATGGCAATACTATAATTGCTGTAGATAAAAATACAAAGCTTCTTGAAAATGCAATTACAGCTGAAATCTTTCCATTTGACAGCGCTGTAAAAAGCATACTTGAAAATGTATTATATCCAACTAGTAATAAAGCTAATGAAAATAACTTGTTTCCACTTACTGCAATATTGTATGCACTAGACCATTGCTCTGTAAAAGCTCCAACTAAAACATTAGAACCTATAATAGCCAATATTGTTGTAACTATTGAAACACTTCCTATAAATCTAATACTTATTTTTCTTATTTTTTTAAGTTTTGAAGTTTCATTAGATCCATAAAAATAGCTAAGTAGTGGAGATACTCCTAGCATATACCCCATATATAGTGCACTCATTAATCCAAAAACATAAAATGTGATGGTACTAGCTGCAACTCCATCTGGACCTGCAATAGATAACATTTTAGCATTAAAAAGCATTATCACAATTCCACTAGCAAGGTTTGATGCAAATTCAGATACACCATTACTAAATGTTTTTAGTAAAACCCTTCCATCAAATTTTAATGATGAAAAATATAGAGTATCCTTTTTCTTTGTAAAGTTTAAAATAAGTATAATACATGGTATTAACATACCAATGCCACTAGAAATAGCAGCACCAGTCATCCCCATTTTAAGACCCTTTATAAGTATAAAGTCAAATAATATATTTATTGCTCCTCCAGATAATGAACTTATCATTGCAAGCTTAGGTCTACCTGAGCCAATTGTGAATATCTGTAAAATTGCAAACAGTATTTGAGGAATTATAAAAAAACTATATGAAAATAAATACTCTCTACAAAGCTCCATTACACTACTTTCTACATTAAATATTCCCACAAGAGATTTAGTAAACATCAAAAATACAAGGCTAAGTACTAATGCACTTCCTCCTGCAATAAGAGTTAGTGTTGTAAAATCTCTCCTTGCCTCATCTTTTTTACCTTCTCCCATTTTTTTCATTACTACAGCACTACCTCCTGATGCAAACAATGCACCAATTGCAATGAAAAAATTTAAGTAGGGTGATATAAGTGTTAATGCCGACAAGGCTACATCCCCTAAAATATTGGAAATAAACATACCATCTATCATAGAATAAGATGCTTGAATAAGTGTCATAACTATAGTAGGTATTACAATTGCTATAATTACCTTAAAGGTAATAGGGCTTGTATACACGCTTTCTTTATTCATTTGTTTCTCCTTTCTAACTTTATTTTCTTGTGCTACAATTAGTCTAAAGTATACAGTAACTGTAATGTCAACATAGGAGTTTTAAAATATGAAAAATAATCTTGCATTCTTTACAGCAGGTGAATTTGCTAATATTCACCAAATAAATAAAAGAACCTTGCACTACTATGATAGTGTTGGTATTTTTTCTCCAAAACATAAAGGAAATAACGGATATCGTTATTACACCTATGAACAAAGTATTGAACTTGAAAACATCTTAGCTTTAAAAGAGATAGGCATGTCCATAGAAGAATTACAGGCATATATGAATAAGCCCAATAAAGATGATTTTAGAAAAATATCAAAGGCAAAAATAAGTGAGATAGACAAAACAATAGATCGTCTAAAAAAACTAAAAATCATATTAAAGGAAAAGAGTACTATGCTTGACCTATGTGATGAGATATATGATGGAAAAATTGAGTTAGTACAGTTAAATGAAGAGTATTTGCTTATGACAGAGCTACCTTTAACCTTTGAAAATACTTCGAGCTTACTAAACAACTCGAAGGCAATTATGAATCATCTAAAATCTTCATGTGAATTTAATAATTATAAGAAAAGCTGTGGAAGCTACATTTCTATTGAAAAGATAAACTCTAGAAACTTTGAAGAGTATGATGGTGTTTTTACTAAGGTTGATAGAAAGAAACCCTCCCTATTTATAAAACCAAGTGGGAAGTATCTTCGTGGATTTTCAATAGGTGACTGGGATAAGATACCTCATCTTTATGAAAAAATGCTCTCATTTGTAGATGAAAACAACCTAACTCTATCTGGCTACGCCTTTGAGTGTGGACTAAATGAATTTGCCATATCAAATGAAGATGAGTATGTAACTCAAATTGAAATTTTATGTCACCATCACCTATAATAAAACAAGTCCTATTCACTAAACACTAGTGCATAGAACTTGTTTTTATTACTAGATTCAAATTTAACTATTCGATAAATTCTTATATAAAAATCATAGCTTGTACTCCTCAACAAATTCCTATATATCCAGTAGTTTAAAAATCAAACTACCCCGACTTATAATACATTTCTTAATCATTTTACACCTCCATTATACCATAATATACCATTTTAACTAAATATATCAATAAACTTTATTCTTATATTGTAAATAAAAACTACTACTTATATATGAATATAAGTAATAGCCTTAATATTCTATAATCCTATTCTATTTTTACAATATTAGTAAAAACCTCATTTACTTATGATACGGTTCTCCGTAACAGTAATAAGTGAGGTTTTTTGATATCTAGAGTTTAATATAATAATTAACTTATTTATTATTTCTCTTTTTACTATTTTTATGACTTTCAAATCCTCTATATGTAATATCTTTTGCTGAAAAATCAAAGTGACCTTTCTTTATATTAATATTAATATTCACCTCTTCACCAATTAAGCTTTCAAAGTCTTTTTTCATAAAATAAGATATTTTTTTCGCCTCTTCATAAAAGCTAATATTTATCCTTAATTCATTCAAAAAAACTTTACATGGTATTACATCAGATATGTATATATTGAATTCTTTACCAAATTCAAAATCAAGATTATTATATTTTTTTATTTGTTCTTGTCTATACGCTATCCACTCACAAAGTTTATCACTTGAAAAATGATACAAAAAGTTTCTACTGGTATTAAAATTATCAATTATTTCTTTTCTTTCTTTATTATAATTAAATTTAACTCCTTTTATATTCTTATTACGTATAATATCTAAATAATTATTGTATGATATAGAAATCTTATCTTTACTAAAATCACCAATTACATTAATCATTTCATTTTTTATTAAATTTATTGATGAGTTAAATAATTTAAACTCATAAAAATTAATATCAAAATCAACATTTCTATTATCTGTAATAAAATTTATTATATCTTCAATATCATTAATTTTAATATTATTTTTTTCTAACTCATGTTTTAAATAATTAATATTTTCTTTGATTAAGTTCAAATAAATATTCTTCTTCTTTTCAAAATATTCAATAACATGTCCTAAATATAGAATGCAATCTTGTTTATCATTTATTTCAAATTTAATCTTATTATTTTGGGTTAATACTCTTCCCATAAAATCCTCCATTATTACTTATATTATCTTTTAAATATTATCATTTTTAACTTAAAATTTTTATCTAATTATGTCGAATCAGTTTTTTATATAGTAATATCTAAATTCAATATATTTCTACTAATATTTCTTAACATAAAAGAAGAAGGAGTACCCTTTATAGATACTCCTTCTTCATTGCTTAAATAATTTATTAAGTTATAATATAATTTAATTTAATTTAAATTGAATAAATCTCTCTTAGCTCATTGATAGTTATTTCAGAAATTATCATATGTAATAGCTTCTTCTGTTGCTCTCTTGTTGAGCTTTCAGTTAATACCTTACTAAAGTTCTCTAATATGCTCTTTATGAATTCATAAATGCACTCTCTTCTGAATACTTATAAGTTTCTTCATATATTTATTAATTTTAATAACCAATTGTACCATCCTCATAAATATATCCATTCTCTATTGTTCCCGTTCCACCTGCTTCATGCATTTCTACATCCGTAAGTCTATAGGCATAGTATTTTAAGCCTTTCTCTTGATTAACTTCTTGGTCCCAAAGCGATATCCAAATAACTTCTTTTCCATTTTTCCCAAAGCTAAATCTGCCATTATCTTCAATGATGTCAAATGAAGCGTAAAACGGTTGATTTTCTACTAAAATTTCTACTGCTCTTCTTTTATCAAATTTATTTTCCTCAGCTTTTCTTTTTTCTTCTTCTAATCTTCTAGTCTCCTCAGCTAAACGTGCTTCTTCCTTCGCCTTTTTTTGAGCCTCAATTTCAGCTAATTCAGTATCTATTCTAGTCTTTAATTCATTTGCCTCTGCCTTTTGCTCATCATTTAATGAACTTTTATTTATTTCTTCAAATAAAGCACTTGCTTCATCATATTTTTTTTCATCAACTAAACCTAATAATTTAGTTAAATTACTATCTATTAATTCAATTTCTTTAATCTTATTCTCAACTTGTTGTTTTAAGGCATCAATATCATCTTTAATCATATAATTTACATATTCATCATTTATTTCATCTAATAACTTTTTAGCTTCATCAACATTATTCTCTTCAAATGATTTTTTAGCTTTCTGATAACTATCTACTATACTATATAATTTTTTTCCTTCTTCATTATCACTATCTTCATCTAATACTGTTTGTAATGATGTAAGTGCTTTATCATAATCCTTACTTTCAATTGATAATTTAGCTTCTTCAATAGATTTCTTTACTATACTATTTTCACATCCTACAAGTGCTAAAACTAGTACCAATACCATAAATATTGTTAATTTCTTCTTCATAATAATCCTCCATTATTTCTTAAATATATTTTATATATTATCATTTTATTATCAAAAATTTTGTCTAAATTTGTCTAGATATAGTTATTTTTATATAACAATATCTAAATTCAATACACTCATTCCAATATTTCGTAACATAAAAGAAGAAGGAGCATCCTTTATAGATACTCCTTCTTCTTTACTTATATAATCTACTAACTTATCATTTATAGTTAAGTTTATTGAGTCAACTTCTCTTAACTCGTTAATTGTTATCTTAGAAATTATCATATGTAATAACTTCTTCTTCTGCTCTCTTGACTCTTTACTGTTTAATAACTTACTGAAATTATCTAGTACACTTTTAATGAACTCATAAGATATTTCTTCACTTACATCATCAGCTAATGTAACTAATAGAGGTTCTTTTGACTCTTGTAATACTTTAGCTCTTTGATTTAGCTCATCCTTCCTAGTTAGAAATTCTTCTCTTGTTATTATGTCATCTTCGTATGCATCAAAAATCTTTCTCTTTTTCTTATCTATGTTTTCTAGTTCCTTATCTATTCTTTCTAGCTCATTTTTACTTGGGTCTACTCTCTTTATTCTTTCCTTATTTATATTTCTTACTATTGATTTAATCATCTCATCATTAGATAAAACACTTGAAAGTTTATTAAACACATACTCATTAGCTTTCTCTACTCTTATAGTATTAGAATTACATATACTTGTACCTTGATTTTTCCATGCTCCACAACAATAATAAGCTATTCTTTTCTTAGTTCCATCAGCTAGTACATTAGTAGTTCTTGAAATTACCATACCAGCTCCACACTTAGGACACTTTAATATTCCTGTTAACGGATAGAATCCATCATAGACTCTTAAAGGTTTACCAGATTTAGCTTGAAGCATTACTTGAACTTTATCCCATGTATCATTATCAATTATAGCTTTATGAATTCCATCTGCCACTATTGGCTCTGGATTTATATTCCTTCTACGTTTTTCACTCCAATTCTGTCTAACATTGTATCTAACTTTTCCTATGTATACTGGATTCATTAAGATATCTCTAATTGAACCTTGTGAAAAATTGTTACCTTTCTTAGTCTTACACCCTAACTTATTTAATTTATTAGTAATTGCCTTATATCCTTTTCCACTAGCATACTCATTAAATATTATCCTTACTATTTCAGCTTCTTCCTTATTTATTTCTAGTCTTGACTTTCTCCTTTTATTGTTTTCTGTACCTTCCATTGGTACTAAATCATAGCCTAGCACACGGTTACCACACCATTCTCCAGCTCTAGCTTTAGCACACATGGAAACCTTTACATTTTGAGAGATTGTCCCACGCTCAAACTCCCCAATCATTGCCATCATCTGCATTTGCATTCTTCCTACATGTGTAGTAGTTTCAAATGGCTCTGAATAAGACTTAAATGTAACATTATTTTTTTCTAGTAAATCCATTATTTTAAGTACATCTGCTAACCTTCTGCTGATACGATTTAACTTCCAACTAACTACCATATCTACTTTTCTATCTTCTACATCTTTCAATAATGCTTTTAATGCTGGTCTATTCTTAATATTTTTACCACTTATACCTCTATCTGAATAGCAGTTAAAGACTTCTAATCCATTCTTGTTGCACCAATCTATGAGCAATCTTTCTTGCTCATCTATACTATACCAAGTTTCTGCCTGTTCACTAGTGCTTACACGAGTGTATATCCCAATTCTCGGAACTCTATTAATCCTTCTTATCAATTCCTGTATAGAATTATCCATTGTTACATAATTATTAATCATACTCTCTTCCTCCATTATTATTTATTATCTATCAAATTTATAATATATACTTATCATCTTACTTTATAACGGTAAATACCATTACTATTGTCATTTCAATAATAATGATATTTCCCATCATTAATTAATCTCTCCAAGTGTAGAAGTTACATAGTAATTTAAAATTATCTATTTTAACATTAATTAATTTATTCCTTATGCTATTTACCATAATTCTAATATGTTCTTGGATTTCACTTACTGTTCTTATGAATGTAGTTTCACCTGTAAAATAATCCATACTAATTTTCTTTTCCGTTATCTTAACATTACTTATACATGAGTTAAATTCCATATGTAATTCATCTAGTGATACCTCTTCTGTAATAGCTTCAATTGGAACTATTATTGTATATGTATCTATTGCCATCTCACCTTCTCCTTTTTCATTTTCTTTAATATCAATATCAAAGTTTATTAATACATTTTCTTTAATTGTTTCATTTATCATGTTTATCTTCTCCTTTTGCTCTAACTACTTTCTTCTATTTTCATAATATTTATCTCTAGTTTCTTGATTATTTATATATGTGCTTATTTTACTGTCTAGATTTATTATTGGATTTACTTTCACATATAAAGTTAATTATTATTTCTGATAGTAAATCTATTATTTCATTACTCTTATTATTGGAACTCATTATTTTCTCTCCTTTGTATATGGTTATGTAATTTCCCGTTTTCCCGGAATCCCGTAGTTTTTCTATAGCTACCTAAAATTTATTAATATAATTAACAGGTTCAGCTTTTATTTTATATATAACTATTACCTTTAACGGGATTACGGGTTTTACGGGATTAGATTTAATTAATTATCTATTAAAAATTTATCTAAATACTCTTTAGGTACTTTTAGAATATATGTTGTATCATCTAATTTCTTTGGTAACTCTTCCTTCTCTAATGAATTTTTTCTTAGTTCTTGCTCTTCACTATCGAAGAGTCTGAATCTCTTAGTTGTTCTATCATTTTCAGTATCTAAATAATTAGAGTTTTTCCATTCTTTTACCACTACTTTAGGTTCTCCATACCCTAAATCTCTCAAGTTCTTTTCTAAAACATTCTTTAGAATTGAAACTTCATAGTAATCTTCTTTGAAGTTAATATTTCCCCAACAGATATTATTTTTAATTGATATATTATTTATTTTGAAATTGCCTTTATTCTCAATGATTTTTTGTATTATCTGATTGAATGCCTTTGCTCCAATATCTCTTTCAAGCATATTTTTCTCTTCATTCTCAACTAAAAACTTAAGTATACTATCTAAGTCTAAATCAATTCTTATAGAATCATTTATTATTTCTCCAGTAACAAGTATTATTGCCAACTTATTTGCAATCCTATCTCTAAACTTATTTTTGGGAAGTATCTCTTTTAGCTTAGTTATCCATTTATTAAGTAAAGCTTGTACCCCTTCTTCCTTTAAGTCCTTTACTTTTCTTACTATTGATTCTGCTCCTACTCCGTAATTATTAAGAATTACTCTCTTTATTTCCTCTGCATTTTCAGCAGATTTAGTCCATTGAATATTAGCAAATTCAATTGCTCTAATTGATAATCCAGCATTTTTATTAGTTCTTTCAAGAATAGATTGCTCTCCTGTAGAAATTATTACAGTTGACCACTCTACTTGTTCTCTTTGTGTAATTGAATCATTTAATCTAGCTTTATCTTTTCCACTAACCATTGAGTAAATCATACTTGTAAAGTCATTTTCTCTACTCATTGATAATTCATCAAAAACTACTGGAATTCCAAAATTACCTCCTAAAGAATTCATTATCGCATTATTTGTACCATTCCAAAGTCTTATAAGTCCTTTATTCTTAGTACTAGGATTACCCATTAACGAAACTGCTGTCATTACACCAGTTGTTTTACCTTGTGTACTGTTTCCATATATATGTATTAATAAACTTTCCATTTCTCCATCTGTTCTAGCCAACTTCCCAACAACTACCGAAGCCGTTGCCATACAAATTAATGCTTCTAATTGAATATTACCCTTTATGTGTTTTCTATACATATTTACCCAACTTTGCAAATAACCTTTATGTCGTAAATCATAGTCTGAAATTTCTACATCACATATAGCTATCTCATCTTCATCATTAGTTATTGTCCTATCATGTCTAAAAATAAATTCATCATTAAAATTTATAGCTTTATGCCATCCCACATTTTTGTAAACATTAATACAAGGGGCAGTTTTCACTTGCAAACTCAAAAATTCTGATATTAACTTTCTATTGGCATATGGGATATCAAATCCATTAATAACTTTCTTTGATAATTCATTAGGTAGAATAACGCTCATAGGACACTTAATCTCATTAAAATTATCATCAAACTTATATAATACATTTGTATATACTTCTTTAGTATCGATATTATAAACCTTATCTTTGATATAAACTCCATCAGAAATTTTTTTCTCTTTTATTTCTCCTGATTTCTTGTCAGTATATTTAAAATATATGCCGTGTCGGTCATATCTAAAATTTCCTATTAAAATACTCTCCTCATTTTCTAACCTTTCCTCCAAATTAATATACTTTTTTTGACTTTTAATTCTATCTGTATCTACAATGCTCTGCTCTTCATCAAGCTCCTGTTCCGTTTCTAAATCATCATATTTTATTATAGTTTTTTTATATGTAACTTTGGGTGCTGGTCTTCTTTGTCTTAATCTTGCTACATCTGACACTTCTATCTCTCCTTTTTATATAAGATGACTTAGAAAAAAACTAAGCCATCTTATAATTAATAAAACTTTCTTTCTACTATATTTGCATAAACATTTCCCTTATCATCAGCATTATGCTTAATAGCTAATACACATTTCTTACCTATTAGTTCTTCAATATTTATCTCATCAGGAATATCACCTTTGTACACATCATTTAAGAATTTGAAACATTTAGAGTTTTTTGCTTGAGATATCATTATATTTTCCTTTTTTGTTTGCTTTGTGGTATCATCATCAAGCTCATATGTTACTTCAAGAAAATCTCTAAACCCCCAATCTGTTTTCTTATCTCTTAAATAAATTATTCTTCGTATTATTGATTCATAATTGCCTTCATTTAAATTAGGCATAGTTTTAGTTGTTCCTAATATTCCTTTATTGTCTCTAAAAATCATTTATAATTTCCTCCTTTTACTTACACCAATTATCACTTATTGAAATATCAACAATAATTGGGATATCATTAATAATTTTTTTCATTCCATTAATCATGCAACATTTCAAAATATCTTTTGCTTCCATTGCTTCCTCTTCTGCTACCTCTATAACAACCTCATCATGAACTACAGCTACTAACTTCCAAGAACTCTTCATATTACATACAAGTAATGCTAAAGCTTCTTTTAATCCCTCTGCTGCTGAACCTTGAATTGGAATATTCAATCTTTGAGTCATTGACAAAGCTCTTCCTTCCCAATACCTTCCTCCTAAACTCATGATTCCATTTGCTCTTAGTAATTTATCTTGAAGCTCTTTTACCTTTGGATATCCTTTAAGAAACTCAACTCTATATTTCTCTGCTTCTCCTAATGATATATGTATACCAAATTTTCTTAGATTTTTTTGGATACCATAAGCTGTAATTCCATAGCATATACCAAAATTAAGACTCTTTCCTACTTGCCTTTCTTCCTTGGTAACTTCTTCTATAGGTTTATTGAAAACTAAACTAGCTGTACCTGCATGAAGGTCAACACCCTCATTAAAGTAACTAATTAAAGTTTCATCTCTAGAAATATTTGCAAGAACCCTAAGCTCCACTTGTGAATAATCAGCACATATTAGCTTATTTCCTTTTTCTGCAACAAAGAATTCTCTACTACTACTAGGCATAGCTTGAAGTGGAGGATTTTTACAAGACATTCTTCCAGAAGTAGCTCCTATTAGCCACCATGAACCTCTAATTCTTCCATCCTCACATAAAAACGTTTTCATTTTGTCGCCATAAGTCTTTATCTTAGTCTTTAACCTTCTGTACTTTCTTAAAAGCTTTATCACTTCATGGTCATCTGAATATTTAGCTAATTCATCATCAGATGTTGAATGTAGCTTAATTCCATATTCATATAAAGCTTCAATTAACTGCTTTGGAGAGTTTAGATTTAATTCCTCTAAACCTAATATTGCCCTTACTTCTTTCTGAATTTCATCACAAAGTTCTCTATCATAGTCTAATACTTTATTCCACTGGTCAAAGTTCATCTTTATACCATTTAGCTCTAACATTACTATAGAAGGTAAAGCTCTTCTTTCTCTTTCATAAGTTTCCAATAGATTTCTCTTAACTAATTCGTCTAAAAGCCTATAGTATAACAATCTTGTGTTAGTAACATCATTAATAGCATAATCAATATGCTCTTGAGTTAATTTATCATCACTCCAGTTGTCACTATTTTGCATAGATTTATCCATCTCAATCCCAAGATATTTATTAGTTAATGCTTTAAGACTCAATTCCTTTTCTCCTAATACTTGAGCCATAACTAAAGTACATGAGTAGTTATTTACCTCATATCCATTATGTATAAAGAATTCTACATCAAACTTGGCATTATGAAAAACTTTAAGTATATCTTTATTCTTTAGAATTTCTCTCAATTCATCATCTACCATAGTTGTAGTAACTACTTCACTATTGCCATCAGAAAAGGCTATTAATCTTATTACACCATTCATAAAGTGTAGTGAACTAGTTTCAATGTCAATGAAAACAACTTTTAACTTTGTCATAAGATTTCTCTCCTTAGATGCTTGTTATTAAATTTTTAAAGAACAAGTTATTCTTAACAACCCAAAAACATTTATTTTTTTATTGGGTTGCTATGTGTATATATTACTATGACAATTAAATATAAAAAATGTTAAAAAAAATCATAAGAACAAAAAAAGTTAACATTTACTTTTTTCTATTCTTATGATATAATTAAAATTTTTATTTATTAATATGGTAGAATAAGACTATCTTCTATTATTTTATCAATCTCTTCTCTTTGCCTTTTTAAGTAATTCTTTATTTCATTCATTTTTTCCACTTTTTCTTTATATGGATATCCATGTATCGATATTTTTATCCTTTCAACTTCCGATTCAAATTCATTTAAAATTTCATTATATTGCTCTGCTCTCACCTCCATTAACTTATACTCTATAAAATTACCTATTTCTTCATCCTTATGAAATTCTGACAAAGCTTTCAAAACTGTAATCATCTCTTCGGTAGTAAAATCTTTTTTTACATATGGTATAAATATTCTATCTTCTTCCTTTTGCATGCTTTCTATTATCCTACAATATCTTCCCATTAATACTTTTATATCTTGGTCCATATAAATTAGTTTATATGCCCTAATATACTTATCTATATTTTTATCTGTAATAATATTGCTTCCAAATAAAGTGTCTAATATTTTTTTTATTCTTCTCCCTAATTCATATTGACTCTCCCAGGTATAATGTTTATCATCTACTCCAGTTACTTTTTCCACCAAATCTTTCACTGTATATTTTTTCATTTTTATCCCTACTTTCTATATTATTTTAAATTTAAAATATTATAATAATTATTATCTAAAAATTGCTTAAATAAAAAATTAAAACACTTAGACAATTATACATTAAAATAAAAAAAAGAGGTTTCCCTCTTTTTTAATCTAATCTTCTTATTGAACCATCTGAATATACTCTATAAGCATCATTTAATTCATCTAACTCTATTATGTAAACTCCTACAGTATAATATTTTCTTCCCTCTTCATCATATTGTGGTGTCTTATCAACTTCTACTCTAAGTGTATCTAAACCAGTTCTAAGACTATACTCTTCTGCATACTCAATTGCTTTTTCTACAGTAAATTCTTCATCTTGTTTCTTTATCTCTTCTTCCCTTTGACTCTTTTTTTGTCCATAATATAAATCTCTAGCTTGATTCTCTAACTCCATCATAGTATTCTTATCTTTTTGACTTACTTTTTGCCAATCTGGAGTCTCCTTACTTAACTCCATAGCTTCCTCATATCTCTCTTCATCAATCAACCTTTGTACCTCATCAATTTTTTCTTTAAATTCTTCTCTAGTATTTTTTACATCTAATAATTCTTCTTTTAAATTATCTATTTTTTCTCTTGTTGCCTCATAGTCTCTATAGCTTTTATCAATTTTATCTAACATTTCTTCTGCCCACTCTATATTATCATATAATTTAATCTTATTAGAAACTAACTCATATCCATGAGATATACTCCATAACTTCTTAAACTCTCTGTTATTAGTTTCTCCTGCTTTATCCCTAAGTACATTTTCAGCTTCACTTATCTCTCCATTATTTAAGTACTCTTTAGCCTTATTTATAATAACTTTTACTTCATTATTAGATTTACCTATTGATCCAATTAATATGAAAGCTACTATTGCTACTATTCCTATTATTATCTTATTGCCCCTCTTCAATTTTGGTATCTCCTTCAACCTTTTTAGATTTAAATTTCTGATAAATAAATATCACAGTAGCAATTACTGCTCCTACTTTTATTAAAAACCATAAAACTGAAAAGAATCTTAGTATTATTCCAGAAAACCAATTGGTTATAAATGCTCCTACAACACAACATACTAGCCATTCTCCAACCATTGCACCAAATCCTAGATACCATATTTCAAATATCGTATTTATCAATGCAAATATTCCTGTTCCTATTATTATTGTTGCTATTACTGCAATAGCTGTAGTTATTCCTCCCGCATCAAAAATATTCATTGTTATTCATCTCCTTTTACTACTATTTCATTTTTATTTATTATTGCTTGTACCCATCTTTCTGAGTAGTCAAGTTCTTTTGCTAACCTTCTCACATTATTACCATCATAATTTTCTTTTATGTACCTAATTACATATTCTTTTGAGTACAATCTTTTAGGAAAATTAAATTGTTGTCCACCAAACTTATTATGTATCTCTCTTACAATATCCTCACCTATACTTTCGAAGATAGTAGCATATACCCCATTAAAATCTTCTTTACTCATATCCATATATTAACTTCACCTCCTTTTTTTAATGATAACTACTTTTGAATGATTATTCATGCGAATACTTCATTGAAAATTTCATTGAAAAACCTTCCTTAACTCCTTTCTTAAATTTATCTATAAAATAGAAAGAGTTAATGCTTCCTTAATTAGAAACATTAACTCTTTAATCAAATTTATAATATATATTTGACTACATCAGTTAAAACAGTTGATTTACTATTTCTTTGTTGTTTTTATTTTGAGTGTTATTATTTATTCTCACTTTCTGAAATCTCTGTTTTCTGATGTACTATTGTTGTTTTTTCGTATCTTTCTCTTTATTGATACATTATATTTTTATCTACTTCTATTGTTATGATTTTATATTTTATCTATTCTTATTATTTATTATTACTTATAACATCTTAATCGTTATATATACTTTTTTATTGTTACATTATTTTTATATGTAATTCTATTATTATTTTATTATCTATTGTGATTTCTTACACTTTCTTAATTCTATCTATATCAATTGGTATAGTTATTATATCTTCTTATTAATCTCTTCTTTTTTCTTACTTTTATTTTTACTCTTATTATTGATTCTTAATTTCTTACATATTTGTTTTTCTATGTATTTATCTTGTTGATAAATTATATTTATATCTATTTCAATTCTTATTTCATTATAAGGCTTTAGCCCCCCTATCCCCCCGTTACTCTTTCCAAGTCCCAAGTCCTTAGTTCCTATTCCCTAGTTCCAAGTTTCATTATTTTTATGTTTTATTATTTCAATTCTTTTTATTTTTGAGTGAATTTATATTTTTCTTGTACATATTATATGTTATGACTTATCCTTGATTTCAAGTGGAATTATTGAGCCTAGGATTTCCTACGACTTCAACATCTCATAGTCTTTCATGCCTTGTTATCCTAGCTTGTATAGTTATGAAGCTATTATTTACTGATTTATCTTTATTACTTACCATCTTATTTAGAAAACATTCAATTTATCCTCTCTTCGCAGTTTTTCATTCCTATCGCTACATTTCTTCACCTTTTCTAAAATCTCTGTTTTCTGATGTGTTATCGTTGCTTTTTAGATGTAGTTAGATTGATTGTAGTTACAATTTTTCTCTTTATCCTGTTTTTCAAGATAAATTACATCTTTACTTAGACTTCTTCTATTCTTTCTCCTCAATCTTATTCCTACTGAAAATATCGTCACTATCGTTACATCAACACTACTATTACAACGATATTTTCTAGTAGTTTATTATTGTTATAAAAAAAATTAGCTTATTGTTTTAATATCATCACAATTAATTTATTATTTTATTTATTGTGATGATATTATATTTCATACTACTTATTACTTGTTGATTCTATTGTTGTAGCTACAACTGTTAGTATTGTTCCAACTACTTTTATTACTGTTATAATATCCATAACCTTCTCCTCCTATCTCTTATACGTGTATATGTACGAGTAACTATCTTTTACAGGTATTAACTTTATTACATACTTACCTTCTTCAAGCTCTATATATACCAGAGTTTCTTTATCATAACCTGTACCATTACATAGCTCTACAACTTTATTGAATTCTTTTATCAATGTGAATAAAATACTTTTCTTTACTTAGCTTATTTATCATTTACTTGAACCTCCTTCAATTAGTATTCTGATGGAAAAAGCATTGTAGAATATTCTCCACTATCTATTACATAAACTTTAATCTCATCATCTATCTGAATATCTTCTAGCTCTATTTCATATGTGCATGAATATTCAGGAACTTCTTGACTTTGATTTATTACAATCTTATTACCATCTTTTCTTATCTTGAAAACCTGTAAGTAATCCAGTTCAACACTTTCTTCATCCTTTAGCTTATCAATCATGCTCCACATTATAAGTTGTAATCTTACATCTACTTCCTCATTTACACCTCTAGTTACATATCTATTGTCTTTCTTGAACATCTTTAGTTCTCTCCTTATTATTAGTTTTCATCTTTATCTAAAAAGTAAAAAGGTTATATCTTATTAACTAAGATATAACCTCTTAACAATCTATTTCAGAATATAAATATTTATTATATTCATCTTCATATATGGTTTCTGGATCAAGTCCTAATAGCTCTTCAATATTGCTTCCTCTAATTAAGTTATCTATTACATTTTCTTTACTTGTTTGCTCTATCCAATATTCAACTAGTGAGTCCTTATCTATTAAGGAATCAACATAAATCGCATCATCAAGTAGTTCATCTAATAACCTTCTTGCAACATCTTTTAGATTAGCTGAACTTTTATAAATTAT
>NZ_JAPFDR010000098.1 GCF_026168755.1 Clostridium sp. | reverse complement strand
TTCCTGCTTTGTCCCAGCAGCTTAGCACACTACCGTTACCAGTAATGCACCTGCTGGTAGCATTATTTCAAGCAGCTGAAATAGTCCGAAGGGCTTATTATTGCCTTAGACAGCTCCTAACACAACTTCTTGTCGCACAAACACAAAATCTACTTTAGGATCTAATAAACCTTTACTCATATTTCACCTCAATATTATTAGTTCTATACATATATTATATATCTTGAATATCTATTTATAAATAAAAATTCAGTATAATTTTTATAAACAGCAGTTGGATTAATTGAAAATTAAAAGGATTTTGGCTTGAGGCATCTATTATTTTATCCTAATATCAATAAAAAGCTGCAGAGATGTGGCTTTTTAATAAAAAACACAAACAAGGTGTATGCTAAATATAAACTTGTCACTGGAAAAATTTAAAACCGACGAGGGTCATTGAGAGTGGCAAAGCCACTCTCTTGCTTGGTGGATAATTTTTGAAGAAAACCAGAATGATTTTTTTATAGTGTATAATTTTTACCTTTAATGTTTTATTTAACAATTATAAGAATATATATAAGTAAATAATTTTAAGGAGAAATTTACTTGAAGGTCATTTCTATTGTTAATTACAAAGGTGGAGTTGGGAAAAGTACAGTTATATCTAATTTAGGAGCTTTATTAGCATTAGATGGTTATAGGGTTTTGTTAATTGATTTGGATCCACAAGCTAGTTTAACATTTTCATATATTGGTGTTGAAACTTGGAAAAAGTCCCATAAAGAAGACAAAACGATAAAAACATTATTAAACTCTTTAATTAATAAGGAGAAGGATAATATTAAGAATTATGTTACAAAGGATTTAAAAGCTAACGATATAATTACTAAAAATGTTGGATAAGCATTAAGCTTATTGTCATCAAATACTGACTTATATGAGGTACAGATAGACTTGGCAAGAAGTATTACTGGTAGAGGAAAAAGAATGTATACAAAGAATAAATTAAGGTGTATATCTAGACTAAAAAAAGAAATAATGACACTTGATGGGGAGTATGATTTTGTTCTATTGGACTGTCAACCTAGTTTTAATTTAATAACCCAAAGTGCAATTTATGCTTCAGATTTTTACTTAACACCAACAAAGTTAGATTACTTATCTACAGTAGGGGCTCCTACTTTATATGAACATATTGAGAAGTTAAGAAGTGAAGTTAAAAAGGGAATATATGATTTTGACTTTAAGGGATTTAATGAAATGAAAGTAAGAAATATAGGTGTATTACCTACTATGGTTAAGTTAATAAATGGAAATCCTAAAATAATTCATAATCAATATTTAGGTGAATTTAAAAATGTTAAAGAAATGAGAGTATTTAACAGTAAAATTAGGTGTAATGATGATGAGATTGATAATAATAGTAGTATTCCTTTTGTTCTAAGTAGTATTAATAGAAAAAAATCTCCAATAGAAATTGACTTTAAAAATTTTAAGGATGAATTTTTAAAAGAGGTAAAATAAGATGGATAGGAAAAGCGTATTGTTAGCAAATAAAGTAGTTGTAAAGTAAAATTTTAACAATAGGTTATAATAGTTTACTTCGTAATAATTATAGAATAAAAATAGCTATACCTTACTATTTTCAATAGTTTGAATTATAAGGTATGGTCATTTTTATAGTTGTATTATATATTATGAATATTTATTTATAAGTAAAAATTAAACAATTTATTCATTTAACTGAATCTATATTGGTCTTATGTCAATATCTTGGACACAAAAAGTCAAACTTTTTTATGTTGCACTTCTGGCTAATAATTCACATTGATCTGGAGTTATGTAATTAATAGAATAGTGTAGCCTTTTTCTGTTATACCAACCTTCAATATATTTAAATACAGCTATATTTGCTTCCTCGAAGGTGCAGTATGTATTTCTATAGATTTATTCCTTCTTTATTTAAGAATGGAAAAACTCTATACAAGCATTGTCATATGGAGAACCTTTTTTACTAAATGATTGTATAATATTAAACTCTGTACATAGCTCTTTTAAATCATTACTAGTATATTGAGATCCTAAATCTCTATGGAATACTAACTGTTTATTTTTATCAGGATTTTGGCTATAATAGGCATTTTTTAAAGCTTTAATAACTAAATCATTAGTCATTCTTTTGCCGAAAGCGTAGCCAATTATTTTTTTTGAATGTAAATCAAGAACTGAAGCTAAATAGCACCAACCATCTCTGATAGTATGAATATATGTAATATCTCCAACCCATTTTTCATTAATAGAAGTAGTTGTAAAATCTCTTTTCAAAACGTTTTCTAAACCTTCTGCTACTTTTTCATTTGAATGAGGATTGTATTTTTTTACGGTTATTGCACAAAGACCAAGTTCGGTCATTCTTCTTTGAACTCTCTTTATGGAGACATTAAAACCTTCTGTACCAAGTATATGATGAATTCTAGGAGCACCATATATACCTTTATTGGCTTTATATATCTTTATAATCGCTGCTTTTAGTTTCTCATTTTCTATTTCTCTTGCAGATTTAGTTTTATCAAAATGCAAATATGGCCATAGCTTTTTTTAATATTTCATTTTCCTCTTTAATCCTTGCCATTTCTTTTTTTAGCTCTTTAACTTCTTTTAGTGTCATAACTTCATTTTCATCAACTTTAATTTCTTTTACATCTTTAATCCAACCATTAATTGTTGATTTTGCAATGCCATATTCGCTACTTAGCTCTGCTAAGCTCATTCCTGACTTAAATAAATCTACTATCATGTCTTTATATTCTTGCTCGTATCTTCTGCCCTTTCCCATAATGGACACATCCTTTCTTAACTAAATAATATTTTACTTAGTTCGACTAAATGTGTCCACTACTTTATACTAACACC
>NZ_JAPFDR010000045.1 GCF_026168755.1 Clostridium sp. | reverse complement strand
ATTGTTTTTGGAAGAAAAAGAGCGTTAAGAAGCTGAGGGAATGAAATGACTTTCGAAGCTTTAGCTCTTTTTCTGGAAAAAACAATATAAATTCTTAACGCAAATTACACAATTCCTGGAGGTTATATCATTAATTTTTCGTCTCCACGTGACGAACAATATTATTCGTAGATTCCCATTGAGATGTATTTTTCTCCGCCGTCTGGTGCTATTGCTAATACTTTTTTGCCCTTTCCAATTTTTTTTGCTATTTCTATAGCTGCATAAATTGCTGCTCCTGATGATATACCTACTAATATTCCTTCACTCTTAGCAAAATCTACTGCAGTTTTAATTGCATTTTCATCACTAACAGCTACTACCTTATCAACATACTCTTGTTTATAATTTTGTGGTACAAAGCCAGCACCAATTCCTTGAATTTTATGAGGACCAGGATTCTTTCCAGAAATAACTTGTGAGTTACTTGGTTCAATTGCAACAATTTCTATATCATTTATTTTTTCTTTTAAATTTTTTCCTATTCCACTTATAGTTCCTCCAGTTCCAACTCCAGCTACAAGTACATCCAAATCCTTTATATCTTCATATATTTCTTTAGCTGTTGTAACATAATGCTTCTCTGGATTAGCTATATTTTCAAATTGTTGTGGCATAAAATATCCATATTCGTTTACCATTTGAGTAGCTTTTTCTATAGCTCCTTTCATTCCCCTGCTGCCTTCTGTTAATACTAATTCTGCTCCATAAGCCTTAATTAAATCTCTTCTTTCTTTACTCATAGTTTCAGGCATAACTATTATAACCTTATACCCCTTCAATCTTCCTATCATTGCTAATGCAATTCCTGTATTTCCACTTGTAGGCTCAACAATTACTGATCCTTCTTTCAAAACACCTTCCTGCTCTGCTCTTTCAATCATTCCAAGTGCAGCTCTATCTTTTACACTTCCACCTGGATTGAATTTCTCTAACTTCACATATACATCTGCACTATTCTCATCTATCATATTTGTTACTCTTAATATAGGTGTTTTTCCTATTAATTCAATTGCTCCATTATAAATCATATATACCTCCAAAAATTTTATTACATATTTATATTTTTATATAAAAAAACTTCGTCTCTATTCTAGAGACGAAGTATATTCGCGGTTCCACTCTAATTAAACCATCATAATAATAATGATTTCACTCATTCTACGATACAATATAATACCTGAGCACTATAACGGGTGCTACCGTAAAACCTTACTATTATTTCAGGCATAAACTCCAAAGGGCACTTCATATAAATTGTCAGTGAAAAGTTCTCAGCACTCTTTTCTCTCTGTAACCTTCCTTTATACTACTTTCCTTTTTCATAGTTTTAATTCCGAGTATTTAACTAAACTTTATACTATAATTATATGCTTCTTAAACAAAAAGTCAACAATTAATTTCAAAAATTTTACTTATTTTTCTTTTTCCAAATTGGATATAAAACTTCATCAATCAAATCGTGAGTATTAACAACTCCTATTAAAACCTCATTATTATCAACTACTGGTATAGATAATAAATCATATTTCGCTGATATTTCCACTGCTTCATCTATATCCCCATTATGCTTAAGTATATTTATATTTTCATCCATTATTTCTTTTACTTTAACTTTACCATCATTTAAAATTAAATCTTTTAATTCAATTACTCCAATTACCTTTTCTTCTTCATCCTTTATAAATATTGAGTTTAATTCTTCATCTTCAGGATTACTTTCTCTTAAAATATCTATTATCTCTCCAACAGTAATATCTAAATTAAACGAAATAAAATCTTTACTCATTATACTTCCAATTGTTTCATCTCCATATTTAAGAAGTTCTTTTACTTCTTCAGCATCTTCAGTTTCTAAGTTAACAAGTATTTTTTCTCTTTCATCATCATCTAATTCATCTAATATATCTGCAATTTCATCATTAGGCATATTTTCTAAAACTTCTACTGCCTTAGCTTCACTTAGTCCCTTTATAATACTACTCTTATACTCTGGTTCTATTTCTTCTAAAGTATCTGCTGCTAAATCTTCATCTAAAGATTCAAAAATTTGTTTTCGTGAACTTGCATCAAGATTTTCTAATATATCCGCTAAATCAGCAGGATGTAATGTTGATAGCTTTTTATATGGAACTGCTATTTGAAGATTTTTATTAACCATTTCTAAAGACTCAACGTCATCCCACATAATAACTTTATCCTCAAAATCCTTGTTCAAAACCTTATAAAAAAGCTTTCCTAAACCTTGACAATTCATTCTTCTAAATTTAGCCAGAGGACCTGTTTCAACTGCAATTACCCTGTATTCACCTGCAATTTCTGCAATTCTTAAATCATCAACTCTAACAACTTGCTTACCATTGATGTCTACAATTTTTTTATCCAATAAATTTCTTGATAATAAATAAGAATAAGTTCTTGGAAGTATCTCTTTACTTCCACGAGTCATTATCTTAACCTTATTATCATCACTATAGAATAATATGCTTCTAAACTCATAATGGAAAGTCACTCCATCACGTTTAACCTTATACCCAATAACTCTTGGATATCCTTGCTCAGTAGTCACATATATATCTTTTAATTCACCAAGCACATCGTCAAATTCATCATATATCTTTCTTCCTAATATGCTAGTAAATAAAAAAACAGATAATCTTTGCATAAAAAATTCCTCCTCGATTAATAGAGGAGATGTTTGATTTAAATCTGAGTTTCCCCTCTATTATTTCTTATATTCAATTTTCTTAAATTAATACTCTGAGGGACGCCCTCCATTTAATCTCACCACCATTATTTTCAAAAATTACCTACTGCAAATTTAACCTTAAATTCGCAATAAAAATGCCCTTTATGGGCATCATATATTAATATTATATTAACAACCCGCTAAAAGGCAATACTATAAAAACAATATTTATTATTTTTTAATTTTAAATGTAGATATTGACTTATATGAACATCCTAAAATGCATATTTCTCCAATTAATGGGTAAGGAAAAGCTCTAACCCCACCTAAAAATATTACAAACTCTATCATAGTAATTATCAATGATATCAAAAGTAATCTCATCCCACTAGTGTTACTATAAGGCTTATCAACAAATAACAAAGTTATCACTACAAAAGAAGAAATTATTATTAAATAAATTAAACTAGGAATTAAAGGTTCTCTATAATTCACTATAAAACCCAATACATTATCTACCTTTATATCTAGCTTATAAAATATATTTATTACACAGTATCCTAAAGATAATATAAACATAAAAGTATAATTATAATCAAAACTTCTATTTTCATCCCTTAAAAATATATAAATAGCTGCCAATACTAAAAGCGGAATAGCAATAAAGCTTAATTGAGTTAATACTTTAATAAAGTAAATTATTCTCTGTCTTTGTATTACCCATAAAGCAAGTAATGACAAGTACCTTATCACTATAATTGATAAGCTTACTAAATAAAATCTCCTTATTTTTATTGGACATTTATTATAACTTAAATAAATCAAGTATAAAGAAAAAATAATTATAAATAATAATATACATAAATAAATAAAGGCAACCACTTTTTATCTCCTTTACAAAAATACTATTATTTATAATTATTAGATTACTAATTTATTTATTCTCTTTTTTTCTATTTAACACCTAAAATTTTCAATCCACCTTTTATACATTTTATATCTAGTGGAAAATCTGGTCCCTTTTCTCCATCTATATCTGTAACTATATCTTCGTTACATTCTATATGAAGTCTATCTGTCTTAAAATATATAACTTTATCTGAATCTAAATGCTCTCCCTTAAGTACCTTTATAAATAGAGGAATTAGTTCGTATATTTGAACAGCCTTAAAAACTATTACATCTAGCATTCCATCTGTAGCATCAGCTCTAGTAGCTAAGTTAAAATTCCCTGCAGTTTTACCATTAAAAATTAACATAAGATACATAGTACCATCAAAATTTACTTGTTCTGATGTTATTTTTACATTTAAAGGCCTAAAATTAGGTAATTCTTCTAACCCCTTTAAATAATATGCTAGTTTTCCAATTGTATTTTTTAAGTTTACATCTGTTTTTTGAGATACGTCTGTAAAAAGTCCTGTGCTAGCAACATTTACAAAATACTTATCATTAATACTTCCTAAATCTACTGTAGTTACTTTTGAAGCAATTATTTGCTTACAAGCTGCTTCTATATCAAATGGTATTCCTAAAAATTTAGAAAAATCATTTGCTGTACCTACTGGCAAAATACCTATAGGTAATGAAATACCTTGCTTAGCCATAGCATTTACTACTGAATCAACCGTTCCATCACCACCAGCAACTAATATATATTCATATTCACCTGGCTTTATGTCTTGAAATGCACTTTCTATTCCAGATTCCTTTCTTATTCTATATGGCACTATAGTAAGGCCAGCTTGTTGATGTATATTAATTATGTCATCTAATTTAGACAAAATAATATTTTCTCCTGAATATGGATTATAAATTAACTTTACCTTTTTCATTATACCCCTCCTATTATATATAAAATTATACCACATATATTTTATTACGCTATATCTCGAATATATTTAAAATATCATATATATAATAGATATATATGACCATAAAACTATGTTTTTTCACACTTAACAAATTTTTAATTATTGCATTTTTGGAAATATTAATTTTTTTTAAAATTTATGTTATAATTATCTTTATGTAAGATAGAATTAGGAGTGATTATATGAGGAAAAGCAGTATTCCTAACATCTTTACTTTTATTAATTTATCATTTGGAATATTATCATTGCTTTCTACCTTTGATAAAAACTATTGGTTAGCATGTATTTTTATACTACTTGCTGCGTTAGTGGATCGATATGATGGTAGAATAGCGCGCTATTTACAAGTTACCAGCGATTTAGGGAAAGAACTAGATTCATTAGCTGATTTAGTTTCTTTTGGTGTTGCTCCATCTATACTAGTATTTCTATTATTTGATTTCTATACATTAGGTCCTTCCGGTGTATTAGGAATAATTCCGCTTTTACTTTTTCCAATATGCGGTGCTTTTAGATTAGCTAGGTATAATGCAAGTGAATTTAATGGAGTTTTTACCGGTGTTCCTATTACCGTTACAGGTAGTGTTTTAGCGCTATTTTGTTTATTTACCATTAATAAAACAATTTCCGCACTTATTCCATTTTTATTGTTATTATTAGGTTCGTATTTAATGGTAAGTACTTTTAAATTAAAAAAATTCTAAAAAAAAGCTATATCAAAGTTACATTGAATAATTTACACTTTGATATAGCTCTTTTTTAACTCTTTAACTTTTCTTCCTGCTCCTTTTTATAAGCTTTTAACATTTCAAACTCTTCCCTAACGGAAGAATCTTGCAAAAATAATTCTTCATCTACCTCAGTTAAAATCACCTTATTATCACTTTTCTTTAAAATATACTGTCCCATTACAGCGCAATACTTAAAATAGGTCTCCCCACATTCCTCAAGTAAATCAATTACATTATCTATTGTATCACCTAATTTATTTGCTCTATGAACAGCATCCTTTACATAACTGCTTTTAGCCTCATATATATTATTTAATTCAGCTGCCCCTGCTATTAGTAATCTATAAGAGTCTACCATTGTTTTTAATAATTGATTTAAATTATTAATATCAACATAATATTCCTTCATTAACTGTTGATATTTCATTTAAATACCTCCAAATTATAATTATTTAAAATTAATTAATCACAAATTTTATTACATCCTTTAAGATTAATACTAATATTTTCTATGAATTCATTATCTAATTCTTCAAATATTTTTCCTTCATCACTACAGAATTTTTCATAATCTTCTTTTTCTTTTAAAGACATATACATTACTGTTCCCTTATCTTTTCCAGTTTTAACAGTATTTCCTTCCACTTTATTTCCACATTGATTTTCATTCATATTTACTTCTATATCAACTATATCTTGCTTTTCTTTTGAAGTTTTACTGCCTTCTAAATACGTCTTATTACTTTCTAAATTAATATTATTTTTTTTACCTGTACTTTCTCTATACATATTTAAATCTAACTCTAACTCTAAATTATTATTTTCTTCATTTAATGTAAATCCGTCTCCAAAAACCACAGGAACAAAAAATTCTTTTGGTATTGATATAAACATTATTTATAACTCCTTATACATTTTTAATTTCACAATATGGCTTAAAATAAGCCTTTGGATATCCACATAGCGGACATTTATCAGGTGCTTCTGTTCCTTCATGTATATAGCCACAATTCATACAAACCCATTTAGAATCCTCCGGACCAGAAAACATTACTCCATTATTTAATTTATCGTATAACTTATTAAATCTTTCAGAATGAGCTTCTTCTACCTCTCTAAGTTCTTTATAGAAGTCAGCAATTTCTTTAAATCCTTCTTCTTTTGCTTCTCTTTCAAATTTAGCATATAGATCCTTATACTCTGATGTTTCACCACATATTGCATCAACTAAGTTTTCCTTAGTATTACAAACTAATTTTAAAAATTCAATATAAACTCTTCTTGCATGAGCTAATTCATTTATTGCAGTAGTATCAAAAACTTCAGCTACCCACTGATACCCTTCAGCCCTTGCTTTTTCTGCATATAAATTATATTTATTTCTTGCTCTACTTTCTCCTGCAAAGGTTCTATATAGATTTTTCTCAGTTTTACTTCCTTTTAAATCCATTTTTATCCTCTCTAAAATACTCTTAATATTAAACTATTCAAAACATATAAAAATGATGAATCATAAATGATAGTAAATATCTTACTTCTCATTTTTAATTCATCATTTTTTCCTCAATATTAATTTACTGTTACTCTTCTATCATTATCACATACTATTTCTAGACTTCTACCTTCCTTAGTATGTGTGTTCAATATAACTTTATGCCCCCAAAGGTCAAATAAATATTTTATTGTTTCTTTTGCATAAAGTAACTCAAGTTCTCTACCATCAAAAACATGCTCTAATGTTAAAGTTCCATTACGCTTATTCAAATCAACAATTCTTATATAAGGAATAGATCCAACACCACAAGAGTCTGACATGGTATCTCTTATACTCTTCCACCCCTCTTCATCTGAAACCTCATCTACTACAAACTCAAAACTCTTTTTTGCATATTGGAATAATCCCAACTCCTTACATAAATCTTGAGTCAAATACTTACGTAAAAAAGAATTGTCTCTTTCTATATATCTAGCCTCAAATAATTTATCTCTTCCATATCTTTTTTCAATATCCTCAAAAACCTTAAAGCCAACATAATAAGGATTTAAGCCACCTAATGCAGGCGCTATAACATCATTATGGCGTTTTATAAACTCAAAATATAATCCTTCTGGTAAATCTAAGCTTTTCAAAATATTATAATGACAATAGCTCGCCCATCCTTCATTCATTATTTTAGTTTCAATTTGTGGTATAAAATATTGGGTTTCTCTTTTAACTATTTTAAGAATTGACTTTTCCCACTCTTCTAAAGAACCGTATTTCATTATAAACCCTATAATATCATCACAAGGTTCTATAGGTGTCTTACTTAAGTCTGGCAATTGAATTTCTTCATCACTATTTAATATATCTCTACCTTGAATTTTCATATTATATTCTTCTATCAAATTAGCTTTGATTTCTTCATCACTTAATTCTTTCATACCAACTACTCTTGGTATTTGATATCTAAGTGCATGTGCTGCATCTAAAATCTTTTCAACCTTACTATATCCTATATTAGGATCATTTATATAACTTCTAATTATATCAGCATCTAACTTAAACATCTCTAAAGTGTAATAAGCCTTAGTTCCTTCTCTAAATAACCTATTATTTTTAAAGAAATCATTATGACCATAAACATGTGCCATAGTTAGAATTTGTAACAGTAACGTATTTTCCTTCATTAAATATGCAAGGGATGGATTTGAGTTTATTACCATTTCATAAGGTAAACCAGTTAAATTTAATGAATATAATGTTTTGTTCTTTTCATATGCCTTACCATAGCTCCAATGAGGATATTTAGATGGCATACCAACATAGGCCTCATAAGCTAACATTTCATTAAATCCAACTATTTCAAACTCTTGAGGATAATAATCAAGCCCAAATTCAGTTGCTTTTTTCTCAATCTTTACATTCCACTCTTCTAATTCTTTTAATGTGTACTCCATTATTCATCCTCCTCTAGCCCCTTACTTAACATTAATTTAAGAGCATCCCATAAATTCTTTTTCTCTTTAACAATAACAGAGACAAATTTCTTATCTGAAATTTCCTTATTAAATCTATAGTACATTGTTGTTGAATAAGTTGATGGTAAAAGCTCAGCATATCCAAACATATTGCTTACTTCACAAATCTTCTTTACAGATTCAATAGCCCTTTCATTATCTTCTGACCAGTTATCACCATCGCTGGCATACACAGGGTATATATTCCAAACATCTGGAGAATACTTTTCCTCAATAAGCTTTAACGCTAAGTTTAAACCACTAGAAATATATGTTCCTCCTGATTCTGCTTTATGGAAAAATTCATATTCATTAACTTGTTTTGCAACTGTTGTATGAGAAATAAACTCAAATGCAATATTGTTATATTTTCTTTTTATAAAAGTGGATAATACAAAGAAAAATGATCTTGCTAAATATTTTTTAGTACTATCCATGGATCCAGAAACGTCCATTATAAAAATCATTACAGCATTACTTTCCTTTTTGGGCTTCGTTTTGACTCTATAATATCTAATATCCTCCTCCCTAAAAGGAAATCTCTCTAGCTCAGTATCTAATCCTGCTTCTTTAAGAGCACGTTTTTTCCCTTGTTTTCTAGCGGTCTTAGCCATAACTGTCTTTTTCTTTGCTAGCCTTGGATTAATTCCATGCCTTTGATATCCTCTTTTTCTACTAGCACTTTCAGTAATAATCTCTGAATATTTCTTTTTATCTAAGTTAGGTAAATCTAAATCTTCAACAATATAATCCATTAACTCTTCTAAAGTTATTTCTGTTTCGTATATATCATCACCTGCAGAATTACCTGCTCCCTTATTACCTTTTTTTCCACCAGAATCTGCTGATCCTAATTTATCTCCTCGTTTTTCTTCTCCTGTACCGGTAGCAACCCCTTTATTGTTGCTACCATATACAAATTGATATTCTTTTATTCCTCTAATAGGAATTTTAAATTTCTTATTTTTCGTTTCTCCTACTATACTTTCTTCTGACAGTATATCACCTAAATTATCTTTAATAGATTTTTCCACTAACTGCCTATGCCTTCTTCTATCTTCAATACTTCTATCATGCTCAACAGGATTTATAGTATTGTCTCTAAATATAGCCATCCTTATCAATCCTTCCACAAGTTGTTAGCGGCATATTTAAGAATTACATCACAGCAGTGTTGGCAATATCCGTTTCTTTGCATTTCTTCAACCATGGCATTATATTTTTCTGTTTGTTCTTTATCTCTAACTCTTGACTTAGTAATGATTCTAGATAAATCTCTTACAGATGCTATAAGTTTCTTTTCTATAGCCTCTTTTAATGGTTCATAAGACTTGTAATCTATCTTTGATCCATTTCTAACTAGATAGAACATATAAGATGTTACATCTGCTCTAAATCCTTTGCTTGAAGCTTCAGATACTCCTATTTGCTCTTCTATACTTCTCATAAATTCTTCATCTGGTTTCAATTCTTCACCTGTTTGGGCATCCTTGATTCTGGTCTTATTAACAAAAGCTTCAGCATTGTCTATATAATTGTTGAAAAGACTTTCTGCTTGTTCTCTAAATGAATGAATAAATGCCTTTGTTATTTCTTTCTCTAAACTCTTATTATATTCCTTACGAATAGTATCTTGGATAAGTGCTAAATATTTTTTCTTATCATCAGAAGATATATCCATATCCTTAATAGACTTAATTATACTTTCCATTATGCTTAAAGGATTTATACAGTCATATTCAGAATTTGAAAGTGCATTATCAATTGCTTTTATAATAAATCTTGTACTAATACCCTTCATTCCTTCATAAGGACCTGCTTCTTCTCTAAGTTCTGTAATGTCAATTTTCTTAGTTGTTCCCTTTTCTACTAAATCCTCACCATTATAAATCTTAAGCTTAGTCATAGGGTCAACCTTTGCAGATGGTGCTAACCTTGAAAGTATAGCAAACATTGCTGCAACTTCAATTGTATGAGGTGCAATATGAGCTTTAAAGTTACTCTTCTTTAATATCTTTTCATAAATCTTAATTTCTTCTTCAAGCTCTAAGCAATAAGGAACTTCGATTTTTACAATTCTATCTAAAATTGCTTCATTAGTATGATCTGATTTAAACTTATTCCATTCTGCTTCATTAGAGTGAGCTATTATTAATCCATCAAAGTAAATCATTGAACCTTTGCCTGGTGATGGTATAGATTTCTCTTGTGTTGCTGTTATAATTGTGTGTAAATATTCAACATCATTTTTGAATACTTCTATAAACTCTACCAATCCTCTATTACCTACATTAAATGCACCATTTAATGAGAATATTCTTGGATCATCTTCTGGATACATATCCATCTTAGAGATATCAATAGAACCTGTTAATATTGAAGTATCTTGGTTATTAGGATCAACTGGTGGAACAACACCAACTCCCTTTCTTGATCTTATAGAAAACCCTTTTCTTTCAACAGGGAAATTTTCATATTCTCCATTAAATTCATGAAGTAATCTATACTTACAAACTGGACATAAATCTCCTTCTATTTGAACACCTAACATTTCATTAAATTTAGCTCTTAAATGATTTGGAACTAGATGCAAAGGTTCCTCATGCATAGGACAACCTTTTAAAGAATATATTGGTTCACATTGAACTAATGCACTTTTCAAGGCTTCTACTAATGATGATTTACCTGCCCCAACAGGTCCTACTAAGTATAAAACTTGTCTAGATTCCTCACCTTTCATAGATGCAGAGTGTAAATAATTAACAAGTTTCATTAGGATTTTATCAATTCCAAAGAAATCCTCTTTAAAATATCCATATTCTCTAATTGTTTCATTACCATATATTTTTCTTATTCTTGGGTGTTCATCACCCTTTAAAGTCTCTATACCCTTGCTCATAATAAAGTCATATAACCTCTTATGTGCAAGCTTTGCTACATCTGGATTCTGTTTTACAATCTCTAAGTAATCTAAAAATGTTCCTTCAAACTTTTCACTATTTCGACTTTCTCTATCTGTAGTTATAAACTCCTTGAAATTCATAGACTCATCCCTCCCCTTTAATTTAATATATTGTTGTATTAAATAGTTATATTCCTATTTTTTTATTTACACTTCTCTATATCTTATATGTTTAAATTTCCTAATTATTATTAATTAACTATTTTTTAGTTGTTGTATTCCCCTCCTAATATGATCTATTAATAATAAAAATTCCCTATAAGAAAATTATATTAACTATAATTTTACTCATAAGGAATTTATAATTTCTTTATCTAATTTTGACTTTTTAGTCTTTTTAAAAGCTCTTCTCCATATTTATTAAATTTCTTTTCTCCCATACCTCTGATTTGTAAAAGTTCTTCCTCTGTTTTAGGTAACTTATTACATAATTCAATTAATGTTGCATCAGAAAAAATTATATAAGGTTTTACCCCTTCTTTAATTGCAGTATCTCTTCTCCAAATTCTTAACTTATTAAACAAATCACTATTAATAACTTTTTCCTCATTTTCATAACTTAACTTTAACATTACTCTTTGCCTTGACTTTAAGATACTATACGACTTTTCATTTAACTGTAACATAGAATAAGTTCCTTCCTTTAAATTGACATACCCAAAATCAATTAATGCTTTTATTAAATCTCGTATGAATTTACTGCTATATTCTCTCATTATTCCATATGTAGTTAATTCATTTAATTTATCATTAATTATCTTAGGTCCAATCATACCTCTAAGTACATCAATAAGAACTGCAACTCCATAACGTTCCCTAGTTCTATATACACAGGATAATATCTTCTGAGCTTCTATAGTATAATCTCTAAGTTCATCACTATTTAAGCAATTACTACAATTATTACAATATTCTCTAACTTTCTCTTCTCCAAAGTATTTTAAAATAAAGGCTCTTAGACATTCCTTACTTTCACAAAAGTCTATCATACTTTGAAGCTTCTTTATTTCTAATTCTTTTCTATCTATCTGAACCGTTGTATATATTAAATATTCTAATGTTCTAATATCACTTCTATTGAATAAAATATGACACTCAGACATAGCTCCATCTCTGCCTGCCCTACCAATTTCTTGATAGTAACTTTCTATATTTTTAGGCATTGTAAAATGAACTATATATCTTACATTGGATTTATCTATTCCCATTCCAAAAGCATTAGTTGCAATCATAACATTAGAAGTTTCATTTAAAAATTCATCTTGGTAATATTCTTTCTCTTCATCCTTTAATCCACCATGATACTTTAATACATCATATCCTAAATCATTAAGATAAAAATATAATCCGTCTACTTCCTTCCTTGTGGCACAATAAATTATACCAGCTTCATTTTCTTTATCCTTAATTATATCTTTTACTAACTCTAACTTATCTTCTTCAATATGTACTCTTATAGATAAGTTATCCCTATCAAAACTACCTATGTATACGTAAGGCATTCTTAATCCTAAAAGCTTAACTACATCTTTTCTTACAATTTCTGTTGCTGTAGCAGTAAATGCAGTTACTACTGGTCTAATGCTTAATGATTTTATAAAATCATTGATCAATCCATAACTTCTTCTAAAATCATGTCCCCACATTGATACGCAATGAGCTTCATCTATTGCTAATTGACTTATATTAAGCCTTCTAAGCTTTCTTTTAAAAAATTCATTTTCTAGTCTTTCAGGTGCAATATAAAGTAATTTTATTTCACCATTTCTGCACATTTCCATAATATTATCTATGCTCTCTAAATTTTGAGTGCTATTTATATATTCAGCATTTATTCCATTTGCTCTTAAATTATCTACCTGATCCTTCATTAAAGCAATTAATGGTGAAATAACTATAGTAACACCCTTAAATAAAAGGGCTGGAATTTGATAACAAATTGATTTACCTCCTCCTGTCGGTAAAATACAAAATGTATCTCTTTTATACAATATATTATTTATAATTTCATACTGTCCTTTTCTAAAGGAATTATATCCATAATACTTATGAAGTGCTTCAAATACATTATTCATAATAGCTCACCAATTTCTATAAATATATTTCTTTTATATTATCACCTTTTTTATTAACATTACATATTTTTTATTATTTTTTTAATTTTCTATTGACTTATTCTTAATATCATATTAAAATAATTCTTGCCTGCTGAAGTGGCGGAACAGGCAGACGCACAGGACTTAAAATCCTGCGGTAGCGATACCGTACCGGTTCGATTCCGGTCTTCAGCACCAAAAGACTGTATAAATTATACAGTCTTTTTTTTGCATTATAGAATATTTAATTTATCTCTCTGATTTATAAAATATAAAAATGTGGCTGTCGTATTAAGAATAAGTACTATAATATATTGTGTTGCTTTTTAATTATATAAAAACAATATATTATATAAAATTCTTGTACGACAACCCCATTTAAGCCTTCTATGAATTAAAGTAATTTTTCAATGTTTAATAAACTACTCTCCTTATTTATTGAACCTATATAGTACTCTACACCTTTACTTACAGCTCCAAAATCTCCATGTCCATCTGACCCTGCTGTTATTATCATATTATTTTTTCTACAGAATTCTAAACATGTTTCTGTCATTAAATCACTATTTGCAGGATAATAACACTCAACTCCATCAATACCCAATTCATTTAGTATTTCAAGTTTAGCTAATATTTCTTCTTTAGTTTTATCTTTATAATAATTACATGGATGTGCTAATACTACATATCCCCCAGCTTCATGTGTTATATCACAAACTTCTTTTACACTTGGAAAATCAAATTTTTCATGTCCACATTCATATTTCCCATAAAATTTTACTCCATCAAAAAGTCCTTCTGTAATACCCTTATCAAATAAATAATGTATTCCCTTCCATCCACCTTTTCTTCTATCATATTCATAAGAATTATAGTCATCTAAAGATATATTTTCATAATCTTTTTCCATTCTCCTTATAAGTTCTATACTTGTTTCTAATAAACTTTCTTTAGCCTTATTTACTAAATTAAAAAAATTGTCATTATCATTAAACTTATATGCTAATAGATGCACCAAATGTCCTTCAAATATTGAGTCTATTTCAACCCCTCTTATTGCAATAATTCCTTCTTTTTCTGCTTCCCTTTTCACTTCTTCGTATGAATCTAAAACATCATGATCAGTTACTGAAATAATGCCTACATTCTTACTTTTAGCATCTTTAACTATTTCTTGTGGTGACATTGTTCCATCAGAATAATAACTATGTATATGTAAATCTGTTAACATACTTTCCTCCTAAGTTTAAAAAAATTTATTAATTTAGATTTTATAATTTAATTAATAATCTAATGTTATAACTTAATTATTCAAAGTTATCCAATTGTTAATTTAATCAATTAAAATTATCTCTTTATCTCCTAGAAAAATGCTCTTTCCTAATGGAATATTATATCATATTTTTTTAATTTATTTTTATTTAATAATAAATAAATTAAGTTATTATTGCTATAGTTAAAGTTAATTTACTTATTTTTTTGTTTTCATTCTTATTAATTTAAGGTATAATAACCAATGGAGAATAAATTGATATACATAATTGTTAATTTTATAACGTTAAGTAAGATTTAACAAATTCTCTATAATATTTTAAATTATACGGAGGTATTGCCATGTTAGTTTCAGCTAAAGAAATGTTAAACAAAGCAAGAGAAGGAAAATATGCTGTTGGTCAATTCAACATCAATAACTTAGAATGGACTAAAGCTATTTTATTAACTGCACAAGAAAATAACTCACCAGTAATCTTAGGAGTATCTGAAGGTGCTGGAAAGTATATGTGTGGATACAAAACTATCGTAGGAATGGTTAACGGTATGTTAGAAGAATTAAACATCACTGTACCAGTTGCTCTACACTTAGACCACGGTAGCTACGAAGGATGCTACAAAGCTATGGAAGCTGGATTCTCATCAGTTATGTTTGATGGATCTCACTACCCAATCGCTGAAAACATCGAAAAGACTACTGAATTAGTTAAAGTTACTTCTGAAAAAGGATTATCTTTAGAAGCAGAAGTTGGATCAATCGGTGGAGAAGAAGACGGAGTTGTTGGTAAAGGTGAAGTTGCTGATGCTCAAGAATGTAAATCAATCGCTGATTTAGGAGTTACTATGTTAGCTGCTGGTATCGGAAACATCCACGGAAAATACCCAGCAAACTGGCAAGGACTTGCTTTCGATGCTTTAGAAGAAATCAACACAGCTTGCGGAAACATGCCATTAGTATTACACGGTGGAACTGGAATCCCAGAAGATATGATTAAAAAAGCTATATCTTTAGGAGTTTCTAAAATCAATGTTAATACTGAATGTCAATTAGCATTCCAAGAAGCTACAAGAGCTTACGTTGAAGCTGGAAAAGATAAAGAAGGAAAAGGATTTGACCCAAGAAAGTTATTAAATCCTGGATTCGAAGCTATCAAAGCTACAGTTAAAGAAAAAATGGAATTATTCGGATCAATCAACAAAGCTTAATTCCTTTAAATATAAAAAGAGCACGAAAGTGCTCTTTTTATATTTAGCCTCTTTTAAAAGAATAATATATATCTCCATATGACTTTATTTTATCTATATCAATTTTATATATTTCATTTAATAGATAATCTTCTATCTCTTTATCATACATAATCTTGCTATTTATGAAATAGTTTAAAGTTCTTTTTTCTCCAATATAAAAAGCTATTGTTGCAATTAATATAGCCTGAACTATTTCACTTTTGTTTTTGCACACTCCGATGCTAACAGCTATCATTCCTATATATATATTATCTAATATATCTTTATCATATAATTCATCACTATTATTTTTTATGATAAATTCACTGTACCCATCGGTTATATAATACTTATCATCTTTTATAATTATTATGCTGTTATTTCTCTTTGAAAAATTTCTAAATTTGCAGTTATCATTTTCATAATTTATATTGCTTTCCTCATCACTTTCTTGAAATTTTATCAAAGTCTCTATTTCACTCTTTGTACCTTTAATAACATTAACATCATATCTATTTATAATACTTAATGCTAAATTTCTTTTGTTAATTAACGAATCTATTCCATTGGCTTCTAATAATACTACCGCTTTTTTATTAATAGCTATTAAAGCTTTTTCTACATCTAATACACCATCTGAATTTATTTCATCTAAAAAAATCAGTAATGTATTTATTGGACCAAATTCTTTATATTGATAGCTATTTTTATAAGTTAATCTGCCATTATAATGATTAACTATAGATTCTAAACTATATAATCTTTCATTATTAGCACAACAATAAATAAGAGGTAGAATATTCTTTTGCAAGTCTAATATATATTTTATAGACTTTTCATTAAGCCTCATAGCTCTTCCTCACTTTATTATCTATAGTGCAATCTTTGCCTAATAATATAATATTCGACAAAATCTACAATGTGCATAATATAATTTTATTCTTCTCCAAAGACTTTTTTGCGAAGTTCAAGTCCTGCCTTTGTCACAGCAACTCCACCCATTGCAGTTTCTCTAAGTGCTGATGGAAGGCTCTTTCCTACCTTATACATAGCTGATACAGTATCATCAAATGGTATTTTACTAGATACACCAGCCATAACCATATCTGCTGTACAAAGTGCACTTATAGCTCCTGCTGCATTTCTTTTTGCACATGGTATTTCAACTAGTCCTGCTACCGGATCACAAACAAGCCCAAGTACATTTTTAATAACTATTGCAGCTGCATCTAATGCCATATTAGGTGTACCACCCATCATTTCAACAACTGCTGCTGATCCCATAGCTGCTGCAGAACCACATTCAGCTTGACATCCTCCTTCTGCTCCAGAAAGAGTTGCATTCATCCCAATTATCATTCCAACTGCCGCTGAAGTAAATAATGCATCTATAAGCTCCTCATCTGTTTTCCCTAACTTCTCACCAGCTGATAAAATTACAGCAGGTAATATTCCACAAGATCCAGCTGTTGGACATGCTACTATTCTTCCCATACCTGCATTAACTTCTGATGATGATAATGCCATTGCCATAGCCTTTACAGTTACATCTCCAGTTAAAGTATTTCCTTTTTCTAAATACTTTTGAATCCTATATCCATCTCCACCAATAAGACCACTTAATGAATATACCTCTTTTTCTCTACCTTCAGCAGCTCCATCTTTCATTACTTTTAAATTTTTAGCCATCTTTTCATAAACTTCTTCTCTAGATAGCCCCTTATCTTCCATTTCAACTCTTATGGCATATTCACTTAATGATATATTTTCCTCTTCACATATTTTTAATAATTCTTCACCTGATCTTGCTAACATATTATTCACCCTCCTTAATTGGATTAATCTTTATTACTTTATTTATACCTTCAATAGCTTTAACATTACCTATCATTTCTGATGTAACTTCATGGTCAACTTCAAATACCATTGTTGCATCTCTACCTTTTTGATTTCTAAATACTTTCATAAAAGCAATATTTATATCATTATCATAAAGTATTGATGTTACCTTAGATACTACTCCAGGAACATCTCTATTTGAAATAATAATAGTAGGATAAGCTCCAGTAAAGTTAACTGAGTTTCCATTAACTGATGTAACCTCTATACTTCCTCCTCCAATAGAAGAACCTATAAGTTCATATGTACCTTCTTTTCCTTTTATAACAAATTTAACTGTATTAGGATGAACATCACCTAAGTCAGCTTCTCTAAATCTTATTTTAAGTCTCTTTTCTTTAGCTATCTCCAAGGAATCTCTAAGTCTCAAATCACTTGGTTCCATTCCTAATATCCCAGCAACTAAAGCTCTATCAGTTCCATGTCCTTTATATGTTTTAGCAAATGATCCATGTAAATAAAATGTTACATCTTCTATATCTGCTCCAGCAACAGCTCTTGCAACCTTTCCAAGTCTTGCAGCACCTGCTGTATGTGATGATGACGGACCAACCATTATAGGCCCTAATATATCAAAAACTCCTACACTTTTCATTATGTAACCTCCAATTTTATTATGTTAAATGAATAATATTGTTCGTCAAGTAGGGGCGAAAAATTAATGATATAACCTCCAGTAATTGTGTAATTTGCGTTAAGAATTTATATTGTTTTTTCCAGAAAAGGAGCTAAAGCTTCGAAAGTCATTTCATTCCCTCAGCTTCTTAACGCTCTTTTTCTTCCAAAAACAATTAAATTCTAAAACTTAATTACAATATTCCTTCCGGTAATATCATTAATATTTTCTCTTCCACTTGATGAACTGCAATGCCACCTTAAAAGTTAATTATTTGTCATATATGTAGCAGAAACGATTAACTATAAGGTGCAATGTTATAAGTAGTTACGTGAAAAAAAGAAAAAATGAAATATTAATTTGGAAGGAACATTGAAATTAAGCCGTAGAATTTAATAATTGATGGAGTAAAGTGGCGTAAAGAAGTTTTTACTGTTT
>NZ_JAPFDR010000096.1 GCF_026168755.1 Clostridium sp. | reverse complement strand
TATAAGCAAACACATAGAAAAAGAAAAAATGAAATATTAATTTGGAGGGAACATTGAAATTGAGCCGTAGAATTTAATCTTTGTGGAATTGAACTTGCGTAAAGAAGTTGTATTGAAGCGTAAGCGACTTTTACAACTTTATCAAGTTCAATGAAACAAAGATATAAATTCTAGGCAAAAATTTCACAGTTCCCGGAAAATAAATATTTCATTTTTTCGCTTCCACGTGGTGCGCAATAGAATTCTATTTTACGTATTTGGTGTAAAGGTTGACTAGGAGTTGGATATGGAATTCTTCGTCTAGGATAATTCTTTTAAGTACTGCATTTATATATTCATCATCAATTTGTGTTATAGTTTCTTTATATTGCTTAATAGCTGCTTTTTCATCTTGAATATCAATAGTAAGTATATTTTTAATTGAGGATAAATCATAATTTACTAATTTACTTGACCAATAATTTTTCTTTTTATTATTAATCCAATAACCTGGTTCTCCGCCAAGTAGAATTATTATTTTACCAAGTATTTCTAAATGATGCATTTCAACAATAGATATGCCACATAGAGTCTCTGATATTTCTTTATTAGTATAAGTTAATGCAATTTGATGATAAGTATATTGAGCTATAGCATCAAATTCAGAAATGGCACTAGAGTAATTAAGTAAGATTAAGTCAAGATATTTTGAGTTTTTTTCTTTTACTTTAATTTCTGGATATGGAAGGTCGATTGAATACATTTATATACTCCTTAAATTAATTATAGTGTATCAGTGTATTTTATGAATAAATATATATAAATGTTAAAAAATAAGAAAAACTCTAAAGTAGATTAAATCTACTTTAGAGTTTTTCTTAAGACATTAATTTAGAAATTACCCTAGATATTCTTTGTGAGTTAAATAGAAAGAAGTTATTTTTAACAGATCTATCCTCATTTATGAAGCCTTCATAAAAAAGAGTTTTATTTTCTATTTCTAGTAAATCCATAGGCTTAATTACCTCTGGAAGCTTGTCAGTTTTATAAATACCACTATTAATTAACAACTCTGCTACAAACTGAGAACAGAAATAATAGTATTCTCTTTTATGAGGTTTATTAAAGTAAGCAGTTACTGTTCCAAGAACACTATATTTATACTCATCTTTATTTTCAAAAAATTTATTAATTTCATCTTGTAAAAAGTTAAATTGCTCATCAGTAATATTAACTTTATATACTAAGCACCTACTATTAGGATACATGGCAAATACACCATCATATAGATTTTCTTCAACAAGGCCAGCTGGTAAAACTTTGTTTGGAATTTTGCGGCCAAAGGAAAACATTTGAGTGAAGGAGCTATCAAGAGATAAAGAAACATGAGAGTATTCTTTTTGTGTAAAAAGAGCAATTATATTAGAAAACATAGTTCCAGTTCTAGATAAAACTATGTATATCTCTTTATTATTCAAATTAAATCCCCACCTTTTATTTTATAGTCTATATTGTACACTAAAAATATGTAACTGTTAATAATTTTTTTACAAAATTCATACAAACTTTTATTAAAGAACTTTATTTATGAATACTAGTATGTTATTATGTACAATAAAGTAATAAAAGAAAATTTCTGAAAAGAGAAAGGAAGATAATTCAAATGGAATTTAAATTTACTTTTGATGATAAAGAATATATTTTAGATGAAGGTAATCTTGAGTATTTTATGAATGATGAAGAGAATCCAATTAAAGATATAGATGAGAAAAAAATAATAGATATATTACATAATAGTGAGAATGTTGAATTTATAAAGGCATTTTTTGATTTTCCTTGTGAAAACTGTAATGAGGGAGTTGCTGAGAAAAAGAAGTTTTTTGATTTTTTAGGGTTTAATTTTTATATATATACAAAAAATAAGGAGTATGTAATAAGTACTTTAGATAAAGAGTATGAAGGTTTATCTTTTAAAAGATTATTGAAAAGTGGAAAAGTAGATAATAGTTATATTGTAATGATAAATGTTTGTAAGCATTGCGGAAGTTATTCTATAGAAATTGAAGAGTTTGAAGTTTAGTTAAAAAGGTTGAGATGTATTATAGTTTATGTATCTCAACCTTAAATTTTTATAATATTAAGTATTATAGGAGATTTACTTTATTTACATTAAAATCTTTAGTGTTTTTTGAATTATATATAGAAGTTTTGTAGAAAATAATATAGAAGGGAGCGTGTCTTATAAATGAGTACTGATAAATTTAAAGATAAAAAGTATCAAAAGGGAGAAAGAAGACAAAAACTTCATCAAAATCAAGATAATGTAGGAAATGATAAAAATCCGAGTAAATATAAAAGTTTTGATGGAGAACCTCTTTAGGTAAATTTTTAGAAAAATAGTACATAAGTCTATATGAAAAAAGCTTAACTTGAGAGTTGAGCTTTTTTTTGATATTATAAAAAATGACAAAATTTTTTATGGAGGTTATTTATGAAGAAAGTTTTTAAAAAAGGCGTAATTTTAGTAGGGATAAGTGCTATGTTAATTGGTCTAATAGGATGTACAAATAACAATACTTCAAACCAAAATACCGATGAAGAAAATGAAACAACAGTTGAATCAACAGGGGAGTTACCAGTAGCAACAATTAAAGTTAAAGGTTTTGGAACAATAAAAGCAGAATTATATCCAGATAAAGCACCTAATACAGTTAATAATTTTATATCATTAGCTAATTCTGGATTTTATGATGGATTAATATTTCACAGAGTGATTGAAGGTTTTATGAATCAAGGTGGAGATCCAAATGGAATTGGTACAGGAGGTCCAGGATACTCAATTAAAGGTGAGTTTAGTAATAATGGATATACAAAGAATGATTTAAAACATACAGCAGGTGTTTTATCAATGGCAAGAGCAAGTAATCCTGATTCAGCAGGAAGTCAATTTTTTATAATGGCTGAAGAAGCATCACACCTTGATGGTGATTATGCTGCTTTTGGAAAGGTAACTGAAGGAATGGATGTTGTAGAAGCAATTAATTCAGTTGAAACTAACAGTAATGATAAACCGTTAAAAGATGTAGTTATAGAAAGTATTACAGTAGATACAAAAGGAATAAATTACAAAGAACCAGAAAAAATACAATAATAACTAAATTGTTCGTTAGAGCTTGAATGCCGTGATGACGAAAATTAATGATATTATCTCCAGGAATTGTGTAATTTGCGTTAAGAATTTATATTGTTTTTTCCAGAAAAAGAGCTAAAGCTTCGAAAGTCATTTCATT
>NZ_JAPFDR010000038.1 GCF_026168755.1 Clostridium sp. | reverse complement strand
TTTATTTTTGCCTCCGATACCGAAGGTCTTTTTGTCATATCCAATTTTTAAATTTTAGTTGATATTACAACGTTATTTTTTAATTATTATTAAAAATTAGCCATAGGCTATTTTTTCATACGAAACTTTACACTATCTTTTGTAATCGTTTATCATAATTAAAATATATCACATCTACTATATTTCTTTATAGTCGAATAACTTTAGATTTAGTGTATAAAATTCACTTTCCCCTTTTATATAAATAATTGGATTGACCCCGAAGTCACACCCAATATATGTTTGTGACTCCGGGGGCAATCCAATTTATGTAATACCTAATAATTCTTAAATTCTCTTAATGTGGCTGGAGATACTCCATAAAACTCCTTAAACTTTCTATAGAAATAGCTTGTCTCATAGTATCCAACTTCTTTTGCTATCTCATTTATCCTCTTATTTGTATTTAAGATAAGTTCCTTTGCTTTCATATTTTTAATCTTATTTAAATACTCTGAAAACGAACATCCAACTTCCTTTGTAAATATTTGTCCTAAATATGAACTATTTATATTATACTTTTGTGATAAGGTCTTTAAACTTACTTCTTCAAAATATCTTTCATCAATATAATTTACCACTTGTTGAACTATAGGTGTGTATTTAACTACATTTGTATTCATTATTTTTGATAATTCTAGTACTTTGTTCGCTATGATTTCTTTTATTGTATCAATAGTGCTTGCAGCATAAAGGCTAACTATAACACTACTTAAACTTTCATCTTTATAATTTTTATTTAATCTAAAATCTTCTGATATTTTATCCATCAATAATAGTATCTTTATTGCTAAATCATAAATATCTTCTGGTGTTAAATCCTTATTTTTGAATATATCCTCTATATATTCTAGAGTTTTATCTTCATTATTTTCAATTATTATTTTATTTAATGCTTCAATTTCTTTATTAAAGTTTCTATTCTTATTTGTTATTTTTACAATATCATTTTTATATAAACATGAATTATATCCTTTAGTTAGAATATGTTTTTTTATTATATTTGAATCAGCATAACTTTTTTTAATCTCCTTAATTGATTCAACTTTCTCCCCAACAGCAATAAATATTTTATCAAACTCATTAGAGAATTTTTTTAATATTGTATCATAATATTTCTTTATACTTTCATCCTTTACATCCTTATTCCAAGAATTAATTAATATAATATCTCCATTAAATTTATATATTATTTCATATTTACCACTAGTATTTGCAGCTATTAAATCTTGTACATCTATTTTCCTTCTAATATCCTTATTATTAAATAATATGTTGCTTACTGTATAATTCTTATTCTCAAATTCTAGTTCTACCATATCTTTTAAATAATATAATTCATCACTATCAAATTTACCATTTAATATATTCATAAGTATTCTATTTTTTTCCAACACCATATTTTCTTTTTCTTTTTCATACCTTATTTTTTTATTAATATCTATTAAAGCTGTTTCTAGTTCTTCCTCATTTATTGGCTTTAGAATGTAATTTTCTACACCATATTTCATAGCAGTTCTTGCATAAGAAAAATCGTCATATCCACTTAATACAATAAATTTAACACTAGTATTTATCTCTTTTATACTCTTTATAAGACCAAGCCCTGTAATAACTGGCATATTTATATCAGTTATTATAATACCTACAGGGTTTTCTTTGTATTTATCAAGAGCTTCTTTTCCATTTTCAGCTATATAGATAACTTCCATATCAAGCTTTTCCCAATCTATTATATTTAATATCCCTTGTAAAATTAATCTTTCATCATCAACCAACATTACTTTATACATTTGAATCAACCTCTCTCATTGGTATTATTACAATAATTTTTGTTCCTACCTTTACATTTTCTACAACTCTTATACCATATTCTTCTCCATATAAAATACCTATTCTTTCATTTGCATTAGTTATTCCTATTGATTTCCTAGCGGTCCCCCTTACACTTAATATCTCATTTAATTGCTTTATTTTCTCTCTATCTATCCCCTTTCCATTGTCTTCTATTTCAATTATTATTTTATTACCCTTTTCTTTTATATTAATACTTAGCTTATTATCGTTGTTCTCTAATTTAATTCCATGAACAAAATAATTTTCTATAAGTGGCTGAAGAGTAAATTTAATTATCTGCTTATCTAAAATTCCCTCTGGACAATTTATAGTGAATTCGAATTTCTCTTCATATCTAAATTTGAATATCTCTAAATATTTTTGGCAATAATTAATTTCATTTCTTATAGGTATTATGTCATTTTCCTTTAATTGATTTCTAAATAAAAATGCTAATATATATAACATTCTTCCAACTTCTCTATCTCCATTACATATAGCCTTCATTCTTATAGACTCCAAAGTATTATATAAGAAATGTGGATTTATCTGACTTTGAAGTGCCATTAGCTCAGCCTTTTTTTGATTTACTTCAGCTCTTTTCTCCTTTAACTCTGCTAGATAACTTATCTCTATATAGTCGTTCAATTGTTTACACATCTCATTAAAATGTTTAGAGATAATACTAATTTCATCCGATTCATTTCCTATTGGAATATCAACTTCAATATTCCCTTCTTTAACTTGATCCATAGCTATTAAAAGCATGTCCATTCTATCACTTAATTTTTTTATCTTTTTATAAAAAATAAATTCTGCAAATATGAATACGATTAAATCTATAAGTAATATTGAGATAATAAACGGCATTAATAATCTATTTGTTTTTTTTACTTTCCCAATAGTTATTAAGCCCGATGTATTTACTATTGAATTTATATTATATTTTTTCTCCACATTACTTTGATTTTTACCTATTATTACTTTATCATAAAATGGATAGTATTTACCATTATATTCCTTATTAGAATCATATATACAATATCCATCTTCCTGTAATATAATTACTTCGTATTTATTATCATATTTATTTAATATTCTTTTTATAAACTCTAAATTATATATAAATACTATTTTACCTTCAGATTTATATGTAATTGGATTATTTATTTCTCTTATATCATAAATATATCCACTAATTTTAGGATATAAATAACTACTTCCATTCTCTACCTCTTTATACTTTCTCTTATTAGCTCTATCAAAAGAACTTATTTCACTTCTCTTATAGCTTATAAATTCAATATTCTCTAAATTTTCATTGGAGTTAAAACATCCTTCAGTAAAATACTCTATTCCCTTATAAAAACTATTAGGACTAAGTGTATATTTATCTAATTTATTTTTCAAATACTGATCTTCACCTATTTTTAAGAAATCTATTATATCTGTAATTATGTCATTATCTCTATACATATTAGTTAAAGCAATATTAAATGCATTACTTGTGTTTGTTAACTCTTCATTTACATCATATATTACCTTGTCATTCATATATAATTCATTATCACTATTATTTTCTAAAACATTGACTATAAAGAAAATATCTAAAATTAAGATCATTAGAATTATTATAAGCGTATAAACTATTAATAATTTTCTGTACATTCGCTCCTTTGTATTTATCATACTCTCATCCTCACATTTTCCCTTTTATATTTATATAAACCTTTACACTTAAATTAAAACATATTTATTTAATTATATAAAGTTCTAAATATGTAAAAATTATATATTTAATGAATAAATTTTATATTTATAGTTGTAATTATTTATATCATCTATTATTTGTCTTATACTTATTTTAAGGAAAATTATTATAGAGGATGTGATTTTATATGGATACTTTTAACTTACAAAAAGTTTTAAATGCATTTAATTATATATTTTGGTTCTTTTGCTTAAATATATTTTTTTTGATCTTTAATTTACCACTTGTATTATTCTTTTTATTTATTGGACTAGAAGGTATATTTACGTATTTACCTCTATTTTTATTATCATTACTTCCACTTATGCCTTCACTCACTGTATTATTTTACTGTATGGGAAAACTAATTAGAGAGAAGGATTTAGATTTATTTCACGATATTTGTAAAGGTTTAAAACTTAATTTTAAACAATCCTTACTAATATGGTCTGGAGAATTAATTTTAATTTTAATCTTAGTATCAAATATTAGATTTTTTACATTGTATAAGTTTAATTTATTTTTCACTTGCATATTTATAGCTCTATCTATATTATTAGTGACAATTACACCTTATATCTTTGTACTTATAAGTAGATTTTCAATTAGAAGTTATGATTTAATAAAGAACTCTCTTATACTTGCAATAACAAGACCAATATTATCAATAACTAATATATTAATAATATTAGCTTGCTTTGCTTTATTTGAAATAACACCTGGTACAACAGTATTATTTGTTAGTAGTATTTTTTCATTTTTAATTGTATTTTGTAATAAACCACTATTAGAATCTATGGAAAAATAATTTTTTATTATAAAAAATCAAAAATAAGAGGTAATAGTTTATATAAAATCTATTATCTCTTATTTTCTTACTATTTCTTATTAATTTCTAAACTTCCTAAATTCCATAATAGACTTTGCAGATGCTAAATTTAAATTATAAGTGGCCTATACTTACCTTTTTTACCATCTGCAATTTGTGTAAAATTATACTTCATATTATCTCGCTCTAACCTTTATTTACAATATAAAAAGTTATATAGTGCTCCAATTAAATTAGCATCATTAGCAAATTTACATTTCTCAACTTTAATGTTCAATGTAGATTCTTCATTTTTCATTAGCTCTAAATATTGATTTACTCTATCAATAAAATCATTTCTTATTGATATTCCTCCACCAATCAATATTTTTTCTGGATCTAATATATATTGAATGTTATATATTCCCTTTGCTACTCCCTTGAACCATTCTGCAATCTCTTCTTTTACCTCATTATCTTCCTTTTCCATTTCAAAAACTAATTGTCCTGTTAATTCAGATACTGGAATTCCCTTTCTCTTTGCAACTCTTCTTACTAATGCTCCAGTAGATGCAACTCTACTCCATACATTTCCTAATCCATCTTCACCTTTATCGTCTGTGATCTGCATAAACCCAAACTCTCCCCCATGAAGATTTTTGCCTCTTAATATTCTTTTATTAATAACAACTGCCCCACCTATTCCTGTTCCTAAAACTATTGATACAAAATTATCTACATCTTTAGCAGTACCTATCCAACCTTCTGCTAATGCTGAACAATTTGCATCATTTTCCATTGAAACTTCTAATCCAGTAGCTTCTGATAAAATTTTTTTCATATTTACATTATGAATACATGGTACTGCGCTTATCCCCTCAATAAATCCTGTTTTAGGGTTAACCGCTCCTGGAAAACTACATGCTAAGCCTTTAATATTCTCATGATTACTATATTTTTCTATAATGTCTTTAATATCAAATATAAACTTATTTATATCTTCATTATCAGTTACTATATTCCCCCTTTCTAATACCTCTCCATCTTGATTTAGCAATCCATATTTTATAGCTGAACCACCAACATCCAATACAATGTATTTATCTGTTTTTTCATTTTGCATAATACTATTTAGATTCATATAACAACCTCTCTCCATAATGATGCTTAATTTAAAGAAAAAGGAGTTTATAGAATCTAATCCTACAAATTCCCCAATTTCATCTATTACTTTAATTTAACCTTCAGTGATAATATTTCAAATGGTTTAATTTCAAATGTAGCTTTATTTTCATATGACTCTATATTTCTTATATCATTTTCCATTAAGTTACATTCCTTTATACTTTCTATTTCTTTGAACATTTCTAATGTAACATTAGTTCTATTGTTATAACATTCATACATTCTAACTATTAAATCATCACTATCTTCAGCTTTCTTAATAACTTCAATAATTACATTTTCATTATCAACTCTTGCTAATGAAAGTTTATCATTTAATTGTCCCTTGTGAGCATCTTCTAATTTAGCATATAGTGGTACATTTAAGTTATATGCCATTTGTACTGTTCCTGCATCTTTGAAATCACCTTTATGTGGATATAATGAATATGTGAAATTATGCTCTTCTTGGTCTGTTGTTGGATTTGGTAAGATACCACTCTTTAAAAGTGTTAATCTCATTAATCCATCATGAATATCATATCCATACTTGCTATCATTCATCATAGAAACACCATAATTTCCTTCTGATAAATCTACCCACTTATGTCCACATACCTCAAACTTTGCTTCATCCCAGCTAGTATTTTTATGCGTTGGTCTCTTAACATTTCCATATTGAATTTCATAAGTAGCTTCATTTGAATTAATATCAAGTGGAAATGCAGCCTTAAGTAATACTTGAGATTGCTTCCAATCTATATAAGTATTAAAATCTATTCTTGGAATATCATTATAAACATGTACTTTTTGTATAAGTGTTGAATCTAAGAACTTTCTTGTTATTTGTAATGTACTTCTAACTGTTCCAGTCTCAATTACTTCTATACTTTGTACATCATTAACTGTCCACATTTTTTCATCATAATATATTTCTATATCCCAGTTGTCATAATCCATAGGCTTATCTTCAAACGCTTGTATAACATTTGCCATTTGTCCGCCTTTTAATACTTCTCTATTATTTCTCTTATCAAATATTGAAGTTATATGACCTTCTTCATCAAATTTTATATTGAAGAATTTATTTTCAGCAAAAGTATTATCTATAGAAACATATTCGTTATTATTTTTTGTTGATTCAATTACATTAAATATTTTATATCCATTTGCAGGAATATTCTTTGCAAAGAATATAGCTTTATTATTACCTATTAATTGACAAGGTATTTCTAGTGATTTTTTACTAATTAAAATTGCTGGATTCTTTATTCCTTCTGGAATTTCAAATTCAACTATATCATCTCTATCAAAACCTAAAGTATTAAATACTACTAATGATTTTTTATCTAAATTAATATTCTTAGCTATATAGTCAATACCTTCATTAAGCATTTCATTACCATATTTTAGTATAGACTTATATTCTTCATCAGTAACATCATAAGCTTCCTTAATTGCTGTTCCTGGTAATATATCATGGAATTGATTTAATAATATATTTTCCCAATTTCTATTTATATTTTCTTGTGGATAATTTTTACCTAACATCATTGCAAATGAATTTACTTTTTCTGCTGATTGATATAGATTTTCACTCTTTCTATTATCTCTCTTATTTCTTGCCATTGTAGTGTAAGTACCTCTATGATATTCAAGGTATAATTCACCTACCCATCTAGGTAATCTCTTATTTCCACTAACAGTCTTTTCTAGCTTTCTAAAATAGTCTAGAGAGTTTCCAAGCTTTACTTTAGGCATACCAGGAATCCCCTTAGCCATTCTTCTTCCTGTTTCTAGCATTTCATAGGTAACTCCACCGCCACCATCTCCATATCCATAAGCTACTAAAACATCATCATTTATATTTTTTTGTTGATATCTATCCCAAGCACCTTTTATAGACCCTGGATGTAGTACTCCATTATATGTTGTAAAATGACACTTTTTATCCTGGTTAGGATCTGTTGTTGTTATAAAATGTGTCAATATTTCTGTTCCATCTATTCCTCTCCACATAAATGTATCATAAGGCATTTTATTAAATTGATTCCATGCAATCTTAGTAGTCATGAAATAATTAACATTTGACTTTTTAAGTATTTGCGGAAGTGCTGCTGAATAACCAAATACATCTGGTAACCATAAAACTTCATTTTCTACATCAAATTCTTGCTTAAAAAATCTCTTACCATGAAGAATTTGTCTTACTAATGACTCTCCTGAGGTAACATTACAATCAGCCTCAAGCCACATCGCACCTTCTGGTTCCCATACACCTTCTTTAACCTTTTTCTTAATCTTTGCATAGATATCTGGATAATCTTCCTTAATAAATTTATATAATTGAGGTTGTGATGACATAAATATATATTCTGGATATTCATCCATTAATTTAAGAACTGTTGCAAAACTTCTTCCAACCTTTTCTCTAGTTTGTGCTACAGTCCACCACCAAGCTACATCTATATGCGTATGTCCAACACAAGTAGCTACTGATTCTTCATGTCCACATAATTTTTCATAGAATTCAACTTCTAAGAATTTATTAGCCTTTTTAATGCTATGATGGTATTCATTAGAAAATACCTTTCTTAAATCTAATAGATTAATAGCATCATTTAATACCATTACCATATCTATTCTTCTTTTATCATCCGAATCTAACTTTTCACAGCTCCATACCGGCACTTGTAAATTAAAATATAATTCTCTTGTTGGTAAATCTATAGTTATTAATCTTGATTTTAAGTTAAGCTTAGTATTATAAGTTCTTCCTGTATATGAATGAAGATCTATCTGATAAACATCACCTGCTTTTGCACTATGAGTTAAAATAACCTCTCTGTGATTAATATCTAGCCCTTGTATATGTTCACCATTAACATATAGAATAAATTGTGGATTTACAGCATCCCACCCTTCTTCTACAGCACATATATCTAAAGCTAAAACTTTTCCATCAAACTCTTTTGGAACCTCTACAGAAGTTCTAAACCAAAAATGCTTATGATCAATTCCACCCCACATTTCCCTATTTGAATCAAAATCTATCCATTCACTGCTATCTTTATTTACTGAATCTATACCTAAAAAATTACCTTCTTTGTATTTATATTGAGTGATATCTAGTTTATTTGTGTACACATTTTCTTTTAATTCTGATGCAACTTTTCTAACTCTCTCTAATAAATAACGCATGTCTATCATCCTTTACCCTTTAATTTTCAATATATGTAAATGATATCACTACATTTCTATACTTTATAGTTTACAATCTTTAGTTTTATTGTACTTTTTTCAGTTTTATACAAATTATCTATCAAAAAATCATAATAAATATAAATTTATAATTTCATTTAATAAATCTGGATAGTCAGTAAAAATTCCATTAACACCTGCTTCAATTAATTTTCTCATATAAATTGGACTATTAACTGTATAAATATTTACTTTAATATTATTTTCATTAGCTTCTTTTATAAGCTCTTCTGAAACTAATCTTAAATCAGGGTGTATTGCATTTGCTCCAAATTTTTTAGCATATTGTACTACATTTTCTATTTCTTTATAATATAGCAATCCAGTTTCAATTTCACTATCTATTTCTTTACAAATTCTTATAGATTCATGATTAAAGCTTGATAATATTATTTTCTTCTTCAACCCATATCTATTGACTAATTCAATTACATCCTTCTCTATCCCTTCATAATGTATCTCATCTGTCTTTAATTCTATGTTTAATACAATATTAATATCTCTTATAAGATCTAGCACTTCTTCTAAAGTAGGTATTCTACACTCTAAATTATCTTCAAAATTTTTATTTCTACATTTAAAGTTTCTTAACTCTTCTAATGTCATATCTTTAACTAGCCCTTTTCCTTTAAAAGTACGCTGAATATCCTCATCATGTATAACTACTAATTTATTATCTTTAGTTTTATGAACATCAATTTCAAGTCCATTTGCCCCTGATTTTATTCCTTCTTTTAAAGATAATATTGTATTTTCCGGAAAGTACTTACTAGCACCTCTATGAGCAAAATTTATCATAACATTCTCTCCTATTTATATTTGCTATATTATTTTTAATGTTTTTAATGCATTATATACCCCTCTTTTATTAATATCATCAGTTACTAAATTAGCCCTTTCCTTTAATTCCTTACACCCATTTCCCATTGCTACACCAAAATCAACCTCTTCAAACATTTCTAAATCATTAAACCCGTCCCCAAATGCAAAATACTTAACATTTTTATCCTTACTTATACTTCTAATATACCTAATTGCACTACCCTTACTACATTCTCCATTAAAGATATCATAACCATCATTAATATCTATTAACTTAACAAACTTAAATATTCCATACTTACTCATTAATTCATCAATATCTTTTTTATTAATATTTGCATTTAGCTGAAAAACTTCATACTCACATATATTTTTCACTATTTGATCTTCAATCTTATCTATTTTCATATTATATTTTTCTGAGAAATCTTTTATCCATTTGCTTTCTGTCTTTCCAATACTTTTATCTAATAAATGTAAACAATATGGAATATTATTTTCCTCAAAATATTTTACTATATTTTCAACCATCTTTTTATTCATGAACTTCTTGTAAATTATATTATTATTTACCGTTATTAAAGAACCATTAGCACTTACTATAGTATTAAACATCTTATAGAAGTTTTCCTGCTTAACCATAGCAAGAGATCTTCCCGTTGCTATGGCTACATCTATTCCATTATTTTTACACAAATTTATCGCTTTAATTGTATAGTCACATATTACATTTTTTTCTCTACAAACTAATGTATTATCCACATCGAAAAATATAGTTTTTTTCATGTTATTTCTCCCTCTATTGCTTGTAGCATATATTATTTACTTGATTTATTATATTTTTCTAATGCACTATTAATTGTTTTTGCCATATTTTCTACTGCTTCTTCAGATGTTATTTCATTATTTAATACTTTTTCTATATTTTCTTCTATTGATGCCCTAGCCTCTGGGAATACTCCTAAAACAGCTCCTGATTTATTATTGTCTTCTCTTAGTTGCTCTATTGCAGTCTTAAATTCTGGGTTTGCATCCAAGTATTCATTCATTTCTGATAATTCATAAGCTTCTGTTGAAACTGAGAAATAACCTGTTGCTTGAGCCCATTTTACTTGACTTTCTGCTGAAACCATAAATTTAATAAACTCAAAAGCTGCATCTTGCTTTCCTTCATCGCCTTTATCCATTATCCATAAAGATGCTCCTCCAACAGATACTCCCCCTTCATCTCCTTCTGAAACTGCTGGAAAATATGCTGTTCCTAATTCAAAGCTATCACCTATTTTACTCTTTAAATCTCCTAAATTAGCTGTTGAAGCAACTATCATAGCAACACTTCCTGATGAAAAAGCATCTAATGTATTTTGACCATCTCTACCGAAATTACCTACAACACCTGAATCAACAAGTCTTTTCCATCCTTCAACAATATTTAACGCTCCATTATTAGAATCAAATACAACCTCTGTTGCATCTCCACTTCTTCCATTACCTTCATTAGCATAATCTAATCCTTGCTTAATTAAGAATTGTTCAAAGAACCATCCATATATTTGCATAGCATATCCATATCTTGAAACTTGATTTCCATTTTTAATTGCTAATTTATTAGCTACTTCTATTATTTCATCAAAATTCGTTGGAATATCTTCATCTGTTAAACCTGATTCAGTAAATGCTGTTTTGTTATAAAATAAGATTGGTGTTGAACTATTAAATGGCATAGAATATAATTTATCATCTATAGTGTAATAATCTAATATATTCTTTTCTAAAGCTGATATATCATAATCATTTTTATCTACCATATCTTGCATTGGTATTGCATATTCACTATCTATCATCCATTTAGTTCCAATATCATATAGTTGCATAACATCAGGTCCTGAGTTACTTAATGCTGAACTTTTAAGCTTATTAATAGAATCATCATATGACCCTTGATACTCAGCTACTACTTTTATTTTATCCTGTGAATTATTAAACTCTTCAACTAATGAATTTATAGCTTCTCCTCCTTTTCCTCCCATAGAATGCCAAAATGTTATTTCAGTATTTTATCCTGTTTTATTACTTCCTACTGAATTATTTGAACATCCTACTAATGATGTAACCCCTAAAATTACTGTTAATGTCATTGCTAATAATCTTCTTTTCATTATAACTTCCTCACTTTTCTCTAATTTTTAATTACTATTTATCCTTTAACTGCTCCTGCAGTCATACCTTTTACTAATTGCTTTTGACCTAATATAAATATAAATACTGACGGTATTAAGATTAATATTGCTCCTGCTAAAACTACACCATAGTTGCTACCCTCTGAAAATTGAAGCATACTTATTCCTATTTGAACTGTTCTATTATTTCCATTATTTATTGTTAATAATGGCCATAAATATTGATTCCAAGTATTAATGAATACATATATAGATAAAGATGCTATTGCTGGCTTTGATATTGGTATTAAAATTCTAAATAAAAACTTTATATTTCCACAGCCATCAATTTTAGATGCTTCCTTTATTTCCTTTGGAATTGTCAAATAAAATTGTCTCATTAAAAAAATTCCCATAGCTGATGTTAAAAATGGTACTATAAGAACTTGTAAACTATCATTCCATCCCCATGAACTTACAGTTAAAAAATTTGATATAACTGTAGTTTCTGCTGGTATCATCATTGTTGATAATACCATTAAAAACAATAAGTTCTTTCCCTTAAAATCATAAAATGCAAATGCGTATGCTGCTAAACTTGCTGTTATAACTTGTCCTACTGTAACACATATTGAAACAATAAAACTATTAGTTATAAACTTTAAAAGAGGTACTGTATTTAATGCTGCTTTAAAATTATCTAAAGTTAATACACTTGGAATAATTTTATATGGATTTTGACTCATTTCACTTTGACTCATAAAGCTTAAGCTTAATGCATATAGAAGTGGAAAAACAATTAATAATCCAACAACTATACTTAATATAGTTAGTATAATTTTATTTCTTTTACGTTTACTCATTATTGGTAATGTACCCCTTTCTTTTCAAACTTAAATTGTAACAATGTAACTATCATCATTATTACAAATAATATAAGTGCTTGAGCACAAGCCATTTCAAATCTACCATTAAAGAATGCTTCTCTATAAATAGAATGAACAAGAACATTAGTTGAATCCCCTGGCCCCCCTTGTGTTAATAATTTTATTTGCCCGAAAGCTTGAAATGCATTTATTAAATTCATAAAAACAACTAGAAACATTTGTGGTGATACCATAGGTATTATTATATTTTTAACTTTAGTTAAATAACTTGCTCCATCTATTGATGCACTTTCTATAAGCTCATTTGGTATATTTCTTAATCCTGTTAATAAAAATATAAAATTTAATCCTATATTCAACCAAACAGTTACCACTGCAACTGATATTAATGCAAACTTAGAATCTGTTAACCATCCAATTTGTATTCCTAATACATGATTAAGTATTCCATTTGTAGGATGAAATATCATTGTCCATATTACTGCTGCTGGGGCAGATGCTATAGCCATTGGTAATGAAAACATAAGCTCAAAAATTCTATTTCCTCTTAACTTATTATTAGCTAATAATGCTAGCAAAAACCCAATAATCACAGATGGTGCTGCTACTATTAACACAAATTTAAAAGTTACAACTATGGAATTATAAAATTCAGGTGAAGTTAAAATTTCCTTGAAATTCTCTAATCCAATAAACTCCTTAATTTCTCCTCTTATATTAGTAGTAGACATACTCATTACTATTGTTTTTACAAATGGATAAAATACAAATAGTAAAAATATACTGAATGCAGGTATTAAATAAAAATAAGGTTCTAATTTCCTTTTTAATTCACTTTTACTTTTCAATGATATTTTTTTGCTTATATCATTACTTTTCACAGCTTTTAATTCTAGATATTGTTCTGTCATATTAATCCTCCCTCAAATCATCCTTCTTAATTTAGGATACTTTTCTAACATTAAGAAGGTATTACAAAGGAGTTAACTTATTTTAACAACTTACTTATTTTTGTTAAAATAAGTTAACTTGTATTAATAAAATCCTTAAAATTTATAATCATTCTATTAAAAAAAGCTGCTCTTCCGAACAGCTTTAAAACCTATTTTTCTATTTATTCTACTTAATCATTTTCTTTGCACCATTATATGTTGCAATAAAATATCCACCATAAACTATAATTAATACTATAATTGTAAACAATATATAATATTGAATATTTCCACTTCCAAAAATTGCAACCAATTCACTAGCTACTTTTAATCCTATTATAGAGTGAACTATAGCCAATGATAATGGTACAATAAAATAAATTCCTATTTGAGTAAATAATGCCTTATTAATCATGTCATTATCTACACCAACTTTCTTTAACATTTCATACCTATAAACATTATCTGCAGATTCACTTAATTGTTGAAGTGCAAGAACTGCAGCTGATGTTATTAAAAATACTATTCCCATATAAATTGCTAAATAAGATATCATTGCTCCTACACCAACTGAATTATCAAGAAGCTCATTTTTAGTTAATCCATATACTTGAGCTTTATCTTCTCTATCTTGGGTTCTAAAGTTCTCATTTAAATATTTTTCCGCCTCTTTAATATCTCCTTTAAAATTAATATTTAAATTGCAAAATACAGGTTTAAGGCCACTCACTATTTCATCATTAACAACAATTGTACAAATATTACTTTTCATCATTGAATTATAAGTAGTAACATTTATAACTTTATAATTTGCTGGTATTAACTTTCTATTATTTATATCTACTACTACACCATTATTCATACTTTCTTGAATATCTTTAATTACTTCACTTATATCTCCAAAAGCATAATATTCATCTTCTCTTAAAACTATCTCTTCTTTATTCAACATTTTCATAAGTTCATTAAAGTCTGAAAGCTTAATTATACTAATTGGTCTATCTTGAGCTATTTGATATAAATTTTTATTTTTTTCTACTACTTCTTCATCAAAAAATTTTTTATAGGTAAAATCACTTTCATAATCTGTATATTGTGACTTTTCACCTATGATTTCATCTAATCTATAGTAATCTTCATTTATTGTATTTAATACATTATCAGTATCATAAGACCAAAAGCTAGCATCAAATTGAGTCAAATCTTTTACATCACTATTTATAGCCTTAGTTATTCCAAGGCCAGCTGAAAAAGTGCATATGGCTACAAATAACATCAAACATATAAAAGACATTGAAATAAATGTTGTATTTATCTTGCTATTTATTTGTCTTAACACAAACATATTTAAATTCTTTAGATATATCTTTTTATTACTTTGAAATACTTTAAGAAAAAATCCTGACAAAGAAAAGAAAAATAAAAATGTCCCTACTATACCTAATATAATTGCCCTACCTATTGTAATATCTATAACAGCTAGGCCATTTTTTAAAACCATATGATATAAAATAGCAATACTCACAACACTTATTAAAAATACTACTACTGATACCCAAATATTTTTAACCTTTAACTTTTCATTTTTCTTTGAAGCAGTTAATAAATCTATTAACTTTACATATCTAATATTTATAGAATTAAATATTAGAACTACTAAATAAATGATCCCGAAATTTTGTATAGTTTTTAAAAATGCCTTTTTAGAAAATACAAATTGAAATTTAGTTATATTAACTTCGAATAACTTAGATGTGAATATTGATATACCTTGTGATAATAATATTCCTAATATTAATCCTATACCTAAAGAAATTATTCCTACCAACATAGTTTCTATAAATATAATAGTTGAAAGCCTTCTATTATCCATTCCTAAAGTCATATAAATTCCAAATTCTTTTTTTCTTCTTTTAATAAGGTAATTATTTGCATATACTATTAAAAACCCTAATATGAATGAAATAAATACTGATGCTACTCCTATAATATCACTTGTTACCTCAAACATATTAGCCTTTACATCACTTAATTCCATCATTATGCTCTGTGACTGTATAGAGTTGAAAGTATAAAATATACAAACACCAAATACTAAAGTTAAAAAATAAATAGTATAATCTTTCAAACTCTTTTTTAAATTTCTTGTAGCTAATTTAAAATACATCCCTTTGGTCACCTCCAAGAAGAGTAACAACTTCAATTATCTTATTAAAAAACTCTTTTCTACTATCATTTCCTCTAATTAATTCATTAAAAACCTTACCATCTTTAATAAATAAAATCCTACTAGCATAACTTGCTGTAAAAGCATCATGAGTTACCATCATAATAGTTGCATTTAACTCTGTATTTAAATGTTCTAAACTTTCAAGAAGCATCTTTGCAGATTTTGAATCTAAAGCTCCAGTTGGTTCATCTGCTAAAACCAATGATGGTTTAGTTATTATTGCTCTTGCACAAGCTACCCTTTGCTTTTGCCCTCCAGATACCTCATAAGGATATTTATTTAATATTTATTTAATATTTCTATAATACCTAATTTATTGGCTATCTCTTTAACTCGCATTTCAATTTCCTTATGATTAACTCTTGAAATAGTTAAAGCTAGTGCTATATTTTCGTAACATGTTAATGTGTCTAAAAGATTAAAATCCTGAAATATGAATCCAAGCTCTTCTCTTCTAAACCTTGCTATTTTCTTAGAGTTTAGCTTTGTAATATCATTATTATTTATAAAAATATGTCCACTGCTAACTCTATCTATTGTTGATATACAGTTTAATAGTGTAGTTTTACCACTACCTGAAGCTCCCATTACTCCAATGAACTCCCCTTCTTCCACAGTAAAACTAATATTATTAATTGCTTTCGTTATATTACTTTTGTTGCCATAATATTTTTCTATATTATTTACTTTTAAAACTTCATTTCTCATATTAACCTCCAAAACCATTTTTTAACTTACATTTTTAATTTGTACTTTGTTATATTTCAATTTTATAATTACTACCATTTACTATCCATAGAACTATATAACATAAACCTTACATTTTTGTTATATATATTGTATAATAGATATTAAAGAATAATTATTATTTATAATGAGGTGACTTATATGAAAAAACTATTTAATTTATCATTCTTTTATTTGATTTTAGGACTAGCCTTAGGTGTATTTTTTAGAGAATTTACTAAGATTAATGATTTTACTGGTACTACAACATTAAGCGCTGCACATACCCATACTTTAGTATTAGGATTTATATTTTTCTTAGTTATAGTTGTTTTAGAAAATGTATTTACTATTTCAAATATTAAAAACTTTAATATTTGGCTTATAACTTATAATATTGGTTTATTATCTTTAATTTCTACTTTAGTAGCTCGTGGAATATTAGAAGTATTAAATAAAGACTTTGCAGGACTTCCTCATATGGCAGGAACTTCACATGTAATTTTAGGGCTATCACTTATTGGGTTCATGATAATATTAAAAAAATCAATATTTTCTAAATAAATAGTTACAAAAATACGCCATAACATTTTTATTTTTGTTACGGCGTATTTTATTATACTTACTATATATACTTAATATACTTATTTATTAAAACTTCAACATATCATTTATAGGAAATAATATAGAAATTTCCGTTCCTTCATTTTCTCTTGATCTAATACTTATTCCTAATCCTAATTTATCACAAAGCTTTTTACATAAGTATAATCCCATACCAGTAGATTTTCCAAACCTTCTACCATTTTCACCTGTATATCCTTTTTCAAAAGCTTTAATTACACACTTTTCATTCATTCCAATTCCATTATCGCATATTTTCAAAATCACATCTTTTCCTATATTTTCTCCATATATGCTTAAAACACTTTCTTTTTTATCCATATATTTAATACTATTACTTACAATTTGTCCTAAAATAAATTCAATCCATTTACTATCGCAATAAACTAATTTATCTACATTTTTAATATCAATTTTAACTTGCTTTTCTATTAAAATATTAGAATTTTTTCTAATCACAGAGTTAATAGTCTCTTTTAAGTTAACTTCTTTAATTAAATAATCTTTTTCTACTGCATTACTTCTGGCATAAAACAGAACTTGTTCTATATAATTCTCTACTTTTGATACTTCATCACCAATACTTTCAGTAACCTCATTTTCATTGTTTTCTATAAGTAATTTACAAGTTGCTATAGGAGTTTTTATCTCATGAACCCATAGTTCTATATACTCTTTATAATCTGTACTGTTTCTTACAGCTTCACTTATGTCATCTTTCATTGATTTTGTTGCTTGCTCTATAATTTCAAATAAAATTTCACCTTCTAAAAAATCACCTTCACTAGCAACATCAGCAATAAAATACTTTTTATCCAATTCATCTAATTTTTTTAATAAACGCTTAAAATACGTGCTTTTTCTTAAATAATCACAAATGAAAAAACATATACTAGCTAAAAAATTTAAAATACATATCAAAATAATTGCATAAGACGATACATTTAATCCAAACAATAAATAAGATGTTATAATTAGAACAATTATATTAATTATTATAAATATAATTTTCTCCTTAAAATATTCTACCATTCTCATATTAAAATATATCCTTGCCCCCTCTTAGTTTGAAGATAATCTACTGCACCTACTTCTTCTAACTTTTTTCTTAATCTATTTATATTAACAGTTAAAGTGTTATCATCCACAAACTCATCATTTTGCCACAATGATTTCATTAACTCATTCCTCGATACAATTTTTTCCTTATTTTTAATTAATGTATAAAGAATCCTACTTTCATTCTTAGTTAATTCCACTTTGTTATTATCAAATTTCATTTCACTAGTAGACATATTATATTTAAGTCCCTTAAATTCAAAAATCTCTAAATCCATATTTTGATAAGTTCTTCTAAGTAATGAAGAAATTCTTGCTAGTAAAATCTGAGTATTGTAAGGCTTAGTAACAAAATCATCAGCCCCTAAATTCATACTCATAAGCTCATCTACCTCACTATTTCTACTTGTAACTACTATTATTGGAATATTAGATTTCTTTCTTATTTCTCTACATATATAATAACCATCGTAATAAGGTAAATTAATATCCAACAAAATAATATGTGAATTTGATTCTAATGCAATTTCAACTATATTCTCAAAATCATTTGAATAGCTAGCTTCATATCCATATCTATTTAAAAGTTCACTTAATTCTATTCTTATTTTTTCTTCATCTTCTATAATAAAAATTTTATTATTCATTTTAATTAACCTCTCTTGCCTTACTTTAATTATATCCATAATTTTCATAAACACAATCGTAATTAAGATTTCATATTAGAAAAACAATTTTCTTAATCTTTTCTATAAAAAATAGTTAAGAGTTACTAAAGGCAACTCTTAACTATTTTATCTAAAAGATGATGGTGAAACTCCATAATATTTTTTAAATAATTTACTAAAATGATATGCATCATTGTATCCAACTCTTTTTGCTATAACTTTCACTGGCAATGTATTATCTTTTAATAATTCTTCTGCTTTTGCTAATCTTATTTTTATTAAATAATTTATTGGTGAATCTCCTATTTCTTCCTTAAATATCTTTGAAATATAAACAGGACTTAAATACATATTTTTAGATATCTTGTCCAAAGAAATATCATTCATATAGTTGCTGTTCATATAACTTATTATGGATTTAACTATGTTTTGCTTTTCATTAGATTCTAAAGAACAACTATATATATTCTCTTCTACTTTTTCTTCTTCATCTTCAAGCTCCCTACAAATTATTATTAACAATTTCATTACTAAAGATTTAAGAACTAATGGATAACCCATTCTCTTCATCTTTTCTTCCTTAATAATTTCATCACAGCATTTTAAAAATTCATTTTCATATTTTTTAAATCTCAATACAGGGCCTACCCCTTTGTTGTCTATATAATTTTCTCTTATTTCACTTAATTTAAAATTATTTATTCCTATATGTAATTGAGTATATTTCGATTTTTCATTTGGTGTTTCCATGTGATACAATCCTGGATTAGATAATAATAAATCTCCCTTATTAAGTATATACTCATTCCCATCAATATAATATTCAACCTTTCCAGATGTCACAATAGATAACTCTAAAAAATCATGACAATGATATTTAAAATCATATTCCCTTTTAGTAGCATCAACTACTCCTTGAAATGCAAATAATAACTCTGGATTATAATCTTCTGTACATAAACCATATTCAAACATAATTTTCTCCTTATACCATCTAACTACATATATTATAACTTTATATAATAATATACATCAATAGTTTAAGATATCACATTTCATTTTTACCAAACAAATAATAATCTATATAAGGAAATTATATTAATTGTTTATTTGGAGGTAGCTCAAATGGAAAGCTTGAAATGGATAATGGGGTATTTAAAAAAGCATATTGTAAAATATAGTATTTCTTTAATACTGGTGTTAATAACTTCACTACTGAGTATGATAAACCCATTCCTTGCCGGCGATATTGTAGACAAGGTATTAAACGGCAATGAAAAAAATATATTAATTCCAATTCTTATTACTATGCTTATTGTAGTTATAATAAAAGGATTAATAACCTATTTATATCAACTTATTTTCGAAAAGGTTTCTCAAGATATTCTTCTTAAAATTAGAGAAGATCTATATTCCAGGTTATTAAAATTAGATTTTTATTACTATAATAATACAAAAACTGGTGATATTATGGCTAGAATGACAGGTGATACTGATTCCCTTCGTCATTTTATAGCTTGGGTAGTTTATAATATTCTATCAAATTTTAGTGTATTTATATTTGCAATTATATCAATGGCATATGTTAATTTACCATTAACACTATTTATGCTCTCAATTTGCCCTATAATTGCTATACTTACTGTAAAAATGGGAATAAAAATTTCTCCAACTTTTTATAACATAAGAGAGGCTTATTCTAGATTAAATTCCGTTACCCAAGAGAATATTAGTGGTAATAGAGTTGTCAAAGCATTTAGCCGTGAAGACTATGAAATTAAAAAGTTTGATAATGAAAACCTAAATTATAAAAACAAGAACTTAGATACTACAAATATTATAGGAAAATATATGCCTATTCTTGAATTTTTATCAAGCTTTTTATCTATAATAATGATACTTGTTGGTGGAATATTAGTAATTAACAAATCTATGACACTAGGTGATTTAGTAGTGTTTAATGGTTTAATTTGGGCATTAAATAATCCTATGAGAATGGCAGGATATTTAATAAATGATACGGAAAGATTTATTGCTTCTTCTATTAAAATAAGAGAACTTTTAAATACGGAATCATCTATTAAAAATTCTGAATGTCCAATAAAACCTGAAAGAATCCGTGGTGATATATTATTTGATAATGTTTCTTTCAGTTATGATAATACTACTGCATTAAAGAATATTTCTTTTGAAGCTAAAAAGGGACAAACTATTGGAATTATAGGTCCCACTGGCGCTGGAAAATCTAGCTTAGTTAACTTAATCTGCAGATTCTATGATGCTACTGAAGGCGAAATTTATATAGATAATATTCCAATTAAAGATTTAAACATAAAACATCTTAGATCTTCTATTGGTATGGCAATGCAGGATATATTCTTGTTTTCAGATACAATTGAAGGAAACATTGCTTATGGCTGCCCTTCTGTGTCATTAGAACAAATCAAAGATATAGCTAAACTTTCAGAAGCCCATAATTTTATCTCTGAAATGCCTGAAGGCTATGACACCATCGTCGGTGAAAGAGGAGTCGGTTTATCTGGTGGACAAAGACAAAGAATTTCTTTAGCTAGGGCACTTATTACTAATCCTTCAATATTAATTTTAGATGACACAACATCTGCAGTTGATATGGAAACTGAATTTAAAATTCAACAAGAAGTTAATTTGAATAACCCAAATAGAACTAACTTTATAATAGCTCATAGAATATCTTCTGTTAAATCTGCTGATTTAATTTTAGTTCTTGAAAATGGACGAATTATTGAAAGTGGTACTCATGATTCATTAGTTAAAAATAAAGGTTATTATTATGAAGTTTATAAAACTCAATTTGGAGACTTTAATGTATCTAAGGAGGCGATTTAAATGGCTAGAAATAAATATGATGTAGATGAAGAATTACAAGAGGGGTTTAACCTTTCTCATCTGAAAAGACTTATAAGATATATGAAACCCTATAAAAATAAAGTTATACTTTCTGTGACTTTAATGCTAATTTCAAGCTTTGTTTCTTTACTTGGTCCATATTTAATAAAAATTGCATTAGATGATATTATTCCATCAGGAAACTTAGTAAATTTAGTAATATTATCAGTTATTTATGCACTATCCCTTATATTAGTTAGTGCATTTATGAAACAGCGTATAATAACAATGGGTAAAGTTGGTCAAGATATTTTAGTTGATATGAGAAAGGATTTATTCGTTAATCTTCAAACATTACCATTTAGCTATTACGATAGTAGACCACATGGAAAAATATTAGTTAGAGTTGTAAACTATATAAATTCCCTAAGTGATTTATTATCTAATGGTTTTGTTAATTTAATAGCTGATACTGTTACTTTAATAATTACCGTAATCTTTATGTTTGTATTAGATTATAGGTTAGCCTTAGTTAGCTTACTAGGTTTACCTTTACTTATGACAGTTATAATGTCTATAAAAAAGGCTCAAAGAAGAGCACATCAAAAACTTAGTTCAAAACAATCAAATATGAATGCATATGTTCATGAAAGTATAAATGGAATAAAAGTAACTCAATCATTTTCTAGAGAAGAAGAAAATATGCATATTTATAAAGATGTTTGTAAGCAATATAGTGATGCCTGGATGGACTCTGTTAAATTAAACTTTTTAGTATGGCCATCTATTGATATTATTTCTGTTGCATCTGTTGCCCTAATTTACCTTTTTGGTATTTTAATATTTGATTCTTCTATTAAGGTAGGTGTATTGGTTGCATTTATAGGATATGTATGGAGATTTTGGGCCCCTATAACTAATATAGGTAACTTTTATAATACTATAATCAATGCTATGGCATATCTTGAAAGAATATTTGAAACAATGGATGAAAAACCTTTAATCCATGATAAAGAAAGTGCTACTACACTTCCCCCTATAGAAGGTCACGTAGAGTTTAAGGATGTAACATTTATGTATGAGGAAGATAATCCTATATTAAAAAATATAAATATTAATATACAAAGTGGTGAATCAATAGCCTTAGTTGGTCCTACTGGTGCTGGTAAAAGTACTATTGTAAGTTTAATAAGTAGATTCTATGACATAAATGAAGGACAAATTTTAATTGATGGTGTTGATATCCGTGACGTAACTCTAAAATCACTTAGAGAACAAATGGGAATAATGCTTCAAGATTCATTTATATTCTCTGGAACAATAATGAATAACATACGTTATGGTAATCTTAAGGCTACTGATGAAGAAGTAATTGCTGCTGCTAAAGTTGTTAGAGCTCATGATTTTATAATGGAATTTGAAAATGGCTATTATACAGAAGTAAATGAAAGGGGTAGTCGTCTCTCTGTTGGCCAAAGACAACTTATATCATTTGCCAGAGCATTACTTGCTGATCCTAAAATACTAATTTTAGATGAAGCTACTTCTAGTATAGATACCCAAACTGAACTTCTTCTTCAAAAAGGACTAGATGAACTTCTTAAAGGAAGAACTTCATTTATAATTGCACATAGGTTATCAACTATTAAGAATTCATCTAGAATTATGTATATAGATAATGGTAGTATTGTTGAATGTGGAACTCATGATGAATTAATGTCATTAAAAGGACACTACTATAACCTTTATCAATCACAATACGCCCTACTAAACGCAGTATAACTAAATTGTTCGTTATAGCTTTAATACCGTGATGCCGAAAATTAATGATATTATCTCCAGGAATTGTGCAATTTACGTTAAGAATTTATATTGTTTTTTCCAGAAAAAGAGCTGAAGCTTCGAAAGTCATTTCATTCCCTCAGCTTCTTAACGCTCTTTTTCTTCCAAAAACAATTAAATTCTAAAACTTAATTACAATATTTCCTTCAATAATATCATTAATTTTTCTTTATCACTGGCTTTAAAGCTAAAAGATACAATTTCCTACGCAATCACCTTAAAAGTTAACGACTTCTGCTATATTTTATCTTATGAATTACTAATCTTTAAATAAACTAATAATATTAATATACAAGTTAGCTATCATACCAGAAAAATTTATAGCAGAAAACATTAACTATAAGGGTCGTATTATAATCAAACACATGGAAAAAGAAAAAATGAAATATTAATTTGGAGGGAGCATTGAAATTAAGCCGTGGAATTTAATCTTTGTGGAATTGAACTTGTGTAAAGAAGTTGTATTGAAGCGTAAGCGACTTTTACAACTTTAGCAAGTTCAATGGAACAAAGATATAAATTCTAGGCGAAAATTTCACAGTTCCCGGAAAATAAATATTTCATTTTTTCGCTGCTATGTCGTGATTAATTAAATTTTTGTTACATTTATTATTTTTTTCTTAATTATTTTATGTTATCGTTTTCTTTTCTTGGAATATTAATTTAATAGTTGTATAATATTTTATGATTTAATAGTAGTTTTATTTTTTAACAAATATTTAACAAAGAAATAAACATTAACAGGGGGATTTTTTATGAAACTTTCTTTTAAGGAGCAATCTACTCGCTCATTTTTGAAATTTTTATTAGCTCCATTAATTATTAACTTTATAATTGAACTTTGTAGTAGAAGAAGTCTAGGTGATACTTTTAGCTATATATTCGGATCTCCACTAGTATTTTTATATAATTGCTTAATTATATTATCTACACTATCTATTGTATTACTATTTAAAAGAAGGACTTTTTTCTTCACTTTAATAAGTGCTATATGGATAGGATTTGGTATAACTAATGGAATCATACTAAGTAATAGGGTAACCCCTTTTACAGCTACTGATTTAACACTTGCTGATTTAGGTTTAGGGATAATATCTAAATATTTATCTCCAACTGTTACTAACCTTATAGCAGGCTTTTTAATTGCTGTAGTTCTTGGAATTGTATTCCTATTCTTTAAAGGTCCTAAATATAAAGGAAAACTTAATTATAAGAAAAATATATTAATTGTTTCATCTGTATGGGCTTTTCTTTTCCTTTCAACAAAAGTTGCTTTAGGATTCAATGTAATCACTTCTTACTTTGGAAATATTGCATTTGCCTATGAAGATTATGGTTTTCCTTATTGCTTCTCTAATACCTTATTAAATACTGGTATTGATAAGCCAAAAGATTATTCTGAGGAAAAAATTGCTTCCATTTCTGATTTAATTGCATCAAATAATACAAGCAATGAACTTGGCAGCAATGATATTTTACTAGCTAGTACAGAAGGTGGATTAAATCATAAAACTAACACAGATAAGCCAAATATAGTAATGGTTCAATTAGAATCATTTTTTGATCCAACATTAGTTAAGTATTTACAATTTTCTGAAGACCCAGTACCTAACTTTAGAAGTCTTATGGAAAACTATTCGTCTGGATATTTAACAGTTCCATCTGTTGGTGCTGGTACTGCAAATACAGAATTCGAAGTACTAAGTGGTATGAGTTTACAATTCTTCGGTCCTGGAGAGTACCCTTATAAGACTATTCTTCAAGAAAGTACTGCTGAAAGTGTAAGCTATGATTTAAAAGAATTAGGTTATTCAACTCATGCTATTCATAATAATAAAGGAACTTTCTACGGTAGAAATTTTGTATTTTCACAACTAGGATTTGATACATTCACATCTTTAGAATATATGAATGTTGAAGAATATACTCCAAAGGATTGGGCAAAAGATTTTTATCTTACAGATGAAATACTTAAATCTTTAAATTCTACTGAAGGATCAGATTTTGTATATACTATTTCTGTACAAGCCCATGGTGATTATCCAAAAGAAAAAATATTAGAAAATCCTAAAATTCAAGTTAGTGGATTACCTGATGAAGAAACTACTAATGCTTTCACTTATTATATAAATCAATTACATGAAGTGGATCAATTTGTGGGGCAATTAGTAGAAGCACTTTCTAATAGAGATGAAGAAACTGTTTTAGTTTTATTTGGCGATCACTTACCAACATTAGGATTTAGTGATGAAGATTTAGTTAATAATTCAATATTCCAAACTGAATATGTTGTTTGGAGCAATTTCGATATGCCTAAAAATGATCAAGATTTAACTGCATATCAATTAACATCATCTGTATTAAATAGCTTAGATATAGATAATGGTGTTTTAACAAAATTCCATAATCAATTTAAAAACACACCTAACTATTTAGATGATTTAAAATTATTACAATATGATATGTTATATGGAGAACAATATATCTATGGTGGCATTAATCCATTTATAGCAACTGACTTAAAAATGGGAACTTACGATATTTCTATAACAGATATTTATGAAGAAACTACTACTACTGAAGAAGTTGAAGTTCTAGAAAGTATTGAACCTTCTGAAGATTCTGAGGCTATTGAAGAAATAGATGAATTAGAAGGCAAAAATAATCTTGTTGTAAAAGGTGAGAACTTTAATGAATTCAGTAAAGTATATATAAATGGCAAATATAATAAAACTGTATTTATAGATTCTAATACACTTATGGTTAATGATATTACTTTAGAGCCTAACTCTTCAATAGTAGTCACTCAACGTACTACTGGTGGTGGAAAATTAAGTTCTACAAATGAGTTTATTTACCCAATTGTAGATGAACAATAATTTATAGCTATAAAAAATAGATAGGAGTTTTATATCCTATCTATTTTTTAATGTGTGCCCAGCATGGGCAACAACTTGACGGTGAAAGTCCGTTGTGGGCTTGGTAGTGGGAACCACTAGCCAAGGACAAGGGTGTCCATCGTGAGGTGGAATCTGAAGGAAGTCGGAGGCAAAGTCTCGGTCT
>NZ_JAPFDR010000073.1 GCF_026168755.1 Clostridium sp. | reverse complement strand
TTTTGCTCCTTAATATATTCTCTTAATAATTCTTTCGACATATTTGACATATAAAAAACTCCTTCTTGTAATAATTTCTTATCTCAATTATTGCCAAGAAGGAGTTGATTTTATTCAGTTTACACAAAGTTTTTTACAGGGTCGGATTTTATTTATATTAAAGAATCATTATTTATCTACAATTAAATTTGCTAGGTTTTACGTTGTCTTGGATATCCATTAAAGCTTCACCAAATCTTTGATAGTGAACTACTTCTCTTTCTCTCAAGAAACCTAAAATCTTTTTAATTTCTGCATCATCTGTTAAGTTCATTAACCATTCATAAGTTGCTCTAGCTTTTTGTTCAGCAGCCATATCTTCATGTATATCAGCAATGACATCGCCTTTGGCTTGGATATAAGTTGCAGTCCATGGGTTACCTGTTGCATCTGTATAAAATAATGCTTTACCATGATCAGCATAGTGTCCAGCTAATCCAGCAGCTTTTATTTGCTCAATAGATGCATTTTCCATTAACTGATAGACCATTGTTCCAAGCATTTCAACATGTCCCATTTCTTCAGTTCCTATATCTGTTAGTAATCCCTTTGATTTATTTGTTGGCATTGTATATCTTTGATTTAAATATCTAAGAGCAGCTCCTAACTCACCATCAGGACCTCCATATTGTGTTATTATTAGTTTTGCCATATTTAAATCACAAGATTTCAAATTAATAGGATACTCTAAAGTTTTAACATAATACCACATAAATTAATCCTCCCTGTTACTTTCATTTTCCCAAGGCCAAGGAGTATCAATCCAAGCATCAGGATTTTGAATATAAGCTGAACCAAAGTTGCTTAATGGTCCATATGATTGCTCATAGTCCCAAATTAACTTTCTTAGTTTGGAAGAAATTAATTTATAGTCGTCTATTGCATCCTTGCAGTTAGGAAAATTATCTAAATATAAGTTTAAGTCTATAGCAAAAAACTGTAATTTTCTAATTGCATCTAAACACTCACGTTGATTCATTTTTTTGCCTCCTTAGAATACTTAATAGCACAATAAGGACTATATAGATCCTTAAAAATTGTTCCTGCATAGAATGCAGAATTTATATCAAATAAATTTTGATAAGGTTGTAGAACAACACATGCTTTTGCATAAGTTTCAGGATCAAAAACTTTATAAGATTCATAACAGTTCTTTTTAGTGTTAGAGCAAGCAATGTTACATGATAACTCAGATGGATCATTTACACAATCATTGCAGTTTATACAATCATCGATTCTTTTATAGTACATAATAGTATATCCCTTCGTTAAATTCTCTATGATAATACTTTATGTAGAAAATTGAAAAAAAGTGATAAAAAATTATACTTTATAAAATTTTACTTTCTTTATGGCCACAATGTTCACATTTAAAATAAATTTTGCCATGAACATTATTATCATATCCATATTTATATTCATTCATTTCTTCACCACAAACGGGGCATACTAAATTAATAATCTTATTTTTATTTGAGAACATAGAACTTTCATCTCCTTAAAATAAATATTTTAAATTTAATACATATTATGAAACAACATTTTAAATTTATCAATGATAAAAATACACATTACAAAAGAATTATATTCTTCATAAAAAGACAAAAATGTATAAATTTGTGTTAAAATACATTTATACAATAATATAAAGGAAGTAAAAGGGAGGATATAAGATGGAGTTAAAATTAGATATTTTTCAAACAATGGCATTAGTAACTGTTGTATTTTATTTAGGAACATATCTTAGAAAAAAAGTGAGATTTTTATCTAAGTATTGTATACCATCACCGGTAGTTGGTGGACTTTTATTTTCGTTAGTTATGTTATTTTTTAAGGTAACTAATTTAGCAACTATAGTAATAGATACAACATTACAAAATTTATTTATGACTGCATTCTTTGCTAGCGTTGGTTTCACTGCAAGCTTTAAAATATTAAAAAATGGTGGAATAAAGGTGGTTATTTTTTTAGGAGTAGCTGTACTTTTAGTTATTTCACAGGATATAGTTGGAGCTACATTAGCAAAAGTATTTAATTTGAATCCTTTATTAGGATTATGTACAGGTTCAATTTCTATGGTTGGAGGACATGGAACAGCTGGTTCTTTTGGACCACTTTTAGAGGAATTAGGAGTTAATGGTGCCACAACAGTTTCTTTTGCATCTGCAACCTTTGGATTAGTTATGGGAAGTTTTATAGGTGGTTTTGTAGCCAAAAATTTAATAGAAAATTATAAGCTTAAAACACCTAAGGAGTCAAAAGATCACTCCATTCCCCTAAGTGATTTCCATGAAGATAATCAAGCAGTACTTTGTCACCATAGGCTAATGAATGGTTCAGCTTATCTTTTCTTTGCAATGGGAATAGGTTCAATTATATCTAATATTATTCAAGATACAGGACTTACATTTCCATCATATATAGGAGCTATGATTGCAGCTGCTATTATAAGAAATTTTTGCGATATAAGGAAGCTAGAAATTGAGGAGAAAGAAATAGAAGTAATAGGGAACATTAGCTTAAGCTACTTCTTATGCATAGCTTTAATGGGATTAAGGCTTTGGGAGTTATTTGATTTAGCATTACCACTTGTTGTTATGCTAGTTGCTCAATCAGTGCTTATGGCTATGTTTGCATATTTTATTACTTTTAGAGTTATGGGAAAAGATTATGATGCTTTAGTTTTTGCATCTGCAAGTTGTGGATTTGGAATGGGGGCAACCCCAAATGCAGTAGCAAATATGGATGCACTTTCATCTAAATTTGGATTTGCACCAACACCGTATTTTGTAGTACCTATTGTAGGAGCACTTTTTGTAGATTTTGTTAATTCAGCTGTTATTACTTTATTTATAAACATATTAAGATAATAATGATAAATTAAGAAAAAAGTATGGTGTTAAATAATTATTTTCACTATACTTTTTTACTTTAAAATAAATAGTGAATATTGCTTAATAGTTTATAAATTGGACAAAACAGGATATAATAGTAATTAATATAACTCTAAGTAAATATATTTGTTTTAAAATATATAGAATTATTATGAGATAGAAAAATAAGCATCTATGACTTTTTCAAAGTACAAAATATAATAGAATTTTGTAAATAAAAAAATAGTTTATATAGAAGGAGAGAAAAATTATGCAAGCATATGAAAGATTAATAAAATACGCAAAAATATATACAACATCTGACCCAAAATCAGAAACTACACCATCAACTAAAAGACAATTTGATTTAGCTAATATACTAGTTGAAGAGATGAAGGAAATTGGAATTCAAGATGTTAAGTTAGATGAAAATTGTTATGTTTATGGAGTTATTCCAGCAACTAAGGGATATGAAGATAAACCTAGTATTGGGTTTATTGCACATATGGATACTGCACCAGCAGCACCAGGAGAAAATGTTAATCCTCAAATAGTAGAAAATTATAATGGTGAAGATTTAACTTTATTAAATGGAACAGTTCTTTCAGTAGAAAAATTTCCACATTTAAAGAATTTAAAAGGAAGAACTTTAATTACAACAGATGGAACTACTCTTTTAGGAGCTGATGATAAAGCAGGTATTGCTGAAATAATGACAGCTTGTGAAAGAATAATAAATGAAAATATACCTCATGGAAAGATATGCATAGGCTTTACTCCAGATGAAGAAATTGGTAGAGGAGCTAATAAGTTTGATGTTAAAAACTTTGGTGCACAATTTGCGTATACAATGGATGGTGGAGTAGAAGGAGAAATTTCTTATGAAAACTTCAATGCTTCAGAAGCAACAGTTGAAATTCATGGTGTTTCTGTTCATCCAGGTTCGGCAAAGGATACAATGATTAATGCAACAAATGTAGGGATTGAATTTGATAGAATGTTGCCTCAAGGTGAAAAACCAGAACATACGGAAAGATATGAAGGCTTTTATTATTTAGAAAGCTTTAAGGGAAATACTGATAATGCTGTATTATCATATATATTAAGAGATCATGATGCATGTAAGCTTGATTCTAAGAAATCTACATTAAAATTAATTGAAAAATTATTAAATGAAAAATATGGAGAAGGCACAGTAAAATTAACAATTACAGATCAATACAAGAATATGGCTGAACATGTTAAACCTTGTATGCATTTAATTGATAATGCTAAAGCTGCAATGGAAATTTTAAATGTTACACCTGTAATTGAACCAATTAGAGGTGGAACTGATGGAGCTACTTTAAGTTATATGGGATTACCTTGTCCTAACTTAGGAACCGGTGGATATGCTTTCCATGGAGAATATGAGCATATTACTGTAGAAGGAATGGAAATAGCTACAAATATAATAATTGAAATATTAAAGAAATATGCTGAATAAATTAGTATATAAGGTATGAATTTTAGCAGGGTGAGTAATTACTCTGCTTATTTATGTGTTAAAATTTATAGCGAGGATGTTAATTTTGTTGCTATTTTGATACATAAAATTAAAATATTTAGATATTATAGAAAATAAGACTTGAGTTATGATATTATCAAAGATATGCGTAAGAATTTATATTATTTATAATATTAATAAATAATATAAAAGTAATTACATATTAGGGAGAAACATTGGTGAGGTGAAAGAATGATTAACTTTGATTATAGAGGATTAACTGGACAAGTAGTTACTAAAGATGATTTTGAGTATGAAGAAGAAAGAAAGGGTTGGAATAGAGCTATAGAAAAATATCCGTTAGTAATTGTATACTGTGAGACAGAAGAGGATATTAGAAATGCAATAATGTTTGCTAAAGCTAATTCACTTTCAATAAGAATAAGAAGTGGACGTCATCATTATGAAGGATACTCAACCGGAAATGATGTAGTAGTTATTGATATTAGTAAAATGAATAAAATTCATATAGATGAAAAAAATGAAACTGTAAAGATTCAAGGCGGAACACGTAATAGAGAGCTTTATGAAGCAACAGGAAAAATGAGATATCCATTTCCAGGGGGAGGTTGTCCAACTGTTGGTGTAGTAGCTTTCACTTTAGGTGGAGGATGGGGGTATTCTGCTAGGCTTTTAGGGCTAGGCTGTGACAGATTAGTAGAAGCAGAATTAATTGATAGTAATGGTAATTTAATAGTTTGTAATAAGGATGTAAATGAAGATTTATTTTGGGCTTTAAGAGGATGTGGTGGAGGGAATTTTGGTATAGTAACATCTATGACATTTAATTTACCCCCTAAAATAGAAATGGCAACATTAGTTAATATTGATTTCACTAATATTGACTTTGAAGAAAATATAAGTCTCATAGAAGCATGGCAAGAAAAATATAAAATTTTAGATAAAAGAGCTAATTTTAAAATGGCTATTTACAACTCAAGTGAAAAGGGAAGAGGAGTAAAAATAGTTGGATTAGTCTATGGAGATAAAAAGTTAGCTAATGATGTTTTAAAACCTATAAAGGATATTGTTTCTTCAGGAATTTATAGTTTAGAGTATATGACTGTTCTTGAAGCTAATAGAATAATACAAGATAGTCATCCGGAATATGAAAGATATAAGAGTTCAGGAAATTTTGTATACAGAGATTATACTAGAGAAGAGATTATAGAGCTTTTAAATTTAATAGAAGAAAGAGCTGAAGGTGCTATTTATACTGCAATAACATTTTACGGATTAGGTGGAGTTATAAAAGAGGTTAAAAAGGATAGTACGGCATTTTATCATAGAGATGCAAACTTTATATTAGGATTCCAATCTGTATGGGAAGATGCAAAATATGCACAAATAAATAGAAGTTGGGTAGTAGAAAATTTAAAGTACATAAAATCAATAACTAAAGGATCATTTGTTAATTTTCCATGTGCGGAAATAGATAATTATGAAGAAGAATATTATGGGGAAAATTCTATATTATTAAAGAAGATAAAAGAAAAATATGATAAAGATGATTTCTTTAACTTTGAACAAGATATTCGAATTGAAAAAAATTGTGGTATAACATTTTAGTTGAGTAAATAAATTTATTTTTAAATAGACAATTTATATATTTTAATTGCATAAAGTTAAAAATTAAATAGATATAGATATGTATTGCAACAGTAGGCCATTTTTAAATAGCCTACTGTATTTCTATAAATTATATTGTGTTATTTTATAATAGGATATTAGTAACTAGCAGTCATAATCATTTTCGTCTACTGTAGGTGCCTCTATTAAAGTTGCAAAAATATATTCGTGACGATGTCCATCTCTGCGAGTAGTATAACCTTTTACAAGATGAACGTGCTTTCCATTACCAACATCTATTGCAGGTCCAGTAGTATCACAAATTTCATGGTAGTGATCTACAAAATCTGTATTAGTAGCTAGTTTGTGAACATGAGAATTTCCTCTTCTTATAGCTTCACCTGTAACTCCAGCAAAACGATGGTTGTGTCTATCCTCATCTTCTTCTGCGAACATTGTTGAACCTTCGAACTCATGAACGTGGGTTTGTTCCCTTTTGTTTTCACATTTATTATAATTTTCATAATCATATTGATTGTTATTACAATTATTTCTCATAATAATATTCCTCCTAATTAGTTTTTATAATATATACTATGAATTTCATAGAAAAAGTTGACATAATTTTTTTAGAGTTATTAGAGTTATTAGAGAATTAATATTATTTAGTAGATTTGAGAACATTATAATATATTTCTGAATTATTACATATTTAAAGGAGATTAAAGGATTTTATAATATGTATACGGCTAATTTATATTAAGTATATTAGTATTTTTTACAATTAATAAGTGATATAATAGAAATTAAATGTTTTTATAATACATAATGATATTAACAAAGGATAAAGAAAAGTTATTTTTATATTTTTAGTTGAGGAATGATATATAAATGCAAGGAAGAATAAATTATAAGGAATTCAATTTTCAATCAGCAAAAGAAATATTAGGAGGAAAAAATATTGTATTCACAGGAAGGGGATTTTTAGTTAGGGGAGAATTAATGAGGTTAGCAAGACAAGCAGGAGCTAATGTAGATAATGTTGTAACTAAAAAATGTGATATATTAATTGTTGGTGAAAAACCAGGTAGTAAATTAAGAAAAGCAAAAGTTTTAGGTTGTGACATAATTACTATTTCTGATTTTAGAGATATATTAGAGGGGAAAATTAAAAAAGATAAAATTGAAATAGATGATATTTTAAATATAGATTTAGGAAATGAAGAATTAATCGGCATAAATATTTTAAGAAAAAATATTAAATTACTTATAAGTAATGATGCTGCTAGAGAAAGAATAATTAGAAGCATCAAATTAAATGGGGGAAGTATAGTAAATAATATAGATGAAAGTACAGATATATTAGTATATCAACCTAATTCAGAGATTAATGAGATTTTAAAAATGGCAAGAAGCTTAAATATAGAAGTATTTACTTTAGGTTCATTTAATAAAAATCTTATTATTAAAAAATAAATATATATTGGTACTTCTGAAGAGGAGTATTAAAGTTTCAATTGTATGGAGTTTTTAAGAATTATTAAAAAATATAGGAACTGTAGAAAAAATATATAATTTATATTATAATACAATATTGAAATCAATAAAAAGCAATTTAAAATAAGAAGATAGATAGCTTGGAGGAAGATTATGAGAAGTATAAGGTTGAGAAAAATATTAGCAACTATAGTAATATGTTGTGTTGCATTTGGAGTAGTAGGATGCACAGAGAAAAATACGTCTACAGATGATAATTCTAATATTTCAACAGAAAATATAGATAATCAACAATCTAATAGTAATCAAGAAGAAGAAAATAAGGATAAAACAGAAAACGTAGATAATCAAGAATCAATAAAGACTATGGAAATGCTATTATATTCAAAGGATGCAAATACAGATGAGCAAGTAGTGATAGGAACTATTGATGTAGATGAAAATTTATCATTAGAAGAAAAGATAGAAAAACTATCAAATGAATTAAGTGAAAAGGTATTTGATAGTTTACCGATTGAATTTGTTAAAATTAATAATGTAGAAGGAAAGAAAATAGCTTTATTTAATTTAAATGAATTGGGGAATAATGCTACAGATATTACTTTTGATAAGTATGAGGGAATAAATTGGGTTAATAATTATTTTGCTGGTTCTGCAGGAGGAAGTGTAACTGAGTATACCTTAATAACAACATTATTACAAAAAAATTATACTGGTGAATGGATAGATGGTATAGAATTTACTTATAAAAACTCTAAAATAGAGTTTGATCATGTTCCAGGTCTTGGCGAAATTAGTTACAGATAATAATTATATAATTTATGTTATAGTAGGTATGTTAAGGGTGAATTGACTTGCCTACTATTCTTTATTAAGGGAAAGTAATCAAATAGTTGCTTTTATTTTATAATTTAAGTAAAATTGATTTTGTTATTAAAAATATGAGGTGATAATTATGAGTAGTATAGCAGGTCATGGATGCGAAAGAATAGTTCCAGAAGAAGCTAAAAAAACTCTTGATGAAATAGAAAGAAGTATAGTTAAGAGATATAGAAAACCAATTTGGTCTAAGTTTATAAAGGCTGTTAAGGACTATCAGCTTATTGAAGAAGGAGATAGAATAGCTGTTGCAATATCTGGAGGTAAGGATTCTTTACTTATGGCAAAGTTGTTTCAAGAGCTAAAAAAACATGGGCAAGTAAATTTTGAAGTTGAATTTATAGCAATGGATCCTGGATATCATCCACAAATTAAAGATTTACTTATAGAAAATTGTGAGCATTTAAATATTCCAGTACATATATATGAATCAAAAATATTTGAAATAATTGATGAAAAAGCAAAGGATTATCCTTGTTATCTTTGTGCAAGAATGAGAAGAGGTTCACTATATAATAAAGCTAGGGAACTTGGATGTAATAAGTTAGCACTTGGACATCACTATAATGATGTAATAGAAACTACAATGTTAAATGTACTTTATGCAGGTAATTTTAAAACAATGCTACCTAAATTAAAAGCTGATAACTTTGAAGGAATAGAGTTAATTAGACCTCTTTATTATATAGAAGAGGAAGCTATTAAGAGATTTATTAAATATACAGGTCTTTGGCCATTAAATTGTGCATGTATGGTTGCAGCAGAAAAAATCGGTAATAAAAGACATGAAATTAAAGCTTTAATTGCAGAATTAAAGAAGACTTTTAATGATGTTGATAAATCAATATTTAAGTCAGCTGCAAATGTAAATATGAATTCAATTTTAGGATGGGAAAAGGATGGAGAAAAATATTCATTCTTAGATCCAGATACACCCAAAAATAAATAACAAATACTATTGATCATATATTTTAATTAGAATAAAACAAGCTATCTTGCTAATACTAAATATATAGTATTTAGTGGAGGTGATATTATGGCTAAAAAAGGTCAAAGAGCAACTTGGGAAAATGATCATTTTAAAGGTTCTAAAAAACCTATAGCTGCAAGGGTGCCAGAAGTAAATAATGTTGGAAAAAATAAATAGGTACAAATAGTAATAAGATAAATTTATGAATTAAGCTAAAGTGCACAGAATATGTACTTTAGCTTAATTTTATATAAAATATAATTATGGGTAAACATATTAAATATATGTTACAATTATTAAAGAAATAAATGTGAAAATGGAGGAAATTATGGATAGAGAAGTATTATTAAAAATGGATCCTAATATATTAGTAAGTATGATTAATATGAAACTTAGGGATTTTTATTCTGATTTAGATAGTTATTGTGATGATATGGATATTAGTAAAAATTTAATAGAAGAAAAATTAAAAAGTGCTGGATATACATATCATAGTGACATAAATCAATTTAAGTAATTTACTAATTAATTATATGGATGTATAATTATACTAAAAATTTTGAGTTTAAGTAGAGGTAAGATAATGAAGAGAAAAAATATAGGAAAATTAGCGGTATTATTAGCTGCATCAACTGCATTAGTAGCAACTTTAATAAATGATAAAAAAACAAAGAAAAATAACTAAATTGTTCGTTAGAGCTTGAATGCCGTGATGACGAAAATTAATGATATTATCTCCAGGAATTGTGTAATTTGCGTTAAGAATTTATATTGTTTTTTCCAGAAAAAGAGCTAAAGCTTCGAAAGTCATTTCATT